>NVVW01000007.1 GCA_002733505.1 Methylophaga sp. | reverse complement strand
CGATTACATTCATCGCTCGGCTATATTACACCTGCACAAAAAATGGCACAATTGAAAAAAGTGGCTTAAATTTTCTGCATTAATACTTGACCACTTCAATCAGCACCTTTATATACACCCGTTACTCTTAATTGAGGGTCATTAATCGCACCTTTACTTGCACCTAGTCGACGGTTTGAACCCATTGTTAATAAGAAGCGAGAGTTCAATCTGTCAGCCGGTAAATCGTCAATTTCTTCAATGCTGGCAATGGTTAAATCGTCACCGTCAATCTGAGCCATGATGCCGTAGGCCTTTGCTTGCGAATGATTGGCAAACTGGTACCGGGTGTCCGACATTTGCTTTCTGCCAGATTTAAACATTAAAAAACTTTCTAATATTGATGATCGACGAATAGCTTCAAGGTGGTAATCAAGGTTAGTTAAAGCTTGCGCTTCACGAGGGGCAATAATACCTAAAGATTGGTCTCCCTCAACTGCATTATATTTAAGCAGATACATTTCTTTGACGGCAGTTTTACCCGTCCGACGACACGAGAAATCAACTGTATTTTTATGCTGGTCCATTTCCAAACACTTCAATATCTGCATCGAATCAAGCTCAACATTGTGAACATGTTTATGCCAAAGCGAGTGATCATCCTTGAATCGCATAATCTCACGCTCAGCAATATTGGTCAGCTCAATGCGTTTATTTTTATTAATCCGTTCAGCCATTTGTGTGCTCAATCACATAAGGGTCTTCTTTTGACTTCTTCTTAGATCGCTCAATCATTTCTAACAAGTTAGACATGTTTTCCGTCTGCTGTTTCTGATAGCCAAGCAATGTTTCTCGATCTTCTTTCTGTTCTGAAAGATTACCCATGACAATTTCATTACCTTCAACCACTTTCGCAGTCATACCCATATCGCCAAGTGACATGCTGTTTCTAGCTATAAACTCAGAAAGAATTTTCAACAATGGATGAGCCTCTAAAGCATCATATATAAGTTGCTCCTCACCATTTGCATCAACATACTTGCCTATTTCAATTTTATTATTAATGACGGTGTAAGCTGGCTTGCGAATAGCAACACCCTCTGATGCGATAGAAAGAATGATGTCATCAATAATGGCCTGAATATTTGCCTGCAAATCAGATCTAATATCAGTAAGTAATGAGGGATCTTTGGATTCAAAAGCAATTTGATGCCGCATAAACAACTCTGTTCGCTTCATGCACGCAACTTGTGCAGCACAATCATCCCAATCAATATGGCAACTAGCACAGTGAGGGTATTTTCCCGGCTTTGCAGGAAAATAAGTGGCTACACGAGCCCTAAGTCCGTGCTTCATTGCATTAAATCGTGTTCTCAGCGCCTCCTCTGGTGTTGGGTGGCCGTCCAAATTAGATAACGATGCTTTTTTTCCTTCTGCAGTCTTTGGCCCGGTATGTTTTCCGTAGGAAGCCATCAATGCTTGCTCCCATGTGGCCTGCTTAGATTCTTCACCACAATCAGTACATTGTGCAAAATATCGATAAGGGTGATCGCGTTCCGGCTCATCTTCAACACGAGCGGGGACCACAGAAAATTTACAGCCACAAGAACCGCACTTAAAACTGACACTTGAGAGGGGGGAGTTTATATCGCGGTTTTTAGCCATGCTGCGCATTTAAACAGCTACATTCAATCAACATAAGGGGGAATACCGACTATTTAACAGTATGTTGACGTATTAATTTGTTGATATGATTTATTGACACATGCTCACGCAAATCAGAAATAACGCGTTCACGAATATCACGCGCCTTTAAACCTGTAGATGAGAGTGACAAGATCATTCTGTTGCGCTGATACCGCATAAAAGCATCATAACGAGGGATATACACCCGATGCCCGTCATCACCGCCAGAAGCGTGACAACTCAAGCTGTTCCATACGACCATAAAAGCATCAAAACCAATATCGTCGGCCAGTGAACGCCAAAAACCGCCAATACCCATATCAGCCAATTCATCAAGTCGTGGGTCGCGCGAATTTTTTTTTGAAACTTCAAGATCAGTGCAGATATCTAGGTACCCACCCCCCCACTGGTGATTGTTGCCATCCATATGCCGTGCCCCCACCCCTTCCTGACCATGCCTGTGACTAACCACTTCTCGCTTTGAACTGCGCGTTACCTGTTTAGTGTCCATTGTAAACCCTCATTCTCATGTGCAAATAAGATACTGAACCGCGTGTTATTAAATAAGGCGCGGTTGGTGCTTCTATGTGGTTGCAGGCTTTTGCCCGTTGGGATGGTCATTTCGTGTACAGCTCACAAACCCGCGCAAACATACATATATAGCCATAGTTGTAGTTAGGTTAACCCCAAGCAAGATGTTTTCTAAGCGCCTATATATCTGTGTTTGATGGTCCATGGTATTTATCCTGTATATTTCTAGCCGTTTAGGTGGGGTATTAAATCTGTAACGGGTGTATGCATCTTGCCTAGTGGGTTTGCTCTATCTACATCTTTGGTTAGCTTTCTCATTGCTAAGTGTGAATATATAGCTGTGGTATCAGCGCTCTCATGTCCAAGCAATGCTTGAGCGCTTAATATGTTGACATCACTTTCCATAAGCTCTGCACCGTATAGATGCCGAAGCGCGTGAGGGTGAGCAAAAGCAACTGATACGCCTGTTTCTTTTGCATACTTGGCAAGCATGTCATTTACTGATCTTGGTGCAAACCGGCGTCTTTCTCCATGGTATTCATGCTCAGGAATCGTCCTGTTCCTAACTGAAACAAACAGCACCTTATCCCCTGAAGGCAAAGATGTATCAATAACATCTAGTTCTCGGTGCCCAATGTATGCCCTAATTAACAACAAACACTCCGTAGGTGCTGGCACTAATCGCTCTTTATTCCCTTTCTCTATAGCCCTTATAACCAGCCTCTCACGACCTTCGTTGTCCTGAGTAAACATAAGATTTGATTGATTTAAGTTGCATAGCCCAGACACTCGCAATCCACAACCTATCAATAGCGACATCATAGCTGCATCACGAACACCTATAAATGTATCTAAATCAGTAGCGCCGATTAGCTTCTCAGCATCTTGAAGCGTAATCGCTTTTGGTAATCTCCTGCCTATTGATGGGTGGGCAAGTTTATCTGATGGATCGGAACTTATAATGTTCTTTAATTTTAACCAGGAAAAGAAATTCTTGATTGAAGACACCGCCGCACTTCTACTTCGCGATGCCAGGCCTTTATCAAAAAGCACCTTACCAGAAAAATCTTCTAACAAATCCAGATCAACATCAACTATCTGACTATCACCAAGATGTTCCTTGAAAATATTCAGATATCCTCGATATTTGATAATTGTTGCAGGAGATCTGCCTTTATTCATCAAAAGCCAACTAAGCCAGTCCTCGATTAACCCTGTCAAATCCATAACGCCACCAAAACAGTGAAAAACATAGCTCGATTATACCATAACACCATGTTTTTATTAGCTAATATTGGTTGTTTTTCACTTATTTGTTGTAATTAAATAATATTATTAGAAAAGCAGAGCATCGGAAAAAGGTGATCTGTGTAATTTCTTCTTTTTTCCACTGTAAGCTTTTGAAATAAATGAATAATAAAGTTACCCTTAAAAGGTGATCGATGGTGATCGAAAGGTAATTATTTCATAAGTCATTGTTTTAACTATAAATAAAAAACAGGCTAAATTACCAATAAAAAGGTGATCCGATCACCTTTCGATCACCATTTAGTTACCTTTAACTTATTGCTTTATCCTTATGATATATATAACTTAATAACCAATTTAAAAAACAGGTAACCCCGATCACCTTTTTCCGATGGCCTCATTTTCTAGCGAGACATTTATGTAAGACCGCATCATATAGACAAAAAAAAGCCCTAAACAATGTTCAGGGCTTCTTCTTATTAATGTTTATATTAACAAGCAATATCAACAACAGAAACTGCCAGTATTAAGGGTTTAGCGCTTATCCCCCTTGGGGACGCCATTTTAAACCCTCGGATGTTGATAGAATAATGTATCAACATCCGTGTTTGGTTTTCTGGCTTGAGTACAATTTTTACTACAACGTTCTTTATAAAATCCTTCAAATTATCAGTATCTGATTTATCTAGTTGTTTGAATATGGCATTCAACGCGCGTTGCACTTCAAATTCATTGATATCTGACAGGCTATTAGATTGAAGATCAGTCTGTTCTGCTTTTTCCAAATTTTGCATGATGGTATTTCGTCGCTGTTCTAGGGTTTCAACTTTTCTCATGAACGGTGTTGGATTATCAGATTCAGCCATTACATCTATTATGTTGCTTATCTTTTCGGCCTTAAACTCTAGTACTTGGGCATCGCCTATAGCCATTACTGAAGCAGTATGGTGCGTATCATCGATAAAGCTTAGCTCCCCAATTAAATCACTTTTCTCTAGTATATGTAAAATTCTAAGCTTACTATCTTTTTCCTTTTTTGTTTTAACTATGGCTAGTCTTCCTTGTATAACAATATAAAAAGAGGACGTTGTTTCACCCTCTTTAAATAGAAAATCATTATCTTCTAAATCAACAATACAGTCAGCACATTTTGCAAATACCTGTGCGCCTCTATCACCGATATAACGACCAATAGGTGCATCTAAGATCAGATTTTTAGCGGCACCAATATCAAGTTTACTCATTATTAACTCCAGCCTTATAACTTAAAATTCATTTGGAAAAACTCAGTAGCAATATCTAAATTTTGTTGCGCATTCATCGTTAATCCTTGTTGAAGATCCCATTCATAACCTTTAATAGTTAGAAATTGAACTTTGGGTATAACGTCAAAACAGGTTTGGCATGTTGCCAAAATGGATTCAACAGAAATAGCATGTGAAGTAAAACTAAAATCTATTTTCGGCTTAACATTTTCCAGTTGGAAGGTTTCCAGCTCAGCTACTTTGCTCGCATCCACAAATAACACTTGTTTTTTGTAACTAATCATATCGGCATCTTCGAGGTGTAGTTGATAATGCCGCATAAGGTCAGCTTTAGGACAGATTGATTCACGCTCTAGCCAGTCAATAAATGCCCAGCCGAGCCCATCATCTTGCCTGCCAATATTTCCAATGCCATAAATTAGGCTGTCAGAATTATTATAATCAACTAGCGTGGCAGCCATATAATCAACGGACGAATTCATTAACTAGATTACCCTTTGAGTCCAACACTGAAACCACCAGCGGCATTTGCCCGGCTGCATGAGTGGCACAACTCAAGCATGGATCATAAGCACGAATACTGACCTCAATAGCATTCATCATACCTTCGGTAATTTCAGATTTTCCTCCTAAATAATCTTCTGCAACAGAACGCACAGAGCGATTCATAACGGTGTTGTTGTGTGTAGTAGCCACCACTAAATTAGCGAAGGTTATATTACCTTCTTCATTCGCACGATAATGGTGTAGCAAAGTACCGCGTGGTGCTTCAACTACGCCAACACCTTCGCCTGTCCATGTGCTTTGATCAAACGTCAAAACAAGCTGCTCTTTTTGTAGAACAGGATCATTGAGTAAATCTTTAATTTGCTCAGCAGAATGTAAAATTTCAATAGCTCTAGCCCAGTTAGTATGCAAAGTCATATCATTCGCTTTGCCATTGGTGTAATCATGAAAACGTTCTAAAGCCGCTTTCGCCAATGGCGTTGAATCAGAATAGCTTTTAGTTACGTTCACACGAGCTAACGGGCCAACACGAACAGAACCTGCTTCTCGTCCCAATGCTTTAAGGAATGGGAACTTCATGTAGCTCCATTCTTCAGTTGCTTCAGAAAAATGGTCTAGATAATCATGGTAGTCAAGCTCATCAATAATCTCTTTATTTTTATCCACAATACGCATTTTGCCATGATAATAATCAACATTATCATCATCACCGACTAAGCACATATTCAGCGCAGGCACCTCTGCAAACGTATCGACTTGTTTACGGTTTTTCTCATGGAAGTCATAAAATAGATTCAAACCATCTTGAGCAAACTCAATCACAGCATCAATTGAAATAAGCCCTTCTTCACCATTTAGCAAGCGATCTCTAGCTTCAATACTGAGATTCTGATTGACACCACCCGGAATAGAGCTTATGCCGTGCATACGTTTTCCCAATACTGCTTTAATGACTTCTTGCCCCCATTTACGTAAGGCAACAACACGTTTTACTAATGCAGGATTGGCTTCTACTAGTCCAAGTACATTTCGCTGCTCAGGCGCCGCATCCATACCAAATAACATTTCTGGTACGATTAAATAAAAATAAGCCGTCACATGTGATTGTAATTGCTGCCCATAATGTCCAAGCCGCCGCATTTTCTCGGAGGTAGGCAATAGTGATGTCCCTGTGCTATAGCCGACTCCTACCATATCATCTAGCGCCTTGGCACCACACAAATGATGACTGACAAAACAGATGCCACAAATACGTTGTAACAGCATCGGGGCTTCCCAATACGGGTGGCCTTGAATAAACCGTTCAAAACCGCGGAATTCAACCACATGTAGTTTTGCATCGACTACTTGATTATTATCATCAAGGTGAATCGTCACTTTACCGTGGCCTTCAATACGCGTTACAGGATCGATTACTAATTTTTTACTCATTTTATCCCTCCTCGTTTAATCGTAACGATTCATTGATGTTGGTAAATCAAATTCACGCCCATTGACCAAATCATCCAGCACTTTAATAATTACATCCCCATCGGGGGGACATCCTGGAATAAAATAGTCTATTTTCACTACCTCATGTAAAGGCATTACTTTGGTCGTAATTACTGGAATATCGTCATGAAAAGGGATGATTTTTTTAGCACCCTCTACCGCTGTAGGTGAGTCAATATAGGCTTCTTTAAAGCACTCTTCTAGTGGTACTACATTACGCATAGCAGGTACCCCACCCCATACGGCGCAAGCACCAACAGAAATTAAAATATCACAATTCTCTCTAAACTCCTCCAATGTTTCAATATTCTCGCTATTGGCAATACCACCTTCAACAAAACCGATAGCACAGCGATATGGAATACGTTTTACATCCGTTAAAGAAGATCGCGTAATATTAACTTTGTCTAGCAGACCAAGTATTCTTTCATCCATATCAAGAAATGATAGAGTACAGCCCCAGCAACCACATAAACCGATCATTGCTATAGGAATTTTTGCCTCGCGTGCTGCCTTTATTTCTGGATCTAAGGGTGTTGTAGGCAACTCATGAGACAGGATCTTATTTTTATTAGTATGACTCATCGGTGCTCCTTATCTAATGCGCGCTCTTTAATTGATTTAACTTCAAACTTACGTTTTCCTATTGGATCGTCATAACCTTGTGTTTTATCAATAATACAGCCTACCGGACAAAGATCCGATGCTTGACGAACTTGCTGTGGTGTCATCTCATTGGCTAATTCAGCATCAATTTCGATGCGCGAATTCGTGCCTCGTCCCTTTATACTAAAAATCTTTTTACCTGTTCTTTCATCACGTACCATATCAACACAGCGTTGACAAAAGATACAGCGATCTCTTTGTAAAAAAATAGTTTTAGAAGCATGATCAACAACATGCGGGGTAAAACGGTAGGGAAACCGAGAGACCATCATCCCCACTTCATAGCCTGTTGCTTGTAATTCACAGCGCCCACTCTTCTCACAACTAGGGCAATTGTGATTACCTTCAGAAAACAACAGCTCCACTAGTGCTTTACGCATATCGACAATTTCAGCATCATCATTCACTTCTATTTCCATGCCTTCACTAACTGGTATCGTACATGCCGCCATTACCCTGCCATCCACTTTCACAGAACAAATACGGCAAGTACCTAAACAAGGCTTGCCTTTAACATAACAAAGCGAAGGAATATAAACTCCATTTTTAGCCGCAACATCAATAATATTGTCGCCAGTACGGGCATTTATCTGCTGACCATCAATAGTGATTTTAACTGACATTATTCGTCCTCCCCGACAAGTTTCTTATAGGCAAGTTCATGGGCACTCATTGCCTCATCCAGATCAAAAGAAGGCAGTAAAGAACCTTTTTGTATGACCAGTTTTTCTTCATATATCTCTGGGAATTTGTCTAGTGTTGCCAAGATAGGATTAGGCGCGGCTGTTCCCAGCCCACATCTACTTGTGCCTTTTAATAACTTGCTCCATTGTGTAATTTCATCTAAATCTTGCTGGCACGCCTTGCCATCAATAATACGCTCCATCTTATGCATCAAATCAACACCGCCAGCACGGCAAGGAACGCAAATACCACATGATTCTTCTACAAAAAATTCAGAAAAATCTCTAACAATAGCCAAAATATCTCGGCTATTGTCAAACACCATTAAAGAGCCATTACACGATAAATCGCTATAGCAAAATTCGCGTTCTCCATCTTGTTCAACCGATAAGCTGTCACCCGCAGGACCACTGATTTGCACATATCGGGGATCAACTGCTCCGATCATCGTCATCACTTCATTAAGGGTTGTACCCCATTCAATTTCGTAAATTCCTGGTTTTTCACAATCCCCCGATACGCTGAGCAAGCGGGTTCCTGTTGACTCATCGGTTCCCATATCATTATACCAAGCTGCACCCTTTTCAATGATCCGGCTGGCACACGCTAAGGTTTCAACATTGTTTACACTGGTCGGCATGCCCAAATACCCCTGCTGAATCGGGTAAGGTGGCTTCACTCTAGGTGTACCTCGTTTGCCCTCACAAGATTCAATTAATGCTGTTTCATCACCGCATACATAGGCTCCCGCCCCCATTTGAATGCGGATATCAAACTCAAAATTTTTGCCTAAAATTCGCTTTCCTAATAATCCTTCATCACGGAAATCTTCAATTTGTTGCTGTAGATAGTCCTTGAGATACCAATATTCTGCCCGCAGGTAAATAATGCCATTACGTGAGTCAATCGCGTAGCCTGCCGCTATCATTCCCAATAATACATCTTTAGGAGAGTGGCTCAATAGCACACGATCTTTAAAGGTTCCCGGCTCACCTTCATCTGCATTACAAATAACATATTTTTCTTCACCCTCTGCATCGCGCCCCATTCTCCATTTTAGTCCGGTAGGGAAACCAGCTCCGCCCCGCCCACGCAGATTGGAATCAGTCACCATCTCAATGATGTCTTCAGGGATATTATCGTTTAGGCATGTCTGCAAAATAGATTTATAATCACGATTTGGTTTAAATAATACAATGCTTTCCGTTCGCAAATTTGCATCAACCATCGCTGTAACGTAACCCAACTCGGTGTTGGCAATAGCAGCCGGGTTAGCAATCTCTTCAGGCGACTTATCTTGTTTTAATTGGGAAATAATTTCTTTGACTTTGGCAGGCGTAAGTCGTGTAAAGACGACATTATCAACCATCATGGCAGGTTCCTGGTCACTTAAACCGATACAATTTGCATCCCCCAGACCAAAAGTGCCTGAATCATCAACGCTATTGAATGAACAACCTGTTTCTTGTTGTAGCGCTTCACGAACCTCGTGGTAACTATTCATTTTAGCAATAACAGTGTTACATAAATAAACTTGATACTTACCAAAAGGCTTATCAAGAAAAAAATGATAGAACGTTAATGTTTCCCTCACATCATCAGCAGACATTTTTAAACCATCTGCCAAGTAAGTTATCGCCTCCTCAGAGATATAACCCTGCTGTTTTTGGACATCCCACAGCATATCCATTAATCTTGTCTTGTCTGAGTTGTAATGACTCAGTATCGACTGAATTTCATCATTCATAACTGTACATTCTTTATATTTATTAGGTTATCGCTAGAACGTAAGGTTAAATAATATTCGCATAACTCTCACTTATCATCCTGTTTTTAATGCTGCTGCAAAGCAAATATGGATAAACTCCTCCACATTCAGTGATGCCCCACCAATCAGACCACCATCCACATCTGGCTTTGAAAAAATTGCTGCCGCATTATTTGCCTTAACACTGCCACCATAAAGGATACGTATTGATTCTGCTGTTGTCTTGTCATGTTTAGCAATACGTTCTCGCATAAACGAATGTACATCTTGAGCCCACTCCGGCGTTGCAGGTTTACCGGTCCCAATTGCCCAAACAGGTTCATAGGCAAGCACTGTTTTAGATAATGATTTTGCACCTTGATGCTCAATAAGCACATCTAATAACCTTGCAAGAATTTCCTCTGTTTTATTGGATTCATAGTCTTCAGCTGTTTCGCCGATGCAGATAATGGGAGTTAAGTCATGGCTTATTGCCATTTCATATTTTTCGGCAACAATTTCATCTAATACGGTCTGATCTAATTCTAACTTTTCATAGAGACAGCGCCGTTCAGAGTGGCCAATTAAAACATATTCACAGCCAAACCCTTTAATCATAGAGGCTGATATTTCTCCGGTGTAGGATCCTTCATCATAAGCAGAGACATTCTGTGTACCCCAGTGTATCGTGGAACCAGCCAGTATTTCCTGTGCTTCTCTTAAATAGACTGCAGGTGGGAATATGGCAATATCAAGAGTAGAATCCGCATTTAAATCAATTAGCATTTTTTCTAATTGTTGTGAATGATGAAGAATGTTTTCTAATAAGGCTCTAGGGCTTTCATTTGGATTATTCATTTTCCAATTTCCAGCTACAAATGGCTTGCGCATAATTTTATACCTTTAGAATACGCAGACTCCCGCTAGGATCTGCGATGTGAATTTGATGATTGTTTATCGTCTGTACAAAGTTAAAGCTGACACTATTGTTGATGGTAGGAAAGAATTCTCTCAACTTCATTTTTTGAGCCTAGAATAACGGGGACGCGCTGATGAATACCTTCGGGCGTAATATCTAGAATACGCTCTCGGCCTGTGGAACTTAATCCGCCAGCCTGTTCAACAATAAAGCTCATCGGGCTTGCTTCATACATCAAACGTAACTTACCACCTTTAGTGGATGGCTTATTATCCAGTGGATAGAGAAAAATTCCACCACGAGTGAGTACGCGATACACTTCCGCCACCATGGAGGCGACCCATCGCATATTAAAGTTTTTCTCTCTGCCACCATCAATGCCTTTAATACATTCATCAATGTAACGTTGTACCGGCTCTTCCCAAAATCGTTGGTTTGACATATTAATAGCAAATTCGGCGGTATCTTCTGGAATGGTCATTTTAGGGTGAGTCAGAATAAATTCACCTACATCTTGATCTAATGTGAATCCATCCACACCGTTACCTGTAGTGATGATCATCATTGTGGTAGGGCCATAGACACAAAAGCCAGCACAGACTTGCTGCGCCCCTTTCTGCTTGAAGTCTTCTACCGTTGGGTTTGTCACGCCTTCGGGGCAGCGTAGAATTGAAAAGATAGTACCCACAGACAGATTGATATCAATATTAGATGAACCATCAAGTGGATCAAAAGAAATAAGGTATTTTCCCTTTGGGTAGTGTTCGGGAATTTGTATAATGTCTTCAATTTCTTCTGAGGCCATGGCGGCTAAGTGACCCGTCCAATTCAGGTGGTCGACCATTACATCATTGGTGATAATATCCAGTTCTTTTTGAACCTCGCCTTGCACATTTTCAGATTCTGCCGCACCACCAATACCAATAATGCCACTACGATTCACTAAGTGTGAAATCTTCTTACAAGCGCTAGCAATATCATTCATCAGACCTGATAAATCACCTGTTGATTGTGGGTTAGCTCGCTGTTGCTCCACAATAAATTGCGTTAAGGTTTTATGGGTATTCATTATAGTGAATTCTCCAGTTCAAATTAAGTTGATAGTCTTTGTCTTTTGGCGGCAAAGGAAAGAGAGTGTTAAAACTTATAAGTCTGTTGGTGCTAGCTCACCGCTAGCATAGCGTGCAATCATTTTTTCTAATGATATCGGTTTTATTTTACTTGCATGGCCTGCGCTACCAAAGGCTTCATAACGAGCTTGGCAAATTGTCTGCATTGCTGCCAAAGCTACTTTATAAAATTTTCGTGGATCAAAATCAGCCGCATTTTCTTCTTGTGCTAAATACTGACGAATTGATCCGGTGGATGCCATTCGTAAATCAGTATCAATATTGACTTTACGTACACCATATTTGATACCTTCAACAATTTCTTTAATAGGCACGCCATAGGTTTGCTTGATGTCGCCACCATAGCTATTGATTACTTTTAGCCAGTCTTGAGGAACAGAGCTGGAGCCATGCATAACAAAATGGGTATGGGGCAATCGCTGTTGTAACGTTTTAAGGTGGCTTATGGCTAGTACATCACCTGTCGGAGGCTTAGTAAACTTATAAGCACCATGACTGGTACCAATCGCTACGGCTAAGGCATCACATTCTGTTTGTTTTACAAACTTAACCGCTTCATCAGGATCGGTGAGTAATTGGCTCATATCCAGCTTGTCATCACTGCCATGGCCATCTTCTTCACCCATCATGCCTGTTTCTAGTGAGCCTAAGCAGCCCAACTCCCCTTCGACAGATACGCCACATGCATGTGCCATCTTGGCTACCTCTTGAGTTACTCCGGCGTTATATTCAAAAGAAGAAGGAGTTTTCATATCGGCCATTAATGAGCCATCCATCATCACAGAACTAAAACCAGACTGAATAGAGCGTGCACATACAGCAGGTGCTGATCCGTGATCTTGATGCATCACAACAGGAAGATGTGGATATTCTTCAATAGCCGCTAATATTAAATGACGTAAAAAGGGTTCACCAGCATAGGAGCGTGCACCTGCAGAACCTTGCAGAATAACAGGGCTATCAACCGTATTTGCTGCTTGCATAATGGCTTGCACTTGCTCCATATTACTGACATTAAATGCGGGGAGCGCAAATTGATGTTCCGCTGCATAATCTAATAATTGTCGCAATGATACTAAAGCCATTTCGCCCACCTCATAAGAATTATATTCGCTATCTTTAATCGTTATTACTTACTGTATACCTAGAACAAACAATAAGTAAACTCATTTATTTTTACTTTCATCTTATTTATACGCTTATACCCGTAATCATTCAATCTGTGCATTTTCGCCCCTCCGTCACTCCGGCAGGCTTTTAGCCGGAGTCTTGTTTATAGTCAGATTCCGGCTAAAAGCCTGCCGGAATGACGAAACAGTAAAGACTGCAAATTAATTTCACTTGGGTATATACCCGTAATCACTAGCTATGAAACCAGATATTTGATTGATAAATAATTGAACTTCCTAAACCAACGGTGAATAATCCAATGCTAATTTGTAGGCTATTATGTAACCAAGTTAACTTGCTTGAGGCACGTAAAGGTACTGCAATAATCATCGAAATAACCGCCATTCCAACTATCGATCCCACACCAAACAATAAGATATAAACCATACTTAATGGCACAGATTCGATTGTATCTAAGGTTAGAAAAATGAGTGCTGCTGATCCTGCTAGACCATGCATAAACCCAATAAAAAGTGTGCGATACGGAAATTTTTCATGGCTATGCTCATGCTCGCTTTGTTTATGATCTTTTTCACTTTTATGAGAATGAGCATGAAAATGTGCATTAGTATTATTATGCCGATGCGTATGATAGTGAATACGTTCTTTAATGATACGACGAAGTACATCCCCGCCAAGTAACACTAACATAATACCGACTATAAATTCGAGCCTATCCGCCAGTTGTTGTGAAATAACAGTATTCATAAAGATCACGATAGAGCCAAATAAAAATAAGGTAGCTGTATGCCCTACGCCCCATATTGCACCATGTTTGATGCTTGCTCTTAACGAGTGTTCTTTAGTCGATATTGCTGCAACAGCAGCGAGGTGATCTGCTTCCAGTGCGTGGCGCATACCAATTAAAAAACCAAATAATAATAAGCTCGTCATCAACAAATCCTCGGCAATTGTTCACCGACCAACATATCAATAATTCGGTTACCACCAAAGCCTGTTTCTAAGATGACTTTAGCTTGTGGATCAGCTTCAATAGTGCCAATCACACAACTATATTTACCTGCTGGATGGTTTTGCATTAGCTCAATCAGGGCATCCGCATCTTCTGCGGCAACTATTGCAACTAATTTCCCCTCATTAGCCAAATAAAGAGGATCAAGACCCAGCACTTCGCACACACCTCGTACTTCTTCTCTCACCGGAATTTTGGTTTGTTCCAGCTGGATCGCCACACCACTGCTTGCTGCAAACTCATTAAGCACAGTGGCTAAACCACCACGAGTTGCATCTCGCATACAATGAATATCAGGGCAAACTGCTAACATTTTTTGAATCAAATCGTTTAATGGTTGGCAATCTGTTTCTACACTGATTTCTAAAGCCAGTTCGCCACGTGCATCAACAATCGCGGCGCCATGATCACCAATATAGCCGTTGATAATGACGACATCTCCTGCTGTTGCACGATTAGCTTGAATATTGCTGTTGCCAGCAATCACGCCAACACCTGCTGTGTTTATAAACAACTTATCGGCGGCACCTCTCGGCACAACTTTGGTATCACCGGTTACAATACGCACACCGGCCACATCAGCTGTTGCTTTCATTGATGCAACAATGCATTGCAAATCATCAATGGCAAAACCTTCCTCTATAATCATACTACAGGTCAAATAAAGTGGGATAGCTCCCCCTACTGCTAAATCATTCACGGTGCCGGTCACCGCAAGCTTGCCAATATCGCCACCCGGGAAAAACAAAGGGTCAACAACATAAGAATCCGTTGTCATCGCTAAGCGATTTCCAAGTTTAGTCAACTCATTTAAGTCAAAACGTGCTTGATCTTCTAATAATGTTAATTCAGGGCTATCAAAGCCTGCTACAAAAATTTCAGCGATAAGATCATGCATTACCTTACCACCGGCACCATGTGAAAGCGTAATGGTTTTACCTTTGAATCTTGTTTTTGGCAACGCCATACTCATGCTCTTTTTTTCTCATGGTAACCATTATTAAAGTAGGCTGCACATGCGCCTTCGCTCGATACCATCAATGCACCCATCGGAAATTCAGGATTACATTTTGAGCCAAATATTTTGCAATCCCAAGGTTTAATTACACCTTTTACGACCTCTCCACATTGACATGATTTTGGATCAGCTATTTTGAGATTAGGCACTGCAAATTTTTTCTCTGCATCAAAATTAGCGTAGGCCTCTTTCATTCGAACACCTGAATGATCAATCGATCCTAAACCTCGCCACTCAAAAAATTCCCTAATCTCAAAAACTTGGCTAATAGCCTCTAACGCAGGCGTATTGCCGTTCGGCTGTACAATACGTTTGTATTGGTTTTCAACCACGCTACGATCTTGTTCAATTTGCTGTAGCACCATCCACAAAGACTGTAAAATATCAAGCGGTTCAAAGCCTGTAATAACAATAGATTTATGATAATCCAAGGCAATAAAATCAAAAGGTCGTTCACCGATCACCATAGCAACATGGCCAGGAGCAAGGAAACCGTCAAGTTGCATATCAGGAGAATCAAGCACCGCTTTGATCGTCGGTACAGTGGTTATATGGTTACAAAATAAAGAAAAGTTAGTAATGCCTTCGCGTTCAGCTTGTAATACAGTAAAGGCACTACTTGGCATCGTTGTTTCAAAACCAAGTCCAAAAAATATCACTTCTTTATTAGGGTTTTTACGCGCTAAATTTAAGGCATCCATCGGCGAATAAGTCATCCGTATATCCGCGCCATCCGCCTTGGCTTGCAATAAACTTTTTTTCGAACCTGGCACTCGCATCGCATCGCCAAAGGTGGTGAAAATCACATCTGGATTTTCCGCCAGCGAGACGCAATCATCAACACGTCCCATGGGAAGCACGCATACAGGGCAGCCTGGACCATGCACCATTTCAATATTGTCAGGCAACATTTGCTCAATGCCATAGCGAAAAATAGTATGGGTATGGCCACCACAAAACTCCATTATTTGTAACGGTTTTGTTAACTTCGGCTCCAAATTTTTAGCAATTTTGTGAATCGCTTTAGTTAATATTGTTGCTTTTTCCGTATCACGGAATTCATCAACAAATTTCATGCTACTTTTCCTCGACTATCCGCCAATAATGTATGCACTAGATCCCAAATAATGTGATAACACACCACATGCACTTCTTGAATGCGATGAATTGAATCACTATCAACGATAAGACAGTGATCAACCAAACCACTTGATTTCATATCACCACCATCTCCGCCAACAAGGCCTAAGGTGACTAATTTCATTTCTTTCGCTTTTGCATACGCCGTTATCATATTGTCAGAGCAGCCACTGGTTGAAAAGCCTATTAAACCATCACCTTCACGCGCATGCGCATTTAACTGACGGACAAATATATGTTTATAGCCTACATCATTTGACACCGCTGAATTCATCGCTGTGTCTGCGAGTAAATTCATCGCGGGTAATGCCGGTCTACCTGCTGTAACGGGATGCTGAAATTCCACACAAAAATGAGCCGCATCACAACTTGATCCACCATTGCCCATGGCATACATTCGGCCTTTATTTTTGTACACTTCGGCAATGGCACGGGCAGCATTAAGTAAAGCCTCAGAATTATTGGCAAAGAATTGGCGTTTAATATCAATGCTTTCATCTGATTTTTGCTTAATCGACTCCAACAATCCAATTTGATCTTGGATTGGATCTTTGGATTTACTGTGCAAAAAAGGATATAAATCCTGTAAGTGCTGGCTATTGTCAGTATTGCTCATAATTAACGCACACCTTGAAGCATTGCGTCTAACTCTTCTTGAACTTCACCCAATTCTTCTAAAACTTGTAGTGTGCGAGCGGCTTCATCTTCATCAATACGGCTCATCGCAAAGCCAACATGCACTAACACCCAGTCACCAATGCATTGCTCTACGGAATGTTCATCACTCACTATACAGGCAATATTAACCTCGCGTTTCACACCAGAAATATCAACTTTTGCCAGCAGTCTTTCTGCATCAGTAATCGCAATAATTTGACCTGGGATACCTAAACACATTGTTCTTTCCTCATTATTCTTGTGGCTACTATTACCGCTTGACCTAATGCAATCCCGCCATCATTGGCTGGTACTTCATTATGCACTAACACAGTAAATTGTTTTTGCTCTAAACCTTGTTTCACGTCTTCAAATAGGGTTTTATTCTGAAAAACACCGCCGGACAATACAATAGTTCTAACCTTATTCTCTTTTGCTAGCTGGCTAGCCAGTTGTTGCACGGTTAATGATAGACCTTTATGAAATCGTGCAGAGATAGTGGCACTATCTATAGCCTTTGATAAATCTTCTAGCAGTACTCTCCACATAGGTGAAGGATCTAGCACGCCTTCTTCCAATGAAAAAGGATAAGCTTCTTGTTCTATATTTACCTTGGACCATGATTTTTCTGTAATGTTCGCTTCTAATTCAATCGCAGCCTGCCCTTCGTATTGGATCTGTTCCGAGCAAATCCCTACAGCAGCAGCAACCGCATCAAATAAACGCCCAGCAGATGAAGTCAAAGGACAATTCATGTTTTTTACTAACATCGCATCAAAGGTTGCTAGCGGCTTTTTCGATAATTTCTGTACTAATTCAAGATCTGCATAATGCTTATTTACCCAAGCCCAGCCTAAACATGTTTGTAAGTGGGCATAAGTATTACGCCAAGGCTGTTTCATGGCTATCGTGCCACCTAGTAATGCAATCGGCTTGAAATGTGCCAACCGTTCACTTTGATAATAGTCGGCTAATAAAAACTCGCCCCCCCATAAGGTGTTGTCATCACCATAACCTAATCCATCTAAGGCAATGCCTAATACGGCTTCGCCACCTAATGGGTAGTGATTATCAGCAAGACATGAGGCAATATGAGCATGGTGGTGTTGAATAGATTGCAGCTCAATGCCGCGCTGCTGCGCGATTTCATGACCCGCTTTAGTAGAAAGATATTCTGGGTGTGCATCAACAGCTAAAAAAGCTGCTTGATGCTGAAATAGTGTTTCGTATAAATTAATATTGTGTCGATAATCTTTATAGGTCGGGTAATTTTCAAGATCACCAATATGCTGGGATAGCACGGCATAGCCATTTTTGAGTAAACAAAATGTATTTTTTAATTCGCCACCTAAAGCCAAAATATGAGGTGCTTTATCAAAGCCATCTGGTAATACAATGGAATGTGGCGCATGCCCTCTAGCACGGCGTAAAAACTGCGGCTGCCCACCCATTATCCGCATTACCGAATCATCTACACGATTCTCAATATCTCGATTATGAAGTAGAAAATAATCTGCAATACTCGCTAACCTTGCTAACGCATCTTTATTTTCAATGCACTGTGGTTCATGAGTAGCGTTGGCAGATGTTAAAATAATAGGATGATCAAATTCGCTCAATAGCAAATGGTGTAGTGGACTATAAGGCAACATAAAACCAAGCGTATTTTGCTCTGGTGCAATATTATTGGCTAATAATCTGTGCTGCTTCCTTTCTAGTAATACAATAGGTGCTGCACTACTCGTCAATAACGCTCGCTCTTGTTCATTGACATGGCAATAATGTTCAATCATCGCCATATCTTTCGCCATTAAGGCAAAAGGTTTACAAGGACGTTGCTTGCGATCTCGCAACCGCTGCACGGCATGTTCATTGCAGGCATTCACCGCCAAGTGAAAGCCGCCAATGCCCTTGATAGCAACAATAGAATTAGCTTTTAGATATTCGGCAGTATCAACAATCGCTGAAGAAGTGGAAAGTTTGTTGCCACTTTTATCTGCAAGCCAACATTCAGGGCCACAATTAGGGCAAGCGTTAGCTTGTGCATGAAACCGGCGATTCTCCGGTGAGTTATATTCTTGCTCACAATCAGCACACAGGGTGAATTGAGCCATACTTGTTTGTGACCTATCATATGGGATCCCGCGAATAATACTAAGGCGTGGACCACAATGCGTACAGTTGGTAAAAGGATAAACATAACGACGATTATTTGGGTCAAAAATATCACTTATGCATTCCGCACATGTTGCTGCATCCGCAATAACACCCGTATTTGCAGTGGACTGTATGGAAGGTACAATCTCAAAGTGATTAGCTAAATCATCTGCTATAGCTTGCGACTGCCGATCAATTGAATCAATACGCGCAAGTGTGGGTTTCAGGTCAACCAAGTTTTGCACAAAATCATCGATATCATTTTGTGAACCTTGCACCTTGATAAGAACACCATTACCGTCATTACTGACACAGCCCGTCAACTCAAATTGTTGTGCGAGACGCCATACCGTAGGACGAAAGCCAACACCCTGAATATTGCCGCACACACGGATGTGTTCAGCATGGGTTGTATTAACTGTAGTAATACTTTCTTTAATAATAAGAATGCGGGGTAATAGTTCACTCATATTAGACTGAGACCAATTTTTGTAAGTTATTTTCTTTACTCAAAATATCTGAGCGTCCAATGAGCCGCGTCTGCCGGGTAGTTTTTATCCACTCATACCAGTCTTCCAATCCTTCACCACTGGTAGCCGAGACTTGCAATACCTGAATATCAGGATTAACTCGACGGGCATATTCAATACACTTTGCCACCTCAAATTCTAAATACGGCAATAAATCAATTTTATTCAATAACATAATATCTGCTGCAAAAAACATATCTGGGTATTTTAACGGTTTATCTTCGCCTTCTGTCACTGATAAAATCACCACTTTATGCGCTTCTCCTAAATCAAATGCTGCCGGACAAACCAAATTACCGACGTTTTCAACAAATAAAACACTGCCTTTCTCTGGCGATAGATTTTCCATGGCATGACCCACCATATGCGCATCCAAATGACAGCCTTTACCTGTATTAATTTGCACAGCAGATACACCTGTTTCACGAATCCGCTCAGCATCATGTGTTGTCTGCTGGTCGCCTTCAATAACTGAAAGAGACAAATTCTCTTTTAAATCATTGATTGTTCGTGTTAGTAAGGTTGTTTTACCCGAGCCCGGACTAGATACTAAATTAAGGGTCAAAATACCATTGTCGGTAAAATAACGACGGTTTTCTTGGGCATACTCATCATTCTTACCGAGAATACTTTTCTCGATTTCAACCATTCTGGATTGACTTAAACCCGGCGCATGCGCATGCGCGGGTCCGGTGCCATAGTGAATATCCTGTCTTCCTCCATGATGATGGTGATCATGACCTTCAATTTGTACTTCACCGCTTCCGCATCCACATGTAGTACACATATTAATTTACCTCCAGTTCTTTAATCTTCATTTCATCACCACTACTGACCTGTAATTGATAACTTTCACAATTCGGGCAAGCATCGTAGCGCTGATTTATCATCACTGTTTCTGCACAAGACATGCACCATGCTTGTGCTTCAATTTCATTAATTTTTAATATTGCTTTTTCTGCAACAGAGCCGTACATCACTACTTCAAATGCAAATTCCAATGCCGAAATTTCTACACCCGATAATACACCAATATCTAATACAACCTGCTTTACTTCTGTGAACTGCTGTTTCTGAGCTTCTGCCTCAATAACTTGCAATATTCCTTCACACAGCGACATTTCATGCATTAGTGTATAGCCTCTGTAATTGATACCCCACACAAGGGTCAATTGCGTGAACCGGTAAGTCTTCCGTAGTATGTAAATAACATGAACTATCTACCGCGACACCTTGAGAGTGAAAATTCCACTCTGTCGGCACCAGAATAAAAATCCGTTTCACCCTGTCACCTTCTAATTGAACATAATGGCTTAGTCGCCCCCATGCCACATCAGTATGCGCCAAGCCTATCACGGTACTTATCGGTGTGATTAACCCGACTTTTCCCTGAAAAAACTGCTGTAACTTGTTAATTAAATCTGCAATCTCACATAGACGCGCGATCATTCGAGTGTAAATCCCTTTACCAGATTGTTCTTGTAGACGTTTGATAATAGAATTTCTTTCCTGATGATTAAACCAACTCGCCTCATAACATCTTGCTTGCCAATCGGGTTGAGCCATAAAGTTTTCCTGTTCTGTGGTCAGTATTTTTACTAATTCCGAATCATTTATTTTGGGTAATAACTGAATACTTGAATGACCAGCATATTTCCATTGTTGCTGACTTAACCAGTTTATGAAGCGATCCGCTTGTGTATGTCCCTGTTTTGCCCAGTTTTCTATTGATTCCAAACTATCCTGAGACCATTATTCTACTGATAAACTAAAAACCATCTAGCTCAAATGTGTCACACAGTCTGTCCATAGATTTATTTATTATGGTGAGGGCACAGAAATATTGCTTATACCATAACCCAATATCTGTTGCTCACTCAATGACTGCATAAGCTTATTCAACGACTGGACACAACCTGACAGCGCCTCATTATCTAGTCAATATACGTTGGCCATTCCATTAATACTTGTAAGCTTTCAATGCACATACCAAAGCTTCGCGTTGAAATTCCATGTGTTCATTGCTAGGTAAGCCCATCGCACTTTCAATCACTCGTATAGCAGTTACTGCTTGTGCTTTTGCACAGATGTTAAATAATAATGATAACGCCTGTAGTATCTGTTTGATTATTTTACCAGAAAATAACTGTGCGGCATTCATCGGGGGTGAAGAGATAATATCACTATAAAAAACACCCTTATTTAGTAAATTTTCTTCATGAAATACCATGCCAAGCCAGCGAAAATTGCTGTAGGGATCGTCGCTGCCAACCATGGCACCACCCCAAAAACCAATCCAATATTCTGAAAACTTTGGTTAAACAAATGAAACCCTATCCCCACCAATGCGCCAACGAGTATTCGCCCACCTATCGGCGTTGAACGCAACGGACCGAACACAAAAGGAACCGCTAAAAACACCATCACAGCCGCACTGATAGGCATCATTATCTTCATCCAAAATGCCATTTGATACTGTTCAACCGCTTGTTTGTTTTCTTTTAAGTATGAAATATATTGAATTAAATCCCATACCGGCAAAAACTCAGGTTTCATTACCACAATATTTGCAATTCCAGGGTTAAGAGGTGAGCGCCAACGTGCGTGTTCAATCGATCGCACGTTCACCCCTTGCTCATCTATGGTGCTTTGCACTACGTCGGTTAATGTCCAGATTTCATCTTGATAGCTTGCCTCTTTCGCTTTAGTAATAATGCGTAAGCGATTTTCCGTATCAAATTCATAAATTGAAATACCTTCAAAGCGGCCATCGGGTAAAATGCGTTCAATGTGATTAAAATGCAAGCCATTACGCGTCCAGAAACCATGTTCAGAACGCATTTCTACTGTGCCTGTTTGCGCCAATGATTGAATCGCTTGCGCTTTTTCCTCGGCGGGAGGCCTTAAAACCTCACCTACAAACAAGGTAATAAGCATTAAACATAAGGCCACTATTGCGACCGCTTTATTAATCTGCTGTATTGATAAACCTGCCGCGCGCATAGCCACAAGTTCACCTTGACTAGCTAAGATTCCTAAACCCAGCACACTACCTAATAACGCCGCTATGGGTAGTAAGTCATATATTCTTTTTGGCATCGATAAAGCAAGATAAGAAAATATTTCGCTTAAACCGTAACTCCCTTTGCCTAAGTCATCTAGTTCATTAATAAAGTCCATAAATGTGTAGAGGCCAATTAACACAAAAAGCACCAATAGCGTGCTGCTTAATACTGTTTTAGCAATATAGCGGTTTAATAGTGTCATTTACTAGGCTCAACACGTTGTTTGCGAGCGCGATAAGCGCGTATCTTCGGCCAGTTAAACATAACTAGCAATACCATAATCATCAACAAATGCACCCATACCGCACCTAACCAAGGTGCTATCACCCCCTTGGATACCCATGCCCGTGTTATACCCAATAAATTACTGTAGATAATATAAATTAATATGGCAGGGAAAAACCCCGCATAACGACCTTGACGCGGCGCAGATTTTGCTAAATTAATAGCAATTAACGATAATATTATAGTCATGATGACCGATGACGCTCGCCATTGTAATTCTGCCATATCGCGCTGTTGACCGCGTTGCCATAATGTTGCTGTAGACAATGCTTTTTGTCGTTCCCGTGCCTGCTTCTGTTCACCTTTTTCTATTAGCAAACTATGTGATTCATATTTTGCAATGGTGAAGTTTCGATCGCCGGCTTGCCCTTCATAGCGGTAACCCTGCTCTAAAATTAGATATTTATTTCCCGTAGTTGGGTCAATATCAAATCGACCTTTTTCTGCACGAAAGATAAGCGGTCTACGATCATCTCGGTGAATTTCTATAAAAATATTCTCCATGCTCTGTTTATCGTCACTTAAGTTTTGTGAGTAGAAAGTCCAATCACCATCACGGCTTTCTTTAAAGGTGCCTGAAAGCAAACCACTGGTATCGGCCGCTACCTTTGCATGTTGTTCTAATTGATAACGATTAGATAATGCATTAGGCACCAGCACAAATGCTAACAAGCCGACAATGAACGCAATCGCGCCAGAAAAAATGACCACATTGCGAGTAAGTCGGTGGTTAGATACACCGCATGTAGCAATAACGGTTAGTTCATTATCCGCATTCATCCGCCCCAAAGCGAGCATCACAGCTAGAAATGTAGCCAGTGGCAATAATAAAGATAATGCGCCTAAAGAACTGTAGCCCAGTAAAGTAAAAATCACATCGCTGGGCAAGTTTCCCACTGCTGCTTGCGCTAAATAACGCGCAAAACGCGTGGCCACAAAAATTAACCACAATACACTGGTAACAGCCAACAGATACAAAGCAAATTCCCGCCATAAATAACGGTCAATAACAGAAAAGTAGCGCGATGAAATTTGACGAATGGCAAGCATTATTTGGTAGTCTTCGTTAGAATAGTTGGCTAGCTATACACATTAATATAATTTACAGGAGAAATCCATGCAGTATTTGGCCACAACAACAGCGCCCGCAACATTAGAGACGGACTGTATCGTCGTTGCTGTTTTTGAAGACGGTGAACTTAGCCCGAGTGCTTCCACGCTAAACAAGCAAAGTGATGACAATATTAGCCGCATCATCGCGCGTGGTGATATCACCGGTAAAGCCGGTCAAACATTGTTACTTCAAGATGTTAAAGGCATAACAAGTCCGAGAGTATTACTGGTAGGGTGCGGTGAAAAAGGCAGCACTTCCGAAAACAACTACATCAGCGCTACCACGGCGATGGCAACCGTATTAAATTCGACAGCTATCCGCCATGCGACTAGCTGTCTTGCTGAAATTGATGTGCAATCTCGTCCATTGACATGGAAAGTGCGCCAAACAGCCATTTCAACTGAAGCAGTATTATATAAATACACTCAAACAAAAAGCGACATTAAACCCCAAGAATTTCCGTTAGAATCGATTAGTTTCTATGATGAAAGCGATGCTACGCAAGCAGCATTGTCAGGGCAAGCTATTAGCAATGGTATGACCTTAGCACGCGAACTAGGTAACTTGCCAGGTAATATATGCACACCTACTTATTTAGCTCAGCAAGCGGTTGAATTAGCAAACCGTTTTGATTCAATAAGCACTACCATCCTAGATGAAGATGAAATGGCAAATCTAGGAATGGGCTCATTATTATCTGTTTCTCGTGGCAGCCGTGAGCCAGCCAAGCTTATTGTGATGAACTATAACGGCGCAGCTGATGCCCGCCCTGTTGTGTTAGTCGGTAAAGGCTTAACGTTTGATGCCGGTGGTATCTCGCTCAAACCCTCCTCCGGCATGGATGAAATGAAATATGATATGTGTGGGGCTGCCAGTGTGTTTGGCACCCTAGCAGCCATTGCTGAACTAAAGCTAGCTATTAATGTTATTGGTGTGGTGCCCAGTTCTGAAAACATGCCCGATGGCGATGCCAACAAACCCGGCGATGTTGTCACCAGTATGGCCGGTAAAACTATTGAGATCCTTAATACGGATGCTGAAGGTCGCTTAATTCTATGTGACGCACTCACCTACAGTGCGCGGTTCGATCCTGAAGTTGTCATTGATATTGCCACACTAACAGGTGCTATTATCGTTGCACTAGGCAGCCAAGCATCGGGGTTAATGGCAAACAATCAACCCTTAGCAGACCAACTTTTACAAGCTGGAAACGACAGCTACGATCGTGTTTGGCAATTGCCAATTTGGGATGATTATCAGCAACAACTTGATAGTAATTTTGCGGATATTGCTAATATTGGTGGTAAAGAAGCAGGTAGTGTGACCGCGGCATGCTTCTTATCTCGTTTTACTAAAGACTTTAACTGGGCGCATCTTGATATTGCCGGCACAGCATGGAAAGGCGGAAAAGCTAAAGGCGCAACAGGGCGGCCTGTACCACTATTAGTACAGTTCTTGTTAAATCATATTGCTAGCAAATAAATGACTCGAATTAGCTTTTATGTTCTAAAAGGTAATAATGAACAACATCGGCAGCTGTTTGCCTGCCGATTAATTGAAAAAGCCTATTATCAAGGCCAGCAGATTTATATTCATACCGAAAGTGAACAGCAAACAACGCAGCTTAATCATAGCTTATGGTCATTTCGCAGTGATAGTTTTATTCCTCACCAAGTAGTAAGCAATGACAATAGTGACGAGCAGAGCCCTATTTTAGTCAGCCACCATGCTACGCCACCAAAGCTAATGAATTTATTAATTAACTTGGCTGCAGAGCAACCTGGTTTTTTTAGTCAGTTTGAACGCGTTGCTGAGTTTGTAAATGAAGATCCTGCCATTAAAACAGCGGGTCGAGCGCGTTATCGGTTTTATCAACAACGCGGTTATGAATTAGAAACATTCACAATCTAGTTTCACCCATCATTCCATAGCGTAAATTGCGCATCTTTCTGATTAGCTATGTGCTGCATGATGTCATCGGCACTCATTGGTACACAAAAATAATAGCCCTGCCCATAATGGCAGCCTAATGTTGTCAAAATATGCTGTTGCTCGGCTGTTTCTATGCCTTCCGCTACTACACGTAATTTAAAGTTACTTGCCAAGGCTAAAATAGAGCGAACAACGGCATAATCAGTGTCAGCACGTCCTAAACTACCTATAAAAGTACGATCTATTTTTAATACATCAACGGGCAGCTGTTGCAAATAATTTAGGCTTGAGTATCCCGTGCCAAAATCATCAATACTTAATGAAATACCCATATTCTTAAGTTCCAGCATCGTAAAAATCGCGGAATCGACATCGCCTAATACTACCGTTTCTGTTAACTCAAACTCTATTTTATCGCAACTTACCCCGGTTTTATTTAATATATCTGCAACTTGCACCACAAAGTCTTCTTGCCAAAATTGCCGGGCGGATACATTAATAGACATATTAACCAAATCAGAATATTCATCTTCCCAAGTTTTCATCTGTTTGCAAGCGGTTTCCATTACCCAGCGCCCTAACTCTAGGATAATGCCCGTTTCTTCTGCAAGCGGAATAAACTCCATCGGCGAAACCAATCCTAATTCAGGGTGTTGCCAACGTACTAATGCTTCTACACCCGTAATTCGGTTAGTCATTAAGTTGATTTTAGGTTGATAAAAAAGAACAAACTGCTGCTGTTCAACAGCTTGTCTCAACGCTTTTTCTAATGTCAGCCTACGGGTGATTTTTTCATTAATCTCTGCGGTATAAAATTGACTATTATTTCGCCCCTGCTCTTTTGCTAAATACATTGCTGAATCAGCTTGCTGAATTAAATCATCAGAATTCAATGCATCATCCGGATAAAGGCTAATCCCTATACTGCCGGTGATAAGAAGTTCATGCTCCATGATTTTATAGGGTGATTTAATTTTATTTAATAATTTTGTCGCTATTATTTTCACATAACTAATTTCAGCAATGTTAGCTAATAACACCACAAATTCATCGCCGCCAAAACGGGCTACTGTATCTTCTTTTCGTAACACCGACTGCAGTCTAACGGCTAATATTTGCAACAGTTCATCACCAACTTGATGACCTAAAGAATCATTAATATATTTAAAGTGATCAATATCGATAAATAATACGGCCATTTTTAATGATTGCCGTTTTGCATGTTCAATGGCTTGTTGCAAGCGATCATTCAATAAATTTCTATTTGGCAAACTGGTCAATTCATCGTGCGTTGCCATAAAAGCAATACGCTGGTGATTAGCTCTGCGTTCGGTAATATCTTCACTTACTGCAATATAGTGCGTAATTTCACTGAGATCATCAAATAAGGGGGTTACCGTTTGATTCACGATCATCGTACTACCGTCTTTTCTACGATAGGTTAGCTCGCCATTCCAAACATCACCTGATTTAACTTTCTGCCACAGATCATTATTAGAATTTTCTACTTCTAATGTTTTCAGTTTTTTTCCTATTACTTCATCTGAACGATAAGATGTTTGCTTAACAAAAGCATCATTGACCCATTCAATATCACCATTTGCATCAATAATCATAATTGCATTGGCTGTTTTTTCAACGGCCACTCGATGAAGACGCATTAGATTTTGATCTTCTAGCATTCTACAAATAAGACGTAATCCTTCAGCAAAATTGGTTAATACTAACTGTAACTCTTCCGTAAAAATACCCGACTCAAATGCATGAAGCCCAAGCACTGCTTTGGTATCACCACCAATATAAAAAGGTAAAAATAAACTATCGTTAATGCCATCATAATGTAGGCGCTGCTGCCATTCCTTTGGCAACTCATTGTCCTCAGCTACTCTGACAATTAAGTGCTGTTGTACACTTTTATACACTGGACCTTCTTTATCATGCAGCCCCGGCCACGTTATCTTGCCTTCAAATAAGAAATCTGATGCTTCACCAGCATAGCTTAAAACCTGACTTTTCTTATCCACACACATTTTCACCCATACCGATGAAATATCTAATATGTACACCAATTCGTCGGTTATATATTCAAGTAACGTTGAGATCGTCACATTCGATGTAAGTACTTTTTGTTCTGCTACTCTAAGGAGTTTATTAACTTCATGCGTGATTCGATTAATATGGATATTCTCAATCGTGCCATAAATACTCTGTTCAGCTTGTTGGGATTCTTTATTGCTATGTAATGAAAACCTCACCCAAATGTAACGCTCATCACTGCACTTTAATCTAACATCACCTTCCCAAGTGTCTTGTTCACCTGAGAATAATAATGCAAGCACATGGTCTACATATTCACTGTCAATTGGCGATAAAAATTCATTTATTGGTTTAAATAATGTCTCTTCTAATAAAAACCCAGATAACTCTTCCCACACCGGGCTCAAAAATTGCCATTCTTTATTTTTACCAATTTGAATAACAACTTCATTAATATTGGTGACAACTTGCCGATATCGCTGTTCAGATTCCAATAACTGTAATGTATCAACGGTTAATGTACTGTGCATTTTTCGTAAGGCATCATCTAATTGTTCAATTTCTATTGAACCCTTTATTTTGCTAATCGGTGGAGACTGCCCTGTTGCGTATACGTTCGCCCGTTTAACCATTTCCAATAAAGGTGTTACTACCATTTTCCGTATGGCATTATCAATAAACAGGCCAAGCATCAATATTGTAAATAAAATAAATGCTGTCGCTTTTAGTAAATAATTTTTTAGTGGTTTTAGAATTTCTGCTGTAGGAATTAGGTGAAAATAGCGCCACTCATTAGGCTGGGTTTCGCTCGCAATAACGCGATATTCTATTCCATCTATTTCAATAGGCGGTAATATTTGCGTGTTGGTATTGATTCTCTCTGCAACCATCGCTATTACACCATGTTGCGTATCATCCAAATGAAATACTTCTGGACTAGCCTGTAATTGCTGTTGCCATGATCCAGCTAAAATAAATTGACCCGATTTATCCACTAAAAAATGTTGCTCACCCTTGTAGTCTCTACTTTGTGAATATAACAGTGAAAAAAGTATATCTAAGCTCATATCAATACCTAGTGTCGCAATCCATTCGCCATTGATGTCTAATGGTAAAACCGCACTGACCATCCATGTTTTGGATACGGGGTCAAATAATGCCTGCGTCCACTTCATAGTACGTTGGGGATTATTGGCAGGTGATGCTAATGTCATCCATGGCGTTGTAGTATAATCCGTATCCGTTGCCATCGAATAAACAAAATCAGGGAAGCCACGATCAAAAATTATCTCACTCCGATCATGGCCTAACATCCAAATATTATTAAAAGCTGGGTTAGATGTTGCTGAAGAACCAAACATATCAAAGACATTTAACGCCGTAGAATAAAACCTTTTCCTGTCCGCTGTTAACTCAATATCTGGCGGTAAAAATATCCCTGCTTGCTGCAAACCACTAAAGTTATCGCGAACATTACGCCATGCACCATCATCAGATTGTATTATTTTAGCGTCAAATGAGGTGGTTTGATTAACATTAGAGGTTGTCAATTCACTTTGTAATAGGTGAGATAATGCCTGCAGACTAGGCAACGCCAGCTGCACCACTTTTTCATAATTAGTTATCATTGCGGAAGTTTGACTGCGCAGTTCTTGCAGTTCAGACGATAATAACGTGTGTTTTGAATACTGATAATAGGTCAGTAATGATATCAGCGAAACCAAAAGTACGCTGATAATTACTATCACACTTATCTTCCGTGAAAGATTCATCGATCACCCTTAAAAATAAAATTGCACATTATCCAGCCTCTCCATGGTCTAGCTGGCTAACATCACTGTATAATGCGCGACTCATAGTCATATTTCAAGCCTAAAAATACCATGGAAAAAACCTATAACCCTAATTTAATAGAGCAAAAGTCGTACCAAACATGGGAGCGTAACGGTAATTTTAAGCCGTCTGGAGAGGGAACACCTTATGCAATCATGCTTCCGCCTCCCAATGTTACCGGAAGATTGCATATGGGGCATGCCTTCCAAGACACCATAATGGATACCTTGATTCGCTACCATCGCATGAAAGGTGACAACACCTTATGGCAAGCAGGCACTGACCATGCGGGCATTGCCACTCAAATGGTGGTTGAACGTCAACTTAATACCGAAGGTAAAACACGTCATGATTTAGGTCGTGACAAATTTGTTGACCGCATTTGGGATTGGAAACAACAATCCGGTAGCGAAATCACCAATCAATTACGCCGCATGGGTACGTCAATGGATTGGAGCCGTGAACGCTTCACTATGGATGAAGGCTTATCCGAATCTGTAAAAAATGTTTTTGTGCAATTATTTGATGAAGGTCTCATTTATCGTGGCAAACGATTAGTAAATTGGGATCCGGTTTTGCACACTGCGGTATCTGATCTCGAAGTGTTGTCTGAAGAAGAGGCGGGTCATATGTGGCATTTCCGTTACCCTCTCACCGATGGTAGCGGTCACTTAGTAGTGGCAACCACTCGACCCGAAACCATGCTAGGTGATTCGGCTGTTGCTGTTCACCCTGATGATAAGCGCTACCAACATCTAATTGGCAAAACACTTACTTTGCCATTAGTAGGTCGTGAGATCCCCATTATTGCTGATAATTATGTTGATCCAGAGTTTGGAACAGGCTGTGTAAAAATAACACCAGCACATGATTTTAACGATGCGGAGATGGGTCAACGTCATGATCTACCAAAATACAATATTCTGACTATTGATGCCGCTATCAATGATGAAGCCCCTGAGAAATATCGTGGCCTTGATCGCTATGATGCCCGCAAACAAATTGTTGAAGATCTTGATGCACTTGGTCTATTAGAAAGTATTAAAGACCACACCTTAATGGTGCCACGCGGTGATCGTAGTGGCGCTGTGATTGAGCCGTTATTAACGGATCAATGGTATGTAAAAGCCGATGTGCTAGCTGAACCTGCGGTTAAAGCCGTACAACAAGGTAAAATTAAATTTGTACCCGGAAATTGGGACAAAACATTCTATAACTGGATGGATGGCATTCAAGATTGGTGTATTTCACGTCAAATCTGGTGGGGACATCGCATTCCTGCTTGGTATGATGAAGAGGGCGGCGTGTATGTGGGTCATGATGAAGCTGCGGTGCGAACTAAACACAATTTAGCTGACAACATTGTGTTGCGCCAAGATGAAGACGTGCTCGACACTTGGTTTTCATCCGCTTTATGGCCATTTTCAACATTAGGTTGGCCTGAAAAGACTGAAGCATTAAAAACATGGTATCCCACCAGCGTATTAGTCACTGGCTTTGATATTATCTTTTTCTGGGTAGCCAGAATGATGATGATGGGTCTTAAATTTATGGACGATGTGCCATTTAAAGAAGTCTATATCCATGGCTTAGTACGTGATTCACACGGTCATAAAATGTCAAAATCGAAAGGAAACGTGCTTGATCCTATTGATATTATCGATGGGATTGACTTGGAATCTTTGGTTGAAAAGCGTACTACAGGGCTAATGCAACCCAAAAATGCGCCTAAAATTGAAAAAGCAACACGCAAAGAATTCCCCGAGGGCATTGAATCTCATGGCACTGATGCTCTACGTTTTACCTTTGCATCATTAGCTTCAACGGGGCGTGATATTAATTTTGATATGAGCCGTATTGGCGGCTATCGTAATTTCTGTAATAAGTTATGGAATGCCGCGCGTTATGTATTGATGAATACGCAAGGGCAAGATAACGGTATTGATAATAATGAGGTGGAATTAAGCCTAGCTGATCGCTGGATCATTTCTAAGCTACAAACTACAGAGCAAGAAGTCACCGTAGCTATTGAAGCCTATCGATTTGATCATGCCGCACAAGGTATTTATGACTTTATCTGGAACAATTATTGTGACTGGTACTTAGAGCTTTCTAAACCTGTGCTTAATAATGACAGTGCTTCTGATGCGGCTAAGCGTGGCACTCGTCGTACCTTGCTTCGCGTATTAGAAACCACATTACGGCTAACCCACCCCATTATGCCTTTTATTACTGAAGAAATTTGGCAAACTGTAGCCCCGCTTGCTGGCAAGTCAGGTGATACTATTATGACTCAACCATATCCTGTTGCCGATGATAGTAAAATTGATGTTACTGCCGTAGCTGATATGGAATGGATGATGGAATTCGTTACCGGCATTCGCTCTATCCGTTCGCAAATGAATATCCCCCCGAAGAAACAATTACCGGTATTACTTAAGGACAGTACTGTTGAAGATCAGGCTCGACTTGAAGCTAACCGCGATTTCTTAAGTCGCTTAGCTAACCTCGAAAAAATTGAGATTTTGGAAGGTGAAGCACCAGCAGCCTCAACCGCATTAGTGGGTAAAATGGAAATTCTAATTCCATTAGAAGGCTTAATTGATAAAGATGCTGAGATTCAACGTCTAGATAAAGAAATTGTTAAATTAGAAAAGCTTATAAAACAATCTTCAGGTAAATTAAACAACGAAAACTATACCGCTAAAGCACCTGCTGAAGTGGTTCAAAAAGAGCGTGCTAAATTGGCTGACATGGATCAGGCTTTATCGCAGTTACAACAGCAACGAGATTCTTTAATTTAATAGCTTATGTTTTTAGTGGGAATATTATCAACTTATTTCATTTGGCCTTATAAATTGAATTAATTTTCCTTTATCACTATTAATGTCAAACGCACTGTCTGGGTATTCAAATATTGCCATATTTGCTGTTGTTATTGATGTAATGCCGTTATCTGACTCTGCTAATAAGTGTTCTACTAAGTCTTCCAGCCCAGGGTTATGAGCCACCACCATCAAACTATTCAGTTTGGTTTTATGGTTGTGGATAAGCTGTGATAGCATTTTTACACTGGCGAGATACAGATCTTGTTGGTAACTAATGTTATCAGGTGAACTACCCGTAAATGCCGCCGCCACTAGCTCCGTTGTTTGTTTTGCTCGCATCGCCGGTGATGAAACAATCTGTTGCGGAATATGATTATTATTAACCAGCCATCGACCTATTGCTATTGCACTGCGCTCACCACGCGCATTAATCGGTCGGTCAAAATCTGAACTATCCGCAGCCGACCAATCTGATTTGGCGTGACGCATAAGATATAAAGTAAATGCCATTAGCAAACCTCAACATTATAATTAATTGCTTTCAAACTTAACTGCTTGCCCGTCGTGTGTATTGTTTATATTCCGGCAGCCAAAAGTTTTTTTCAATCGTGTCATTTAACTGTTGATCCGTTATTTTCTCAGCAAAGCCTTGTTGTTGAGCTATTTTAGCCACTGCGAAAGCAATCTTTTTACTCAATTCAGCAATATCCGTTAAGGCGGGTAATAATGCACCCTTTCCTTTAATAACAACAGGCGATGCTTGTGCAAGCACTTCGCTTGATTTCATTAACATTTCATCCGTAATTCTAGTTATATTTGCTGCCACTACCGCTAAACCAAAGCCCGGGAAAATATAACTATTGTTACACTGCGGAATAGAAAATACGTCTCCTTTATATTCAACAGAATCAAATGGGCTGCCTGTGGCAATAAGTGCTTGGCCATCTGTCCATTCAATAAGTTGTTGTGGCGTGGCTTCAATTTTTTTCGATGGATTGCTTAATGGAAACACTATTGGGCGTTTGTAGCCTTGTTGCATCGCTTTAATTATAGATTCTGTGAATAAACTTGGCTGGCCAGATACACCGATCAACACTGTCGGTTTAGCAAACTGCATTACTTCAATTAAAGAAGCATATTCATTAGCAATGCCCCAATCCGCCACAGCTGATTTTTTTTGAGCCAGATTTTGTTGGAAATCTAATACTTCTGTAGAACCTTCTACCAGCAAGCCATTACGGCCCACCATAAATATTTGGCTACGCGCTTGATATTCAGAAATACCTTCTGCACACATTTGTGCAACAATTTGTTCTGCTATACCACAACCAGCAGCACCCGCACCCACAAATACAATGCGTTGTTGTGACAGCGTTTCATTTTTGACATGGCTCGCTGCTAATAATGTGCCTACCGTGACTGCCGCTGTGCCTTGAATATCATCATTAAAGCAACAAATTTGATCACGGTAACGATTGAGTAATGGCAATGCCTTAGCCTGTTCAAAATCTTCAAACTGCAATAACACGGATGGCCAGCGTTTTTTCACAGCCGATACAAAAAATTCTAAGAACTCATCATATTGCTGAGGTTCAATGCGTTGATGATGCCATCCCATATATAAGGGATCGTCTAATAATTGTTGATTATTAGTACCCACATCTAAGGTTATAGGTAGAGTGTTAGCAGGATTAATGCCGGCACATGCGGTATATAAAGATAATTTGCCAATCGGGATCCCCATACCGCCAATACCCTGATCACCCAGACCAAGAATACGGCTGCCATCGGTGACCACAATCACTTTTATATCTTGCTCGGCGACATTAGCCAGCATGTCATCAATTTGGTCACGATCTGGATACGCTATAAATAAACCACGTGCACGTCGATAAATTTCAGAGAATCGTTCGCATGCTTCGCCGACCACAGGCGTGTAAATGATAGGCATCATTTCTTCCAGATGATCTTGCACTAAACGATAAAATAAGGTTTCATTATTATCTTGCATTGCACGCAAATAAATATGCTTCTTAATAGGCTTTTCGAAGCTGGAATATTGTGTGTATGCCCTTTGGACTTGTTGTTGCAGTGTTTCATGTTTTTTGGGCAGCAAACCAAGCAAATTAAATTCTTCGCGTTCATCGTCACTAAAAGCCGTGCCTTTATTTAATAAAGGCATGCTCAACAAAGTGATGCCAGCGTATGAAAGTTCAGTTGATTTGCTCATATATTCTAGTTTCGATGTTTATTCTTAATTAATATAAGCTATTATACCCGTGATTATCACTTGAACAATTGAAATAAAATGAAGACAAGTCGTTTTTCCACCTTAAAACCCATTGAATGGCTATTAGTCACCTTATTACTAGTTTCTCCTTTTTATTTTCACCCTAATATCGGCGGTACAGGATTTCGTATTCCTAACAACATTGTGATCTGGTTTTTTGCTTCTGTAATTAGCTTTTATTCTTTATATAAATTCAGCCAAGCAAAATATTTTCATATTCCCCGTTACTTTTTATTAATTATGGCCTTCCCTATCGTCGCCTTTTTTAGTGGCATGTCAGCAGGGGTAGAAATAGCCAGCACTTGGGTGTTTAGGCTATTGTATATCTGGGGCGGGCTATTATTTTTCTTTGGTCTTTATCAACATGGTTTAAAACAAGGTCGCATTGACCGACTTTTATTTTTAATTGTCATGTCAGCCTTACTCCACTCTATTGTGGGTCTAGCACAAATCATATTCGTTACTAAGTTGCCTTCGTGGCTACCTATCAATCCTAGTGGCATTCCAACAGGGCTATTCCAACAAATTAATAACCAAGCTAGTTTTCAAGTCACCAGTATTATTACCGCACTCTGGTTATCAACCCGACCTTACATCCGCCATGGCAAACAATGGCGGTTTTGGTTGATCCTACTTGCAATTGCTTTGGGTGCATTTATTGTCAGTTATTCCGGCTCTCGCGTCGGTGCGCTAGCATTTATATTGGCATTACCTTTACTCCTACTTAGTCGCTGGCATACCGTTATGCTTGATAAAAAACGTTGGCTAATAATTACGGTAATAATTATTAGCTCAATTTTCTCTGCCAGTATTATTGAACGTGAACACGGTCTAGCTAACGCATTAGAAAAAACAACGGCTATCAACTCAGGCTTCTCAGGTTCAGCACGCTTAGGCATCTATACCATTGCCTACGATGCCTTTAAAGAACAGCCGATTTTTGGACATGGAATAGGCAGTTTTATTCGGGTATGGCAATTAGGAAAACCGCAATTCTATGCTGATCACCCTAATGCTAATTTACCTAATCAACGGGTAGCACACCCTCATAACGAAACTATTTTCTGGTTGATGGAAGGTGGACTGGTAGCAGGTACAGGCTTATTACTATTTTTAATTGCCCTATTACTGACACTAAAAAAACTACCTCCTAGCAGAAGATATGCCTATGCTGCACTCCTATTACCCATCACGTTACACACACAGGTGGAGCTACCCTTTTACATCTCCGCCAGCCATTGGTTTGTATTTTTAATTATCTTATTTACGGTAACGCATCCTTTTCATCGCAGGCGTAAAGTGATTCTTTCTAATGCGGCCAGAAACTCAATTAAAGTCTTTGCGGTTTTAGGGGGGTTAGCTGTGGCTGGGTTTTTAGCTCACACTATGGCATCCACACTAGAGTTCAAAGATTTTTTATTGAAGAAATCTTCTGCCGACAAGTCATTTCATTTGTCTATGCAGAACCCTTATTTCAAACAACTGGCAACAGAAACAATGATAAGCTCACTGTTTTTTAATAGCGTTAAGTTTGGTCTTGATGATAATGTTCGTATGTTTGCTGACTGGAGCGAGCAGGAGTTAAAACGCAACCCACATATTTTATATTACAAGCTAACGGTTGAAGCCTTAAGTTATTTGCAAAACAATGAGCATGCCTGCGAGATCACAAGAGAAGGTTTAACTATTTATCCTAATGATAAAGCATTAAAAACTATCCATTTGCGCTGCGAAGAAATAGGCCTTTAGAACATACCTAATTGAAGTTGCGCAGCCTCACTCATCATATCTTTAGTCCATACTGGATGCCAGACAAGCTCAACCTTAACTTTATTTACGTTAGGTACGGTAGATACTTTGGATTCAATATCACCAGGGAATGTTTGGGCTACCGGACAACCTGGTGCCGTTAGCGTCATATTAATGTCAACATTGTTTTCATCGCTAATTTTAATATCATAAATTAATCCCAGTTCATAAATGTTTATAGGGATCTCTGGATCGTAGATGGTTTTTAACATCTCAATTACATCGTCTTTCAGCTCTTCAGGGCTAATATCAAAATAATGTTCACTCATGATCTCTACCTTCTGTTATTCTGTAGTTACTGAAATATCGTGATCACTATCCATTGCTGCATGCATGGTATGCCACGATAATGTTGCACATTTAACACGTGCTGGGAATTCTTTAACACCGCCTAGCACTGCTAGTTTTCCTAAGGCCGTTTGCTCAAATTCTTCGCCGGTTAATTGTTTATGCATTTGTTGATAAATATGCTCAGCTTGTTCTAATGTTTTGCCTTTTAATGCTTCGGTCATCAATGAAGCTGATGCCACTGAAATAGCGCAGCCACTGCCTTGAAAACTAAGATCTTCAATCACATCATCATCAAGCTTAACAAATACCACTAACGCATCACCACATAAGGGATTATTACCGTGAGCTAAATGATTGGCATTATCCATCTCACGAAAATTACGTGGTTTTTTATTGTGATCCATTATCACCTGTTGATAGAGATCTCTTAAATTAGCACTCATGCGAATAATTCCTGTACTTTTTTGATACTATCGATAAGTGCGTCCACTTCTTCCATCGTATTATAAAAAGCAAATGATGCTCGTGCTGTAGCGGCTATACCAAAGAACTGCATTACTGGTTGAGCACAATGATGACCTGTACGAATAGCCACACCCTGTTGATCGAATATCGTACCCACATCATGTGGATGCACACCTTCAATCATAAATGACAATACACTGGCTTTTTGTTTAGCCGTACCAATGATTCTGACACCTTCTAATGCTGTCACTTTTTCTGTGGCGGCGACTAACAAATCATGTTCGTGCTGAGCTAGATTAGCAATACCTAAGTTCTGCATATAGTCAATTGCAACACCCATTCCAATTGCACCCGCAATATTCGGCGTACCTGCTTCAAATTTATAAGGTAGTTCATTGTATTGAGTGTGTTCAAAACTAACCGATAAAATCATATCGCCACCACCCTGCCACGGCGGCATCGCTGCTAATAACTCTTGCTTGCCATATAGTGCCCCAATGCCGGTTGGCGCAAACATTTTATGACCTGATAACACATAAAAATCACAATCCAACTGCTGAACATCAACTACCATATGTGGCACCGCTTGGGCGCCATCAATTAACACAGGAATACCTTTAGCATGCGCTTTTCTGATCAGCTCTTTAATTGGATTAATCGTGCCTAGTGCATTAGATACATGCCCCACTGCTAAAATTTTTGTACGTTCATTGAGCAGTTCATCAATAGTCGATAAATCAAGTTCGCCCACTGTGGTCATGGGGATAATTTTTAAAATCGCACCCGTTTGCTCGCACAACATCTGCCACGGCACGATATTAGCGTGATGCTCCATATGGCTAATGACAATTTCGTCGCCCGCCTTTATGTTCGGTCTAACAAAGCTTTGAGCAATTAAATTGATTGCTTCGGTTGCACCCCGAACAAATACAATTTCTTTATCTGAATTTGCATTTAAAAAGCCGCGTACTTTGCTACGAGCACCTTCATAAGCATCAGTGGCACGCTGGCTTAAGAGATGTACGCCACGATGTACGTTAGCATTGTCTTGTCGATAATAATTAGCTACTGCATCAATGACTTGCACAGGCTTTTGACTGGTAGCTGCATTATCTAAATATACTAAAGGGTAACCATTAACTTGCTGATCAAGTATAGGGAAATCTTTTCTAATTGTTTGAATATCTAACATATCTATTGTCCGCCTTGAGGCAACCGTTGTTCAACTACTGCTGATAATGCTTTACGGATATCACCAGCAGGAATACGCTCTAACACCTCAACTGCAAACGCATATGTTAACAAGTTACGCGCACTCACCTCATCTAAACCACGTGTACGTAAAAAGAATAAATGATCTTCATTCATTTGACCGACGGTGCTACCGTGAGCGCATTTCACATCATCAGCATAAATTTCTAATTCTGGTTTGCTATCAATTTCACAGTTACGTGACAATAATAAATTGTGATTTTGTTGGTTAGAATCGGTTTTTTGGGCATCTTTGTGCACGATTACCTTGCCATTAAATACACCATGACCTTTATCATCAATCACCCCTTTGAATAACTCTTCGCTAGTCGTATTCGGTACAGCATGATCAATACGTGTATGAAAATCACTATGTTGCTTATTATTAAGCAGATACAAACCATCCATCACTACATGGGCTTGCTCACCTAATAGCTGAGTATGCACATCATTTCTAGCTAATTTTGCGCCTAATGAAATGCTATTAGTCTTCCACTGGCTATGTGCGGCTTGGCTTGCTGCTAATGTTGCAATATGGAATGCATTCTCAGACTCTTGTTGTAGTTTGTAATGGGTTAATTCAGCACTTTTAGCTAAGACAACTTCAGTCACAACATTAGTTAAATACTGTATATCGCTTAAGCCCACATAATGCTCAATCACCGTCACTTGACTGTTTTCTTCTAAAACAATCACATTGCGTAAATGGGTAGCTAGATTCTCAGTAGCGCCAGAGTTAATGACTAATAACTCAATAGGCTGCTCAATATTAATACCCTTTGCTACCGTAATCACTACACCATCATTCATCAGCATGGTATTCAGTGCATTAAAACCTGCTTTCTCAATGTTTATTTGACCACCTAGGTGGGATTGCACCGATGCTAAACCCTCAGCCAATGAGCTAACGGTTAATCCCGTCGGCAAGTTATCAATTTGAGACAATTCATTAGAAAACACACCGTCAACAATAACCACACGATAAGCTTGTTTTAATAGCGCTAACTGCTCAGTTTGTGCTTGGCTAACAGTATGGGGGATTGCTTGATGAGAAAATTGTTGCTGCGAAAAACCCCACAAACTGGTGTATTTCCAATCTTCTTCTTTTTTCGCTGGCAGACCGTAGCTATTAAATTGTGCCAATGCATTGCCGCGCAGTTCTTTTACGAAACTAGTTTCTTGTTCAAGTTCAACCACAACACTCGCAAAAGGTGTCGCTAACTCAGTTAATCTTTTGCTTTTAGGCATTTTTATTAACCCAGCTATAGCCTTTTGCTTCTAATTCTAAGGCCAATTCTTTGCCACCTGTTTTAACGATTTGCCCCTCTGAAAGTACATGAACAAAATCAGGCACTATATAGTCAAGCAATCGCTGATAATGGGTAATCATTACAATTGAACGATCCGATGAGCGTAGAGCATTGACGCCATCTGAAACAGTTTTTAAGGCATCTATATCTAGACCAGAATCAGTTTCATCAAGAATAGCTAGTGAAGGTTCTAACAAAGCCATTTGCAAAATCTCATTACGCTTTTTCTCACCACCAGAGAAACCTTCATTGACCCCACGATGCAAAAATTCTTCATCCATTTTAACCAGCTCTAATTTGCTACGAACTAACGTTAAAAAATCAATCGCATCTAGATCATCCAAACCCTGATATTTACGTACTGCATTCAGTGCGGCTTTAAGTAAATAAATATTACTCACACCTGGAATTTCAACGGGATATTGAAATGCTAAAAACACGCCACGTTGGGCGCGTTCTTCAGCTTTTAATTGCAATAAGTTTTCACCTTTATAGGTGACTGTTCCTTGCGTAATTTCATAACCATCACGACCTGCAATCACATTAGATAAAGTGCTTTTTCCTGAACCATTTGGCCCCATAATGGCATGCACTTCACCGGCATTCACCGTTAAATTAATACCGCGTAAAATTTCTTTGCCATCAATGCTGGCATGAAGGTTTTTAATTTCTAACATTAAATTATCTCTTTAATTCTGATATTTGTTTTGCTTATTTAAAGCGTTGCCGTTCTAAATAAGCCGTCATCCCCAACAGCTTTAATCGGGGAGCTAATTGCTGGTCTTAACAATCATTTAAATAGCGTTCTCACATTATTTATCCATAGATTCCCGATAAGCTTGTGCTCAGCTTGACTGGGTAAGATCTCGGCAATGACAATAAGCCTAGCTAACCTACTGATCCCTCAAGGGATAGACCTAATAAATTCTGTGCTTCAACCGCAAATTCCATTGGTAATTGACGCATCACCTGCTTACAAAAGCCATTTACGATCATTGATACCGCATCCTCAACATCTAATCCGCGTTGCTTGCAATAAAACAGCTGATCTTCACTAATTTTTGATGTTGAAGCTTCATGCTCAATTTGCGCTGTTGGATTCTTCACCTCGATATAAGGAAAGGTGTGCGCGCCACATTGATCACCCATTAATAGAGAATCACATTCAGTATGGTTACGCGCATTTTCAGCATTAGCACCTATACGCACTAATCCCCGATAGGAATTTTGTGAACGCCCTGCTGAAATACCTTTTGCTATAATGGTAGAGCTGGTGTTTTTACCAAGATGGATCATCTTAGTGCCGGTATCCGCCTGCTGCATATTATTAGTCACCGCAATTGAGTAAAATTCACCCACTGAGTTATCACCTTGCAAAATAATGCTTGGATATTTCCAGGTAATGGCCGACCCTGTTTCAACTTGTGTCCATGACACTTTTGAACTTTCACCGCGACAAGCAGCGCGTTTAGTTACAAAGTTAAAAATACCACCGACACCATTTTTATCGCCGGGATACCAATTTTGCACCGTTGAATATTTAATCTCAGCACGATCATGTGCTACTAATTCCACCACCGCAGCATGCAATTGATTTTCATCGCGCATCGGTGCGGTACAGCCTTCTAAATAACTTACATAAGCATCATCATCGGCAATAATAAGGGTGCGTTCGAACTGCCCCGTATTCGCCGCATTGATGCGGAAATACGTTGATAATTCCATTGGGCAACGTGTGCCTTTGGGAATATAAACAAATGAGCCGTCACTAAATACAGCTGAATTAAGGGCAGCATAAAAGTTATCTCTATACGGCACCACACTGCCGAGATATTTTTTAATCAATTCAGGATGCTGATGCACCGCTTTTGAAAACGGCATAAAAAGAATGCCATCTTCAGCCAATTTATCTTGGAAGGTATTGGCAACCGATACACTATCAAATACCGCATCAACCGCTACACCTGCAAGACGAGCACGCTCATCAAGAGGCACCCCTAGCTTTTCATAAGTGCGCAATAATTCTGGATCGACCTCATCTAAACTCTTAGGGCCATCTTTGTTTTGTTTAGGCGATGAATAATAGCTGATTGATTGATAGTCAATTTCAGGATAATGAACATGCGCCCATTTAGGCGTTTCCAATGTTAACCAGTGGCGATAAGCCTTTAAGCGCCATTCCAATAAAAATTCAGGCTCACCTTTAATTCGAGAAATATCGCGTACAGTCTGTTCACTCAATCCCGGCAGAAAGGTATCTGCCTCAATATCGGTCACAAAACCTGCTTTATAATCACTATCTAGCACGTCATCTATTTGTTGTAGTTCTTGTGCTTGTTCTGTCTCAGGCATGTAATTCACCATTTTGTAATGTTGCTTCTGGGTAAAAATGTATTGGGCTCACGCCTGAAGCTTGAGGCACTAGCATATCGGATAATTTCACTTCATCTAATGCATGGAAAACAGCATTATTAATACGCGTCCAATTGGTCTGCACATCACAATATGGCTCCAGCTCACAATGGCTTTCTTCACCCACACATTCAGTCAGCGCAATCGGTCCTTCAATCGCCGTAATAATTTCGGCAATTGAAATTTTGTTAGGGCTACGACTCAAATTGTAACCACCTTGCGCACCACGTTCCGAAATTAACAATCCGTTATGTGATAATGCTTTTAACACTTTTCGCACGGTCGGCAACGGCATATTAACCGCATCAGACAAGGTGTGAGCGCTATGTTGTTGATATGTTCTTGATGCTAAATAGCTCATCAAAACAATACCGTAATCTGTTAATTTACCCATCCGTAACATATGAACATCTCCTAATTGGTACTATTATAGTACCAATTAAAATAATAACCAAGTATAAAAGTCAGTTATTACAAGATCGGCCTGCATTTTAGATAGGTATCTATTACCCTCATTTTTATGAGATAATTCGCCGTTGCTGAACTTTTTAAATGTTCTGCTTACTAATACGCCAGCATCATAATGTTGATGGCGTCATTAACCGATAACCTATTAAAAGAGCATACACAATGAACTTAAAACCTCTCATACTTCTTCCCTTTTTATTTTTTGGAGCACATGCAATGGCTGAGACAGACGCCGCAACATTAGAGACAGAACAACAAAAACTAAGCTATATCTTCGGTATTCAAGTTGGACAAAACATGGTGGCTGAAGGTGTTGATTTAGAAATGGATGCATTCACCGCAGGTGTAGTTGATATGTTTGCAGGCAAGCAACCACAACTTAATCAAGAAGAAGCTGGCAGAGTGATTGGTGAATTCCAACAGAAAAAAGCCGCTGAGATGGCTAAAGTTATGAACCAAAAACAACAAGCCTCACAAGTTTTCATGGCAGAAAATGCTAACAAAGATGGCGTAATCACTACTGCAAGTGGCTTGCAATATCGCATTATCAAAGAAGGCGATGGTGCAGTCCCTACTTCTGAAGATAAGGTTATCGCTCATTATAAAGGTAGCTTATTAGACGGTACCGTGTTTGATAGCTCTTATGACCGCGGTGAACCTGCAACATTCCCTGTCACCGGTGTTATTCAAGGTTGGCAAGAAGTTCTGCAACTGATGAAAGAAGGCGCAAAATGGGAAGTCGTCATTCCTGGTAACTTGGCTTATGGCCCTCAAGGTGCAGGAGCTAACTCACCTATTGGTCCTAATGAAACGCTGATTTTTGAAATTGAGTTAATTGCAATTACCCAATAATCTTTAAAAAATTAAAGCGTCAACACCACGTTGGCGCTTTATATCCGTGTTCATTGAAACTGCAACTTTTGAAAATAAGATCCGTTCGTCCTGAGCCCGACTGTCCTGAGCTTGTCGAAGGAAGGAAGGAAGGTGGCTGTGAGTTCATGGTTCGACAGGCTCACCACGAACGGAGAAGAGCCAAAAAACCTCGTCATCCCGGTATGCTTTTAGCCGGAACCTCCGCACAAGCAAGACTCCGGCTAAGCTTGTTCTCAGCTTGACTGGGTAAGCATACCGGAGTGACGGAAGAGCGAAAGTTTACAGATTGAATGATTATGGGTATATACCCATAACACTTCAAATTGCAGATTTATGTTTTTCGTCACTCCCGCATGTTTTAAGCGGGAGTCTAGTCTACTAGCCATAAGATCCCGGCTAAAAGCATACCGGGATGACGAGGATTTTTTTGCAGTTTCAATGATTACAGGCAACAGGTGGTTGGATAGAATAGTCCGGTGTGGCTATTTTGTTACGCTAAAGCTTTCACCACAGCCGCAGGATGAAATCACATTAGGATTATTGAATTTAAAGCTTTGATTTAAACCTTGCTTCACAAAATCCAACTCCATGCCTTCGAGCAAAGCTAAGCTAGACTGCTCAATCACTATCTTAACGCCATCTTGTTCGGTAATGGTATCGTTATCAGTAGCCGTTTCAGCAAAATCAAGCGCATAACTATAGCCTGAGCAACCACTTTTGGTCACACCGATGCGTAAGCCAATATGATCTTCACGTTTGGCCATCATTTCACGAACACGTTCTACTGCGGAGCTTGTTAATGTAATCATCTCTTTATAAACCACTTATTGTTATCTTTTGTTCATCACTGTTTTCTTGGTAATCAGTAATAACTTGTTCCAGCGTTATTCCAGATAGATAATTCTGGATCTGTTCACTCAAACTGCACCACAAATGATGACTTAAACATTTTTTGCCATCACGGCAATTGCCTTTATGTTGACACGCAGTATTGTCAATATTTTCATCCACCGCCGAAATAACATCAAACACAGTAATATCTACTGCTGGCCGGCTTAATTTATAACCACCACCTGGTCCACGAGCACTGCTCACTAATTTATGCTTTCGCAGTTTTGAAAATAATTGCTCTAAATACGACAAGGAAATTGACTGTCGTTCAGAAATGTCTGCCAGCGTAATTGAGCCCGCTCCATAGTTTAAGCTCAAATCTAACATTGCTGTTACCGCATATCGACCTTTTGTTGTTAAACGCATATCAGAACCTTAATCTTTCGTATGGTTTTGATCTTCACATAACCCACTATTTTAGTCAACTTTAATAGTAGGATCTGAGTGCTCATTTTCCACCGGTTGCTCTAAATTACATTTTGACAATTCAGGCATTTCAATCTCTGGTACCGTTCCACCTAGCGATTCAATTGTCTCTGCCATCAGTTCAACACGCTTGTCTATGGCTTGGATATGCTCAATTAAACCATGTATCGCACTCTCAACCGGATCTAAGGTTTCATCTGATGTGCCATAAGCATCAAAGCCCACCGCTTCAGCCAACTTTTGTTGTTGCTTTTTATCGTCACTTATATCTCTTCTAACAACACGACCGGGCACACCAATAACTGTTTCACCCGCCGGAACATCTCTAATCACTACCGCATTTGAACCCACGCGTGCGCCTTCATGCACGTATATAGGCCCTAATACTTTTGCCCCCGCGCCTACTACCACATTATTAGCTAAAGTTGGATGACGCTTGCCTTCTTTCCATGAGGTTCCACCTAATGTCACACCATGATAAAGTGTGCAATCATCACCTATTTCTGCGGTTTCACCAATCACCACACCCATGCCATGATCGATAAAAAAACGTCGACCAATTTTAACGGCAGGATGAATCTCAACCCCCGTTAACCAGCGGCTTATCGTTGATAAAAAACGGGCAAACCATTTTAGTTTATGCGTCCAAAACCAGTGGCTTAACCGATGCCATTGCAGTGCTTGCACACCCGGATAAGTGGTAATGATTTCAAACACATTACGCGCAGCGGGATCACGATCAAATACGCAGTTTATATCTTCCTTAATGTGTTGCCATAAGGTGACTTTCTCGCTCATTTGTGTTGGCCTCTTGTTGTTTCTGCTGCTCGCAAAATTCCATGCAAAATTTGTAACTCATTGCGATCTAATTCTGCACGATTATACAACCTACGCAGTCGCCGCATTAAATTTCGCGGGTTTTCAGGATCTAAAAAACCGATTGCGGTTAATGTTTGCTCAAAATGGCTGTATAAATGTTCCAAATCACTGGCATCAATGGCTTCGCGTTCTTCGCCAACGCGGCCTACCGTAATAGTGGGGTCAAAGCTCATTTTAATTTCATAGGCCAACACCTGTACTGCGGCGGCTAAGTTCAATGAACTATATTCCACATTCGCTGGAATATTAATTAAATGTTGGCAACGATCTAACTCCTCATTAGATAATCCAGAATGCTCTCGCCCAAATACAATAGCAATCTTCGCATCATCTGCTTGTTGTTGAATATGTGTAATAGCTTCTCTCGGATCCACCACCGGCACCGGCAAATGCCGTAACCGCGCACTCATTCCATAAACATGCTGGCAATCTGCAATCGCTTGCGCAAGGCTGTCATGCACCTGTGCACTCGCTAAGACATCATCGGCACCTGATGCACGCGCCGTTGCCTCAGCACTCGGATAATGCTTGGGTTGCACTAAATGTAAATTAGACAAGCCCATTGTTTTCATTGCTCTGGCAGCGGCACCGATGTTTCCCGGGTGTGTTGTACCCACCAACACAAAACGAATATTGTCTAAGGTTTTCATAATTCTTTTAGGGAGCCTCTGAATAAGTCTGGGCGAAATAGCTTGCGTCAAAAATGTTCAGTTTTAAGACAAAAAACGCAGGTAATAGCGCGCTATTGCGAAGTTTTTTAACGCAGAAACTGGATATTTTGGGCGTGAGATATGAGTTCATGACTTGTTCAGAGCTTCCTTAGTTAACAACATCGCATCACCATAGCTAAAAAAGCGGTATTGTTGTTCAATTGCATGTTGATAAGCCGTCATTATATTTTCTCTACCGGCAAATGCCGACACTAACATTAATAGCGTTGACTCTGATAAATGGAAGTTCGTTATCATCGCGTCTACGCTACGAAATTGATATCCGGGATAAATAAAAATATCTGTTTCACCCTTAAATGGCTGAATTTCACCTGATAGTGAAGCGCTTTCTAAGGCACGAACACTGGTTGTACCCACCGCAATCACTCGCCCACCTCGTGCTTTCGTTGCTACAACTTGTTGACATACTTCATCTGACACATCAATTCGTTCAAAATGCATCTGATGCGTTTTGATATCATCGACGCGCACCGGCTGAAAGGTGCCGGCACCCACATGCAAAGTAATACGCGCAGTTTCAATGGCTAATTCAGCAATAGTATCAAGCATGGTCTGATCAAAATGCAAACCTGCTGTCGGCGCCGCTACTGCTCCTGCATGTTCAGCATAAACAGTTTGATAACGCTCTAAATCACTTTTATCGACTTCTCGCTCAATATACGGTGGTAGCGGTAATCGTCCATATTGCTCCAGCAGATCACTCACCGTATCATCATCATCAAAATACAGCTCAAACAAAGCTCCCTGCCGTCCTAACACCTCAACATCTAGTGAATCTTCAAGTAGCAAGCGCCGCCCTGCTTTAGGTGATTTGCTACTACGAATATGTGCGAGCACTCGATGATCATCCAGCACCCGTTCGACCAACACTTCTACTTGGCCACCACTGTCTTTTTGACCCAATAATCGAGCAGGTATTACTTTGGTATCATTAAACACCAATAAATCATTTGGCTGTAATAATGAAGGTAAGTCAATAAAGTGGCGATCGCTTATCTGCCCCGATTTACCATCAAGCACTAATAAGCGGCTGGCGTTTCGTTCAGCGGAGGGATATTGAGCAATAAGCTGCTCTGGCAGTTCAAATTTAAAATCGGTACGTTGCATATAAGGATCATACCAAACTTGCCAGTATTTTTTGACCTAAATATGCCATTTCTTCTGATAAATCATCGATATGTTCTAATTTGCTCGCGTTATTTTGTTATTAAACTAGTTAACGCCACTCCAAATTGTTTGGATATACTTCACCTTGCAAAAAAAACTCGTCATCCCGGTATTCTTTTAGCCGGGATCTCCGCACAAACAAGACTCCGGCTACAAGCCTGCCGGAGTGACGGAGGGGTGAAAAAGGTGCTGTTTTATGTGTTTCATAAATTGTGCTTAGGTTTTTAGAGATGCCCTACTATTTAACACTTCCAATAACCGCCCTATCTCGGTATAATTCGCATTGTTAATTTGGCCGGGGTGGCGGAACTGGTAGACGCGCCGGATTCAAAATCCGGTTTCTTCGGAAGTGTCGGTTCGATTCCGACCCTCGGTACCAATTAAGCGTTTTACCCGTAATCACTCAATCTGTAAAAAAAACCTCGTCATCCCGGTATGTTTTAAGCCGGGATCTCCGCACAAGCAAGCCTCCGGCTTAAAACATACCGGAGTGACGGAGGAGAAAAAATGCACAGATTGAATAATTATGGGAGTATATTACTCATAAAAAAACCGCTGATGCTAATGCACCAGCGGTTAATTATTTATACTAAAAATAAGTAATTAGACTTATTCTTGTTCCATACCAATTTCATATAATTCAATATTGGCTTCTTCGATTTCACCGGTTACCGCATTAACATCAACTTTAACTTCATAACCCAATGTGGTTTGAATATCATATTCATAGGTCACTGAACCATCCATACCAATTTCATATTCATTAGAAACTACTTTACCTGGGTTGAAATCTAAAGCAGTTGCGCGTGCTTGCGCTTCAGTGATTTTTGCATATTTTACGAATACCGGATCATCGGCAGCAACGCTACGTTCAATTTCAGTAATAAAGCCTTCTTCAGCATTACACTCAACATTGTAGGTATTACCATCTCTTGCATCAATCTCAAATTCATAGGTAGGATCATCGCCTTCCATTTTCAATTCAAGTTTGCGCGCATTACCTGGAACAGTATCTAATGCCGCATCTAAACAAGTTTCGACGCTTACTAAGCCCCAACCTCTAATATCATCTAAATCAGCTTGATCGCTTGCGTAGATATTTGAAGAAAGTGCAACAGCTAGCGCAGCTGGCACAATTTTTAATAGTAGTGTTTTCATTGTTACTTCCTTATAAATATAATCATAAAAAGAATGATTACTTTCTACCCACAAGAACAACAATCACGTGCTTTTATTATATAGGAATTTTTCCTGCATGGGAACTTATTCCCGAAAAGAAATAGGATTTTCACCTGCCGCCTTTCTAGTGGCTTTTTATAATGCCCAAGGTTATCGCAATTCGTGCCAAATCTGCTGCTGTACTGGCACTAAGCTTGTTTTTGATCTGGGTGCTGTAATTCGCTACCGTTTTATATCCTAAGCACAAATCAGCCGCCGCTTCGCGCACGGTCATGCCTTTTGCCAATAAACAAAACACATCAAATTCACGCGGTGAAAGCACATCAATCACCTCTCTCAATTTATCTTCATCGTTATGAATTGTATTATATTGTTCTGGTAATAAGCCTGCTTCGATATATTGCTTGCCTGATGCCACCACCGACACCGCCTCTGCCAATATCTCTGCCGCGCTATTTTTACTGACATAGCCTTTTGCGCCCGCTTGCAATGCCCGATCGACATAAATAATTTCATCATGAATGCTATACACCAACACTACTGCATTAGCATCCAATTGAATTAAACGGCGTATTGATTCCAAACCGCCAATACCCGGCATTGATAAATCCATCACCACCACATCGGGCTGAAATTCATTATAGTGTTGACACGCCAGCTCACCGCGATCAACATCCATGATCTGTTCAATAAAATCTTGTGACGATAACAGCATGCGAAAGCCCGCACGCACCACGGTGTGATCATCAACAAGCAATACTTTCAATTTATCATTCATTATTTTTTCCTAATAAAAGGCATCCACGCTGTTACCGTCATACCATTACCATTGCTAGATTCCGATTTAAATTGGCCACCCAAGTTTTCGACCCGCTCTCGCATACCTAATATACCAAAACCTTCGGCGCCCACTTGGCCGCCCACGCCATTATCACTTACTGTTAATTCTACGCGTGGCTCATCACCCTTCTCCACCCAGTCAATCATCACGGTTACTTGCGTCGCCTGTGCATGGCGCACTACATTGGTTAAACACTCTTGCACCACACGATAAACATGAATAGCAACCTCATAATCAAGCGCTTCTACAGCCTCATCATAATGAAAGTTTATATCCAGTGCTGGGTGGCGTCGCTGCCATTCATTGGTTAAATCGGTCAAAGTTGCTCCAAGCCCTAGCTCAGTCAAACTTAAGGGATGAAGTGTGCGCATCATCGAACGCACCACTTTTGCCAAATGGTCACAAATTCCAATAATAGAATCTGCTACCGTTGGCACATCGACATTTTCTTGTTTAGATGTCACCGCCATTGCCTTAATAGCGGTTAATGATTGCCCCATTTCATCATGCAGCTCCCGCGACATCGTCCGCCGCTCTGTTTCTTGAATATTCATCGTGTGCCGCGCTAAAGCCTGATTATTTTGTTGTGCCACTTTTAACGCCTGAGACATATCATTAACTTCAACTGCAATCATATCAAATTCACTAATATTTGACTTAGCAATAGTAAGGTCATATCTTCCTAACTCTACTTGATGTAATCCGACAAGAATGCTTTGCACAGCCCGTAACATTGAATTAAATACCAGATTAATAGCCAAAAACATCACCCACAACATCGCCACTACCGACCAAAAAAACACTTTAGACTCGCCCCATGCCTCGGCAATTTCATCCATAGGATCAGCGGTAATTAAGATTGTCTTTATACTACCATCGCCCATTTCCACATCATATCGTTCGGTCAAATATTCTGTCATCACTGCCTTAATAAACCAGTTAGGCGGTCTATTTTCATCTTCATCAACAACACGCTGCGTCACAAACTTAACCGGTTTCTGACCCTCTTGTGCAATTGAAATTTGTAAATGCCTTGCCTGCTGCAAGGCATTAATCTGTGGCAACCAAGCACTGTTATTTTTACTTTCCGTTGGCGCTTGCTCAAAGCCAAACTCAATCATCTGTAATACTAATGTAATAGATGATTGCACCTCTTTCGCTACCGACTGTCGCGCCTGCCACACAGCAGTCACACTACCCAATAACAAAATTAATATTACTGATAGCACAATTCGCAAATTGATTAATGAACGCAAACTCATTTAGTTATTTCCATAGTTTTATTTAAATAATACCTTATAGCAGACCCCTTTCATATATACCCGTGATCATTCAATTTGCAAAAAACCCTCGTCATCCCGGTATGCTTTTAGCCGGGATCTCCGCACAAACAAGACTCCGGCTAAAAGCATACCGGAGTGACGGAGGAGCGAAAACTCACAGATTGAATGATTACGAGTATATACCCGTGATCATTTGAATTACAGCTAGCTCGTCATTGCGAGCAACGCGAAGCAATCTAGGCAGGGCAAAGCTGGATTGCCGCACTGCGTTCGCAATGACAAATAAAATCTTAGGTGTGGCGACAATAGTTAGCCACTGTGCAACCAATAGCCGTTAACATTTAATGAAATGCTAATGTTAAATATAAGAATCAATAACATACTAATTACTCCTAATATTCTACATGAATTTAAAACACAACTGATATGGGCTACTTCCCCAAAAAACGTGAGCCACATCACATATAAAAGGAAATTTTCCTATAACACCTTTGGCAAACTCCCGCTTATGATGCACTTCAGATGAAATCAGCACTAACAGAAATAACAATGACAACAGACAGCTTACAACATAGCGCAGCACCAGCAGAACAAAAAATGCTGGCACTATTTGACGAGATTTTAAAACACGATGGCTTTGGTGAAATCAAAGTCGAAGTCAAAATTCTTAAACGCAAGCAAAAAGAAGTCATTATCCATTGTGGTAAACAATATCGCTTTGTTGTGGATGTGCCACAGCAAGCATAGTAAAAACAGAGTGTGATTTGGGTTCGCATCTGTGCAGTAAAACCAAACTTAAAACTAAATGACCAATAGATTGCATGGAGCAAGTGCGGCATAACTAAACAAGAGAGATTATTATAATGAATATCAAACAAATGAAAGGTGCGCTAAGCAAGTTCCGCGCTGCTGATGTATCAATTATTAAAGATGATGCAATGCGTGCTAAAGCACAAAAACTGCAAGCGAAACAAAAAGGTTTCACATTACTTGAATTATTAATCGTAATCACATTATTAGCGACATTAGCCACAGCCGCATTAGTAGCTTATAACGGCATTGGCGAAACTGCGTCAGATACAGCAGCAGCCAACAACCTATTAGCCGCACAAAGCGCGCTTAATAACTACCGCGCGATCGAATCAGGTTACCCTAATCAGTGGGATAACTTAGCAAATGTCGATGGTGATGACTTAACCGATGCTTCAGGTGCAGTTGTGGCAAACACAAATGGCGAACTACTAGCGCCTGAAACCTTAGCGTTTTTCGGTCAATGGGAGCCATCTGTTGAAGTTGGCGACAATGTGTTGCGCCGAGTCGCTATCGCATTAAATGCAGTAGGCATTGATGAGCTACAACAAATTGATGTTAATGGTGTAATTCCAGCAGGAATTATCCCTAACTTAGTATTTAATGAAAGTGGTGGTCATACTGCCTCTGAATTAGAATTTGAAGTAGAGGGTGCGGGTAATGTTGAAGTAGAATGGGCTGAAACTGAAATAACAGCTGGTACTAGCATTGCATTTTCAATCATCCCTTCTCATGGTGTGGATGATACTGGTACAAGCTTAGGTTGTGTTGCTGATGGTGTTCAAATTAGTGATTCTCGATTTAATCGCAATGCAACTGACTTCCCAGCTCCAACAGATAGTTCAGTTCTTAACTTAATCAATGATGCAATTAGCCAAGGTGAATGTACTTTAGTATTAGCTTTAGGCTATGGTAAAGATGTACCGGGCACAACATTAGGCAGCAAAGTTGAAATCGCGCAAGTGCCTACACTAGGTACTGATAATGTTAACCCTGCAAATCATTATGCTCGTGCAATTGCCTTATTCCAAGTGGCTTCTGACACTAGTGAAAATGGTATTATTGAACCAAATGAAGTCTTCAAAAAAGCACGCTTAATCGGTATTGTTGATCCTGAAGGCCGCATGATTGATCAAGTTCTTTTTGGTGCTAATCAAGAAGGATAATCACTGAGTTTTTAACTATTCAGTTTTAATCGAAACGACTGCGGGGCAAGGTGTTTATCTTGTCCCGCTTTCCTTTTCTTTCAAGTTTATTATTTCGACTATTACGCTAAGCAGTGTTTAACCCTAACTGTGCTTATTTTAATAATTGAAACTCTGTATGGAAACAAGTAAATGAGGTGTTTATTGTTTTTTCTACGTGACAAAAAACCAAGGTTCAAACCACAATCAGGCTTCACCCTGCTAGAACTATTGGTGGTCATTACCGTACTAGGTCTTATTGCAGGTGCCGCTGTGCTGGGCTTAAATGGTGTGACCGACCAATCACGCGCTGATGCCACTAATTTTGAAATGGCAGAGCTACGCAAAGCATTACTACAGTTTAGGCGTGATAGCGGTAGCCGTAATTTTCCTAAGCAAGGTGTGTATAACTGCACTACCATCCCCACTGCTAACTTCCCAGCCGAAGCAGGTGCAACGAATGCCGAGCAAATTGTTTGGTGTCAACACCCTGCTAATTTTTGGATGTTGTTTCAAGATCCACTGGCTAATGGCTGGAATGCCGACACCAAACGCGGCTGGAATGGCCCTTATATTCAACGCAAAAGCGGCTATCTGGATATTGGTGATGATTTAACGCCCGATGCCTCTGGTAGCCCTATTACAGGGGTACCTATTACTAAGGTTTGGGGGATTGCAGATCCAAATATCAAACCCTTTGTTACCGAAATACTAGATGGCGATGAGCACCTAGCTTGGCGAACCACCACCACACAAGCTCAACCCTATGAAAAATATGGCAGACCCTATCTGCTATTTGGTATGGATACATCTACTGCAACAGGCGATGATCGTCTGGTAAGTATGGGCGACAATGGTAAATATGATGGTGTAGGCTCTGAAGTGTGTGTACCTCCCTTAGATCCCGACACCAGCGAAGCACTAGATACTGTTTTGTGTTTATTGCGGTGATAAGGTGCACTATTAATGAAGTCAACTAATCAAAAACTTACCCTGCTAACAGCTTGGGCTGTTAAACCAACGCAATATTGTGTAAGCAATAGATTCCGGCTACAAGCCTGCCGAAACGAAGTAACCGAAGGATCAATGACGGCGGCGAGTTCTATCGCTCGGTCTCAAGCTAAACGTTATCTCCAATCGGGTTTCACCTTATTAGAAATGGTGTTAGTGCTGTTTTTAATTGGGCTGATGGCATCCGCCACCTTAATGCTCACCGAAAATGTCGAAGATCAAGCTAAATATGACGAAACCAAACGGCGGATGGCAATGATGCGCACCGCTATTGTCGGCGACCCCACCCGCACCATTAATGGCGGTCCAGAAATCAGTGGTTTTGTGGCCGATATGGGGCGCTTGCCGAATTGTGTGGCTGAATTACTTGAATCAGGTGACGAAAGATCACCAGCTACAGATCCTAAAGAACATGACTCACCCTGCATCCCAAGTGAAATTATAACAGCTTGGGATATTGATGCTTCAACAGGGCTTGGATCGGGTTGGCGTGGCCCTTATATTCAAGTGCTCCCTGAGCGTAATGGCGATCTGCGCTTTCGGGATGGTTATGGTAACACTGGGACTGACGCTAGTGGTGCTGGTGGAACAAATCTTGATGCTTCAACTGTCTTTGATGATGAGCGTTATTCAGGTTGGTCTTGGCGGCTTTATAATAGCTCTGGCACTCTGACACCTGATGCCAGTACTGCAACAAGCATCCGCTTACAGAGTTATGACCTAAATGGTCTAAATAAATACCCATCAGGTGATATTGAAACATCTGATGCAAGTGTGGCTAGACAGCTAGAACTTGTGAAGAGTGCTGATTGGGAGGTTGAGCTTCCTGCAACTGTTAATGTTACCTTTAAAAATCAAAGTGCGGGTGACTTACCGATTGCTAATGAAAACCTAGTTCTTAGACTATATTTAAGTGATTTAAGCACTGCTATTGATGGTAATGATGACGTAAATGATTATTTAGTTCTAGATGCAAATTCTGCCATATCTGGTATTCCAAAAACTAAAAACTTCACCTTAATTTCAACACCAAAAATACCTATAGGCACGCGAGCTTATTCCATTGTTTGTTTCGAAGAGCCGGCGACGGGTAATTTTGATGATTATGTGATTTTTGATGGCGACTGTAATGCAGGTAATGATACTCAAGACACAAGTAATATTCGCATATTTAGCGTTGTACCACGGCAAAGCCTAAACCTTAATCTTGATTGGATCATCCCATAATGCTGAATTTACCCCTTAATTTCGGCAAAGCCAAAACACTATTAGTCTGTGAAACCGACGGTTTTATTATGCGCGGTGCGGTGTTTACCCGTGTTGGTAAAGAGCTGGCGGTGTTACATAAAACACAATCACAGCAAGCCAATATGGCCGATGCGGTGGCAGAGTTAATTAAGCGCCTAAAAGAAGATGGTTGGGAGGGCGGTGATGCGGTGTTATTGTCCCCCACTGTGTTATCAACCTTAATTGAATTACCCGTTAACCCCAAAAAACCACGCCCCTTAGCCCAAATGCAAGAATTGGTACGCTGGGAGGCAGAGCCTTTATTAATGCAACACACCACCCAATGGTCCGTGGGGCATTTATTGGTCGGCCGCGGTTATATGACCGAAGAGCAAGCAGAAGCAGTGATGGACTTGCAACAGGCGAAGCCGAACCCCGCTGGCGGTTTAGAATTATCCGATAAATTTGCCTTGCGGCGCTTTGGTGAATTAGCAGAAGAGCTAGGCTATATCCGATCAAGCCAACTCAAGGCCTGTCTTGCTGGGCAAGAGTGGCTAAAATCGGATGATGAAGAAATTGAGTGCGGCTGGGTGCCTCAGGGCGAGGTAGCAGATCTACCCGGTACCTATAATTGGCTGGTTAGTTGCACTAATAAATCATTATTACAACGCTGGACAAAAACCTTTAGCACCCAAGGGGTGGCCTTGCAGGCAATGTATCCACTAGCGGGTTGCAGTGCTACATTGTTGGCAGATGATATATCGCCCGCAGTTATTATGGAATCACATGCCGATTTAGCTATGGTGTTACAGCTATTAGATGGCAATATTGCTGCTCAATATTTATATGTGAACCCTGCTAAAACGCCGATTCAATTGTGTTTAGAAAGCTACCACACCCTAAACCCAGCGACTACTAATTCAATTTATCTGGCAAATTGGCGAGACAATGATCCACTGTTAGCGAATGAATTAACCGATACTCTCGATGTCAAATTAACCTCGTTAAATGAAGCCCCTATTAGTGAGAATGTCAGCCCTGGTATGTTAGGTGCCGGCTTGCATGCCTTAGCGTTGGCGGGCTTAGCTCGCACCACTGATGTTCGAATTGGCGGGCCACTTCCTGCGCTATGGCAGCGGGTAGAAGTGCGTGCTGCCGCCTTGTTTTTAGCCTTATTTTTAATTATTTCTGGGGCTGAATTATCATTGCTAGTGCGTGATCATTTTGTGCAATCGCATAAAACCGAGGTCGATGCACAGTGGAAAGTGCTTGATACCGCAATGAGCCGCATTAAAGGCGATATTAAACAAGTTGAACAACGCAAAGCCTTGATCAAAGAGCAAGAACAAACGCATCTTCGCACCGAGGCTAGGCTGGCCTTTTTTGGCGAAGACGTGCCTAATCGTGTTGCTTTGGTTCAGGCTATTTTAGGCATATTGCAAACCGCTGTTTCTGATGATGTTGTTATCACTAAAATTGATGAGTTGGGCAAGCGTGCCACCGTTATGCCGACTTTGCCGCTGATGCCAAAAGATAGCCGTGTAGAAGTCGAAAACTTTAACCTTGCCGCATGGGCATTAAGTGAAACTTCGGCACAATCATTTATTCAAACCATGAAAGAGGCGGTGGCACCTTGGGGTTTAGAAGTGCGTGATAGCAGAGTGTTCTCACGCGCAGGGCCGATGAGCCTTGATGGTTTTGCCGTGTCAATGCGCTTAGTCAAGCTGGTGTCTGCTGAAACCATTAAACAACAGCAGGAAAAACGATGACGCTGTCTAAATTAAAACAAACAGAGCAAATTTTATTGGCTACAGTGATTGTGGTATTAATATTAGGTGCTTATTCTTTATTGCGGTTCATCCCTGAAAACAAGACCATTGTGACCTTGCAAAAACAAGCCGAAAGAACCGCAATAAAGCTACAAACAGCACGTATCCCCGATGAACCAGAACAGGATGTTGAAGAATTATTACACCAACTTGATGAACAAGAACAGGTGTTGGCATTAATTAACACGATGGCTGACAATACCACACAGCGGCTAGCACCCTTTGGCTCACAACAATTAATGGTGCGTATTTCTGAACTTGCTCGCACTACCCGTATGCGGATCCGTAGTAATGAAGCCTATCAAGCCATCAATAGAGCGCGAGCTACTAAGTTCAAAAGTAGCCTCAAGTCTAAATCTCGGCCTAAGGCTAGAGTAGTTACCACTGAAGTTGATGCGATCTTACCCGAAAACTACAACTGGATAGATCGCATGTCTGCCAAGACTATGTTTCATCGCCCAATACAAAGGCTGGTATTAGAAGGTGATTATCAATCATTGCGCGCCTTTATTCATGGGCTTGAAGGTCTAGAATGGCAAGTGACCGTGGTGCAATTGAACATTGAGCTTATGCCGGCAGCGCCGATGCGCGGCTACGCACAGCTACTTAGATCTGAACTTGTGTTGGCCTTATAAGCAATATTATGGCGTTATCTGAACCTCAACTAATCGAAGCAGGCATCAACACCGGTTTAATTGAATCGACTGTTTTAGATCGTCTGCGTATTGATGCTCGGCGGCAACGTAGTGCGTTATTGCCTTTAGTATTAGCGCAATATCGCTTCCCAACATCGGCTTTATATCGGGCAGTTGCTGAAAATAACGGGCTAGAGTATATCGATTTAAGCAGCCGTGTGCCACATGCCGAATTACTCAAAAAAGTGCCTGCCAGTCTGATTAAGCGCAAACAAATATTACCAATTGTTGATGGTGACCATGCCTTATTGGTGGTGTCCAACCCTAATGATCGCGCTACCATTGATTCTGTATTGCGCTTATTGGGCGCAAAATTACCGCTAGTGATGACTGATCCGCAGGTTTTGCGGTTGATGATAGAGCATGCCCTACCCAGCGCGATGGCGACTGATTCTAAAGCAAAAGTAGACGATGACGTTGATTTAGTTGCCTTGCTAGACACGATTATCCGCGAAGCCTACCTCAACCAAGCATCAGATATACATTTTGTAACGGAAGAAGAAGGTTTGCGGGTGCGTTTGCGCATTGATGGTAGGTTGCGTGATCACCCTATTGATGCCGATGCATCGGTGGCTGCTGGTTTGGTTTCTCGGGTTAAAGTGTTGTCTAGTTTAGATATTGCTGAACAACGCCAACCACAAGATGGTGGTTTTTCATATCATTTAGCCGCACCGATTGATCGCGAATTTAATATTCGTGTGGCTACTGCCCCTATTCGTTTGGGTGAGCGCATTACTATGCGTTTACTTGGGCAAGAATCAGGTGGGCTTAGTTTGGTTGATTTAGGCATGTTAGCGACCGATCTAAAACGTTTCAGAACGGCTATTAAAAAACCCTATGGTTTGATTTTGTTAACCGGACCAACGGGGAGCGGTAAATCAACCACCTTGTTTGCCGCATTGCAGGAAATTAATGATCCTGAAATAAATATTATGACGGTAGAAAACCCGATTGAATATGTGATGGAGGGTGTGTCTCAAATTCAAACAGGGCATAAAATCAGCTTTGCCGAAGCCTTACGATCATTATTGCGCCATGATCCCGATGTGCTCATGGTCGGTGAAATACGTGATCATGAAACCGCTGATGTATCAGTAAAAGCAGCGATGACTGGCCATATGGTATTTTCAACCTTACATACTAATAATGCCGCCAGTGCTGTCACCCGCTTAATTGATATTGGCTGTGAACCTTTTCTTATTGGATCAACCTTAACCGCAGTGATTGCACAGCGCCTAGTGCGTCGTTTATGTACCCACTGCCGCAAAGCACGATCAGCAACCGCAGAGGAATGCAAATTATTAGGCGTAAAAGATGAAAACATTGAAATATTTGACTCTGTAGGTTGTGCGATTTGCCAGGGGCGAGGGTTTCGTGGGCGACTGGGCGTGTTTGAAACCTTATGGTTTGATGAGAATTTATCCCGTTTAGTAGCACAAGGTGCAGGTGAAGATAAAATTGAAGCGGCAGCAGCGGCAGGCGATAATCTACAATTTATGTGGGAAGATGGTTGTCAAAAAGTGTTAAATGGTATGACAACCTTGGCTGAGTTGCAAAACGTAGCAATGCATAAAACACGTACCATGATGGAAGCTCATTGAGATGGCATTATTTGCTTATACTGCTCTCACCTCTTCTGGTAGCGAACTAACAGGAAAACAGCAAGCTGATAATATCAGTGTCGCCGCTCAGGACTTGCGAGATCGCGGCTTACGCGTATTGGAAATCAAGCCAAGCAAAAGTAGCGCTGGCTTTCTAGGCCAAGAGAATTTTGCTGATTGGTTAGCGTCGCAACGCTCTGCCTCACCTGCAGCCTTAGTATTCTTTTTTCGCCAAATGGCATTTATGCTACGTGCTGGCTTACCGATTTTGCAGGCATTGGAATTAGCAAAAACTCAAATGTCGAGTGCACGTTTAAGGCTGACTATTAAGCTGATACTAAAGGATATTGAATCGGGTTCGGCGCTGTCTTTAGCCATGAAAAAACACCAAGATGTATTTTCCAATATGGCAGTAAATCTTATTGTTGCCGGTGAAAACACCGGTAATTTAGATGAGATCATGGAGCGGCTAGCTATCCACTTAGAAAAAAAAGCGGCATTGCGATCCCATATGATTAACGCAATGATTTACCCCTCGATTGTGTTTTTAGTCGCCGTCGGCGTAGGCGCGTTTATGAGTTTAAAGATCATTCCTAAATTTGCCGATTTTTTACTCGCACAAGGGCGTGTATTACCCGCATCTACACAGTCACTGATTGATTTTTCTGCCTATATTCAAACCAATGGGCTTTATATTATCGGTGCGTTTATTGCCTTTATTATTGCCCTATTATTGATATATCAAACCAAGCGTGGGCGCTATATGATTGACAGCATAACGCTGCGGATCCCTATCTTTGGTGACATGATTACCAAAGGTTCAATGGCGCAAATGACATGGGGGTTTTCTACATTATTACGCAGTGGCGTAACGGTATTTGATGCGCTTAAAATAACCGCTGAATTGATTAATAATCGGGTTTTTTCTGATCAACTGATTGCGGGGTCAGGACAGGTGTTAAACGGTAAAGATATGGCGACAAGCTTGCAGCACCCTCAAATGCCTGTATTGGTGTTGCAGATGATAACCGTCGGTGAAAAAACAGGTAGTCTTGATCGGATTTTGCAAGAGCTAGGCAGCTATTACGAACAACTGTTAGACACTGCAATCAAGCGCTTATCAGCGATGATTGAGCCTGCCATGATCCTGCTTATCGGTGGCATGGTCGGCTTTGTTTATTATGCGTTTTTCCAAGCACTGTTTTCTTTGGTCGGGTAGGGGTTTAAATGAAACTTAACATTATTTTAGGGTTTGCCTTATTATGGCTGATGCCCATTACATCATTTTCTGGCGGGCAAATACAAAGCCCTTATTTAAACCCAGCCGTCATACCAATGCCGCAAGAAATACGTGATCCGTTTACTCCCAGCATTTTGATGTTTGAGGTGAACAGCCAAACTGCTGGCAGGGGAGCAGGTGGGTTTATGCGAACACCTGCCGGCACTACGGGTCTACCCCAAATGCGTTTACGCGGGTTTATTGATCAAGGTAATGACGATCCGCTCGCCTTGCTTGAAGTAGCAGGGAACAGAACCTATCTGGTGCGTGAAGGCGATGATATCAGCATTAATCCAGCGCAACCCAATAGCGTTATTCGCATCACTAAAATTGATCGGCTAAGTATTACTGTCGAAGCAGGCATACTGGGCTCTATTCGTGTTCAAAGATAAAATAATCATGACAAAATTACTCCATATCCCTTACTTTTTAGTGCTTTTATTAGTGAGCTTTAATGTTATTGCTGACACTAAAATAAAGGAACTTGAATTTGCCGATACGCAGCTCATAGACGTGATCCGCACCTTATCTGAGCTATCTAACAGCAATATTATCGCCACCCCTGCCGTCACTAAAAATCGGGTGACTATTCATCTAAAAAATGTCACCGTGCTGGATGCTATAAAATCCATCAGCCGCATTAGTGATTTGTGGTATCGCTATGATGAAGATACTAATACCTATCGTATTATGACCCGCGAAGAATATGGTAGAGATTTAATTGTACGTGAAAGTGAAAACATTGAGGTGTTTAAGTTATTAAATGCCAATGTGCAGATCATCGCTCAAGCTATTCAAGATTTATATGGTAACCGCGTTATTTTATCTTTAGGGGTTGAGCCTGGGCAGTCTGGCATGAACCAAGCCTCATCAGGTAATGCCAATCGTGGTGGTGGCGGTGTCAGAAACTCACGGGCAACGGGAAGAAGCAATCGTGCTAACCGAGCAAATCGTGGCAATGTCGGCACTAATATGGCGACCAGTGGTACCGAGCTATTTAGCGGAGACTTAACAGCTGATCAATTAGCTCAGATTTCTGCCAGCCTCAATGGCCAAATTGTTGATACAGAAACATTGCAACAAGTCAGTATCAACGCCCAGCCCATTTATATCACCGTTAATAACGAACATAGTATGATTCTTGTTAGAACCGATGATCGTAATGTAATAGCGGCTATTGGTGATCTCATTAAAAAACTGGATATTGCTATTCCACAAGTCATGCTGGAAATGCAGATCCTTAATATTATCCTAGGTGAAGATTTTAATTCTATTTTTAACTTTGAACTACAGCCCAGTGGCGGTAATCAATCACAGCTACCTATTGAAATAGGCAATAATGCACTATTAAATAGTGGCTCATTAATTTATGAGTTTTTGAATTCCAGATTGCGTGCCAATATTGAGTTTTTAGAACAAAATAAACGGGTAAGAGTGCTATCCAACCCTATGGTGTTGGCATCTAACCACCGTGAAGCTGAACTGTTTATTGGTGAAGAAAGCTTGCTAACACGAGGATTCACCTTTAACCCTGCTGTTATTGACAATGGTATTGTTATCTCGCCCTCTTATATTGAAACGCAGACCGAACTGGAAGAAATAGGCATTACCTTACGCATTACTCCCCGTATTAATGCCGATGATACGGTGACGCTTGAAATAGAACAAGAAAACTCCACCATCAATCCGGGCGGTGCTACACTTCCCATAAGTGATGGAGCTGGCAATGTGCTTAACCTGCCTGTTGATACTGTCAATACTGCTCGATTAACAGGCACCGTTGTTGCACGTAATAACCTCACTGTTGCCATCGGTGGCTTGATTCGTACTAGTAAAACCAATACTGAGAAAAAAGTGCCTATTTTAAGTGAAATCCCGGTGTTAGGGCGTATTTTTAGGACAACCATTGAAAGTGAAGAAGATACCGAAATGGTGCTATTAATCACGCCACGCATTCTAAGCAAACCACAAGATAGCCAAAAGCTACGCCAAGCAGACAACCCCTTTTATCAATCTCTTAATGATGGCTTCCCTGATCTTGCGCCTTTCCCTAATAAGTTTATTGATAAAGAGCCGGTGTCACCTAGTGAACAATTAAGAAATGATCGTCAAAATGTGTATTTAGAGATGAGTCAATATGCTGCTGATACCATTCGAATTGCTGAAATTGAGCGTACTTTAGATCAGCAATATTTGCCGGCAAAAATACAGCGTCAAGCTGTAACAGGTTTATTTGATAATAAGGCAATAAAAGCAATGCCTCTGGCAAGTTGGAACCGAGGTGGTCTGCATGTCACCGCCGTAGAATTAGTGAACAAATCAAATTCTGCATTAGCTGTAGATTATCAACAAGTGAATGGCAAATGGCTAGCCTCTTCTGTCGAGAGTTCATCATTGGCGCGACGCGGGCAGGCTAATGATGCTACTTATCTGTATTTGATTTCAGCCTTACCTTTTAATGAAACTATGGCTGAGATGAAATAATGAAACGGTCGTATCTGTCAATAATTGTAGCGCTGTCAATGAATACTGCTCATTCGGCATCAGCACCAACATTACAGATCCATGTTTTTGAGGAGCAGTCTGCTGCTAGCTTAGAAAAGACACCTGCATCCAAAATAATCCCAGAGAATGCAGCTTCACCAAGCCGTAAACATAATCTACAATTACATGTCTTTGAACGCGATCCCAGCGTAAGAACACCCAAAACATCTTCTGCAGACAGCACTATTGCTATTAAAAATAAAAAACCTATTTTAGGCTATCAGCACGCTGAGTTTTATGGCGCTACCGGCTATCGTAAAGATGAGTTAGATTGGTCTATTGCAGGTCTTAATGGCACACCTAATATTCTATCTGAATTAGAATGGGACGACATTGAAATAGCGACCCTTAATATTGGCACCACGCTCTATTTTCAGCCAAACTGGTTACTCAATTTTGATTTTACCTATGGCCATATTTTTGATGGTGACAATCAAGATTCTGATTACTTCGGCAATAATAGAACCTTAGAATTTTCACGATCAAATAACAATACTGATGACGGTATGACTATCGATGCCAGCATTCATGCTGGCTACCAATGGCTAGCAATGAGTAATCAACAACAACAGATTTATTTGATACCTAAAATCGGCTTCTCCTACCATGCTCAATATTTCAATATAAGTGATGGTTTTCAAACTATCCCGTCTACAGGATCCTTTTCAGGGCTAGATTCTAATTATGATGCCACTTGGTATGGGCCATGGTTAGGTTTAGAAAGTGAATTTGCTATCAATGAAAAGCTTACTTTAGGGGTTAACTTTGAGTATCATTATGCTTATTTTGAAGCTACTGCAAATTGGAACTTACGGTCAGATTTCGCTCACCCCGAAAGTTTTACTCAAGAAGCTGAAGGCTATGGTTTAGTTGGCAATATTCATGGTCAATACCGTTTAAATAAGGATTTGGCATTAACATTATCGGTAGATTATCAAGACTGGCAAGCAAGTCGTGATGGTTTTGATACCATTTTCTTTGCTAATGGCTTCTCACTCAAAACGGAGCGGCTTAATGGCGTAAACTGGAAGTCATTCGGTGCTAATCTTGGTTTAGTGTATCAATTTTAGCTTCTATCACATGCCATCGGCAATCATTTCGGCAATATCAATCATTCGATTAACATAGCCCCACTCATTGTCATACCATATTAAGATCTTAACTTGTGTGCCATCAATCACCATGGTGGATGGCGCATCGACAATGCCTGAACGTGGATCATTGGTGTAATCAGCTGATACTAATGGCCGATCTTCATAGCCTAATATACCTTTTAGCTCCCCCTCTGCTGCTGACTTCAACAACGCATTAACTTCTTCAGCATCAGTGGATTTTTTTGATTCAAATACAAAGTCAGTAAGCGAGCCATTTAATAACGGTACACGCACCGCCAAGCCATTCAACTTGCCTTCTAACTCAGGAAATATAGTAGTAATTGCCTTTGCTGATCCGGTGGTGGTTGGGATCAAAGATTGGCTTGAAGCTCGCGCGCGACGCAAGTCTTTGTGGCCTTTATCAACTATTGTTTGTGTGTTGGTGATATTGTGAATTGTCGTCATTGAACCATGCACAATGCCTAAACTTTCATGCATCACCTTAACGACCGGCGCTAGACAGTTGGTAGTACACGAAGCCGCTGTCACAATCGCATGCTTGCTGGGCTCATATAAATGATGATTAACACCATAAACTAAATTCAGGGCAGGATCTGGACACGGGGCAGACACCAAAACCTTTTTTATACTTTGATCAAAATAAGCCTGTAATTGTTGCTCTGTTTTAAATTTTCCTGAACATTCCAATATCAAATCAATATCTAATTGTTGCCAATTGACGTTTTCAGGTGAATTATGTTGGCTAAATGAAATACTGCTATCATCAATCATTATCTGATTGTCTACAGCAGAGATCGCTTTATCTTCACCCCAACGACCATGTATCGAATCAAACTGCAATAAGTGGGCATGACAATTAGCATCACCGCTGATTTCATTTATATGAACAAATTCAATTTCATCGCTGCTCCAACCAGCACGCAAGGCTAGTTTGCCCATGCGACCAAAGCCATTGATTCCAACGCGTAATGTCATTTTTTGATTCTCATGATTATTTTTGAAGACTTATACCCGTAATCATTAATTTTGCGGTTTTTTATTTGTCATTGCGAACGCAGTGCGGCAATCCAGCCTTACCCTGCCTAGATTGCTTCGCGTTGCTCGCAATGACGAACTACCTGCAATTTCATTGATCACGGGTCTATATTATTCTAAGCCTATCTGCCAAATTTCACGGTTAACTTCTACAATTTCACCTGAAGCGGCATCTACTTCAATTTTCATCTCATGACCTACTGTAGTATCAATATCAAATTCATATGAAGCAGCACCATTAGATTCAATTTCATATTCAACCTCGACGATTACGCCGGGATAAATTGCTAATGCTATTTTGCGCGCCTCTGCTTCAGTTATTTTCATCTTGGCTTTAAACAGTGGATGATTAACATTATCCACTTCGCGCTCAACTTCAGCAATTAAGCCGTGATGAGCATTACATTCTACATCCCAATCAGAGCCATCTGTACCACGAATATCAAACTCATACATATGCGTGCCTTCTTCGTTTTTAAATTCAACTTTAATAATGGTGCCTGGCCGTTCTTCTAGTGCAGCCTCCATGCATTTCTCAAATTTATAAGGGCTATGCGTGTCAGCCATTGCAACTGTATTAACACTCATTAATAGTGCTGAAATGATTAATATATTTTTCATTTTCTGCTCTCTAAGTTTAAATTATTCAATAAAATAAAGACCTTATACTGTAAAAGCATAAGGTCTTCATGATGGTCATTTTACTTAATCTTCTTTAGATTAAGTAAAGCTTACTTAGCATTTTACAATGATATTTTAATACCAATCCAGCCTGCACGTGGCGCGCCAACACCAACAAAGCGTGGGTTTTCAAAATCAAACCCTGGTGCTTCATCTGGTTCACCGTATAAACCAAAGGTATCATACTCACTATCAAATAAGTTATCTACTTTTGCGAAGAACTGTACATTATTATTAATCTTATAGCGACTATGCAGGTTTACGACTTTATATGCGCTAATCTTCTTATCTTCATTAGCCTCATCGCCTCTATAATATTGGCTAGAGTGATATGAAGCAGTTAAACCAAGGGTAAACTGTTGATTAAAGTGATAATCTGCACCAATTTTCACATTATGTGCAGGGATTCCTGGAAGACGGTCGCCTTTGTTAACCGTAAATGTTTCTAAATCACCTTCTACTCCACGCGCATATTGGAATCTATCTTCAAATGTAGCGCGAACATAAGAGTAGTTTGCGAACCAATCAAATTTCTCAGCTTCACCAAACAGGCCTAACTCTAATCCAGCTCGAGCCGTTTTATCAATATTGTCAAAATTACCGGTTCTTAATCGTGGATCAGCTGGATCATCTTCAGTAGCAGGGAAGAAGAATAAATCATCCTTTAGCTCTGTGTAATAAATATTAGCATTCCAATTAACGCCCGTATTTTTTCCTCGTAGGCCAGCTTCAACTGTTCTGGCAACAACGTCATCTAACGGTGGATCGGCTAAGAATGAGTTAGGTAATGCACATTGAATTTGCTCTGCGCGCGTATCATCCTGTGCACATGTCAACTCTGAAGGGCTTGGCACGCGATTTGATTCACTATAGCTACCATAGGCACTTAATGAATTATTAATGGCATACGTTAAACCTAGAGATGGGTTAAAACGGCTAAATACATGTTTATCACCTGTCTCGTTAAGATCTTGGTCGCCGCCTTTACTGGTACCAGAAATATCAATTTCAATTCGGTTATAACGACCTGCAACCGTTAACGCAAGCTGTTCAGTCAATGAAATTGTATTAGTGAAATATAAACTAAATGTTTCAGTTTCAATATCACCATCAACAATTGTTTCATCAATGATAAAACCGGTGCCATTAGTGCCTCGACTCGCGGTGAATTGAGCTACTTCAGATTGAGAAGTATGTTCAACATCAGAGCGATCATAGCTCGCACCTACAATTAATTGATTTTCTTTGCCAAACATCTCATCAAGGAAAGTAAACTGTAGACCTAGTCCATAACTATCTTGTTCTGTGTCACTGGTATTATTTAAAGCCACATCATCGCCATCTGCAAAACCAAGAGCAGCAGCATCATTTGTGAGGATCTCGTCATCTCCATCAAAGACACCGTCAACACCATCTTCATCTTCACCGAGATCATTACCGATAACCGATAACTCTGAGCCATCACCATTAAATGTAGTTCGATCGCTAGAGCGATAATAGGCATTAGCAGATAACAGTGTTACATCGTTAAGCCAATGTGAACCATTCAGGGCAAACATTTCAAGATCATTTTGAGTATTATCCGGATGTGTAAATACCGCTTCTCGATCAAGAGCAACCAATTCAACAGGAGAAGCACCATTCCCATTTAGATCACTTTCAATCGACATCAGCGTTAAATCTAATGTGCTTGTTTCGTTTTGATAGCTTAATTTTGCAAATAATTGATCAATATCTGAAGGTGACTCATCTCGCCAGCCATCTTCTTCCGTATGAGTGCCTGTTATATAATATCCAAGATTGCCGTCATTACCACCACTTTCTAAAGTTGTAGACCAACGACCAAATGAACCGCCATAAGCCTCTAGACTATGACCTTGATGGGTAAAACCACTTTTTGTTTGAATCGATAACGCACCACCTAAGGTGTTTAAACCAAATACCGGATTAGAACCTGGCATTAAGTTCATGCTCGCAATAGCTGATTGGGGTATTAACTCAAAGTTAACCACATCACCAAAAGGCTCATTAACTCTAACACCATCCATATAGACAGATAGCCCTTGTGCGTTCCCGACAAGAGGTGATGCCGTAAAACCACGGTACTTTAGATCCGGCTGAAAAGGGTTGTTTTGAGCTTGATTTAGGCTTACGCTACCTAGCGTTTTATTCATAAAATCAGAAATATCTAAACCTTGGATACGTTCAATATCTTCATCTGTTGCAGATTGCACATTGCTGGCAATCTTATCAGCGGGTAAACCCACGCCATGTAACGGCGTAGTACTGATAACTTCGATATCTGTTAATTTAATGCTGTCTTCTGCTGTGGCAGCTGTCGCTGTCATAGCACCTAATATTATCAGTGATAATACTGATCGTTTGTGGGGTAAATTCATAATCTGCAACTCTCTCGCTCTCTTAAAAATATTATAGTGGATTGATCGCGTGCGATAATATCAGAATTACTCACCATTGCAATTAGGAAAAATTCCTTTTTTTAGTTATGAAAATTAGTACTGCCACTTAACCATAAAAGCAATTGACTTATTACTTCTTCCTATCATTAAGGGTTTTAGCTGTTAACCTCAAACCAAGACAAGGAGTTATGTAGCTTAACCACCTCACCTATTATGACTAATGTGGGTGCCACAGGTTGCTCTCGCTCAGCTACTTCAGCTATTTCAGCAATCGTGCTAATCCACACTTTTTGCTGTGATGTTGTGCCTTGTTGCACTAATGCGACCGGCATTTCAGCAGATAAACCGTGTTGTTGTAGCTTTTTCGTTAGTACTGGCAATCCAGCCAAGCCCATATAAACTACAATCGTTTGTCGAGGCTGTACTAAAGCAGGCCAATTTAGATCTAATTCACCTTGTTTCAATTGACCTGTTACAAAAGTACAACTCTGTGAATAATCACGATGCGTTAAGGGAATGCCAGCATAAGATGAGCAGCCCGAAGCGGCAGTAATTCCTGGCACAACTTGAAACGGAATTTTCTCTGCGGCCAGTGTTTCAATTTCTTCACCTCCACGACCAAAAATAAACGGATCGCCCCCTTTTAATCGCAATACACGTTTGCCTTGCTGTGCATGTGTTAGTAAAAGCTGATTGATCTCCTCTTGGCGCACGGTATGCCACGCACGTTGCTTGCCAACATAAACCTGTTCAGCCTCACGCCGAACCAACGCTAACACTTCTTTGCTAACTAAACGATCATAAAATACGATATCTGCCTGTTGCATTAATCGCAGCGCTTTAAATGTTAATAACTCAGGATCACCTGGGCCAGCACCGACTAAATAGACTTCACCTTTTTGTAATTGTTCAGGCTGAGTTTTGTCAAGCAGTGCTTGTAATATAGCTTCACCTTCTTGATCTCGACCCGCCAAAACATGATCAGCTACTTTGCCTTGTAGCACAGATTCCCAAAAACGGCGGCGCATTGATAATTTAGGTAATTTAGCTTGCACCGCTTGTCGATAACGCCCAACCATTTCTGCCAAATGCCCATAGGCAGGTGGAATTAATGTTTCTAGTCGTGCCCGCAGTTGGCGAGCTAGGATTGGAGATTTTCCACCACTTGATACCGCAATAACAATGGGTGATCGGTCAAGAATTGAAGGTAAAATAAAATCACATAGCTCAGGGCAATCGGCTACATTAACTAAAATATTATTTTTCTTGGCATGCTGATAAACCTCGCGGTTTACTTGTTCATTATCTGTTGCAGCAATCACTAAACTACAACCTGTCAACAAATCATCTGAAAATAAGCCATTTACCCATTTTACTTTACCATCATCAATTAATGTTTGTGTACTAATAGAAACATCGGGAGCAACAATGGTCACACTTGCCTGTGCTTTAACTAGTAGCCCTGCTTTTCGGGCAGCAATTTCTCCACCGCCCACAACCAGACAGGGGCGGTTTTTTAAATCGATAAATATCGGCAAATAATCCACTTATTTTTCTTTGTCTGCGAGTGATAACTCTAGCGCTTGTAGAACAAAGCCATCATTTAAGTTTTGCACTACAGCTACTATATGTGATTTTTCCAAATTCCAATCATCCTCTATCTCAAGCAATGTTGACACGTCTGTTTTGCCACTTTCATTAAGCGTAAAAGGCCCTAGCCATCTCCTTACTAAATTTTGATGATTAAAGGTGGCTCCGGCATTATCACCACCGCTTACTTTGCTGCTGATATCGTTTTCTGTTATTGCAATATACAACTTCGAATAAGATCGATTTTCCATTCCCTTAACATCTATATGGCTGTCTATGACAAGCTGAGTACCTTGCTGAGATACGACCAATTTAATGTCGGCCTCTGCTTCAAATTTATTGACTGCATGAACCACGTCTTTTACATGCTTTCTCCATAAGTGGATCACTTCACCACTGACAAAAAACTCTGGTGTATATACCGTTTGAGCCAAATTAATTCGCGCTTGCTGACGTTGCCTTTCTGAAAAGACAGGGCTTGAAAAACGATCTACCCACCCTTTTGAATCATTTAAATAATCAATATGAAACCCCAACACAATAAGTTGTTCACTCGTTATGCCTTGGTTGGGTAAATCATGCACCCAACGATCGGCTGCCGGGCATAAACCACATCCTTCTGATGTGAACAATTCCAATACGGCTATTTGCTTATCACCACTATCTGCTTGCCATGTTTGAGCAAAGACTACGATCGGCAATAGCAATAAAACCCATACTGTATTTTTAAATATACTCTTCATAATATTTGCCTTATTTATCATTATGTTCAATGTATACCCGTGATCATTGGAATTGCATATTTTCAGGGCTAAGATAGGAAGTCAGAGCAAGGCGCAATGTGCAGGCAATGACTAGTCATTGCCAAACATTGTAAAGCTTCCGCTCCTGCTCACGCCCCTTACCTACATCCATGTAGGCAACGTAGCACTGGCTTTCTAGCCTTAGACCTGAATTCTGCAATTCCAATGATTATGGGTATATACCCGTAATCATTCAATTTGCGATTTTTTATTTGTCATTGCGAACGCAGTGCGGCAATCCAGCTTTGCCCTACCTAGATTGCTTCGCGTTGCTCGCAATGACGAGTTACCTGCAATTTCATTGATCACGGGTATATAAGAGCGCAGATCCAAGCCTTTAGTTCCGCTGTTGTGCATTAGTGCATACTGCTAATTCTCTCAACACTGCTGTCGCATAACTACCTGCTGGCAGGAAAAACGTTATTTCTAATTGGTCATTATCTAAGAACTGCCAGCTAAAGTCACTTGGAAATACGCGCAATGCTCGCCTTTCTTGGTTTAAACCTGCTTTTTCAAGGCCCTGCTTCCACATATTCCAATCAGATAACACTTGCTGCTCCAATAACAAGGTATCTGATTTCACCTGAATATTTCCTCGACCCCACATCACAGCTGTTGGATGAATATCCATCGTCGCTAATCGCGTTGTCAGCTCTTCGTCAAGTTTATCGACTGCAAATAGACTAGCTTTTGTTCCTGATAGCAACATCATGTCGCCCATTAAGGGCTGATTCCAATTGTTTCTATGCACACGTTCTGTAAGCACAAGATTAAATAACCACGAACGAGCCGCAGAAAGATATAAGCTTTTTTGAGTACGTTTTCTGGGCGGCTTAGCTGTAGAAAACCAATAATCCACCTTATCTAAATTACCCATTTGGTGACCAAAACGCTGTTCACCAAAATAGTTAGGCACACCCAGTTTTTGGATTTGTCGAAGACTCGTTTCCCAACACTCTTTTTTGCCCTGAATATTGGTCAAACGTAACTTGAACTGATTGCCTGCTAGCACGCCTCGCTTTAATTTCTTACCGTGACGTGTTTTTTCGATAATATGAATATCATCCGTCTCAAATTCAGACCAATCCGGTTCGTCAAAGCCTTCTAAATTAATGCTAAACCATTGGCAGGTGATGGCATGGCGGTCTTTTAAACCCGCATAACCCACTGCAACAGGCTTTACTCCTGAAAATTTAGCCAGTTCATTTGCCAACCAATCAGTATTAATTCCTTTTTTCTGAATTTTGAGCCAAACATGCCCACCCTCACCATCAGCATCAAAGGGTAATACTTCTTCAACTTGGAAATATTCTGCTTTATTACGAATTTCTGCACTGCACTGCGTCGCGGTTTCATTAACCCGTGCTAATAATGAAAAATCAAACTTCGTCAAAGCTTATGCTTTTACTAATAAAACAACAGCATGTGCTGCAATGCCTTCTTTTCGGCCTGCAAACCCTAATTTTTCTGTGGTGGTCGCTTTTACATTAACGGCGTCTGGCTCAATAGCTAAATCCTCAGCTAAAATTCCACGCATGCTGGGTATAAACGGTGTAAGCCTAGGCTGTTGAGCAATAATAGTGCTATCTACATTGTTCACTTTCCAGCTCAATTTATTAAGATCATGCATCACTTTTCTTAATAAAAATCGGCTATCAATATTTTTAAATTCATCATCAGTATCAGGGAAATGATGGCCTATATCCCATAAACCTGCTGCACCTAACAAGGCATCACAAATTGCATGGATCAATACATCACCATCTGAATGCGCCTCTAAGCCATGCGTATAAGGAATGACAACCCCTCCCAATGTAATGGAGTCACCCTCAGTAAATCTATGCACATCATAACCATGACCAATTCTCATTAGTGTTCTCCTTGCTGTTTCAAGAACAAACTTGCCAGTGCTAAATCTTCAGGCACGGTGATTTTAATATTATCTGCATGGCCTTCCACCATCACCGCTTTCAGCCCAGATAATTCTATTGCGCTGGCTTCATCTGTTACCACTAATTGCTGTTTTTTAGCCATGTATAAAGCCTCTTTAAGTGTATTAAGGCGAAACATTTGCGGTGTTAATGCTCGCCATAAGCCCTGCCGCTCCACCGTTGCTGTGATCTCATGTTCTGCATCGGTTCGCTTAACGGTATCCGTTACTGAGATCCCTAAAACGCCTCCCACGGAATGATTAACAAGCGTTGCTAACATATGGTCAATATCTTGATGCCGCAAACAGGGTCGAGCAGCATCATGCACCAATACCCATGGATCATCATCGGATATTTTTGCCAATGCTGTTAATGCATTATAAACAGAGTCAGCACGCTCTTTGCCGCCGACAACAACATGGATCGGGCTATCACTCTTCACTGATACTTGAACCCACCATGGATCATGTTCAGCTATTGCAACAATGATGCCTTTAACTCTCGGATGATCTGCTAAGCGCTGCAAAGTATGTTCAAGCACTGTCCTACCAGCTAAATCAAGATATTGCTTAGGTCGATCCGCCTGCATACGAGCACCTATGCCCGCTGCAGGTACAATTGCCCATACGGATTGATTACTCATTAGCCGATTCTTCTTCTATAATTTGAAAGAAAGTTTCACCTTCTTTAATCATGCCTAGCTCACTACGAGCACGTTCTTCAACAGCATCTAGTCCACTTTTTAAATCGTGTACTTCGGCTGTTAATACTTGATTTCGCTCTTGTAGCATTTCATTATCTTGACGCTGAATTTCGACATCACCTTTCAAATGCAAAACAGCAGGCAAGCCATCATGACTGAACCATAAGCGGTATTGCAATAGCAGCAACAATACCACGAGTAAGATCATTGCCGCTTTCATATACCCGTTATCATTCGAAATGCGGTTTTTTGGTGCGTATAATGGATGTGATAGCAAGGCATAATAGTGATGTAATAGTTATTTTATTGCTCACTATTATAACGCAGCTAGCGCATTCAGTATGCGTACTAAAAATCTGCATTCTGAATGATCACGGGTATATAAGGTTATTATTGGTTAAAAACCTTTACTCCTGGGTAAATGGCAGCACTGCCTAATTCGGCTTCAATACGGATCAATTGGTTATATTTAGCTACGCGATCTGAGCGAGACAGTGAACCTGTTTTAATTTGACCACACGATGTTGCCACCGCTAAATCAGCAATAGTGCTGTCTTCTGTCTCACCACTTCGATGTGACATAACCGCCGTATAGCCCGCCTCTTTAGCCATATCAATCGCCGCAAAAGTTTCAGTCAACGTACCAATCTGATTAACCTTAATTAAAATTGAATTAGCCACTTCTTTGGCAATACCTTGCTCTAAAATAGCGGTATTGGTAACAAACAGATCATCACCCACCAATTGCACACGGTCACCGATACGATCTGTTAATAATTTCCAGCCTTCCCAATCATTTTCATCCAACCCATCTTCAATGCTAATAATCGGGTATTTATCAACCCAAGAAGCAAATAAATCAACCATATCGGCGGCACTTAAAATACGGTTTTCTGATGCTAAAACATATTGCCCGTCTTTATAAAACTCCGAGCTTGCTGTATCCAATGCCAACATAATATCTTTGCCCGCTTCATAGCCAGCATCTGCAATCGCTTCAAGAATCACTTCAATTGCGGCTTCGTTAGAAGGCAAGTCAGGTGCAAAACCACCTTCATCACCCACAGCAGTATTCAAGCCTCGCTCCGTTAATACTTTTTTAAGTGAATGGAAAATTTCAGCACCATAACGTACCGCCTCAGCAATATTGGGGGCACCCACCGGTATAATCATAAATTCTTGGAAATCAACGCTATTATCTGCATGTGAACCACCGTTAATAATGTTCATCATCGGCACCGGCATTGTATTTGCTTGATCGCCACCAAGGTAACGGTATAATGGCAAACCTGCATCATTAGCCGCAGCACGCGCCACTGCCATAGAAACTGCTAATAAAGCGTTAGCACCCAAGCGTGCTTTATTTTCGGTACCATCCGTTGCAATTAATTTCTCATCAATCGCCTGTTGCTCCGTTGCTTCCATACCCACAACAGCAGCTCTTAATTCGCCATTCACTGCCGCAACTGCATTTAATACGCCTTTTCCTAAATAACGAGACTTATCACCATCACGTAATTCAACAGCTTCACGTTGCCCTGTTGAGGCACCTGATGGCACCGCTGCACGTCCTATTGCACCGCTTTCTAATATTACATCGGCTTCGATCGTTGGGTTGCCTCGTGAATCTAATATTTCACGCGCATGCACTTCACTAATTTTACTCATTTCTCTCTCCAGACTATTATCAATATGTTTATTCTATCAACTTCAAGTAGTTTGGGTATATACCCGTGATCATTCAATCTGTAAATTTTCGCTCTTCCGTCATCCCGTATAAAAAAACTGCCTTGGCGCACACACGGGAGCTTAGCACAAATGCCAGAGCCTAAAGTAATGAATCCTCAATAAAGTCCTGCTTTTTAACCGTACTATCAATAGCTAATAATGTCTCTAATAACTCTTCCATTCTGTGTAGCGGCCATGAATTTGCGCCATCACTTAATGCTTTGTCAGGTTCAGGATGGGTTTCCATAAATACACCCGCCACACCCACTGCAACGGCTGCACGTGCTAGCACCGGCACAAATTCACGTTGTCCACCTGATGAGCCGCCCATACCACCCGGTTGTTGCACTGAATGGGTTGCATCAAACACTACTGGGCAATCCATCGCACGCATTTGGGGCAAGCCACGCATATCAGAGATCAACGTATTATAACCAAATGAAGTGCCACGTTCACACAGCATAATTTGATTATTGCCGGTTGATTTTGCTTTGTCAGCAACGTGTTGCATATCCCAAGGTGCAAGAAATTGACCTTTTTTGATATTAACTGGCAGGCCTTGACTGCACACATTGATGATAAAGCTGGTTTGGCGACATAAAAATGCCGGCGTTTGTAGCACATCCACCACACTTGCCACCTCTTCTAAAGGCGAATATTCATGTACATCAGTGATAATGGGGACACCGTATTCCTTTTTTACTTTTTCTAAAATCGCTAAGCCCTTTTCAAGACCTGGGCCACGGTAACTATGGACTGAGGTTCGATTTGCCTTATCAAATGATGATTTATAAATAAAATGAATGCCTAAACGGTCAGTGACTTCTTTTAAGCTTCCTGCCACATCCATTGTCATTTGTTCGCTTTCAACCACGCAGGTGCCAGCAATTAAAAATAACGGCTGTTTGCCACCGACTTCTTTACCGCATAGATCCATTATTTTTCTCCTCGGTGTTGCTTCGCTGCATTAATGAAACCTGCAAACAGAGGGTGACCATGACGCGGTGTAGAAGTAAATTCAGGATGAGACTGGAGTGCCACAAACCAAGGATGATCAGGAATTTCAATCATTTCTACTAGATTTTGATCTTTTGACATGCCAGAAAAACGTAAACCTGCCTCTTCCAAAACGTGTTTATAATTATTGTTAAATTCATAGCGATGACGATGGCGTTCAACGACTTCTGATTCACCGTATATTTCTTCTGCTAAGCTGCCGGCTGCTAATTTACAAACATAAGCACCCAAACGCATGGTGCCGCCTAAATCAGAGTTGTGGTCACGTTGCTCTACGCTACCATCTTCTTTTTGCCATTCAGTTATCAAACCAATAACGGGATGTGGCGTTTCAATATCAAACTCAGTACTGTAAGCGTTTTCTAGTCCTGCTTTATTGCGAGCATATTCAATAACTGCCACTTGCATGCCCAAACAAATACCCAGATAAGGTATTTTGTTTTCACGGGCAAACTGAGCGGTTTGGATCATACCTTCTACACCACGTTCACCAAAGCCACCTGGTACTAGAATCGCATCCATAGCTGCAATCGTTGCTGGCCCTTGTTTTTCAATATCTTCAGAATCAATATAGTGTACATTTACCTTGGTTTGCGTTTGAATACCTGCGTGAATTAACGATTCTGACAATGATTTATAGGCTTCGGTCAGATCCATGTATTTTCCTACCATGGCAACATTGACTTCACCTAGTGGATTATTCAGATTATCAACCACATGTTGCCATTGCGATAAATCAGCTGGCTTCACATTCAGATTTAATTGTTTTACAACAATTTCATCTAAGCCTTGTCGGTGTAAATCCATCGGGATTTTATAAATACTGTCGGCATCCACTGCGGAGATAACTGATTTCTCAGGCACATTGGTAAACAGAGCAATTTTACGACGTTCGGCATCAGGCAAAGGTCGATCCATCCGACATAATAAAATATCAGGCTGAATACCGATGGTTCTTAGTTCTTTCACTGAATGCTGTGTTGGTTTTGTTTTAATTTCGCCTGCCGAAGGAATATAAGGCACCAATGTTAGATGAATAAAACAGGCTTGATCACGCCCTAGCAACGTACCCATTTGACGAATAGTTTCAAGAAACGGTAACGACTCAATATCACCGACCGTGCCACCAATTTCAATTAAAGCAACATCAGCATCACCCGCACCTTCATAAATACAGCGCTTAATTTCATCCGTAATATGCGGAATGACCTGAACGGTATTGCCTAAATATTCGCCACGGCGTTCTTTACGAATAACATTTTCATAAATCTGACCGGTCGTATGATTATTCGACTTAGTCATTTTGGCATCAATAAAGCGCTCATAATGACCTAAGTCTAAATCCGTTTCAGCACCATCATCGGTGACAAACACTTCACCATGTTGCAATGGGCTCATAGTACCCGGATCAACATTGATATACGGATCAAGTTTCACTAAGGTAACTTTCAATCCTCGCGCTTCAAGAATAGCCGCTAATGAAGCTGCAGCAATCCCTTTACCCAAAGAAGAAACAACGCCACCAGTGACAAAGATAAATTTAGTCATATTTTGGAGAATTCTAATGTACGGTGCATCCGGAATGGTTACACGCTAATCGGCTATACAATTTAACAGAAATGCTGTTTTCACTCAATAAAAATATAATTTATTGTGTGCTGTTTAATTCGGGAATATAGCCTTTCTCATCCTCAGTCACGCTGCTTTTATGGTCAATCGCATAGCCTACGATTGCAACTAGTCGCTCCCCACTAAAAAGCAATGGAATGCGGTCACGTTGCCACGGTGGAATAGCCCATTGTTGGAATAGGTGTTTCAAGCTTTTTCGATGTGGCTGTTTCGGTAGCTGGATCTGTTCTCCACCTTGCCTAAAACGAAGCGTTAGCCCTGCAGTAATAAACGCTTCTTTTAAACCCTGCCCATCAAGCTGTTGCCAGCTTAGTGTAATGTGATTGTTAATTTTCAAATCAGCGGTACTATTGCATTCAATAATTTGAGAGACATCATGCTCAGGCAAAGACCGCATAAAATAAAGCTTGCCTTGAAAACGCCTGATCTCCACATCGGCATAAGCTATCATCGGCACACTATCTTGTTTTGCCAAGCATACTTCGTCAATCACACCTTGCAACACGGCTGCGGATGGCAGTGCTAGCCCCTTTAATTCAATAAAATGACGAATTAAGTTACGGCACCGCGCAGCTGATAACGCCAATAGTTTGGGAATAGCTAAATAGTCCGATGCACTATCAGCTTCTATAGCCATCAAATCATGCTGGGCTAGCTCAGTTAATAACTCACTCGCTTCTGCACAATTTTCAGCGCTACGGCTGATTGTTTTAGCGGCACTAGGCCAGCGTTTTTCTATTTCTGGCAATACATTATGACGAATATAATTGCGGTTCCAGCGTGTTTCAACATTGCTGGGATCTTCAATCCACTTTAAATTATGCTGTTGGGCATAAGCCAAAATATCGCTTTGCTTGCTGTTTAGTAATGGTCGTGCAACACTTAGCTTGCCCAGCTGAAATTGTTTAGCCATCGAAGCCAAACCTTTTGGCCCGGCTCCTCGAAACAGTTGTAATAGCAGTGTTTCAGCTTGATCTTGTTGGTGCTGAGCGGTCAACAGCACATCATTCTCGGTGAGATATTGCTCAAAGGCATTATATCTTGCTGCTCTCGCCGCCGCCTCTAAACCCATTTTTTCAATATTAGCGACTTGAACTTTAATGCTGCTTAGATCAATGCCAAGATCAGCCACTACTATTTTGCAGTGTTGCGTCCAGCTTGATGAATCAGCATGTAGGCCGTGATCAATGTGAATAGCATGAAGGCTAACTAATGGCATATGCTCTGCTGTTGCCAATAGATGTAACAAAACATGGGAATCAACACCGCCACTATAGGCAACCCAGATCTGTTTGCTGGTAGCTAAAGAGATGATCGCTTCAACTGAAGCATTTAGGCAAGCATGATTACTGCTCACGCAAAATTATTCCTCAAACTCACCGTAATTAAATAGTTTTTGCTGGCGCTGTTCTAACAAAGTTTCTATGGGTAATGTTTCCAACTGTGTTAATTTTTCATCAATTGCAGCCGCTACCCGTTTTGCCATTTCATCAATATCACGGTGCGCACCACCCAATGGCTCAGCAATGACTTGATCAACTAATTCTAGCTCGGTTAAACGTTGTGATGTAATGCCTAAAGTCTCTGCTGCGTCGGGTGCTTTATCTGCACTTTTCCATAAAATAGACGCGCAGCCTTCGGGCGAAATCACTGAGTAGATACTGTATTGCAACATCATCACATAATCAGCCACACCCACTGCTAGCGCACCACCTGAACCGCCTTCACCAATAATGGTACTGATAATTGGCGTTTTTAATTGTGCCATTTCAAATAAATTACGGGCAATCGCTTCACTTTGACCTCGTTCTTCAGCGCCGATACCAGGATAAGCTCCTGGCGTATCAATAAAAGTAATAACAGGTAGGCCAAAGCGCTCTGCCATTTTCATGATTCGTAATGCTTTGCGATACCCTTCTGGTCGAGGCATACCAAAATTACGTGCTACCTTTTCTTTAGTATCACGGCCTTTCTGGTGGCCAATCACCATCACACTACGCCCCTTTAATCGACCGATACCGGTAATTAATGCCCCATCATCGCCATAAGCACGATCGCCATGTAGCTCTTCAAAATCAGTAATAATGCGGTGAATATAATCTAAGGTATACGGACGTTGCGGGTGACGCGCCATTTGCGTGGTTTGCCAAGGTGATAACGATGAAAATATAGAACGTGTTAATCCTTTGCTTTTTTCTTGTAGTTTTTGAATTTCTTCCGTGATGTTTAGCTCACTATCGCCACTCATGTGGCGCAACTCATCAATCTTTGCCTCTAATTCCGCAATCGGTTGTTCATAATCTAGAAAATTTAATTGCATTACTATACCTGTATACCTGTGGATAATTATATAAGAGATTATACACCTATACCCAAATTACTTGAAGATGCAGGTTTATGCTACTCATCACTCTCGCATGCTTACCCAGTCAAGCTGAGCACAAGCTTAGCGCGAGTCTAGTGTTACCGCTATAGATCCTCGATAAAAAATCTCGAGGATGACGTATAAACTCTGCAATTTAAATGATCACGGGGATATACTCAAACGACTTGGAAATACAGGTTTCAGATGTCTAAAAGATAGGCATGAGCAATTGTTTTAATAAAAAAATACGCTACCCTAAAATTAATTCAGTGGAGTCAGCGTCTCCATCACCCTCTTTTTGTGTATCAACGCCCATCCGTATAGCTAGACTCAAATCATTTTTAGAATCTGCATTATGTATTGCTTCTTCTAAAGTGATTTTTCCCTCATTATATAAAGCGATAAGCGCTTCATCAAATGTTACCATTCCATTTTCACTACTATCCTTCATCGCGTCTTTGATATCGCCTATATTACCTTTCATAATTAATTCTGATATATAAGGCGTATTAATTAATACTTCAACTGCCGGCACCTGTTTATTCTCAATACCGACTATGAGTCGCTGAGAAACAATGGCTCTTAAATTCATCGATAAATCCATCAATATTTGTCGATGCGCCATTTCAGGGAAAAAGTTTAAAATTCTATCGATCGCCTGATTAGCATTATTGGCATGCAAGGTGGCCAAACATAAATGCCCTGTTTCAGCATAATTGATGGCATGTTTCATTGTATCCATATCTCTTATTTCACCAATCATTATTACGTCTGGTGCCTCGCGCAAAGCATTTATCAAGGCATTGTGATACGACAAAGTATCGATGCCCACTTCTCGCTGCTGCACAACAGATTGGTCATGGTGATGAATAAATTCTAATGGATCTTCTATTGTTAAAATATGTGATGTTGAATTACGATTGCGATAACCAATCATTGAGGCAAGCGTGGTTGATTTTCCCGATCCTGTCGATCCTACAACTAGAATTAAACCCCGTTTTTCCATGATTAAATCACCTAAAATAGGTGGCAAGCTCATCTCTTCAAAGTGTGGAATATGCATTTGGATATAACGAACAACAATAGATACTTCACCACGTTGACGAAAAATATTAACGCGAAAACGGCCAACATCAAACAGAGAAATAGCAAAGTTCATTTCCATGGTTTTTTCAAACTCATCTATCTGTGCTGGGCTCATTGTTGAAAAAGCAATTTCCTCTACAACGCCAGGAGGCAACGCTTTATCGCCAAAAGGCATGATTTCCCCGTCAATTTTAAGATGCGCCCGTGCTGCTGTGCAGAAAAACAAATCCGAGGCACCTTTATCGGCCATAATTCTTAAATAGGGTGTTATGTCCAAGCTGCTATCCTCAATGATGTTAGACGTTCATGCTTAATCTATCCTGCAATTCCATACTTCATTTTAACGGCATTTACCATGGGTAACTTTAATAAGTCTGCAATTAAATTATCGGTCGGTGAAATTTTCCAATCGTCACCTAATCGAATCAATGTTCGTGCTTCTTTATTGATGTATTCTAGCTCAATTACCGTTAAACCATCGCGAAAAGACGTTAAAACGGTTTGTAATGGTGTAACAACATCGGGTAAGTTCGCTTTGTTCTCTAAGGTAATGAGCAATGATTTACCACACATTTCTCGCGCTCGCGTTATGTCATATACTGTTTCTGCTGTTGCTGCTAGACTTCCGGTAAAATTATCTTGGCCAATTTTACCCTGAATGACCACTAACTTATCTGGCTGCAATTGATCTTGATATTGTTCGTACACTTCAGCAAAAACGCGTACTTCTAGCCGTGCAGTTTGATCGTCAAGCGTAATGAAAGCCATTCTACCGCCATTTTTACCTTTCATTGTTCGAATCGCCACAATGAGCCCTGCTGTTATCACTGCTTTTTCATTACGTCGATAGCCTTTAGATTCTGGTGCATCTAATTCGCTTATTTTTTTAGGAACAAAGAGTGATAACTCCTCAATATAGCGATCGATAGGATGACCACTCAAATACAGTCCTAATGTTTCTTTTTCTGCGGCTAATAACTGTTCTTCCGTCCACGGCTCCATTGCAATCAGTGGCTCATTAACTTCATTACTATGATCAACAGACGCTAAACCAAACATATCATCTTGACCGCTATCATTGTTATCACGATGCTGCTCTGCTATCTTCAACGCTTTAGTTAAGCTTGCCTCTAAACTTGCACGGTGCCCGCCTAAAGAATCCATAGCTCCCGCTTTGACTAAGGAATCCATCACCCGTCGGTTGATTTTTTTCATGTCAACTCGCTGGCAAAAATCATAGAGATTAGTAAATGCTTTGCCTTGTTCACGCTCAGCAACAATGCCTGCTAGTGCCGCCTCCCCTACACCCTTAATTGCCCCTAAACCATAGCGGATTGATTTCTCATCCGCCACTGTAAACTGGATTTTACTGCTGTTCACATCGGGGGCTAACACCTCCAAACCGAGTGCTCGACAATCATCTATAAAACTAACAATTTTATCGGTATTATCCATATCTGCTGATAATACTGCCGCCATAAATGCCGCAGGATAATGCGCTTTTAACCATGCGGTTTGATAGGCAATGAACGCATAAGCAACCGAATGTGATTTATTAAAACCATATTCTGCAAACTTTTCCATCAAATCAAAGATCGGATTGGCTATCTTTTCATTAATTTGTCTATTTTTAGCCCCTTCTAAAAACAACGCACGTTGCTTAGCCATTTCTTCGGCTTTTTTCTTACCCATCGCACGGCGTAACATATCAGCACCGCCCAAGCTATACCCTGCTAATACTTGCGCGATCTGCATTACCTGTTCTTGGTAGACAATAACGCCGTAAGTAGGTTTTAAAACAGGCTCTAGATCGGGGTGTGGGTAAGCAACCTTGGCGCGGCCATGCTTACGGTTAACAAAGTCATCCACCATGCCCGATTGCAATGGTCCTGGTCGATACAAAGCAACTAAGGCTACAATATCTTCAAAGATATCAGGTTGCAGCCGTTTAATCAGATCCTTCATACCGCGTGATTCCAGTTGGAATACTGCGGTGGTTTCAGCGCGTTTTAATAAATCATAGGTAGGTTTATCATCAAGTGGCAGATTATCAATATCAATTTTAGCCGCCTCATCCGCTGGCAGTGTGGCTTTAACATTTTTCACCGCCCAATCAATAACAGTCAGTGTTTTTAAACCTAAAAAGTCAAACTTAACCAGCCCTACATTTTCCACATCATCTTTATCATATTGTGAGACTAAACTGGCACCATTTTGCTCACAATACACTGGCGTATATTCGGTAAGTGCTTTAGGTGCTATAACCACACCACCCGCATGCTTGCCCACATTTCTAACCAATCCTTCTAGCTGTAAAGCCAGATCAATCAGTGTTTTAACATCGTCTTCTTTATCATAACGTTCTTGTAATAATGGCTCTTGCTCCAGCGCCTTAGTCAAGGTCATTTTCAATTCGAATGGCACTAGTTTTGCTAAGCCATCCACTAAACCATAGGGATAACCCAACACTCGCCCCACATCACGTAATACCGCTTTTGCAGCCATGGTGCCATAAGTGATGATCTGTGACACATGGTCACGACCATAATGCTGTGATACATATTCAATAACGCGATCACGCCCTTCCATGCAAAAATCAATATCAAAATCAGGCAGTGACACCCGCTCAGGGTTTAAAAACCGTTCAAATAACAGATCGTATTGCAATGGATCAACATCGGTAATTTTTAAAGCATACGCCACCAATGAACCGGCACCTGATCCCCGACCCGGACCTACTGGCACCTCATTATTTTTTGACCACCTAATGAAATCTGCAACAATCAAAAAATAACCCGGAAAGCCCATATCATTAATAACATCAAGCTCTATTTGTAAGCGTTCTTCATATTTTTTTCGATTCTGTTCGAGCATTTCTGCTTCAGCAAATAATACGGATAATCGATCTTCTAAACCTTCATACGATTCTTGGCTAAAGAACTCAGCTATCGTCATGCCCTCAGGCACAGGGAAGTCGGGCAAATAATGCTCACCCAACGTTAATTCAGCATTGCATCTCTTCGCTATTTCAATAGTATTTTCAATAGCTTCTGGAATATCTTTAAAGAGTTCTATCATCTCTTGCTGTGTACGCAGATATTGTTGATCAGAGTAATTGCGTGGTCGGCGTGGATCATCAAGTAAACGGCCATCACTAATACAGACTTTTGCTTCATGTGCTTCAAAGTGATCTTGTTCAATAAAGCGCACATCATTGGTCGCAACGACCGGCAAGTCATGGCTTACAGCCAGGTCTAGTGCGGCTTGGATATACCGCTCTTCATCATCACGCCCGGTCCGAATTAACTCCAAATAAAACCGATCAGGAAACAGTGCTTTCCAATGTGCAACAATGCTGTCAGTTTCATCTTGCAGACCATTAAGCAGTGACTTGCCTAATAAACCCTCGCGCCCGCCAGCAAGACAAATCAAACCATCCGTTTGTCCCTCCAACCATTCTAGATCTAGCATTGGCACACCTAAGTGCTGTCCTTCGATATAGGCTTGAGACAATAATCGCGATAAATTCAAATAGCCTTGTTGGTTCAAACAGAGTAATACAAAACGACTATTACTCTTACTATCATTAGGATCACATAAGCGTAAATCAGCAGCTATTATGGGTTTCACACCCGCTTGTTGAGCGGCGGTATACACCTTCACCGCCGCAAATAAATTATGCTGATCCGTCACTGCAACTGCCGGCATACCAGCATCGGTAATCGCCTTAAATAAAGGCTTGATCCGTACTAAACCATCAACTAGAGAATAATCGGTGTGCAGGTGTAAATGAACAAACTGTGCGGTCATATTTAGCTAAATTTCATCGACGAAATTGTACCGGATCAGGGATAACGCCTTTGCCTAAGGTCACATCAAAAATAGCCTCTGCTTCTTTTTTGCCCATTGCAAGAGACTCTTCTTCTGTCATGCTAGCTTTAAATAATTCAGTTGCTGCCGTCACTTGCTCAGTATTTTGTTTTAAATGTAAGGTTTGCGTCGGATAAGCAAATTCAACCCCTAGTTGTTTTGCTAGGCGAAGAATATCTAATAAAAAACGATGGCGTTCACGCAGCTCAGTATTCCAATCGGGTGTTGCCCAAAATACATACACTAAGATATCTAACGAGGCTGAGTTATATTCATTAAAATAGACTTGATAATAATCTTTTCTCATATAAGGATGCAGACTAATTAAGGTGCGTATACCCTCACAAAATGCATCTATTTTTTCTGGGGGTGTATCGTAGGTTAAACCTAACATTGTCCGCATGCGACGAAAACGACGTGCGCCCATATTATCGATTGTGGTATTGGTGAGCATCGAGTTGGGCAAGGTGATCACTGAATTATAAAATGTTCTTATTTGCGTTGTTCTAAAACCAACCCTTTCCACTGAGCCTTCTACATCACCCACCACCACCCAATCACCAATATGGAAGGGGCGATCGAGTAATACCGTAATAGAACCAAAAAAGTTACCTAATAAATCTCTGGCAGCTAAGGCAAATGCCAAACCACCTAAACCAAGACCAGCCAATAAGCTTGTTACATCAACATTAAGATTATCAGCAACAAAAATAATACCGATAATAACGACAAACACTTTCAAACTTTTGCTTATCATCGGCACCAACAAGTCATCAAAACGATTAGCGGTGCCACGCGCCTTATTCATCAGCAAGGCATACACAACATCAACCAAACGGAATGCACTCCAAACGCCTGATAAACTCACCAATAACTTCACTGCTATTGATAGAATAATCAATGCGGTATCAGGCAAGCCTAATGTGCCCAGACCCACCCACCAAATTAAAGCCATCGCCATTAAACCAAGCGGTCTTAACACGCTGTTTTCTAAGTCTTGAAAACCTGAGTGTTTTCTCTTCCAGCGGATAACATTTCTAGCTAACAGCCATGCAACCACTTTATCTGCGATAGAACCCAACACAATAACCAAAAATATGCCTAGCCACTGCCAATGCCCTAGTAAATAACCGCCTTTTAATATATCTGGAATAACAGATCGTATTCTAATATGAAGGGGAATTGTTTTTTGGGGATCGCTCGCACCGTGTTTTGCAGGTACATCCAATAAACCTTCCAGCACCTCTGGTAGCGTCGCTAATGTTGCGCTGCTAAACAACCATCGACCATCCGCTTGTTTAGCAATTTCTACGGTTCCTTGTGAGTAGCGACCAAATACATATCTACCCTCTGTAGGGTCAATAGGTATGGCATCAAAATCAACCTTTTTACTTCGTTCAATAACAGAAGCCAGTGTATGGGCAAGTTCCCGACCTCTAGTTTGCTGAATTAAACTACTAAATTCGGATAAATCTAATGTCGAAATAGCTTGTTCTATTTTTCTTTTGCTGCCCTCTGATACTGCTTTCATCGTAGTCTTAAATGTTTGCATTGTTGCACGCGGATTGCTCAACCCTAGTGGCACATCCTGAATGATGCGCACTTCAGCAGCAGCTAAATCGGTTACAACATTTTCATCTGCATAACTGATTGGCAATAAAAACATCGCTGTAACCATTACTAAAAAAATATTGATTAACCGTTTCATGCTAAATCTAACTCCAATTCTGAATCAGGAAGATATCTCGACACCATCTGAACCGCTTGTTTCCACTGTTGACTGGCAAATAACTGATCTCGTGGTGAGCCATGGCGACCATGCAAGCGAATTAAACGTAGATGGCGTACGGGATCATCTACTAGCTTTAAGCCATCAATCACTTGTACTACACTTTCTGGTTTATTACACACTAACACCATATCACAGCCTGCTGACAAAGCGGCTTGGGCACGAGCAAGACTGTTACCCATAACAGCGGCACCCTCCATACTCAAATCATCACTTAATATAGCACCTTGAAATCCCAAACGATCACGTAAAATTTCTTTGATCCAATAAGGTGAGAAGCCAGCAGGTAAGCTATCGCATTGTTCATAAATAATATGGGCAGGCATAATACCTGCCAGTTCTGTTTGGCATAAACGTTTAAATGGCAATATATCTGCTGGTAATATATCTTCAAAATGACGGGAATCAATAGGCAATCCTAAATGTGAATCCACCTCTACCGCTCCATGCCCAGGAAAGTGTTTACCCACCGCCGGCATCCAAGCACGCTTCATACCTTGAATATAAGCATACGCCATCGATGCCACCGCTTCTGGATCACGATGAAAAGACCGATCGCCAATAATTTCGCTAACACCATAATCTAAATCTAGTACCGGTGCAAAACTAAAATCAACGCCAATCGCGCGTAACTCCGCTGCCATCAGCCAACCCGCTATTTCTGTATTTTTTAAGGTTTGTTTGGGGTGCTGTTTATAATGCTTGCCGATTTCGCCTACTGGTGGTAATCGGGTAAATCCTGTACGAAAACGTTGCACTCGCCCGCCTTCATGATCGACTGAAATGATTAAATGCGGATCACGTAATGCACGAATACTGGCCGTCAATGCGGCTACTTGTTCTGGCGATTCATAATTGCGACTAAATAAGATAATTCCGCCTACTAATGGGTGCTGCAAAATATCATGTTCTTCGTCGCTTAATTCCAAGCCAACTATATCGACCATTAAAGGACCTAGCGTCATTTTTCACCTTTTAAAACATCGTCATTCCCGCATGTTTTAAGCGGGAACCTAAAGCCAACTCTAGATTCTGACTCAAAAGCTAACTGAAATGGCGATTTAATTTTATTCATGGATTAAGACTCTAGTGCCGGGCTCAACCAGTTCAAATAAAGTCAACAAATCCTTATTATGCATGCGAATACAACCATGAGATAACGGCTCGCCCATCGGCAAACTATCTGGGCATCCATGGATATATATATAACGTTGCATTGTATCAACATTTGCCAATCGGTTTTTACCCAATTCAAGTCCACTTAGCCATAAAATACGCGTTAATATCCAATCTCGCTTAGGAAATTGTACTCCAAGTTCAGGTGTATATATTTCACCCGTAGGCCTTCGACCAACAAAGACTGTATTTTCTGGTTGATCTGCGCCAATACAGGCTCGAATTTTATGTAAACCTAAGGGTGTACAACCACTATCTTTTTGTTGGCCTGTACCATTAAATGCAGATGAGACTGATGACTCAAATATAAGCTTACTATCTTGGTAAAGACGGCATTGTTGCTCTGCAATGGATATATCTAACATGTAGTCATGATACATGAAGATAGTTTAAGTTTATCTTAAAATATTACGACGAAAATATTGTGTAGGAAAATAAAATGCAATTAATAGCAGTAAAGCTAGTCCTGCAAACCATGGAGCCCAACTATAATTTACGACTTGATCATGAGTGTTGGCTACTGCCTTAATTTTTTTAATTAATGGTTTCGGGCTTGATGGTGATAAAATATAATCAAAGCCCACCATTAATGCCAGCCTTTTAATATGCACCTTTTTTTGTGATGATAAATGTTCAGTTTTTGCTTTTAATGCATGCTGTTCTTGGAACTCCCCTCGGCCCGAGGAATAGACATCTTGATGCAACACATCATTTACTTGCCACACACCTAGATCTTCACCTTCGAGACTGTGCTTAGGAATAGCCAACAAATCATTACCACCCACACCCACAAACACACCTGCAACCTCGCCTGGTTTACCTCTGAATTTGGCAAATAATGTTTTATGTAATGGGGGTGATTCATGGCCATCTGTAATAAACACTATACTAGGATTAGGTTCAATCAGTTTTGCTGATTTTATCGCCTCGAATGTGGCTTTTGATACTTCACTTGAAAGCGCCCATGCCATCGAACCATTAATTTTCGCTATCATCTGTTTTAAATCATGATAATTAGCACATACCTCAACTGGATTTATTAATACCAAACTACGATATTCACTAAAAACAGCTAATCCCACATGCGAACCACAAGGCAGGTCAACTAATGTTTTTTGAGTATAATCTTTCGCCCACGTTAAGCGGCTAACTTGCTCACCAGCCACCTCAGCATCTTCTACATCCATGCTTTGAGTAATATCTAATACAAATAGAATATCCATGACTTCGATCGTGCGATCGGTTTTAGGAAACCACAATGCTGCCGCAATCAAAATAACAGCAACAATCATCGCTAAAGCAGATGTAATGATTCGTTGTTGATAAGATAAATTCACGGCAAATCTACCCTAAACCCAATAGTTTCAATCGATCTTTCTGTACTGATAACATCTTTATCAAATTGCACATCGTCGTCTGGTAGCTCTGGCACCATCCGCAATGCCAATTCTAAGTTAAAGCGAGCGTGCTGTTGCTGTGGTGACAATAATAAGACCATTCGATAATCTTGTTTCGCTAATTCCACAAATGAAAGACGTTGCCTATCATCATCAGCCATGGATTGTGCTTGGTGCAGATGAATATTACCGCGATTGTAATAAGCGGCCGTTTTTAGCGCTAAACCATCATCAGTAACTACTTTTGTCAGCAGCGCTAAGCCCTTTTGCGACTGGCTATTTTCAACATCATAATAAGCTTGTGCAAATAACGCTTTCGGGTGCGATAACGGCTGTCTATATTGCTTAACATTTTCAATAAAATGATTCACTTTTTTTGCCTGCCAAAGTGCTAACCCAGAGCTAACTACTGCAAATAAGCTCAATGCAACAATGAGAAGAAGTAAACCATAGGCCAGTCGTAATAATTTATTCATGTGCTTTCCTCACGCCCCATACGCTATATAACTGTGCCAATGTTAAGAGCAACATGGCAATCAGCGCTAACCAGTAAAAAAGTCTTTCTTTCGGTTCTTTTGGTAAGGTTTCTTCCACAATTAATGTTTGAGTTTGCTGCTGGTCAATTTCATCTAACGCTTCGGAAAATGTTTTAACTGATTCCACTTCAAAAGCGCGATATGGCATGTCAATTTCATTAAAAAAGGTATGTAATTTTCGCTCCGGCGTATCAAGCCAGAGCATATTATCATCATCAGCTTCATCTAAAGTCATGCCTTGCATTGAACGCATATAAATCCAATAAACGGTGATCCTCAACTCTTGATAGAGCGCTTTTATTTTAGCGCGTTGCTCGTCATCCATATCTTGTCCACCATCAGAAACCAGCATTACAATACGTGAGCCACGATAAGGCTGCCCTTGAAACATATCGGCTGCTTTGAGTAAGGCTTTTGCCATATCGGTTTCTGATAAGCCCTTACCCAAAGCGCTGGCATTGATAGTCGCTAAAATAGCTTCTTTACTATAAGTCAGCGGCAATAAATCAAAGGCATGTGAGCTGAATAAAACAAAACCAAAACGATCGTCAGGGCGTTTTTTTACAAATTCTATTAAAAACGATTTTGCTATGCGTCGTTTACTGTCCTTTGTTGCTACCGTCCGCATCGTTGGCTGCCCTTTTACGGCAAAGGCATCATCCATACTACGACTACGGTCAAATAACAACACTATTTCAGCACCCTCGGCCACCCGCTCTACTTTCTTTTCTGGTAAATAAGGCCCAGCCAAAGCAATGATTAAATTTAATAGTACAATTGTTGCTAGTAACTTCAAACTAAACCCAATGAATTTAGACAGTGGATCTACTGGAATAAAATCAACCCAAGCCACTGTTTTGTCTTGATTATGATTCAACCAAGGTAGCAATGCCAAAGGTGAAAGCCACAACAAGTAGGGGTGTAACCAATGAAAGTCGAGCATCATCAAGCTAATTTTTCCTTAGCTCGGCAGGATTTTGCCAATTTCATTACTGATTCAATATCAGGTTCTTGTTCGGTATTTTGAGTGAAAAAATAATTAGCCGAGCTTTGATAAAAAGAAGATATTTCTCCTTCTAATGATTGCAACCAAGGTGCTTGCTCAAATAGCGCTTCTAAATCAGCATGAACAACAACGGTATTAGCAGTGCGATTAAACGCCGTATGTAAGATTCTTGCTGGCTGCTTACTCGCTGTAAGCAGCCATTTTTTACGTGACAATTCAAAGGTAGCTTGTGCAAACGGTTTACGCTGTGTTGGGTGCCAGCCTATATGCCAAATAAATAATAACAAGCTAGAAACAACCGCAATTATTGCAAACAACGTTAATCGTCTTTTGATTGCTGTTGTATCAATTAAAATAGGGGCATGATCTTCTTTCACTGCACTATTTGTATCTTCTATGGGCAGTAATGAACCTATCGTTAATGGCATTGCTGGCACCGTGATCCATTCATCATTCATCTGTCGCAAATTAAATTCTGGTGTATAAACCACTGTATTTTCAACAGGCACATTAACGATTTGATAGGTTAAGCTAAGCTCATTATCTTTGGTCACACGATCTTTTAGATATAACCACGTTCCATAACGTGCATCCACCTCAGGCAATGACGATACATCAATCTCACTGGCAGCAACCGGTAATTCGACCTGCACCGTAATGACATCACCAATCAATAAACCCCAAGCACGATCTAAAGTGACATTAGCAATTTGTTCTGCCACCGCAACAGTTGATAAAATACTCAGCATCAGTCCAACTATAATTTTCATCATGCTTTTCTCAATCCTAAAAAATACTGGCTTAACTGCTGTCCTGTTACATCACCATCAACAAATAACGGTTTAACTCGGTGGTGTGTAAAACAGGCATCTAATTTTTCAAAATGCTCTGTCATCGATTGTTGCCATCTTTTTTTGATACTCGGCCGCATCCAAACACTGCGCCGTTGCCCTGTTTCCGAATCACGCATTTCTGTCCAGCCGGCATGGGATGGAAAGTGATCAGCATCATGATGTTGCCATACGATGGGAATAACGGTGTAATGCGATAACTGACGTAATGTTTTTTCGACCAAACTAATATCAACACAAAAATCCGAAGCTAAAAATATCATGGCATGTGAGCTAGTCACCAAGTTGGTCGCATGCGTTAAGCCTTCCACACCAGGCGCTTGTGCAGGTTTTGCATTGCGGATCATATCCGCAGCCAGAGCAGGCATACTTCGCTGTGTTGTTGGCATAATAGATACGTCTTGTCGCCATTGTGCATCAAAACCCGCCATTGCAAAACGATCACCTAGGCTGATTGCAGAATGGGCAATTAACTGTGCCAAATTAGCCAATTTATCGTTATTGTTATTTGATACAGACATCGATTTTGATAGATCACCCAACAACCATAGCGTAACGGAAGAACGCTGTTGATAACGTCTGACTAACCAGCGACCACCTGTGTTTGCCATATTGTTTCGCATACTGGCACGAATATCTAAACGCCGCGGATCAGGATAATCAAATAAATCAGCAAAGCCGGCAAAACGATCACCCGAACCTAACGATGTACCAGTATGTGCACCCGGAATATGACCAAAAACTTTATGTGGATAGCGATAACGAAATTCGTCTTGAGTATGTTCACTCATTTTAATTTCCAATAACTATGGCGTAGAAATACTGTCACGCAGCGCCTGCACAAATAGCGGCATGATTTTCTCACGCCTACTTTCATACATCGGCGCTAAGAATACTCTATGAGTCAATGCTGGCAACAATACAGCATGCACATCATCGGGCAATACATGATCACGCTTAGCTAACCACGCAGCGACCCTAGCAGCACGCATCATAGCTGACATGCCGCGCACACTGGCTCCGGCTACAATTAAATCTTCCATATAGATAGCGTCTATTTCGATACCTGCTTGTTCAGGTTGCCATGTCGCATCCCACAACCTAACTACATAGTTCTCGATTTCTTCCGATACAAAAATACTACTTTGAATCTCACGATCAATGGCATTCAGATCTTTGTAATTCAATAACGGTTCAGAAATATTGGCTAATAAATCATCCACATTATGGAATATTGGATCAAAAATCAATTGGCGGCGAATAGCTGAATCCGTAGGTCGATCAATACTAATTTCAAACAAAAAACGATCGCGCGCCGCCGCACTTAATTCAAATGTCTCTTCTTTCTCAACCGCATTACGATCAGCAAACACCACCATATGCGGGAATTTATATTCACGACCAAATGCATCAGCGCTGTATTCTGCCATCGCTCTTAATAACAGTGATTGCACTTGTGGCCGCGCACGGTTAATTTCATTAAAAAAGAACACCGCCGTATCATCACCATGCGCAATCAGTGGGCCGGGATCAATAACCGGCTTGCCTTTAGCATCCACCCATGCGCTATAAAGCAAGTCATTAGGCATCAAATCAACACTACCTTCGATTCGCCCAAAAGCACCGCCTAATGCTTTTGAAAAAGCACGTAATAGTGTTGTTTTACCTACACCCACACCCCCTTCCAGCAGAACATGTCCACGTGCATGCAGAGCAATTAGAATTAAACGAATGGCATTCTCTTGGCCAATGACCACCTTATTAACTACCTTTTCTAATGCCAAGGCATGCTCACGAGCCTCATCAAGATCAAGACCCGCTTGTTGTTTTTTACTCATTACTTTTCCATCTCTTTATTAAATTTCAAAACCTATAAACCATAGCATGAATTAATCATGAATAAACTATGATTTTATCCCGTTATAAGACCGATAAAGCATGTTTCACAAATGTTATTCCAATCCAAACAAAACCCGTTGTTGTGATTAAAAAGCTAATGCCTGACAAGACTTTCCAGATCATTTTATCCCAAAAGTCTTCATCTAATGAAGCGACGACAAAAATGCTTGGATTAGTGAATCCGCCAATCGCCACACACCAGCAAGCAACAACAGGTAGCTCTAGACCTGCTCCCATAGCTGCACCATAAAAGCCGAAATTAAATACTGACATTAATGCATAATCAACGTGGGCACGAATCATCGTTGCAAAATCAAATGTACCATCTATGCCCGGAATGGGATACCACTTAGCAAACGTCATTAACCAAGCCGAAAAAATCAATGCCATTGCCGTTGCCACACCACCTATTAATAATATTTCCATTTTTTACTCCCCGAATAAATCACAAAACCATCATACGATGACTTGCTGGTAATAATAACCTCAAATAAACCCAACAATCTCGGGCAAATTTCCCTATGATGTGATTTTATCTTTAACACCTTACATATATACCCGTGATTATTCAATGTGTGAAGATTTAGGGCAAAAATAGGAAGTCAGGGCAAGGCGCAATGTGCAGGTAATGACTAGTCCTTATCAAGCAT
>NVVW01000036.1 GCA_002733505.1 Methylophaga sp. | reverse complement strand
CCCCCGCCAATCGTGCGGTTATCGAGCTCGCGGATCGGTGTGACTTCTGCTGCGGTGCCGGTAAAGAAGGCTTCATCTGCGATATATACTTCATCACGGGTAATTTGTTTTTCGACAATTTTCAGGCCAATATCTTCTGCCAACGTCATCACCGTTGCACGCGTAATGCCTTCTAATGCTGATGTCAGCGTCGGTGTATACAGCACACCATCACGGATCATAAAGAAGTTTTCACCACTGCCTTCGGCAACAAAGCCGGTGGCATCTAATAATAAGGCTTCATCATAACCGCAGTTAATCGCTTCTTGTAGCGCCAACATTGAGTTCATGTAGTTACCATTCGCTTTGGCTTTGCACATGGCAATGTTGACATGGTGACGAGTAAAAGAAGAGGTTTTGATGCGAATACCTTTTTCCATATTCTCCGCGCCGAGGTATGAACCCCATTCCCAAGCGGCAACCATCACATGCGTTTTTAAATTATCCGCACGAATACCCATACCTTCACTGCCATAAAAGCACATTGGACGTAGATAGGCCGATTCAAGATTATTGTCGCGCACCACCGCTTTTTGCGCTTCGTTTAATGTTTTTTTATCAAACGGCATGCCCATACCCAATATTTTGGCACTGCGAAATAAACGATCAGTATGCTCTTGCAAGCGGAAAATAGCCGGGCCTTGTCTGGTGTTATAGGCACGCACACCTTCAAACACGCCCATGCCATAATGCAAGGTATGAGTTAATACATGTACTTTTGCCTCACGCCACGGCACCATTTCGCCATCAAGCCAAATAACGCCATCTCTATCTGCCATTGACCCGTCTATAACCGTCTGTGTAACCATAATTTCTGCTTCTCTAAATATTCTTTTATAAAATGTTTAACTTAACCAGCGTTGCCAAACAGCTTGAACTTGCGCAGGGTAACCCCCTGTGTCGTTAATTGATGCAACCGCTGGGATCTCTTGCAAAACACAGTGATTCGCCAATCTTCGATAAAAACGATAGGCATCTGCCAGCATTGTACGGTCATCGTCACTCAACTTGCCCACCGCACTAAGCACCTCTAAAATCCTGATATTATCAGTGTATTCTAGCAATTTAGTTTCTGTTGCAGACCATGCTAAAACGGCGAACTGCACCAAAAACTCGATATCGGTAATGCCACCTCTACCTTGCTTAAGATCAAACTGCTGTTGTGTGCTCTTGTCTAAACTGTCACGCATTTTAGCACGCATCTCACTGACTTCTATCGCAAGTTTATCTTGGTCGCGTTGTTTGGTTAATATTTGCTTGCGAATATCGACAATTTGTTGTGTTAAATTGCTATCACCTGCTACACATCTAGCGCGCACTAAGGCCTGATGCTCCCATGTCCATGCATCGGTATTTTGATATTCAGCAAAGCCTGATACTGCCGTCACTAATAAACCTGAAACACCATTGGGGCGGAGTCGCATATCCACCTCATATAAGATCCCAGCGGCGGTGACGGTGTTCATACAGTGAATCATCCGTTGTGCTAGACGAGTATAAAACATCAATGCATCAATGGGCTTTTCACCGTCCGTCTCGCCTTTATTGATAGCATCATCAAAGATGAACACTAAATCTAAATCAGACCCATAACCGAGTTCTAGCCCGCCTAATTTTCCATAAGCTAATACCGTAAAACCACATTGGCTTAAATCATCCGTTTTAGTACAGGGTGGATAACCATGTCTAGCAACCAAGTGCTGCCATGCTAATTGCATCACTTTATCTAATTGAAGCTCAGCTAATTCGGTTAATTGATCACCGACCCGCATCAATGGCAATACATCGGTGATATCTGCCGCAGCGACATGCAAAGACGTTATTTGTTTAAATTCCCGTAGCAAATACATTTGCTGTTCTAGATCTGTTTTATCTACTGATGCGATACTTTGCTCTAAGCTATTTTTTTGTTGTGCCCGATCGGGTACGTCATATAATGTCCTCGGATCTAGCAATTCATCCAAAAGCAGAGGGTGGCGTGTTAGTTGATTACTGATCCATGGACTGGCTGCACATAATTTAACCAATTGCGAGAGTGCCATCGGGTTTTCAACTAATAGCGACATATAAGCAGATCGACGCAGAATCGCATCTAATAGCATCAATAATCGTGATAAACAAACATCTGAATTGGCCACACTAGCGGCAGCTTGCACTAGTAATGGCAATAGTTTTCCTAAGCGCCCTCGTTCCGTCTCTGCCAAATTTCGACAGTTATGTGATTCAAGCAAGTCATTTAATTGCTTTAAACTTGCTTCTGGTTCTGCATAGCCTAATTGTTGCAAATGCTCTATTTTTTCTTCATCATCGCCATCCAATAATGACACACTGCCGCTGGCTACATCACCTGCCTGAGGCGCGGTTAATATTTGCTCAAAATGGGTTTGCACTTGTTGTCGGTGATCGCTTAACACATTCGAAAATGTCTGCCAGTCAACAAATCCCATCAAACTAGCTAGGCGAATTCGCGCATCCTCATCTTTCGGCAGCAAGTGAGTTTGCTGATCGGCCCATGCTTGAATACGATGTTCGGTTCGGCGTAAAAAGTCATAGGCTGCCTTCAACGCTTCTACCGCGTAGTCTGTCAGCAGACCCCGTTGCGCTAATAAATCTAGAATAGTCAAGATCGGTCGCTGTTGTAATGGCTTATCACGACCGCCATAAATTAATTGGAACACTTGGCCAATAAATTCAATTTCACGAATACCGCCGCTTCCCAATTTAATATTATCTTCCATGCCTTTACGGTGCAGTTGACCGGCAATCATCGATTTCATTTCACGTAACGAATCAAACACACCATAATCAAGATAACGACGATAAACAAAAGGTCGAAGTAGATCCGAGATAGTTTTTTTGCTTGATTCCGTGCCAGTGATCGCGCGCGCTTTTATCATAGCGTAACGCTCCCACTCACGCCCTTGAGTTTGGTAATAATCTTCCATCGCATCAAAACTCGCTGCCAACGCACCACTATCCCCGAAGGGGCGTAAACGCATATCCACCCGAAACACAAAACCATCCGCTGTTTTATTATCAAGTGACTGAATGAGCTTTCGTCCTAGGCGAGTGAAATATTCCTCATTCGATAATGACTTACGCCCACCTTGCGTTTCACCCTGCTCCGGATAGGTAAAGATCAGATCAATATCAGAAGATAAATTAAGCTCGCCCGCACCTAATTTCCCCATGCCAAGAACAATAAGTTGTTGCTCGTTGTCATCAACATCATAAGGCGTGCCTAGCTCTTTGCATTGCCATTGGTGCAGAAGATCTAAAGATTGTTGAATACAGGCATCAGCCATCGCCGATAGATCACGCACTGTTTCAGCCAAATCAGCCCAACCAGCAAGATCGCGCCAGATGATCCGTACCATCTCTCGTTGGCGGAAATAGCGCAACCGTTGCTGTAATACAGTTTCATCCACACTATTTTCAAGCGTTATCGATAGGCGCTGTTGATAGCTTTTGGCATCATAAACAACATTAATATCCTCTGACATAATGAGTTCCCCAGCTCTATCAGCATGACGCTCACCCCACTGCGCCACATAACCACTACCTGACAATACCAGTTGTGCCGTCTCAAGTAACGCATCACTTGAATATAATAAAGATTGCCATTTTTCAGAGAACAGATCTTGTTCTACCATATATTTACTCACACTAGAATCGAGAAGATTAGAAGCTAACGACTGGCGTCAGATACAATTATTATAATGATAATGTTTTTCTATTAATTTTTCTCAAAAACGAGGGTACTAATGTACTTTTATAACTTAAGCCCTTATATACTCGTAATCATTCAATCTGTGCGTTTTCGCTCCTCCGTCACTCAGGTATGCTTTTAGCCGGAGTCTTGTTTGTGCGGAGATCCCGGCTAAGCTTGTGCTCAGCTTGACTGGGTAAGCATACCGGAATGACGAGGTTTTTTTGCAAATTGAATGATCACGGGTATAGTTGCAAATGAACCTTTTTGTCTCAATTTATGTCTCAAATGACATATTGGCAAGCCTATATCCAAAATACTTGAAGAGGATAAATAAAATCAATCATAGCAACTTCACTGATAACAGAATACTGCTAATTATCATGCTGATATATAGTGTTCCAGCTATTTCTACGGCTGAAACTTTAGCGGCAACTATTGATTGTTCTAATGTTGAAATTGATTATACTGATAATCCTGAATGGACCAATAGCGAAAGGATTGATGCGATGAATAAAGCTTTTTTTGAATCGCTAAATCGTTTCGAGCTTTGCAATTTATCAAATCAAACCAGCGCCGCATCCGCAAGTGGGGCTGAACAAGCCTCAAATAATAATGATGGTACAGGGCAAGGCTCGGTCGCAAGCTCAACGATGACAGGAACAGAAGAGCAAGCAGGCAATAGTGCTAATAATACAGCCGCCTCAAATGACACAAGCTCCTCAGAAGCTACATCGCAACAGTCTGCCGCAAAAAATAAAGGCGGTGGCAGCACCAACGGTGGTAAAGCGGAAGATATTCCTAGTGCGGATAATGATGATGTCATCGCCGCCCAGATTCGACTTGCTGCTGAAATTGAACAAGATCCGGCTAAAAAAGAAAAATTATGGAATGAATACCGAAAATACAAAGGACTTCCTAGCCAATGATGATGACTAATAAATATCGAACAGCAAAAAGAATCGTAGCCTATGTGCTTGTTTTCTCACATTTCCTTGTAGGCTGTGCAACAACAGGTGGTCAAAATAGTGCAAACAAAGTAGGGCCTAAATCCTCCTCATCCCATAAAGAACAGCTAAGTGAAGTCGTTTCTACCGCACCCAAACTAGACGTTATCATTCCAGTGTTCGATCCAGGCCTTTCAGAAAGTGCCGAAAATTATGAAAAAGAAGGTATCTGGCCTGAATTACGGCGAGCAGAAGCAAATCGGTTTGCATACAAATTAAAACAAGCGCTTGATGATAGCAAAGCCTTTGGTGCGGTGCGTGTTACGCCGGACGAAACGGCATCCGGCGATTTATATGTGCTCGGTAAAATTGAACAGTCAGATGGTCAAAATGTTAAGTTTCGGCTAAATGTTGTCGATATTAGCGGTAAATCATGGCTCAATAGTAGTTTCAGCCACGAAGTGCAGGCATCGTTTTATAAAAATAGTAGAAATGCAGGTGGCGATGCTTATGATCCTGTGTTTGAAAAGGCCGCTGACAGTATCATTAAGGCATTGAAAAAATGGAGTTCTGCAGAATTAGCAGATTTAAAATATATTGCTGATCTTCAATTTGGTGCCAGCTTTAATGATATAGCCTTTGCAGAATATGTGGACACCAAAGGCAGATATACTAAATTAATCAGCAAGCCCAGCGATCATGATCCTCTTTTTGAACGTGTTAAGGCCATTCGTATCCGCGAGCAACTATTCGTAGATAATCTTCAACAAACTTACATCGCCTTCTCACAAAATATGAACGACAGTTACCTAGCTTGGCAACAAGCCAGCTTTACTGAAAAGCAATTGCGAAAACAAGCAAAAAAAGAGGGTATCTATAAAACAGTGGGAGGGCTATTGCTGATTGCCCTAGCAATAGCAGCCGCATCATCTGGAGATAGTAATGATTCAAATATTCTAGGTGATACGGCGGCTGTAGCAGGGGGAATTGGCGGTGCAATACTGATAGCCGGTGGCTTTAAGTCTAGAGAAGAAGCAAAGTTTCATCAAGAAGCCCTTAATGAATTAGGTGAATCAATCAACCTTGAAATGTCACCTCAAGTGATTTCTTATGAAGATGAGACCGTCAAACTAACAGGGAATATACAGCAACAATTTGAGCAATGGCGGGCATTTCTACAGCGTATTTATGAGCAAGAATCTACCCCTGATGTTGAGCTTTAATAGCTCGTGGAATTTGAACAGAAGATCTTAGCAGCCAAGGAAAAACGCCACAGCCACTTTATCAAAGTAGCAATGGTGTTGGTTATTATTTCGCTACTTTGTGCCTTGGTGATTATCCTTTTATCTTATAGCGCTGCTAGCAATGACAGCGATAAGGGTGTTGAAGCGGTTAAGCAAAAAGAAGTACTGAGCGCACCCGTATCATCATCGGAAATCCCCGATGAACAATTGCGGAAAACATACATCAAAGCCCTAAGTCATTATCAAAATATTCTTAAAGCTGAACTTAATAAAATTGATTTAATTAAATGGAATAAGGCGCGATATGAACAGCTTTCATCATTAAGAGATAAGGGGCTTACCGAGTTTTCTGCTGGTGATTATGTCAGCGCTATAAGCAGTATAGAACAATTAACTCAACTTTCCCAGACCACAATCGCTGAGAGCCAACAACAATTTGAACACGCATTATCAAACGCACATAATTCATATAATGCCGACCAGTATGATGATGCGAAATTGCAGATAGGTCAGGCGCTCATGCTAGATAACACCTCCATTAAAGCGGCTGATTTATCTGTCAACATTGATAAACTACCTGAAATAATAGATCAACTAGCGAAAATTAATACGGCTAAAATTGAAAATAAACTTGATACCGAATTAAAGCTTATTAAGCAATTGCTTAAGCTTGCTCCCAACCGAACAGAAGCCGTTAAGCGAAAACAGGTATTAACCCAAGCCATTAATCAAAGAAACTTCAACAGCTATATTAGCCAAGCCCATAAAGCACTAAAACAACAAGATACTGAAACAGCAAAAAAGAAAATCATCTCAGCTAAAAAGATATTTCCTAATCGTCAAGAAGTTGCCGATGTAACGCTTGCATTACAAGATCTTGAGAGCAAACAACGCTTTAAAATGCACCAAGAGAAAGCCCAACTCGCAATGTCATCTGATGATTGGCCTACAGCAAAAAAACAGCTAGAGCTCACCCTACACGAACAAGCCGATGATTCGGCCAGTCAAAAATATTTAACGCAAGCAACAAAAATTATTGCCTTTAATACTGAATTTGAGCAGCATATTAAAAGCCCTTATCGCTTATCAAATAAAAATCTTGCATCAAAATTAGAAAATAAAATAGAACTCGCTTCTGTATTCTCTGATCTCAGTTCATCGCTTAGCAAAAACAGCAACACTCTCTCTCGGCTCATTAAAGATATGAATAGAGAAGTTTCTGTAGAAATTTCGTCTGACAACCTAACAACTATTAGCGTTCGGAGCGTTGGTATTGTGGGTAAGACTCAATCAAAAACAATTAAATTACTACCTGGGGAATATACATTTGAAGGTAAACGTAAGGGCTTTAAGTCTAAATTAATCAGCGTTCTTATCCCCTATGACAAACCTCATTTTCAGATAAGTATTTATTGTGATGAACCCATTTAATCAACAACTTTTAGCAGCAAAAGAAAAGCAACGCTTAAGATATATTAAAATAATGGCATTCTTTGCCATCGGTGCTTTGATCGTGATCATCGCTATTTTTGCTTCACGAGGCACTCGCATTGAAGTGTATCCCAATGATGCCGCTGAGTTAGCCTCTGTACGATTAGAACATGGCGTGGCGATTATCATTGGTGAAACACTTTATTCAATCTCAAAAAAACCTGTCATTGTCGTGTCGGCAGCAGGTTTTAAGCCGGCAACACACAAATTGGATCAGCATGCTTTTGCTAAAGTGATTTCTGTAACTCTAGAGCCTTTACCCGCAAAAATAGAACTCAGTACAAATATTAACGATGATAAAACCAGCTGGCTCATTGACGATGAAGTAATCGATATTACAGCAACGTTTGAACACCAACTTGATGCAGGCGATTATCAATTATCAATTTTTCACTCCCACTACCAAGATGCTTCCGTAGCATTATCTCTGGCTAGAGGCGAGCTATTTAAACTGCTTATTCCACTCACACCTATTAATGGCACATTATCCATAACAACCAAACCTAGTGGTGCTCATATTACTATAAATGATATCGACAGCGGCATCTCTCCCCTAGAACTACCCATGGAAGGGGGTATTTATCAAGTGGGTATTGCACTCAAAAATCACCAAACAATCAATGATACTATTGATATAAATCGCACAACAGCTACTGTCACACGAGATTACAAATTGGCTTTGAAAAAGGCGGCTATTTCTGTGGCGTTAAACCCTCAGGGTGGGCAATTAGTTTTAGATAATATTATTATAAATAACACCCCTATAATCCCCGTAACAAAGGGGGTTGAGCATAATTTGTCTTATTCAAAACAAGGTTACTTCACTCAATATAAAACCGTTACCCTTAACACTGATGAAAAGATAAATTTAGTGTTTGAATTGCAAAAGGAAATGGGGCAAGTTGAAATACACTCTACTCCAGAATCATCAGTTGAACTCAATGGCAAACTTATGGGCAATACGCCTCTGCAATTGTCATTAAATGCCGTCGAGCAAAAGATCACTTTAGGTAAACCCGGGTTTCGTAGTATCACAAAACTGATAACGCCCAGTGCCGCAAATACTAAAAAAGTCAGCGTGACACTACTCAGTGAAAAAGAGGTGCGACTTAAAGATGCACCTAAATTTTATACTCATAAAGCCGGCGGGCAATTAAAACTCTTTACACCTAACGACACCTTCACCATGGGGGCAAGCCGTAGCGAACGAGGCCAGCGAGCAAATGAAATCATTCGAAAAGTAAAACTCACCAAGGCATTTTATGCCGGCATAACTGAAGTTAGCAATGAACAATATCGACAATATAATAAAGCTACAAAAGGAGTATCAACAGAGCCTGTGACCTCTATTTCATGGATCGAAGCGGCAAGCTTTTGCAATTGGCTCAGCCAATTAGAAGGTTTAGATCCTGTCTACCGCATTAACAAACAACAACTTGGCGGAATTAATCCGCACAGCGATGGTTATCGTTTATTAACAGAAGCCGAGTGGGAATGGTTGGCTCGAAAAGCAGGCAAAGCCACACAAACCTTGTTTGTATGGGGTGATAAATATGTCATTCCTAAAGATGCTGTTAATATTGCTGATGAATCAGCAAATAATTCAGTAAAAGTATTTGTATCAAAATACAATGATGGGTTTCAAGGAATGGCACCCGTGAAAAGTTTCCGCCGTGAAAAATCAGGGCTTTATGATCAAGGCGGTAATGTCAGTGAATGGACACATGACAGCTATTCGATTATGCCGGCCAAATCAGGTACAGTATTTACTGATCCATTTGATCTAACAATAAGTAATTCTCATGTAGTCAAAGGGGCAAGTTGGCGCTCTGGCTCGGTAACTGAACTCAGACCCTCTTTCAAAGAAGGTTTGGTTGGTTCACGCGATGACCTTGGCTTTAGAATTGGACGCTATGTTTATGGAGGACATTAAATATGAAATTATTCATTAGTAGTTATAAAAAAACAATCATTACCAGTCTATTTATTGTTGCATTAGCCCTTGCATCGTTATTAGTGCATGATGCCTATGCGGCCAAACCTACCATAAGCCTCAACTCACCCGTTTCCTTCCCTGTCGATATATAAGGAAGTCCTGAATAAGTCATGATTGTTTTATGCTGGCTGACACAGCCCCAAAATTCCATAAGAGAGCCATTGATATGATGAAAAGTTTTATCGCACTCATTATCTCCATCATTTTTGTACATATGATTTATATTGGCTATATTCGCCCTGAAGCCAATGCATTAATTGAAGCCGCGCAAGCACAGGGGCTTACCTCGCCTAGAGAAGTGGTGATTATATTAAAAGACTATGAACAAGAAATTTGTTTTATATTAATGCTATGGGGCTGTTTTTTAATTGCAGGAAATTACCGAAAAATATTAAAAACAAAATACCTATTTTCTGTTGATCTACTAGAAAATGAAGATCCGGATAATTTTGATGTGGACAGTATTATCGAAAGATTGGATCAACAAATACCAAAAGATTGCATGTCTTCACCGCTTGTTCAAACACTGCGGTCATCGTTATGGCGCTATTCCTCAACAAAAAATGTGCAGAATCTATCGGATGCCATTGATAGCAACCTTGAATCGCTAGCGGTAAGGCAAGATTCTGAAAACACCATGATCCGTTACTTGATCTGGGCTATTCCCTCCATTGGTTTTATCGGAACAGTACGTGGGATCGGTCAAGCTCTATCGCAAGCAGATAAAGCGTTGGCTGGCGATATTGCAGGTATGACCGATAGTCTTGGCGTTGCCTTCAATTCAACACTTGTCGCCTTGCTTATCAGTATTTTTCTGATGTTTCTTTTTCATCAATTACAACGACTGCAAGACAGTCAAATACTGGATACACAAGAATATTGTGAAAAGTATTTGCTCAGTCGAATAAAGTAGCCTTAGCAGCTTGATTAAGCGCAAACAATCAGCAGGATTTAACTTAGCTTTCCTCGATATTATGTCCTGTGGCTTGGGGGCAATAATTCTTGTTTTTATGCTTGTTAAGCACAATGTAAACGACTCATCCGTCGAGCTTGATAATCTTCAAAATGATATTCAACAACTTGAAGAAAAAAAGCTAAAAGCCCAGCAAATAGTGCAAAATACCAAAGCACAACTTGCTGAAAACTCTCGAACAGAAAATACGGCCAGAAAAGAACTTGCAGCAAAACAAGCTATTTTAAGCCAAACTAGTGCAGATATTGAATTAACATCTAAACAATTGGAATTACTTAAGTCAGCTATTAAAACGATAAAGGTATTGAAAAAGGATGACTTAATTGAAACTCAACAGGTTCAAGAACAACATTACCTGTTGGGCCTTAAAGTCGAAGGGCCAAAAATTGCCATCTTGGTAGACAATAGCGCATCGATGACGCATGAAAAATTAATCGACATCATTAAAACTAAAAATGGTTCTAGCCAAGAAAAACAACAGGCCGAAAAATGGATCCGCACTCAAAAAGTGGTCGCATGGTTATTGGCGCGCTTGCCTAAAAATAGTGATGTGATCGTCGTGGCATTTAATGAAAAGGCAAAAAATTTAGGATCAGCGAATTGGGCTAAAGCAAACAGCTCATCCACTATTAACGCTATTTTGTCTGATCTGAACACTTTAGTACCCGAAGGCGCAACCAATCTACAACAAGGGCTTCAAGCTATCAATACATTTTCACCCTCCAATTTATACATCATTACAGATGGCCTACCGACTAAAGGTGAATCTCGATATAAAAGCCTGAACCCTTTTGCTAGTTGTAGCTCATTATCGGGTAATTCAACTATCATTTCAGGTGAATGCAGAGTCAAACTATTCAAACAAACCATTAAAGAAAGTGCCAAAAGTAATATTCAAGTCAATGTTATTCTATTGCCGCTTGAAGGTGATCCCGATGCGACAAACCAATATTGGAGCTGGACGGCAGCAACAGGCGGATTAGTGCTTAGCCCCGCAGGTGATTGGCCATGAAATTACGCAAAAAAGAATTCGATGTTTTTAACCTGTCCTTTTTAGATGTCATCTCCTGCGGCTTTGGTGCCGTCATCATTCTGGTGCTTATTTCAAAAACACATGACGATGTTTCAATTATAGGCAAAGGTGAGGTTGAAAGCTTATTAACAACCGTGATCAGCCTTGAAAATGAAATTGTAGATCTACAGCAAACTGTTGATAGCCAATTATCAGAAGCTGACCGTTCAACAAATGAAAAAAAGCGGCTAGAGGCTGAGACCATTGAAATTGCCCATAAAATACAACAGCAAAAAACCACACATTCATCGCTGTCAGACTCGGTACAGGGCTTATCATTAGTTCAGTCAACCTTAAAACAGGCCTCAATCACCACCAAAAAAATAACCCATACGGTTCGAGATGAAGAAGTAGGCGGAATTCCCGTTGATAGTGATTATATTATTTTTATTGTTGATACCTCAGGCAGCATGCGACAGATTTGGGGTCGAGTATCCACAGAAATAATAAATGTATTAAATATTCACCCCAAGGTGAAGGGTTTCCAGATTTTAAATGATATGGGTAAACCACTCATATCGGGCTATGATGGCAAATGGATCCCCGACACACCCAAAAGAAGAAGCAGCGTCATAAAGCTATTTCATAACTGGGGGGCAGTGTCTAACAGCAGCCCAATTGAAGGCATTCAAGTCGCGTTATTAAAATATGCAAAACCCAATATTACAACGTCCATCTATGTGTTTGGTGATGATTATACAGGCTCATCTTATGACCCTGTTATTAATAAAATAACCAAGAAAAACCTAGTAGCAAGCACAGGAAAAAGGCTAGCTAGGATCCACGGCATTGGCTTTATTTCTTCGGGAACAACAAATAGATATAGCATATTAATGCGCGAACTAACCAAACAAAATGGCGGCGCTTTCCTAGCGTTACCACTCTAGAAATGAAACTCCCCGCCGCAAGCGGTCGGGGCATCATCTACGTAAGTTTATTTTATCGTCCCTAAGGACGAGGAATAAAACCCACAGAGATTTAGCACCACTTATCTCACCGCATAAAAAAGCCCCGTTCAAATTAATGAACGGGGCTTTTTTTATAACGATTTAAAATCGTGATTTTTGTCGCTGGCAAGGCGGATAGTTTTTGAGGAGCGGAGAAACCTATCCAACGCCGCCAGCGGCGAAAAGCGCGGTTTGTCAACAAACGTTTGCACGATAAGTATTTTTTGTCAGGGCAAGGCAAAAATAATTGAAAAAGCGCAGTTTACTAGTGTAAATGAGCATTTTGAAATTATTTTTAACCTATTATAGCTAACACAAAAAGCTAGGATTTTTTCGTGAGGTCAAGGCAGATTCGCACGGAAAACCGGAGTGTACGTTAGTACATGAGGATTTGAGTACGAATCTAACGCCGAGATCACGGAAAAAGACAGCTTTTTTACATCATGCCGCCCATTCCACCCATACCGCCGCCCATATCAGGCGTAGCAGATGCATCTTGTGGCGCATCTGCAACCATCGCTTCAGTAGTCAACATTAAGCCAGCAACTGAACCGGCATTTTGCAATGCGGTACGTGTCACTTTTGTTGGATCCAGAATACCCATGTCAATCATGTCGCCATATTCACCTGTTGCAGCATTGTAACCATAGTTACCTTTGCCAGCCGCTACGTTATTCAAAATAACAGAGGCTTCTTCACCGGCATTAGCAACAATTTGACGCAAAGGCTCTTCCATTGCACGGCGTGCAATTGTGATACCCGCATCTTGGTCATGGTTGTCACCTTTCAGCTTGCCTAAGCTACCTTCAGCACGAACCAGAGCAACACCACCACCCGCAACAATACCTTCTTCAACCGCTGCACGTGTCGCGTGTAATGCATCTTCAACACGCGCTTTCTTCTCTTTCATTTCCATTTCAGTAGCTGCGCCTACTTTGATAACGGCAACACCGCCCGCGAGTTTAGCAACACGTTCTTGTAACTTTTCTTTATCATAGTCAGAAGAAGAATCTTCAATCTGTGCACGAATTTGTTCAACGCGAGCAGTAATATCACTGTGATTGCCGGCGCCATCAATAATAGTAGTATTTTCTTTGCTAATGGCAATTTTCTTCGCTTGACCAAGATCATCTAATGTGACTTTCTCAAGGCTTAAACCTACTTCTTCAGAAATCACAACAGCACCCGTTAATGTAGCAATATCTTGCAACATTGCTTTACGACGGTCACCAAAACCAGGTGCTTTAACCGCACAAACCTTAACGATACCGCGCATGCTGTTGACAACCAATGTGGCTAATGCTTCGCCTTCTACATCTTCTGCAATAATGAGTAATGGACGGCTCGCTTGTGCAACCGCTTCCAGTGTCGGTAGCAATTCACGAATGTTGGAGATTTTTTTGTCGAATAACAATACATATGGATTTTCTAAATCTGCTGCCATCGTTTGTTGATCTGTTACGAAGTAAGGAGATAGATAACCACGGTCAAATTGCATACCTTCAACCACATCTAACTCATTATCGAAGCCACTGCCATCTTCAACCGTAATAACGCCTTCTTTACCTACTTTTTGCATGGCTTCAGCAATAATGCCGCCGACAGACTCATCTGAGTTGGCAGAAATAGTGCCTACTTGAGCAATCGATTTATCGTCATCACAGGCAACAGACATGCCCTCTAGTTCAGTTACTGCAGCAGCAACCGCTTTATCAATACCACGTTTTAAGTCCATTGGGTTCATGCCCGCTGCAACGGCTTTTACGCCTTCACGTAAAATGGCTTGTGCCAATACTGTCGCAGTTGTTGTGCCATCACCGGCCGCATCAGAAGTATGCGATGCCACTTCTTTAATCATTTGTGCGCCCATGTTCTCGAATTTGTTTTCTAATTCGATTTCTTTGGCAACTGAAACACCATCTTTAGTAATTGTGGGTGCGCCGTAGCTCTTCTCTAAAATAACGTTACGGCCTTTAGGGCCTAATGTTACTTTTACCGCATCAGCTAGGATATTTACACCGTTGACCATTAAACTACGCGCATCTGCGCCAAACTTGACTTCTTTTACAGCCATGATTTATTCCTCTTTAATATTCTTTATAATTATTTTTCGATAACGGCAACGATGTCGTCTTCACGCATCACCAGTAATTCTTCACCATCAACTTTGATTTCTGTACCGGCATATTTGCCAAATAAAATTTGGTCACCCACGCTCACATCTAAAGCGCGAATATCGCCAGAATCAGTAATTTTGCCTTTACCGGTGGCAATGATCTCACCACGGACTGGTTTTTCAGCTGCGTTATCAGGGATAACAATACCACCTGCGCTCATTGTTTCTTCTTCCATGCGACGTACAATCACACGGTCATGTAGGGGACGAATATTCATCAATATTTCCTTAAAAATTTAAGTTAAAAAATTTATACTCCTAATAAGTGGGGTATAAAAAATATATTTCAAGGCTTACTAAAATTTATTTTAGGCGAGGTTCATCATCACTATCCACAACCTCACCTTCAATAATGGTTGGATCTGAATGACGGCTGGTATAACTGCCTTGTACAACTGTAGCATTTTGTAATTGACGGCTAATTAACCATCGTCGCACCGGTGGAATTAGCAATAAAAAACCAAAGGTATCTGTAAAAAAACCAGGGGTTAATAGCAACACGCCGCTCAGTGCTAGCGCAAAGCCTTCCATCATTTCCATCGCTGGCAACGATCCTTTTGCTAGACTTGATTGCGCCCTTAACAAAGTCGATGCACCTTGAATACGCAATAACCCCGCGCCAATCACCGCGGTCGACACAACGGCAAAGATAGTCCAGCCAGCACTAATAACATCAGCTACTTTAATTAAAAAATAGATTTCTATTAATGGCACAAGTAAAAACAATATAAATAAAACACGGAACATACCGATACCCTTTTAAACTTATAATTATGCATATTGGGGTGAAGCTGGTTGTTTTCAAGCTTAGCCTTCTTTCGCAGATAAACAATACTGAATTATTTTCTTAGCCATTGTAATCGTATTGAAATATTTCAGCGTTATTGTGTGCTAACTCGGAATTTATTTCCGTACAGAATTTACTTTTAAATAACTATGAGGAGAATCCTTTGAAACTTAAACTTTCATCTTTATTAATCGCTGGCGCATTATTTGGTGCAGTAGCTGTGCCAGCTCAGGCAAACAATGATGCAATGCTAGATCTATTAAAAGTCTTACGAGACAAAGGTACAATCAGCGCTCAAGATTATGATTTATTAGCCAATGCGGCTAAAGCTGACAAAGAGTCACTTGAAGCTATTGATACTAAAGCTGAAAAAGCGGCCGACACGGGCGTTAAAATAACGACTAAAGGCAAAATTAAAATTGAAGATAAAAACGGTGATTGGTCTTTCCAACCTATCGGTCGCATTATGTGGGATGCCATTGATACTGATGAAGATAACTCAGGTGTAAATGACTTCCATGGCACTCAATTGCGCCGTGCGCGTTTAGGTTTCCAAGGAACTGTCTATGATTGGGGTTACAAATTTGAAGGTGACTTTGCCAAAGGCGGCACCTCAATTAAAGACGCTTACATCAAATACGGCACTAAATTTGGTGATACTAATTTTGATTTAAAACTAGGTCAGTCGCATATTCCATTTGGTCTAACGACTAAAATCAGCTCTAAATATATGACTTTTATGGATCGCCCGTGGTTTGCAGATAGTTCAATTTCATCGGCACGTGAATCGGGTGCAGTTATGTTTCTCGCCGCAAAAGACTACCGCTGGACATTATCTACTGGCTTAACCAATGGTAGTATTAGTGGCGGTGAAACAGATAAAAACGGTAGCACCTTTGCAGTGCGCGGTTCATTTGTTCCATTTATGGCAGATAAGAACCACTTATTACAAATTGGGGCAGGCTATCTTACTAGAGGTGGTGGCGACACGTTTAAATTCGAGCAACGCCTCGTGAGCCATAAAGATGCTACAAAATGGCTGTCAACTAAACCAACTGAAAATGATGGTGCCAATGCATTTACTATTGATGCTATGGGTGTTTATGGTGCCTTCCATGCAATGGCTGAGTACAATAGCTATACATTGAAACAAGATACCGTAAGCGATATTGACATTGATGCTTATGCTGTTGAGGTGGGTTATTTCCTAACCGGCGAATCTTTGAAATGGAAAAAAGGCTACACATCTGGCATCGCACCTAATTCATCAGCAGGCGCATGGCAAATCGCGGCGCGCTTTGAGTCGCTTGAAATTGATGAGTCAGCCAGTCAAGATGAAGCGGATAAATGGACGATTGGGTTGAACTACTACCCGACTCAAAACATTCGTTTAATGCTGAATTATGACAAAGTAACGGATTTAGAAATAGATGGCTCAAGCGTAAGCTTTGAACCTTCTGCACTTAAATTCCGCGCACAAGCTTACTGGTAAATTTAAGATAATCTCCTCGTAGTATTTAAGCCCCGCCTTTTGCGGGGCTTTTTTCGTTTATACCTGTAGTAATTGTGAATAACGCTAACTGCTTAACATTTTTATTTAGAAACTAAGATTCAATCCTGATAAAATACCTGCTTCAAATCTATCGATACGGAAATACCACGTGAAAATACTATTTTCAGTTTTACTTATCACTCTCCAATTATGTGTGTCTACCTCCAGCTTTGCCACGACACGTTATGTTTCTGAAGAGCTTGAAATCACCATGCGAACGGGGCAAGGCGTTAAGTTTGGTATTAGCCGGATGCTAACAAGCGGTGCCAAATTATCTATTATCGAAAATAATAAATCTAGCGGCTATTCTAAAGTACGTACAGAAGGCGGCAAGGTAGGCTGGGTATTAACGCGCTACTTAAGTAATGAGCCTAGTTCACGTAATCGCGCCATTGCTAGCGCTCAGAAAGTAGCTAACCTAGAACTAGAAATTGCAAAATATAAAGAAGAGATCCAATCTATATCAGCCCAAAACTCAAATTCTGGTACCGAGAACCTAACATTAAAAGAAACCTCTCAGCGCTTAAGTAAAGAGCTTGATAATCTCCGTAGAACGGCATCTAGTGCGGTTGCCTTAGACAATGAAAATCGTCAATTAAAAGAAAAATTGCAACAAATAAATCATGATATGCAAGCAGTCATTATTGAAAATAGTGCTTTGAAAGGCAGTGATTCTAAGCGGTGGTTTTTAATCGGTGCCGCGGTTCTATTTGGAGGGTTATTATTAGGGTTAATTATCCCCCGCTTACGGTTCCGCAAAAAAGAAAGCTGGTAAGCTTTCCTGAATAAAGCCAGTGAGTCGCTATTTTTGCGATAGCTTGTTTTGGGCATCCGAGCCCAAGCAAGCGGCAAAAACTTAACGCGACCATTAATGCCTGCGGCCCC
>NVVW01000035.1 GCA_002733505.1 Methylophaga sp. | reverse complement strand
CTACATTGCCCGAAATAGCAGACTCATTAAACAGTACAATTAATGATAACTTTCAACGGCTAGAATCTGCAAATTGAAGGATTACGGGTATATACCCAAGTGAAATCAATTTGCAGTCTTTACCGTTTCGTCATTCCGGTAGGCTTTTAGCCGGAATCTGACTATAAACAAGACTCCGGCTAAAAGCCTGCCGGAGTGACGGAGGAGCGAAAATGCACAGATTGAATGATTACGGGTATATACTTATAATAATTGAAGTGTCGGCATTCCAAATTGTTTGAATATAGCCCTCTCCAGAGGGAGAGGGTTGGGTGAGGGGAAATAGAATAGAACACTAATTTTACTCTCCCCTCCCAACCCTCCCCAGCATGGGAGGGCTTTTAGTTTTTAAATAAGCCTTTTATTTTTCGTTTCATTTGGTGTTTTCGGTCATAATTTCTAAGCGGATCTGACCATCCCTTATCAAATTCTTGACCATATTCTTTAAAATAAGTGTGCATAAATAGTTTACGGTTAGGCCAATCTAATTTATAGCAGAGACGGCATAAATCAATAAGACGCATTTTCTGTGTTATTTTTTTGTCGCCTTGGGTCTTAAAAATAGTGGCGCGACCGATATCGATTGCTGTCACCTTGATTTGATTTGTATCGGTTTTAGTCATCAATAAATTGCCACCTGATAAATCATTATGGATAACTTTTAGGTTATGCATATTGCAGGTGTAGTGGGCTAAAGCTTGAAAAACAGCTTGTTTGCTAAAACCGGCATATTGTTGATCACCTTGGGCAAAAGCAGTAAAAGCGTCACGGGCGGAGAAGGCATCAGCCACATATTCACAAACATAATAATTGTGGCGAGTGGCGGCATTAGAGCTGTGTTCAAAATAGGCAATAGGCATTGGGCTGCTGACACCACGGCGGATCATTTCTGAGGCATTATTCCAGTGACGCTCACCTTTACTGGCTTTAAAATGGTAGCTAAGCTTCCTTATACCGGTTGCACGGTTTTGTTTGATTACGATAGTCTCAGCCGGGTTTACCGGGTTTTTACTGCTCCACACTTTATTACGTTGGTCACGGAGTATATTAAGTTGTGGCAGATCTAATAAACGATCTGGCAATATACGGTCAATTTTTTCTTCAGCGAACTCTCCTTGCTTAATGGCAATGGCACCTCGCCATTGCTTAGAATGATATGAAACAAATTGAACCTTATCGATAGATGGAAAGATCGGTGTTGCAGGCACATCTAGTTGTTCTATTTGAGAAGCTGTTAGTTTGAGCCTTTGTGGTGAATTAAATTGAATAAATAGGGGGCTTTCAGTTATACACTGTGGCGCTTGGTCATATTCTTGCCCCACCGTGTTAATAAAGCGTGCGGTGCTTAATTTTTGGGGTGAATAAAGTGAATCTAGCGACAATATATAACGATCTCGAAGCCAAGCAATGTGTAACTCAGTACCATTTTCGTGTGTGAAAATAAAATGGTGGATGCCATTGTCGCCATTAATAGCTTGAATACAATCAGTATTGGATAAGTGTTTTATGGTGTTGGCTAGTGCATAAAATGCTGGGCGGATTTTCAGGTTTTCATATTTGCCGCGAACCGATTTATAAAAACTGACATTATCAATATCAGGATAGTCTGTTGCGCCATCATCAATGATGCCATCACGATTGCAAATTAGCGGACCCCAATACACTTGGTCTAAGGCCTTACTCGTGGCCGTTATGACTAAATAACGGACAAGGTAATCTGCTTTTTTAGTTTCAGGTGTGTCTGAAAATCGTGCTAATCGTTTACTAGTCCAGTCGGTGTAAGTACAGACAGTGTGGCGGCAACCATATTGTTCACTAAGCTCATTGTAAATACGTGCCTTTTTAACTAAATTTAATTTGAATTTATTTGCCAAAAGGCGGCCAAAAACACGGTGGTCGTAGGCTTCCGGCTCGATTACGCGTTCAACAAATAAATTGTCAGTGTGGGTGCACGGTGTTGAGCCATTTTGTTGCATCTCGGCAAGCAATACAATATTGCTAACGGGCTCAAAGTCAGACACATTAGGGCCGGCTAATAAGTTATCCGCATCTTCAAATTGGGTGTAAGCAATTTTCCACGCGCTTAGATAGCTCGCTAGATCAAAGCCAGACCATTTACTGCGGTTAGGTGTGGCGCCTATTTCAAAACAAACAATCTTCTTACCGTATTCTTTGTTTACGCGGGTGATGAATTGTTGCCATCGTTGTTGGGCTTCATCGTCACTAGCTAATAGTGCGGCATCTTCTCTAGGGGGTAATAAATCAAGCATTACCATAAATTTTTCAGCTAATATCCGCTTTAATAAGCGTTCAGCGTCACCACCAAAAGAAGTATAAGTGAAATCCATACGCACATGTTTAAGCTGTAATTCTTTTAAACGGTCGATAATGTAATCATCAAATCGTGGATCTGACGAAGGCGCTATATTGATGCCAAAGAAATCAGCAGAGATGTGTGCGCCACCAGCAAGTGATGATGAGATATTAAACCAGAAACGCGTTCGAACAATAGTTGCTAGCATTTCTTTTATAGCAAGGGGGAGCAAGGAGCGATATTTCAAGATAATACCTGAATGAAGTAAGACTGTTAAATTATAACATGGCGTAATTATAGGGAATGGGCTTCAAATATTGTTTGACTAATTTAATGTAACTTTTGATAGTATTGCCAGTCTGACTATATAAGCGTAACTTACAGTTGATGCCAAATATTATGTGGGGACTTTAAAATGAAAATTTTTTTTATAACACTACTTCCAGCTTTACTACTAACCAATATTGTATTAGCTAAACCTGCCAGTGAAGTGACAGAAACTAACTCATTTACGGGAGCTATACTTGAAATGGCTTCTCAAGATAGTTATCCAACAATACGCACTGAGCCTGCAACGCCATATACACATGAAAGTGAGAAAACAAACTCCTTGTCTCGTGCAGTGCTTGCTATACAGAAAGTAAATGTAAATTTGAGTATTAACTCTGCAAGTGAAGTGAGTTACTCTCGCTACTCTCACGAAAGTGAGAAGAATAATTCTCTTGGGCGTGGTGCTTTAGCAAGAAAATAAGCTCTGGTATGACTTATTAACTGGGTTCGATTAAATGAAGATGTCGTCCTACAGCAAGCCATGCACCTGAGATACCTAGCATAGCTCCAGTAAAAGGCAATATCAGGAATAAAAATCCACCAAACCAGTGCAGGCTAAAGTCACTTCCGTAGTGCCCTGCTAGCTCACTAACTGGGCCGGATAATAAACCCATGGTCAATACCAAGGTTACCCATGCGAATAGCCCACCTAAAAAACCATACCAAAAGCCAGTATATAGGAAAGGTCGACGAATAAATCGATCCGTAGCCCCCACCAGTTTCATCACTCTAATTTCTGACTCGCGACTTAATATGGCAAGTCGAATAGTGTTGCCAATGGCAAGTACCACACTCAGTGATAACAATATGGCTAAAATGCTGATACCTCGTTGTACCATTTTATTAATACTACGAAAACGCTGTAGCCATTCCATATCAAGTTGTGCTTGCTCTACTTGAGGTAAGTCATTGAGTTGGGTCACCAGTTTACCAATCGTTGCTTTTTCAGCGCCTTCATCTGATGGTTCGACAATAATAATGGCAGGTAGTGGATTACTGGGTAACGAATCAAGCACTTCGCCTAAACCTGATAATTGTCGAAATTCATCAAGCGATTGTTCAGCGGATTGGTAATGAAGCTGTTCAATGGTCGACCATTCTTTTAATTCATCACTAAGTTGTTGTGCCTGTTGTGGTGTTAGCTCTTTTTGTAAAAATAAGGTGATTTGGCTGGCACTGTCCCAACGATTGCTGAGGCTAGACATGTTTTCTGACAGCACAAACAAACCAGCAGGCAATACCAATGCGATGCCGATAACCGTGATGGTCATTAAACTTGCCACTGGTTGCCGCCATAAGCGACCTAGGCTGAAAAGCATAACCTGGAGATGGCGAAGTAGATAATTAGTCATCTAAACGCCCTTGTTTGAGAATAACTTGGCGATAAGGCAGTGTTTGAATAAGAGCAATATCATGAGTAGCCACAAACACGGTGACACCAACTTGATTAAATTGCTCAAATAAATTCATGATTTCACGCGATAATTCAGGATCGAGATTACCTGTAGGTTCATCAGCCAATAAAATAGGCGGGCGATTAACTACAGCACGGGCAATACCTACGCGTTGCTGTTCACCACCTGATAAGGCAATAGGCAGATTGCGCTCTTTACTCAGCAGCCCCACTTTATCTAAGGCTGCACGTACGCGGCGACCTATTTCTCGGTGGCCTTCACCTGCAATGACTAGAGGTAAGGCGACATTATCAAATACCGTGCGATCGTGTAATAAATTATGATCTTGAAAAACAATGCCGATTTGTCGGCGGTAAAAAGGGATTTTACGTTTAGGCAAGCTACTGAGGTTTTGGTTGCCGACTATCACTTGGCCATGAGAGCCACGTTCAATCAGTGCAATAAGTTTGAGTAAGGTGCTTTTACCCGCACCTGAATGACCGGTTAAAAAGGCCATTTCGCCTTCATCTAAATCAAAGCTTAGCCCAGATAGTGCTTCGTAATTATTAGGGTAGCGTTTGTAGACATCAGTAAAATGTATCATTAATCGTTTTCACGTCCTAATAGTGCATCTACAAATTCTTCAGCCTCAAAGGGGCGAAGATCATCTATGGATTCACCTACACCAATATAGCGAATAGGCAATTTCGTTTTTTGTGCAATGGCAAAGATAATACCGCCTTTTGCGGTGCCGTCCAATTTGGTTAAGGTAATACCTGTTACGCCAATGGCTTCGTTAAATTGCACTGCTTGTGTCAGCGCATTTTGCCCGGTTCCGGCATCAAGCACTAACATCACTTCGTGTGGGGCATTATCATCAAGCTTACCCATCACCCGTTTCACTTTCTTGAGCTCTTCCATCAAATTATTTTGAGTGTGGAGCCGACCGGCAGTATCAGCAATTAATACATCAATATTGCGCGCTTTGGCGGCTTGCAAGGCATCGAAGATAACCGATGCTGAGTCAGCGCCACTGTGTTGAGCAATAACAGCTATTTCATTACGTTCACCCCATACTTGTAATTGTTCTACAGCCGCAGCTCTAAAGGTATCACCCGCCGCTAACATGACAGATTTACCTTGCTGTTGAAATTGTTTTGCCAGCTTACCAATGGTGGTGGTTTTACCCACTCCGTTAATGCCGATCATCAAAATAACAAAAGGATCTTCTTGCTCAGGAATAACGAGCGGTTGACAGCTAGGCTGTAAAATATCAACCATATCCGCAGACATAGCAGTAAATAAGGCTTGTGCATCCGCTAATTGATTACGTGCGACACGCTGGGTTAAATCATTAATAATGGTTTGGGTGGCATCAACGCCTAAGTCAGCGGTTAATAATTGTGTTTCAAGCTCTTCTAGTAGATTATCATCAATGGCTTTTTTGCCCAAAACAAGTGAGGCAAGCCCTTCAGTAAATTTGGTGCTAGTACGCTTTAAACGACCCAGCAAGCTGGTTTTTTGTTCTGGTTCTGCTGTAGGTAAAGAGGGCGCTAAAGACGCGTTACTATCTTCTGTTGCCAGCGCGTCATCAGGCGGCGTTATATTGTCGGCTGTTTTATTTTTTTTTCTAAGGAAACTAAACATATTGTTTACTTGTCGTTACAATTGGGAAATTAATAGTTAATTTTATCATGGTTGAGAGGGATGAATGCTGAACAAATTTAAAACGTTAATAGGGTTAGCACTGCTATTGCCCGTTATAGCAACGGCAAATGTGACTGAATTTAAACTTGATAATGGTCTTAAACTGATCGTTAAAGAAGACCATCGTGCACCTATCGTGGTCTCACAAGTGTGGTACAAAGTGGGCTCAAGCTATGAATATAATGGTATTACGGGTATTTCTCATATACTCGAACATATGATGTTTAAGGGTACGAAAAACTTAAAGCCAAAGGAGTTTTCACAAATTATTGCTGCTAATGGTGGCCGACAGAATGCTTTTACTGGGCGTGATTACACGGCTTATTTCCAAACGATGGAAAAAGATCGGCTGGAAGTCAGTTTTCGTTTAGAAGCAGAACGAATGCGCAACTTAGTGCTTAATGAAGACGAATTAGTGAAAGAGAAAGAGGTTGTGGCTGAGGAGCGTCGATTGCGCACCGATGATAATCCACAGTCATTATTACGTGAAGCATTTAATGCTGCCGCATTTGTGAATAGCCCATATCATCATCCTATTATTGGTTGGATGAGTGATATTGAACATTATACGGTGGAGGATCTTAGTCAATGGTATCAAAAATGGTATGCACCTAATAATGCGACCGTGGTGGTGGCAGGTGCTGTTGATCCAGAAGCCGTCTATCAACTGGCAAAAAAGTATTTTGGTCCGTTAAAACCAGAAACAATTGCCATAGTGAAGCCCCAAATAGAAATTGAACAGCGTGGCAAGCGTACGATAGAAGTGAAAGCGCCAGCCGAATTACCGTACTTTATGATGGGCTGGAAAGTGCCTGTAGTCAAAACGGTAGGGCAAGAATATGCGTGGGAACCGTATGCACTAGAAATGTTAGCGGGTATTTTAGATGGTAGTAATAGTGCCCGTTTTGCCCGAGAATTGGTGCGAGGTGAAGAAATTGCTGCCAGCATGGGCGCAGGCTATGGTCTGTTTTCACGATTGGCCGATCTATTTATTGTGGCGGGCACACCGGCAAAAGGTAAAACAATTGATGCGTTACAACAAGCAGTGATGGCGCAACTTGAAAAAGTAAAAATGGAATTAGTAAGTGAGCAAGAGCTCAATCGCATTAAAACGCAAGTGGTAGCCAATGCGGTCTATGAACGTGACAGTGTATTTTATCAGGCAATGCAAATAGGCATGCTTGAAACAGTGGGGCTAGATTGGCGGTTAAGCGATGCCTATGTTGAAAACGTGCAGGCTGTGACTGCAGAACAAGTGATGGCTGTGGCAAAAAAATATTTGATTGATGATGGGCTAACGATTGCTGAACTCATTCCTATGCCTTTAGAGGCTAAGCAACCCGCAATGCCAGCAGGAGATCATCATGCTCACTAATATTATTTCGATAGTTACACTATTGGTTTTTACTACTGCCACTTACGCTAACCCCAAAATTGAACATTGGCTAACTGAAAATGGCGTGCCTGTTTATTTTGTTGCCGCACCCGAACTACCAATGGTCGATATTCAAATTATATTTGATGCGGGTGGTGCGCAAGATGCTGAGTTATCAGGTCAAGCGCTGTTAACCAATGCGATACTTAGTGAAGGTGCTGCTGGTTTGGATGCAGATCAAATTGCCGCAGGGTTTGATGATCTGGGTGCACGATTTGGCAGCTCATCACAGCGTGATATGGCGATGTTGAGCTTGCGTAGTTTAACCGCTGATTCAGCGCTAGAACCGGCATTGGAATTGTTCCATAAAGTGCTAATTAAACCTGATTTTCCGCAAGCCTCATTTGACCGCTTACAAAAACAAGTTTCATTGAGCTTACAGGCTGAAAAACAATCACCGTCGGCGATTGCAACGCGGGCTTTTTACAGTAATCTGTATGGCAACCATGTTTACGCTGGTATGCCAGCAGGAAACGAACAAAGCCTACAGTTAATCACGGTTGATACGCTGAAAATATTTTATGCAACTCATTATGTGGCCGAAAAAGCGACGATTGTTATTGTTGGTGCACTAGACAAAGTGAAGGTAAAACAAATAGCGCAGAAACTGAGCGCTAATTTAGCGCATGGTAAGCCATCTATAATTGCAATGGTGGCTGATTTAACAGCAGAAAAAATAGTCAATATTACACATCCATCATCACAAACTCATATTGTGATGGGACAGCCCGCTATCAAACGTGGCGATAAAGATTATTTTGCCTTGTATGTGGGTAATCATATTTTAGGAGGCAGTGGCTTGGTGTCACGGCTAAGTGATGAGCTGCGTGAAAAACGGGGGCTGACTTATAGTGCATATAGTTATTTTAGACCGATGCGACAAGCGGGTCCTTATCAACTAGGTTTATCTACGCGTAATGATCAGGCGCAGCAAGCGCTAAAGGTGCTACGTGATACTTTAGTGAAATTTATTGAAGATGGCCCAAGCGCTGAAGAGCTCATTGCAGCCAAACAAAATATCACAGGTGGTTTTGCTTTGCGCGTAGATAGCAATAGCAAAATTATCGGCTATCTAGCGATGATTGGTTTTTATGGTTTGCCACTGGACTATTTAGATAACTTTAACGAGCAGGTAAATGCGGTGACGATTGAGCAGATCAATAATGCATTTTCACGTCGTATTCATCCTGATAAAATGGTGACCATATTAGTGGGTGGTGATGCTGAATAAGACCAGTAATCAACTACGCATTATTGGTGGGCGATGGCGTGGTCGTAAACTCACTTTCCCTGATATTGAGGGTTTAAGACCAACCCCTAATCGCGTACGAGAAACCTTATTTAATTGGCTGCAAATGGAGGTGGGCGGCGCACATTGTTTAGATTTATTTGCCGGCAGCGGCGCATTGGGTTTTGAAGCGGCTTCTCGTGGTGCCGAATCAGTTACCTTGGTAGAAAGTAATGCGCAGGTAGCTAAACAGTTAAAAGATAATGCTCAGTTACTCAAAGCGGATGTGTGTGTTGTAGAAATTAAAACGGCTCAGCAGTTTATCCTTAGCGACAGCAAACAATATGACATTGTATTTATTGATCCACCTTATCAAGCGGATTTGTGGACAGAAATTGCCAATCAGTTAGTCAATAAAGCCGTTTTGGTGGATAATGCACTTATTTATATTGAATGTTCGAGCAAAGCTGACTTGCCTGTTCTATCTAAGCAATGGCAAATGATAAAAGCTAAAAAAGCAGGTGAAGTAAGATATTGCTTGTTGCGTAATAACGCTGGAGAAACTGCATGAATACAACCGTCATTTATCCTGGAACATTTGACCCCATTACCAATGGCCATATTGATTTAGTGCACCGTGCCAGTAAGTTATTTGATCGCGTCATTGTGGCTATTGCTATCAACCCAAGCAAAGCACCCACATTTTCTTTAGAAGAGCGTGTTACTTTAGCTGAGCAAACCTTAGCGGGGCTGAATAATGTTGAAGTCTGTGGCTTTGAAGGTTTGTTAATTGATGTGGCTAAACAAAAAGATGCCAATGTAATTTTGCGGGGTCTGCGAGCAGTTTCAGATTTTGAACATGAATTTCAATTAGCCGGAATGAACCGCAAAATGAACCCGGAAATTGAAACCTTATTCTTAACACCAGCAGAGCAATATACCTATATTTCATCGAGTCTAGTGCGTGAAATAGCTAGTCTAGGTGGTGATGTGTCAGAATTTGTTGCGCCATGTGTAATGGCAGCACTAAAAGCTAAATTGGTTTGAAAGCCGAAGAAGCGTTAAAATATACCTTATGTATCTATGCGGATACATACTATGATTTAGAAACCGGAGTTTGAAATGTCGTTATTTATAACGGATGAATGTATTAACTGTGATGTCTGTGAACCAGAGTGTCCTAATAGCGCGATCACGGAAGGTGAAGAAATTTATGAAATTGATCATGAATTGTGCACCGAATGCGTCGGTCATTTTGATGAGCCACAATGTGTAGAAGTGTGCCCAGTGGATTGTATACCTGCCGATCCTGACCATGTGGAATCACAAGACACATTAATGGCTAAATATGACGTATTGATGGCAACAGTATAAAACGTTGTTAGTTTATGGGGAAAACAATGAAGAACAATGAAGAAGACAAGAAAAATAAGAAGGTCGACAGAATAATTCAAACCATAATAACGGTGGTCATTCTATTTGGCATTTTTGTAATTGGACTGACATTTTATAAATCTATTCCCAAAATACTTTCTTTTTGATTATTCTATATGCAGAGTAAATGAGCGCTGAACCGAGCCCGCCAGGCATGAATCAAGCCACAGTGGCTATGATTTGGTTTATATTAGTACTGGTTGTTATCGGGCTGATATTTAATACTATGTTGGATAATGTTAACAATCCAAATCAGCGCTTAGAAGTCTCTTTTAACCAAAATGGTGAAAGAGAAATAGTGCTTGAACGTAATAAATACGGTCATTATGTGGCGACAGGTCAGATTAATGGTCAATCTGTCGTATTCTTTCTAGATACCGGTGCAACGCTGGTGGCTATCCCCGAACATATTGCCACTAGTTTGGGCTTGGAAAAAGGGCAAAGTTTTATCACGCAAACAGCCAATGGCAATAGCAAATCTTATCAAACTACGCTGGCTTCTCTTTCATTAGGTGATATTGTGATGACCAATGTGCCCGCCAGTATTAGCTCAGGCATGGAGTTTGATGAAGTTCTGCTAGGCATGTCATTCTTAAAACATTTAGATATGGTACAGCGAGGAAAAACATTGACCATCAGCGTGCCTAAATAGGCGTTTGCTATACTATTGGACAATCCAATCTAGGAAGGGAACTCATGTCCACATTTAAAATTGTCCTACTTACCTTTTTTATTACGGTTATTGCCACATTCTTTGCAGTTAAATACTATCTTTCGCCACGACCTTTTACGCCAGTAGAACTGAGCCAGAAAGAAGAATCAACACTAAATGCTAAGCTCCAACACTTTGGTTTGCCCGCATTAGCAAGTTCAGCTAGTGAGCCAGCCAATGAAACCGAAAAACCTGCATTAGAACCTGAAGCCTATACCGAAGAAGGCGCTAAACGCGAAATTAGCTTTAGTGAAAAAGAACTCAATGCCTTATTAGCTAGAAATACTGATTTAGCAGACAAAATAGTGATTGATTTGGCTGATAATCTTGCCAGCGCAAAAATCATTATTCCGCTCGATCCTGATTTTCCTATCCTAGGTGGCAAAACATTAAAAGTAACAGGCGGTGCCGAGTTTGCTTTTAAAGATGGCCGCCCAGTTGTCATACTAAAAGGTGTCAGCATTTGGGGTGTGCCCATTCCAAACTCATGGCTGGGCAATCTTAAAAATGTCGATCTGGTCAGTGAATTTGGCGGTGATGAAGGTTTTTGGAAATCCTTTGCTGAAGGTGTCAGCAATATTCAAATTGAAGAAGGGCAGTTAAAAATTAAGCTGAAAGAATAGCGCTTTTAAAGGGAACTTGACTTTAAAGGGGGGACTAGCCTTTAATAAAACATGGACGGGGAGTAATGGAAATTCAATAGAAAACACCTACCAACATTACTGCGGAAATAACTGGGCTGGCTAAAACTTGTTATGGAATTAAGTATTGTGTCCCTAGAACTTTAAAGTGAGAGCAGTCATGTTTATGGCGATGATGTTAGCGATACAATGCAACCCTATTTTCAAGGCTAAACATCAACCGTTATTAGCAGCTGGAAAGCCCAAAAAACTAGCGCTTATTGCCTGCGTTAGAAAGATGATTGTGATCTTAAACTCTATGGTGCGAGACGGCGTAAAATGGGACGTTAACCATGCTCATTAATTAATGATTTGACGCCATAGTCACTTGTTAGATTATATCTCACATTTAAACTACATCTATTAAAGATTCTTTTAGTGTTTCGTACTTAAAAGTATAATCCGCATCTAAAGCTTTTTTTGGTGCAATTTTCTTACCTGCTAATAACAGTTCTTCACCCATTTGCCCCATTAATAATTTCACAACTATTGCAGGCATTGGCAAAATAGTTGGTCGCTTTAAGAGCATACCAAGGGTTTTAGTAAATACTTGATTTGTCACTGGGTTAGGTGATGTTCCATTAACAGCTCCTGTTAAATTATCATGGTTTATACAATGCAAAATAATTCCAATTAAATCATCAATATGAATCCAAGACATCCACTGCTTACCATGTCCAATTTTCCCCCCAAGATACATTTTAAAAGGGGGTAACATTTTGCTTAATGCCCCTCCATTTTTACCTAAAACAATCCCAGTTCGCAGTAAACAAGTACGAATGCCCAGTTTTTCTGCTTTTAAAGCAACTGCTTCCCACTTTTGACATAACTGACTAGAAAAGCTATTGTCACCTTTCTCTTTTTCTTCGATAACATTATCTGTTCTATCAATACCATAGTAGCCAATAGCTGAGCCACTAATTAATAATTTAGGTTTGTTTTCTAATTTTTCAAAGTATGAAATAAGTTTTTCTGTAATATCAATACGACTACTAAAAATTTGATGTTTTTGCTTGTCACTCCAACGTTTGTTCGCAATAGGTTCACCAGCTAAATTAACTACAATATCAAATATATCACTATCTTTTAGATCATTTAAGTCGGAAATTGCTTTAATAGGGGGCTTGATTTTTTTAGGATACCTACTAAGCACCACAATTTTATTATTTTCTTCTAATAAACGAGAACAAAGAGCTGTACCAATAAAACCAGTGCCACCAGTAATTAGTATATTCATTTTTTCTCCTTAAAATTGATGCTTAAGATTACTGAAAAATCTAACGTCCTGGGTAAGTTGCGCCGCTTTTTGGCGTGTCTTTTATCTGACTTCGGCTGACAGAGAAATTCTATCCTAACATACGTTGTTTTAATTGTTCATAAGGTGTTTTTCCCATGTGTGCTGCATGCGGTCTTAAAAAGTTGTAATAGTCTTCCCACTGAGCCAATTTCTTATGGAGATCAACATCGTCGGTATAGTCCAGCATCTGATAAAACTCACGCTTACCCGTTAAATGAGAGCGCTCAACTTTGCCATTTAAACGTGGTGTCCCCGGCCTAATGTAAACATGCTCTATGCCTAAATCCTTAACATGCCAGTGAAACTTAGTCTGAAATTCATGACCATTATCTGTTCGGATCATTTTTATCCTAAAAGGAAACTTCTCAACCACATGATTAATAAAATCAATTGAACTTACTTGTGTGTGCTTTTCATAAATTTTAAGGGCTCTAATACGTGTGCAATCATCAATGGCAGTATATTGGAACTTTTTGATGCAAGCACCTTGTTTATCTATAAAAAATAGAAACTTAACATCCACTTGAACATGGTGCCTAGGTACTTTCTTTTCATATCGTTTAAACTGATTACGCGAACGTTTTTTAATGTTTTCAGGGAGTCTATTAAGCTTATTTCTAAGTAATACCTGATAGCAACCATTACGAGATATTTTAATGTCGTGATAACGTTGTAAATGCCACACAATCATGTCTGGGCCAAAATGATAGGCCATTCTTAAGTGAATTATTTTTTCTTCAATTTCTTTCGGAGTGCGTAGTTTATGATCCTCAGGACAAGGTCGGCTATCAATTAAACCTTTGTCTCCTTCAGCTAAATAGGCTCGCTTCCAAGTGTAAAATGTTTCACGGCAGATCCCAAAATAACGGCAGGTCTTTGATATGTTGCCAATTTTGTTGGCGTAATTTAAAACCTTCAACTTTTTAGATATATCACGTAGGGCTTGTTGATTCATAGTTCTCGACTCCTATGCTGTTGAAAACAGTATAAACTGTCTAGCGAAGTCGAGATTTTTATAACGTGATCTTCCCCCGAAAAAATAGACGGATTAAAATTCATCCAGACATCATCTCATATTCCACGGGTGAACAATATGAAATTCCTGAATGCAACCGTTTTTTATTGTAAAAATGATTGATGTAACTGTTGAGTGCTGTTCTTAATTCTTTCATTGAATTAAAGGTTCTCCCCCGAATTAATTCAGCCTTTAAACTATGGAAATACGATTCCATATGACCATTATCCGTACAAAAACCCAAACGATTAACACTTGGCTTCATATGATGCTTTTTAAGCACCTTTCTAAAACCTTTACCTGTGAACTCAATACCTCTATCGGTATGAAAGATTAATCCTGGATCGGGATTTCGCATGCGAATAGCACGATTGAGTACTTTAGCGGTATCATTCGTTGTACGGGTATGGGTGAGAGACCAGCTAAGAATACGTCTGGAATAGAGATCCATAATGACACTCAAGAACTTATACGACTCTTTGACCTTAATATAGGTAATATCAGCCACCCACATTTGATTCACAGATTGAGGAGCAGGTAGATCTAAACGTAAATTTTTACCACGCTGCTTAAAGCGTTTAAGTCCCGGCTGTCTACGCGTTACCTTAACAACCCGTGCTCGTAATTTAAGGGCACGCATTAACCGTTCTACACGCTTTTTACCGACAGCCACACCTTGCTTCTTCAATGCTTGATGTACTCTTGGGCTACCATACGTGCCTCGACTATCGTGATAGATCCGGATAATCTTTTTTGATAAATTACAGTTATTACTTATGAGGTGAGATAAAGGCCTATCGAGCCACGTATAATAGCCGGAACGAGAGATCTTAAGCCAGTGGCACAAATAGCTTATTCCGATTTGTTTCCCGTGCTTTTGGATAAATCCAAATCGCTCTGATGTTCCTGCGCGAGAAACCGTTGCCACTTTTTTAGCAGTTCGTTCTCCAATTTCAACCGAAGATTTTCTTTTTCAAGCTTCTTGTTCAGATTGTGTTGTGGTCTAATAATCATGCAGTAAATTATAGCCTATAATTTACTGCATGATTATTAGACCACAACAGTCACGCAGTAAAGTCAGTTGAACCGCTTTCGATTTAAAGTCATCGGGATAGCGCCATGTTTTTCTTGGATTGTTGTACTTTGGCATACAAACACCTCATCTTAGTTAGATTTTGGTGTCCACTTTAGCGGGGGAAGATTAACGTCCGCTGGATTTACTTGTATGCACTTATTTTTATTTCACTGATAAGATTCTCTAAAGGAATAGATAAGTTAGAATGGAGGCTTCTTATCATATTTAACGAAAGTTTCCTCTGATAATTTAAAATCTCAGAAACCCTTCCTCTTCCGCCGATATAAGGTTCTAAATCTTTTCTTGAAAGATTCATCTGCTCCATTCTGAATTTGATAGCCTCAATTGGATCGGGTGGTAAAATAGGATAATGTATTTTTTCATAGTCATCTACTAATATAAGTAGAATATCTAATTTATCACCGTTTTCCGTGCCTTCATCTGCTTCCCAAAATGCTTCAATTTCTGCAAGTGCTTTATCGTAGTCTTTTTCAGTTTTAATTGGTTGGATGTTCATTATATTACCTCTGCATCAATATCATTATATTGCTTATGTGTGCCAATAAACCTAATAAAACAAGCTTGCCGCCTATAATCTATAGATACCACTAACCTATATTTATTTCCTGCAATATTAAATACAACCCGATTATTTTTCAAAATGCTTGCCGAATGAAATAGTTCTTTTATCTCTTGTGGCGTTTTCCAATTTGCTTTCAATGTTTCCCCATGCCACACCTCTAACGAAGATTGAGCATCTAGATATTGAGGTGAAGCTTCCCAAAACTCTCTTAATGTTCGTTTAGAAATTACTCTCATAGAAAACAGCATAGGTTGATACCAATAAGGGAGCAAGTTTTTCTTTGCTTAACTCGCCGTTCCCACCGCCGGAGGCGGTGGGAACGCCAGCATAACCGGCTTGGGTATGATGGCGTTTTTTTTCGTGTTTTTGCAAAAAAAAGTGACAGCGTACCCAAGTCCGAGTTTATGCACTTGTTAGCACTTATTTAATTGAAACCTCCAAACGCTTGCCAAGAACATTAGCAAATTTCTCTAATGTTGAAAGCCTTATGTCTTCTGCATGGTTTTCTATTCTAGAAACTGCTGATTTTTTCGTATGTAATTTTTTTGCAAGTTGTTCTTGAGTTAAACTTGAAGACTCTCTTAATTGGCGTAATACACTACCAATCTTAAATGCTTGATACCCCTCGTCGTAACCATCGGAGAATTTAGCGTCTTTGATTTTCCTTTGTGTAATATAATTATCTAAATCATTCATTGCTTTACCTTTGTTTTGAATAGTCGTTTTTTCTTGATTCTGAGATTTTTATATCTTTGGCAGGTGTTTTTTGAGTTTTCTTTTGAAACCCATGATTTAAAATTATTTTATTCGGTTTTTGTTTGAAACGTTGTCTAGTTCCTCAATGAGTTGAAGTACCCATGCTACTTTTTGTGCTTGTTTTCCTGTCAGTGAGTCAAGAAACTCAATTACAGGGCAATCTCCTGAATTTGTACGATAAAATATGATTTCCTTCATTTGTCGATGTTAACAAATATGTGAACATTACGCAATGAGGTTTTTATTTTTCTGTGGGAACGGCGAGTTAAGCGTCATCCTTTGTTTTTAGATTAATGTTGAAATTGTGATTTCATCATTCAATCTTAACAAAGGGCGTTAAGCTTTGCATGGCAAACCGTTCAAGTGCTTAACTCGCCGTTCGCACCGCCGGAGGCGGTGGGAACATTTTGTGTAACGTGATTTTTTTGAGAGCGCCAGCGAACAAAAAAATTCACGTTGACACGATTGTTGTAAGACGCTTGCGCGAAACTAAATGATAAATTAAAATATAATAAAACTAGGCAACTTGCAAAGGGAGTATTTCATCCTCAATGATTGCCATATTTTTTTTTGCAACTTTTAAATCATAACTGGTTTGCAAGTTAAGCCAAAACTGTGCTGTGGTATTAAAATATCTAGCCAATCTAAGTGCAGTATCTATACTAACCGCACGCTTTTGCCTAATTACATCATTAATTCTTGGAGTAGGTATATGCAAAGCAGTAGCCAAGGCATTAACACTCATATCCAACGGTTCAAGGTATTCCTCTTTAAGGATTTCCCCTGGATGAATTGGTCTCATATTATTCATAACTTAATCCTATTAATGATAATCCGTTATTTCTACATCACAAGGCTCATTAATCCAAACAAAACAAACACGGTATTGTTTATTAATTCTAATGCTATGTTGCCCCTTTCTATCACCAACCAATGGTTCAAGTCTGTTACCGGGAGGTGATTTCAAATCAATTAACTCGACAGCACTATCAAGCATTTGTAATTTATGCTCAGCCTGAATCTGAAAGGATCTAAATTGCCTAGGCTTTTTGCCCTCGTAAAGTGCTTGAGTATGTTTGCATATAAAGCTCTTTATCATGGTTTAAATTATATAACGTGTCACGTTAAATGCCAAGCGTTAAATGCAGCCAATTTGAGAGTTTTATCTAAACGGACACCACAATAAGGTCTTCATTCCCGCACACTCAGGAGCCAAGATTGATTCTTCATTTTAAAGTATCATCTAAGGTGTTTTTTGATGTCCACTATATTCTAACAGATTGTTTAAGGTACTTCGGATGGACGCTACTTTTGGTGATATGACTATCTACCACTGGATGCGCTCAAATTGGTGGGTGCGTCTTATAACGGCGAGTTAAGCGTCATCCTTTGTTTTTAGATTGATGATGAAATCTTGATTTCATCATTCAATCTTAACAAAGGGCGTTAAGCTTTGCATAGCAAAGTATACGCTTGAACGATTTGTTCTCATCCCCCTTCGGGGGTGAAACAAACCGTTATTAAAGGGTAGCGTCCCCTTTAATTGTTATTAAAGGGTAGCGTCCCCTTTAATTCACCCTTTAATTCCTTTAATTCCTTGCTGTCCGAGTGCATGTGATTGTTATGTTCGTATTTCTTCATTGTTGTAACATCTGGGGAAACGGCCACCCATGTTCAGCAATGTATGCCGTTACCTGATGACCAAGCATTTTCGAGTTTGATTGAGCCAGGAAGTCAGGCGGGAATTGCAATGAGGGGTTCATGGAAAAGAACATGATGTACTGAGTTAACAACTCATAGATTACGCGCTGAATCGGTAGCGATTGAGCCGCCAGTTCCTGCTGGCTAAGCGGGCCTGCCCGGAGAATTGTAAACGTGCTTGCGAATTTCTCAGTATCTAATGGTGTCTCCTTTATAGAGCCGCTGATAAATGCGTACTGAGTAAAGTTATACATTGCTTCTTGAACGGTTTCGCCGGTGATTGGGGAGTTCATAATATTGTTTGTTGTTGGTTTGCCTTTTTTCTTCTTGGTATTAGATGAGCCAGATGGCGCATTGGCCTTTTCCAGTTTCTTGAGCCGCTGTTTAACCCCAATTTTTGGATCGATGTTAATAGCTTCTTGATAAGCTGATATTGCTTGATCTTTATTACCTAAAGATTCATTAATTTCGCCTTTCACTCTAAATGCTAGTGCTCGATAATCATGGTATTCAGAAAGATTCCCCGCGAAAGCTCTATCTATTAATGACAGCAGGCCGGGAAGTTCTTCATTAGTGGCGCTTTTCATTTTTTCGCGAACTAAAAGAACCAATTCTGTTGGTGATGCATCCTCGACCCGTTCACGCTCAAATCTCTCTGTATCTAAAAATGTGCCATCGAATCGATATTTGTATTTCCTATTACCTCGATAGCAGAGGCTTAGAATTCCATCGGGTACGGAAAATTCATATTCATTAGCCCATCCCGTTTCTGGGATGAGCGCGGCAATGACTTTTGCTTGACTTATTTCAAATAGAAAAAGTTTCCCGGAGTCATCTGTATCGCTATTACACATTTGCGCTACAACATGCGTCCCTTCTGGAGATATACCAATATTTAGCGTGTTTGCGGAAAATCTGTGTTCGAATATCAGGCTTCCATCGGCTGAGTACACATAGAGCTTGGAACCCAGCTTATCTCCAAATAACGTGTCTGTAATTGCGAACGTACCAGAATTGGATACCGCACCTTCTGTGGGACGCTCACACTCTCCGGCAAATACGACGCTACCATTATCTACTAAGGCAACCGGATTCGCGGTAACCCCCTCTGCCTTGTTCACGATCTGAATCTTGGCGGAGCAAAAGATAACGACCGTTCCTTGACTCGGAGTACGAGCCGAACATATCAAGGCTTGATATACGGAGCATCCGGCTACCAACCTTCCTGACATCATCCTTTTCAGGTGCTTTCTTTTTCTTCGAGCCGAAAAGCCACTTCATATCTCCCTCCTGCGAACATAACGCCATGCTAAGCGGCGTGTTTTTTACGTCCGCTTGAGCTATTTGTTAAGCCTTTATGCGTAGTTGGTGCGATAAGGCTGGACATGCAAATCAGATTTGTTTTGGCGAGATTGCCAAAGGTCATAAGCATTTTGAAGGCGTAACCAATGATCGGCAGATGGTTTTTTAAATACTAGCTCTAAGCGCAACGCCATTTCAGGTGTTATTGCACCCCTGCCATTTAAAACTTTTGACAGTGTTTTACGGCTGACATTTAAATGCTCAGATGCATCAGTAATGGTGAGTTCTAGAGGAGTTATTACCAACTCTTTTAGAATTTCACCTGGATGTGCAGGGTTGTGCATACTCATTAGTGATAATCCTCATAATTAACTAAATCTGCATCTCGACCTATGAATCGAAATGTTACTCTCCAATTGCCACTGACTGAAACAGCCCAAATATTTTTACGACTGCCTTTTAATTCATGCAGCCGCAGACCGGGTAGCTCCATATCCTTTGGGCATTCCGCCTGATCGAGGTTGGTGAGTATTAACCTTAACCGTTTGGCATGTTTTGCTTGAATACCAGACGACTTACCAGTTTTATAGAAACGCTCTAATCCCTTATGTGTAAAACTGGCTATCATGGCTTAATTGTAACCGATTAGGTTACGTTGTCAAGGGGTGTTTTTAGGGCTTAACGGCGAGTTAAGCGTCATCCTTTGTTTTTAGATTGATGTTGAAATTGTGATTTCATCATTCAATCTTAACAAAGGGCGTTAAGCTTTGCACGGCAAA
>NVVW01000006.1 GCA_002733505.1 Methylophaga sp. | reverse complement strand
TGCGTTACAATGCTTGATAAGGACTAGTCATTACCTGCACATTGCGCCTTGCCCTGACTTCCTATTTTTGCCCTAAATCTTCACACATTGAATGATCACAGGTATAGAACAAGAAAGGGCGGCTTAGATTACATAATAAGGATCATGTATGGAGATTGCCCACTTTGAAAAAGTTGATCTTCCAAGGATTAAAGCCATTTTTACAGAGGATAGATTACATTGCTTAAGTTTAACTATCCCTTTTATGAAAAGCATCAGAATAAAGTTCTTTGTATCATTGGACAGAACCCCAGTAACGCCAGCGAGAGACAAGCTGATAAAACTCTACGTTATCTTGAGCAGTTTGTTTTTCAGAACCTTCCTCAATATCCAAAGATACTAATGCTAAATTTGTACTCACGGGTTGATACTAAAAAGGAAGAAGTAGAGGATCTCGAAAGAGAGGAAATAAGGCAGGATTTTTTGAACCATCTTCGAAATAACGCTGATTTCTTACTTGTTTTTGGAGCCAAGAAGAAGGATTGTAGTGGCCTAATATTTTAGTTGACATTTTATATTATGTGTATAATTATTTTGCGAGAAATAATTTTCATATATTAAGGAACAAAGATACACAGCATGAAATCAGCAATCGAAACATCAACAATTATCTGGACTTGCCGCCCTGACAAGCTGGAGAGTGTAATTGACCACCCGATAGGTGAATTAAAATTTGATATGCCTTGCCCAGAAGAGATTGGTAGCGGAACGGTTGAAGTTTTAGGCCTAAACTTAGGTATGGACATAGCACATACCGTGCTTACGCCAAACCCAAAATATGAAACCGAAGAGACAGAGATCCCATTAACCAAGGCTACAGGTGTCCTACTTGAGCCAATGATTTATATCGTTTCGGTTAAAACAGGTCACGCAATATTGCATGACCATCGAACAGATAAAAAATATGATTTTGATCAAACAAAGACGCTGTGTATGAATATGGATCGAATGGATGATTCTTTTTTTATAAAAAAGGGGCAACAGCATGATCTCATTCACTTAAAGATGGGGGAATCTATTCTCAATCAGTTTTTAGGTGAAGAGGTGGCCCAATCATTACGCCATAATTTAAATATTGCTACAGTGCCTTCTAGCGATATTCATGCGATACCTCTTGAAATATCCAGATTGTTACATGCGGCTTTCAACTCACATTTGACCGGTGATATTCGAAAAATACACGCCCAATCAGCCGTGTTGAATTATCTAGGCCAACTTAGTCATTATTTAGACTGCAATAAAGAACGCGCCCAGATTGTTAAACAGCTCAAAATTGAAGAAATTAAAAACGAGCTTCTTACCCATCAAGGCAAGTTGCCTTCACTGGACGAATTAACAGTACAGTATGGTATGAGTGCAACAACACTCAGTAATGAGTTTAAAAAATTAACGGGCAAACCAATACACACCTTTATTATTGAGCACCGCCTAGACAACTCCTATCACCAGCTAGAACACACGGATATAGCGATGAAAATATTAGCCGAACGCATTGGCTATTCACATGTAAATCATTTCATTTCAGCCTTTAAGAAAAAATTCAACCGTACCCCGGGAAGCTTAAGGTATTAATGTCTTTTCCTAAGTGTTAGCAATACTAAATTGACTGTAGTGAAAAATCATATTAGCAATGCACCCCTTTATTTTACTATCAGCTTTAACTTAGTAGAAAGTACCTAAACCGCCCCTATTTCACATATGAAAACGACAAAAATCCTCCTGTAATTTTATACCCGCGATATAGCGTAGAAAATAAATGATATTTCATAGAAAATAGCAGAGAGCCCTTTTATCCCTGTTGGTATAGTTCCTTATGTTTTAATTTATTAACTAGGGATAAAATATGAAAACAGCTACAAAACCTTCAAAACCTTGCTTAAAACCACTGGCACTGTGCGTGCTAGCGGCACTGTATAGTGCCAATGCTAATGCTGTAACTTACGGACACATGACCTTGATGACAGTTTCGTCAACACTTGTATTACGGGAGGCTCTTCCTCCCAATACACTTATCACCCCTACTGACGTAAATGGCATCAAAATACTTACCTTAGAGGCCGCTGATGAAATAACTACAACAACATATCACGGCATTTTTATATCTGGTCAGCCGACAGTTGACTCTCTAGTCATTGATGGAAACATACTTTCTAATGCCGGTGGATCTTCGGGTATAATGATAGCGGGTACGGATATCACGTCACTAACTAATACAGGATCTATTGAAGGTCAGCTTGGACTTATGGTAGCTAGTACGCCAGGTGGTACTCCGATTGATGGCTTTATTGACTCACTAACTAATACGGGCACTATTATTGGTAGTATTTCGGCGGGCATTGCCATTAACAGTAATGGCAACCGCATTAGAACGCTAACTAATATGGGTGTAATCACTGGTGGGTCTGGCGTTGACATTAGTGTCGGAGGAAATGGTTCAAGTTTAGATACATTGATTAATGCACAAGGGAATGGGAATGCTCTCACTTTTCGTGCGGCAAACACACCCGGCACTTACAAAATATATATCACTAGCACCAGTGATTATGGGCAGCTGTCCTTTGTTAACGTAGGTGGGGCTGACATAAACTTTAGCTCTATGACATTTGGCATTGCAGAAGGTTCTACGCTTGCAAATACGACTTATGCTGATGTTATCACTAATGATAGTGCCGTTGCTTTCATTGGTACAACAACCAAAACGGGAACTTACCTTTATAATGGTTCTAGCATCGATTGGAGCCTAATATATGATGGCACCTATGCTTGGAACTTGGATATCACGGGCGTAAGCGTAGTAGCTGGTTCTCCACTGTTTGATGCATCGCTGGCTCTAGGTAACACAGCATCATTGGGTGCAGCACAAGCAATTGATGCTTCTCCTGAATTGCTTGCACTGTTTTCAGGAGCTGAACAGCAACTTTCAGATGCTGTTGAATCTACCCTACCGGGCATATCAGGTGGTGTGTCTCAAATGACTAATATTGCAATTAATGCCGTGACAGGTGTGGTGTCTGCTCGTCAAGATAGCACGCGTGGCTTATCATCAGGTGATGGCTTTATGACTGACCGACATATTTGGTTTAAACCTTTTGGTGGTTGGACAGAGCAAGATACCCGTCAAGGTGTTAATGGTTACGATATTGATAGTTACGGCTTAGCAGTCGGTTTTGATGGCGATGTGTCATCAACATGGAATGTGGGTGTTGCCTTAGCGTATATCAACAGTGATGTTGAAAGTAACTTAACATCGGGTAGTCATTCTATTGATATGGATAGCTATATGGCGAAAGTGTATGCCACTAAGATGATTGATGATGTAACAGCGTTAAACATTCAAGTCGGTGCCGGCATATCTGACTATGACAGTAAACGACTTATATTCACCGGTGATGTTGCCGATGCAGATTATGATAGCTGGAATGTACAGCTAAGTGCTGAGTTGGAACGTAGTTACAACATCAGCGACAAAACAGTGGTCACTCCGTATGCACATGCTGATTATAGCTATGTGAGCGTTGAAGACTACAATGAGTCTGGTGCGGGTGCATTAAACTTAAATGTTGATGATGACAGTAATGATAGTTTAATTATCGGTGTGGGTGCTAAAGCAAATCACAGCATGTCAGACAGTCTATTGCTAATGGCTAATGTAGGCGTGGGTTATGATGTAATGACTGACCGTTCAAGCTTAACCTCTTCATTTGCAGGCGGCGGTGCTCAGTTCTCAACCGAAGGCATTGAGCCTGATGAGTTTGTTTATAACGCAGGCTTAGGCGCTAAATATAGCTTAGAAAATGGTACTGAAATTACTGCAAGCTATAACGTGACGGGTCGTCAAGATTACACAGACCAATCGTTAAGTGCTAACTTTAGATTTATGTTCTAAAGTAAGACTTAATGGATTAAATAGGAAGGCACCTACATAAACAGTAGTTACTTGTTAGAATGAGTTATGACTAAAATTTATCAACTTACCTTTCTATCGCTACTCATTAGTGGTTGTACGACTGTGCCGAGTATGGACAAAAGGCACAATACAGCTGAACAATTAGCAAGCCAACATGCTTGGCATGAGCAAATTATTGAGACAGCATCGTTTAATTTGATAAGTTTTGTACCAAACAATCCCATCAAGGATTCTACACTTACCGTTTATATAGAAGGTGATGGTATGGCATGGATTTCGTCACGCAAGCCATCACGTAATCCAACGCCTATTAATCCTGTGGGTCTAAAACTAGCATTGAATCATCCGAGCACTAATTCCGCTTACCTTGCTCGTCCTTGCCAGTATTTAATGAATAAGCCCTGCGAAACTAAATACTGGGCCAGTCACCGATTTTCACCAGAGGTAATTGAGGCCAGTAATCAGGCTGTAGATAAACTCAAGCAGCAGTTCTCTGCAACACGGCTAACCTTGGTAGGTTATTCCGGTGGCGGTGCTGTGGCAACAATACTAGCCGCACAACGTGATGATGTAGTTAAACTGATAACCATGGCAGGTAACCTTGACCATAAAGCATGGACTAATTTTCATCACATCAGCCCACTAACAGGATCACTTAATCCTGCGGATTACCTAAAGCAATTAACAACGGTAGAGCAAGTTCATTTTGTTGGTGAAGATGACACTGTAATTCCACCATTTCTAGCATATGGTTTTGTAGCCAAGTTACCAGCATCTAGTCATGCCAAAGTCATTCTGGTTCTGGACCAAGATCATGATTGTTGTTGGGAGTCTATATGGCCGAATTTGTATGAAAGTATAGATTAACTCAGATCTAAAATATGATGAAAAAATCAATCTTTTTCCGTATCTAACAATCAGCATCAAAACATTATCAATGTCCGCTTTGGGTTGCGAATTATCAGTGATTGATTCAATGAAAAAAGCACAATCTTATCACACAGCCCTACTACACCTATTGCATTTCAAGTATTTTTCGCCACATATTCGCCACAAGTCGAAAAAGGTCTCGCCAGACAATGGCGGATTCATGCGGGCTACAGAAGACCGTAAATTGTGGAAAAAATCTAAAAATGAAAGAGTGCAAGCTCTGAAACCCATACTGGGTAATGGTGCGCCCGAAGGGATTCGCCCCTCCATCAGCAAGGGCTCATCTAATTTAATATTTTAGGTTTAATAGCAACAAATACATTGCTTTGGTGGAATATTACCCCTCAAAACCTTAATAGCAGCTTTTTTGTTGCTTATTTTAATTAAAGCAACTAACATGCCTCTATAAAGGAAAAAGAAACATATAGGTTTCTTTAGGAAAGAAAATGAATAGCTTGCACGAACAAATAAAAAAACGACGCGTAGAACTTGGCTTCAAACAGGAAGACATGGCACTCCATATTGGAATGGCAAGGCAACAATACCAACGATTAGAATCCAAGGGTAATCCTCGGCTTGATATGCTTGAATTAATTGCCAAGGGGCTAAAAATGGAACTTATGCTAATTCCTAAAGATAAGCTAAGAGCCGTGAAGGATATATTGGACAATACGCGCGCGCGTAGCTCTCATACACAAGAAGAAGCAGAGCACGAACATGATCCTTGGAAAAACTTATTAGAGGAGTCATGATGACTAATAATAATGAAGTACAAGTTTTAAAACTGACTTTACATGATAAGCTTATTGGCTATCTGGCAGGATTTCAAAATGGTCGCAATGTTCTCACTTTCGCAGAAGAATTTATTGCAGATCCATCTCGCTCCACATTCAGCCTAATAACGCACCCAGATTTCCCTAATGTCGATAAGCTTATTTCAGAACCATGGGCAAGAAACCATAGGCTTCACCCTATTCTTTCAAACCTACTGCCGGAAGGATCTCTAAGAGAACTGCTCACTCAGGGTTTAAAGACACACCCAGACAATGAATTTCAGCTTTTCTCATATCTTGGTCAGGATTTACCCGGTGCCTTGATTGCAGCCCCTATGTCGCCAGACGAAGTTCCACACCATCTATTCGCAAAATACGGTGGAATAAAAGCGGTTGAAATTGAAACACCTAATTCAGCAAACAAGTTCTCCCTTGCTGGTGTTCAAATGAAATTTTCCATGAAAGAAATGGATGGTCGTTATCAAATTTCCAGATCAGGAGAACTTGGTGACTGGATAATCAAAACACCATCTATAAAACACAAAAATGTACCCTTAAACGAATACACTTCGATGGTTCTTGCACAACTTGCCGATATTAATATTCCTGATGTTAAACTAATTGAACTTGCTAAACTTGATAATCTTCCACCAATTAACCTTCCTGAAGAAAAATATGCCTTCGCTATTCGACGATTTGATCGGGCAGATACACAGCGTATTCACATGGAAGATTTTGCTCAAGTACTAATAAAGTATCCTCGTGAAAAGTATAACTCTGCCAATTATGAACAAATTGGAAAGATCATCTACCAGTACACAGGTGATGGACTAGCCAATGCACAGCAACTCGCAAAGCGTTTACTCGTCAATATATTACTCGCAAATGGAGATGCCCATCTCAAAAACTGGAGTCTATTATACAAAGACCAAATAACGCCAGAACTTTCTCCTGCGTACGATATTCTCACTACACGCGTATATATGGGAGATGAAAAAGAATATGCTTTAAATATGGGAAAAACCAAGAAATGGTACGAAGCCAACATGCCTCACTTTGAGGTTTGGTCTAAAAAATCAAACATTCCATGGAGAGCCATTAAGCCACACTTAGAAAGTACCATTGAAAAAGCACGCGCCTTATGGCCAAACGCACTGAAAGATCTCCCTATGGATGATGAACATAAAGAACTTCTAAAAAAACACTGGAAACTACTTCATGAAGATTTTCAAATACAAACCACCTAACTTTGTTTGCTGATTTAGTTGTTCATCACAATCCATTCTTGCCACAAATTTGCCACAAGCCGAAAGAGCCTACGCCAGACAGCTAGGTATTTCAAAATATACCGTACTAGAATGCAAATAGAAGAAAGCTTTAGAGATCTAAAAACGGGGCTTAATTTTAATGCTAGTAATACCCGAACATTGGCCTATTTATCTGTTTTATTATTACTAGCAATGCTAGCCCAATATGTGTTATTTTTACTAGGTCTTGCCGTTAAAATCAGCCCCTTTTTTTGCATTGTGTAAAATAAGATATAAGCAGTTCGTATTTTAAATCACCGTTCGCCCTGAGTTTGTAGAAGGGTATTCATGGTTCGATAAGCTCACCATGAACGGGAAAGTAGGGGTACAGGAGAAAATAATATGAAAGAGTATCAATTATCCAAGAAGATCATTGATGTATCCATTGGCGACTCAGTTCGGATCATTCGAGAATTACAAGAGCTGAGCCAGAACCAACTATCTACACTAACAGGTATCCCACAATCAACTATCTCAGCGATTGAGCATAATAAAGTCAATTTGGGTGTAGAAAGAGCTAAAGTATTAGCTAGGGCTTTAAAATGTCATCCTGCTGTTCTGGTTTTCCCTGGGTGGAATATTGAACAAGAAAAAGCTGCATAGAAAGAAGTTATATACCGATGATCATTCAAATTACAAAAGCATACCGGAGTGACGGAGGAGCGAAAATTCACAGATTGAATAATCACCGGTATAGATTCAGATTGATTCATTTAGCTATTCTGCTTTTGATCCTTAGCCAACACAGCCAATATATCCAACATATCCTCTGGCATCTCCACTTGCCACGATACTTCTTGCTCTGTAGCAGGATGAATAAATCCTAAAGAACCGGCATGGAGTGCTTGTCGTCTAAAACCTTGTAGAGCCGTTTTTGTGGCTTCACTGGCACCTTTAGGTAGTCGTATTCGACCACCATAAACAGGATCGCCTAAAAGTGGGTAACGTGCATGTGCCATATGGACACGAATTTGGTGGGTGCGGCCTGTTTCTAATTTGCAGCGTACATGGGTGTGGGCTCGGTAGCGCTGCACTACACGATAATGAGTTATTGCATGTTTACCTGAGCCGGTAACCGCTTGGCGTTTACGATCTACGGGATGCCGACCAATGGGTTCATCGATGGTGCCGCCTGCGGTCATCACGCCCATTGAAATAGCTTGATATTCACGTAATACAGTGCGTTCTTGTAATTGATTAACCAGTGAGTTGTGTGCTTGTAAATTTTTAGCAATCATCAATAAGCCAGTGGTGCCTTTATCAATTCGATGCACGATACCAGCACGAGGAACGCCTTCTAGCTGGGGTGCATGATGAAGTAGGGCATTGACCAGTGTTCCATCATGATTACCCGCACCAGGGTGAACCACCATGCCGGCCGATTTATTGAGGATAATAACATCGTCATCTTCGTGAATAATATCTAAGGTGATCGCTTCTGCGATCCATGTGTCGTCGACCACTTCTATTTCAGCATCAATCACCACGCGCTCGCCCCCCATCACCGAATCACGTGGGCGGAGGTTTTTATCATTGACTTGAACATAACCTGCTTTTATCCATTTGGTGAGTTGTCCGCGTGAATAATCAGAAAATAGCTGTGCTAAAGCTTGATCTAAGCGTAGACCGCCAGATTCGTCAGAGATGATGCCTTCAAGGTGTAGTTGTTCTGCCATTTTAGATATTTTTTTAGAGTTAATGCTATATTATACCGAAGTATTAGATATTCGCTTAAATTAGGGTGTTAATTATGCGTAATCGTAGCCAATTTGTTTTGGGGCTGGCAGTGTGTATGCTGGTGCTATCAACTCCGGCAGTTTCTCAACAAAGAAATGTGGCGTTATTGGCTTCATCGTGTGCAGCATGTCATGGCACCAATGGTCATAGTGTGGGTGGAATGCCTTCGTTAGCCGGTTCTTCACCATCACACTTCATAGAACAGATGAGACAATTTACGGAAGGTGAAAGAATATCTACGGTAATGTTTCATCATGCAAGTGGATATACGAAAGAAGAAATTAAGTTAATGGCAGCTTATTTTTCTAAGCAGTAGATAACAACATAGATCCCGGCTACAAGCTACCGGGATGACAGGGATATTGCTGGGACGACCGGGTTTTATTTCTGGCAATTAGGGCAAAAGAAGGTGGCTCTTTGTAATTCTTTATAATGCTGTATGGTGCCGTTGCACTGTGTGCAGCTTTCATCTTTACGCCCATATACATTTAATTGTTGTGCAAAATAACCAGGATTGCCATCACTCTTTCTAAAATCTTTTAACGTTGTGCCACCGGCTTTAATAGCTTGTTTAAGTATTTGTTTAATGGCTTTAACTAATAATTCACTTTGTTTTTTGCTTAATTTATTTGCTATGGTTTTGGGATGAATTGTAGCTAAAAATAGCGACTCGCTGGCGTAAATATTGCCTACGCCCACCACCACCTTGCCATTCATAATCAGTGTTTTTATACTGCATTTGCGAGATCGACTTTGCTGAAATAAATAGTCTGTATCAAAGTCATCTGTTAATGGCTCTGGGCCAAGATGGGCTAATAATTTATGTTGTTCAATAGCTTCAGTTGTCCACAATACCGCACCAAAACGACGTGGATCGTTATAACGCAGCAGTTGGCCATTATCAAATTGAAGTTCAAAATGATCATGCTTTTCTGCTTTGGAAGCGGTTGCTGATTCTAATATTCGTAACTTTCCTGACATGCCTAAGTGAATGATGAGTGTGCCAGAATCACATTGAAATAATAAATATTTAGCACGGCGTTTAATTAAATGAACAGACTGACCTCTAAGCGTTTTTGCCAGATCAGATTCAATAGGCCAGCGAAGCGAGAAATTACGAATAGTAACATTAGTAATTGTTGCGTGTTCTATATAGGGGCTGATGCCGCGGCGGGTGGTTTCAACTTCGGGTAATTCAGGCATTATGGACTTATTGGCAATAATTGCTGTAGTAATGCGATAGGAAACTGATAACTTAACTGCTGTGATGGGCTGTTTAGATATAAGGTTCTATTATCTTGTTGCAATTGCAGTTCAACGGGTTCTGTTTGGTTTTGAAACCAAACAACTATGTTATGTGGTTCAGATGCAGGCACAGACGCAGTGCTTAACGGAAGCACTTGCAAGGCATAAGCATGTTGCCATGCATCAATCAATATAGTTAATTGATCGCTAGACAGTTTGTTATTGTCACTTTTCCAATGGCCTTCTTTTTGTTCAATGGTGATAGTGTGAGTAGAAAGTGTTTGATCGGTGTTTAGTGTAGGTAAGGAAAGTTTTGAAATCTGATGATTAAGAGCAATAAGCTTATTATCAATAAAGCTCGCGGCATTAGCATTAAGCAATGGTGCCACATTGTCATCAATCAAATGAATAACATCATTGTGTAAAACATAACGACGCTTACTGATAGATTCGATATTGCCAAACTGGAAGTTGTCTTCATTGAGTTTTAGGATCGTACTGCTATCATTAAAACCAAGTTGGGTCTGAGTAGCGTTATCAGCATGACTAAGCTGAGCATGGCTATTCGTGTTCAAAATAGATAGTAACAACTTGATACGCGTATTATTCGCTGGCGCATTTATAGGGTGCACAAGTCGCCAGTTAGATGCGTTTTTTTGTATGGAAATGGTATCTAAGCCATCTCGTAAAATGGTTATTTTCGTTATGTCACCGTGAGTAGTTGCAGTTAGGCCTTGCCCCTGGAGCTGTTTGGGTGCTTCTTGGTTAACAAACCAATATAAGCTGAAAACTAAGGCTATTAACAGAATATTGATCAGATAACGTGATTTCATCTTCTACGCCGTATCCACCAAACCCAGAAACCAATTACTAATAACAGCAGCGGAACAGCAATTAAAAAACCAAGACCAATAACAAGCGATTGCATTTTACTTAGCTCTAATTGATTATCGATGGTCGTTTTTAGAGGGATAGAAATAAGCGCATCATCTTCAACTAACCAGTTTATTAAGGCGACACCGAGTTCAATATTTGCGGCATTACCAATATAGGTATTAGATAAAAAATCACCATCACCCACAACGGCGATACGCTGCTCAGTATCACGCTCATCAGTAAAGCGTGTTAATAAATAAGCAAGATTCAGCGGGCCAGCCGTATCACTTCCCAGATCAAAAACAGGTGGGTCTTGTTGATCCATAGTAGCTGTTTCACTCCACGTATTATCTTGCGAGATAAGCAGAGGTAGCGCTTGCCAATCGGTATTTTCACCATAATGTTCAATGGCAATGGCTTGGGGGAATAGGGTGACACCGGTGGTAGCCACGCCGACAGGGTGATTGGCATAATTAGTGACCAATACAAATTGTGGATCAGAAATGCCTAATGTTTCTGCATTGGGATCGAGAACTGTACCTGGCACAAATTCAATTGCCAATAGTTCGGCAAGACTGTTTAGATGGTGGTAACTATCAGGCTCCGCTAACCATAATAAATTGCCGCCTTGATTAATATAATTTTTAATGATCTGTATCTCACCCTCTAACCATGATTGTTCAGGGCTAGCGATAACAATAGCAGCGGTATTGTCTGGAATTTGGCTATGTTCGACTAAATTTAATTCCCGTAATTTAATGCCTTTCTGTTTGAGCTGCTCACCCCAAGTACTTAAGTTATAGTTCGCTTCGTTAAGCGGGGTTCGTTCGCCGTGGCCTTCAATAAAGACTAGCCATTGCTCTTGCTGGCGTGAAACAGAAATAATGGCATTAGTAAGAGATTGTTCAGAAAGATCATAAACATGTTGCTGTTTTTCACCGAGCGAGACAACCATTTCACCTTGTTGTTGAATTTTGAGGCTGCGGACAAGTTCAGGTGAGAAGTCTGGATTAATATATTCAACAATGATCTTGTCAGTATGGCGCTGATAGCGTTCTAAAATAGACTCAAGTACGTCTCGATATTGATTATTCTGACTGATAAAAGCCTGAATAGTGATTTCTTTATCAAGCTGAGCGAGTAAGTCTTTGGTGGTATCTGATAAGCTGTGGCGACTATTAGCTGTCCAATCGCTGTGAAGATCTGTTTTCAAACTTAGCTGTGCTAACAAGATAACAACAATAAGCAATAAAATATAAAAAATACTGTTTTGGATCTTTAGTTGCCACTTTGTTTTAGCTGAGATATTCATCAGTTTAAGCGCTCAGAGTCAAGGTGACGAACAGTGAGGGTTAAAAATACGACGGTAATAATAAGATAATAAGCAATATCGCTAGTACGCACTTCACCTTGTAAAAAAGGCTGATAATGGTTCAATAATGATAACCAGTTAAACAGCCCTGTGGACTGGGTTGACCAATCAATTATCCACAGTAAAAATAAAGTAGCAAAGGTAGTAACGGCAGCAATGGATGGCTGTTTGGTGAGTGATGATAAAAATAAGCCAATGGCGGTAAAGCTAGCAACAAGCAGAATTAAGCCTAAAAATGCGGCGGCTAATAGCCCAAAATCTAAACTACTACCAATAGCAAGCGATAGCGGCATTAGAATAATCAGCAGTAATAATATAAAGAAAAACCCTAGTGTTCCTAAAAACTTTCCTAATACGATTTGAAGCATAGAGAGCGGGGCTGATAACAATAATGGCAAGCTTTCATTACGCCGTTCTTCAGCAATGAGACGCATCGTAATCAGCGGTGTAAGCAATAATAAAATTGTTGCAGCATTGCTTAATAGAGGGGTTGCGATTAATTCAGTAACGCCGGGAGCACCTGGAATAGCAGATATTTTGGCTTGAATTTGTATAAAATAATCGATATGCGTTAAAAATAAGTAGGCAAGGATAACTTGGCTAAGCGCCAAAATAACCCATGCTAAAGGCGATAAAAATAAGCGATAAAGTTCATTGCGAGCAAGTGCTAACATTATGATTGCTCCATTGCAGAATTTTCTTGTTGAATAATGTTCATAAATACATCTTCTAAAGAATGCTGTATTGGTGTCAACTCCATTAACTGCCACTGCCGACTCACCGCTTGTTCAAGTAGTAATTCAGTAGGATTGTTTTCGGGGTGATAATGTAATTTAAACTGAGTAGGCGAAAGGGTTTCTACTGAGCTTACACCCTCTAAGGTGTAGAGCTGCACCCGCGTTGGTGGCGCTTTTAATGTCACCAATAAACTCGATGCTTGCATATGTTGACTAAGACCAGAAAGCGAATCGCTAAAAATTAATTTGCCTTGATTAATGATTTGAACGCGATCACACAATGTTTGAACTTCAGGCAGAATATGTGTTGATAATATTACGCTGTGTTCGGTCGCTATATCACGAATTAAATGGCGAATTTCTTTGATTTGAATAGGATCTAAGCCAGATGTAGGTTCATCAAGGATCACCACCGCAGGTGAATGAATGATGGCTTGTGCAATGCCAACCCGTTGCTGAAAACCTTTCGATAAATGACCAATTAGTCGCTGGGCGACATCATTTAGACCACAGCGGTCAATGGCAATATTGATTGCCTTTTTACGATTTGATGATGGGATTTGGTTTATTTGAGCGCAAAAATACAGAAATTCTGCAACCGTTAGTTCTTTATAAAGCGGTGGCGTTTCGGGTAGATAACCAATATGTGATTTGGCTTGTTTAGGTTCTGATAATAAATCATAACCGTTAATCGTTATTTCGCCATAACTGGGAGCCAAATTACCACTGAGCATTTTCATAGTAGTGCTTTTGCCTGCACCATTTGGTCCTAGGAACCCAAGTACCTCGCCTTTATTAATGCTAAAGCTAACATCATTGACAGCATGCTGAGTGCCGAAAACTCGAGACAGCGAGCGAACATTAAGAAGAGGAGAATCTGCCATAAATTAAAGTGATGTTTGGATATCAATTGCCCATTGAGTTGCATTTAAATAAGCCTCTCCAAAATCTGCAATGCTTATGGGAGGAGGGGTTATATTATCCCACAATCCGTGTTCACATAGCATAACTATTTTCAGCATCTCCCCTAATTCACCCTGCTGATTTAATAAGGCTTGTTTTACAGGATCAGTAAGCGGTAATGCTTCAAGTAAGTCAGCTTTTGGGTGAAGTAACATTGCTTCAATGGTAGAAAATAAGCCAACAGTAAAAGCGGTATCTGGGTTGCTATCAAAATCACTGGCTAGGTTCTCACACATTTTGGCTCTAATTAAGGTGAGCGTCATTAGCTCTGGTGTGGTTGGATTGATTGAATTTAGGGCTATCAGTGTTGTCCATGCTTTAATGGCATCAAAACCTAAAATGACTAAACCTCGTTTAATTGAGTCAACTTTTTGTGGCAGTGCAAAGGCAGCGGAGTTAAGTAATTTTAATAATTTGTAGCTCAAACTGACATCACAGCTAATCAGCTCTTCAATTTCATCAAAATCTATTTTAGGATCGTGTAGCTCGGCGATCAAGTTCAGAATATGCAGCTGACTACCAGGAATAGGAGTGTCTTTGATGAGCACAGGCTTGCTAAAAAAGAAGCCCTGAAAATAATCAAAACCTAAAGCCTTGCATTGCTCAAATTGCTGTTGAGACTCTACTTTCTCAGCTAATAACTTTACATCTTCTTGTTTTAATAAGGAAACATATTGCTCTAGCTGCTCAGAGCTCAGCGCCAGTATATCAATCTTAATAATATCGGCCAATTTAATAAGCGGCCATAAAGATTCATTAAAAATAAAATCATCTAGAGCGATCTTATAGCCTTGATCTACTAACTTTTCTACAGCCGTTATAACATCATCATCTGCTGCAATATCTTCTAAAATTTCTAATACAACTTGGTCGTGAGCAAAAGGTAGAGGCTCACCTTTGATAAGATGATTACGTGTCATATTCAAAAAAGCAATGTGTTTGCCCACTACTTTTTCTATGCCAAAATCTATAAAGACATCGTTAATCACTTGGCTTGTAGCTGAATCACCTGATTTTCCGCTTAAAGGCTTATCGCCTGTTCGCAACGCTCCTCGATACAATAGCTCATAAGCATAAATAGCTAAGTCCCGATCAAAAATAGGTTGTCGTGCAACAACAGTTTGATAATGAGTAGTATTCAATAGTGACCTTATTTTCCATGTCCTAATAACTGAATGGTAACGTATTGGTGAATATAAAAAAACCTACCTAATCGTATTTTTAAAAAATTAGAGCTTGATGGCGTTTTATAAATTAAACAAACATACCAGCACTGTAGCCAGAAGACCATGCCCATTGAAAGTTATAACCACCTAGATGGCCGGTCACATCTAATATTTCACCAATAAAATATAAACCCAGTTGATGCTTAGCCTCCATTGTTTTTGAGCTAACACCTTCTGTGCTTACGCCGCCTAAGGTAACTTCGGCTTTACGATAACCTTCTGTAGCAGAAGGTTTAACAGACCAGTTGTTGATCTGGTCGCCAATTATAATAAGTTGCTTGTCACTGAATTCTGCTAGGGGCGTTTCAGCAAAGTCTTGCCACCAAAGTGTTTGTAACTCATTCACTAGCGCTTTGGCTAATTTATAACTTAAAATGGTTTTTAATAGGCTTTTGCCATGCTGCTGTTTCGATAGAACCAACCACTCTTCGACCTTAAGATCGGGCAATAAATTAATGCTAATGTGATCACCTGGCGACCAGTAATTAGATATTTGCAAGATGACAGGGCCGCTAATGCCGCGATGGGTAAACAGAATGTTTTCAGTAAATTGTTGGTCATTGCAGCTAACGGTAGTGTTGAGCGCTAAACCTGATAAGCGCTCACAAATAGGCTTCATAAAATCACTAAACATAAACGGTACTAAGCCTGCTTGTCTATGGGTGACGGCGAGATTAAATTGCTTAGCAATTTCGTAACCTACCCCACTTCCACCGAGAGCGGGAATAGACAGCGCTCCCGTTGCTACCACTAGAGATTGGCATGATACAGAGAGTTCATTTTGACCGTGCGCGGGGTTGATTTGGTAGTGACCATTGGTTTTTTGTATGACTTCATCGAGACTGTAATTTGTTTTAATTTCCACAGCAGATTGCTCGCATTGTGCCAACAGCATGGCTAGGATTTCTTTAGCAGAGTTTTTGCAGAATAATTGGCCATGCTCACGTTCTTCATATTCAATATTATATTGCTCAACCATAGCGATAAAATCCCACTGGCTGTAGCGATTTAAGGCGGCTTTACAAAAATGGGGGTTCTCAGAAATAAAATTATCTGGTTCTATGGCGTAGTTGGTGAAATTACATTTGCCACCACCGGACATTAAAATCTTTTTGCCGACTTTATTGGCTTTTTCAATGACCAAAACACGACGACCACGGCGCGCGGCAGTAAATGCACATAATAAACCCGCAGCACCGGCTCCGAGGATAATTACATCATAATGTTGAGGTGAGTTTTTCATTGCATAAAGGTATAAAAAAACCCGCAGAGGCGGGTTTTAATATTTTTCTTTTATTAAAAGCTTATTTAATTTTAGCTTCTTTATACATAACGTGTTTGCGAACAACGGGATCGAATTTCTTCATTTCCAATTTTTCAGGCATAGTACGTTTGTTTTTATCTGTAGTGTAGTAGTGGCCTGTGCCAGCTGACGATACTAATTTAATTTTTTCGCGCATGATTATATCTCCTAAACTTTTTCGCCACGAGCACGGATATCAACTAAAACGGCATCAATGCCTTTTTTGTCGATAATGCGTAAACCGTGATTACTTACACGTAATTTAATCCAACGGTTTTCTGACTCAACCCAAATACGATGTGGGTGAAGATTAGGAAGAAACCGACGTCTCGTTTTATTGTTGGCGTGAGAAACATTGTTCCCAGCCATTGGGCGTTTACCCGTTACCTGACATACTCGTGCCATATTAAATCGCTCCTGTTGAACATTTACAATGCTAAGGAAAGAACTCCCTAACTAAAAAACCCTTACTCGCTGTTCATTATGTTACCAATAAGGACTTAGAAAGCCGAACTTTATACCATATACCGACCTAAATGTGTAGCCAGTTTGTTGTTAACTAGATTCAAGTCCCATGTCCTGTAACATATCATGTATTCTTGTGGCGTTGAGTGTACCAATTTTGCGCATCACGATTTCACCGTCAGGATCAATTAGGAAATGGGTAGGGGTGACACGAACATTGCCAAATGCTAGGGCAATAGAGGCATCTTTATCCCATGTAATGGTGTAGGGGATCTGGCGTTCACTTCGCATTGCTTTAATATGTGGAGGGGTGTCATGTGCCAGAGCAACAGCGATCATGACTAGCCCTTGCTTGGCATAAGTCTCATGCAATTCAATTAAGTCAGGAATTTCAGTGATGCAAGATGGGCAATCTGTCGACCAAAATATAATGAGCATGGGCTTGCCTTTATATTGGGCAAAACTATGAGGGTTTTGGTCTATATCGGTAAACGTAATGGCTGCTATGGTGTCTGGATCACTATTATTAAACCAATTGAGGGCAAATAGCCCCATTACAAGAAAGATGGCGAAGATGGCGTGGCGATTCATTGTTGATATTCTCTTATTCAGAGACTCCTTAATTAGCTGATGTTAATTGGCCTAGTATTTCTGTTAGTTTCAGGTTTTCACGATAATCTACGGGGCAATCAATAATCGTTACCGTGTCACGCGCTAGTGCGGCTTGTAATTCGGGCATAAGCTGCTGTGTGCGTTCTATTTTGACACCATGAGCACCAAAAGATTGCGCATACTGTACAAAGTCTGGATTAGTGAATTTAACATTACTAGTGCGACCAAACTGACTTTGTTGCTTCCATTCGATCAGTCCATAGCTAGCATCATTCCAGATTAAAATCACAATGGCAATATTAAGGCGCATCGCTGTTTCTATTTCTTGCGAATTCATTAAAAACCCTGCATCGCCGGTTACTGCAACGATATTTTGCTCAGGGTGTGCCAGCTTGGCAGCAATAGCACCGGGTACGGCAATACCCATGCTAGCAAAACCATTCGAAATAATGCAGGTGTTAGGGTGTTCACAGCGGAACATACGAGACACCCACATTTTATGTGCGCCGACGTCGCAGATCACAATGTCTTTTAAATCCATTGCTGTGCGCAAGTCCCAAATAATCTTTTGTGGCTTGATAGGGAATTCAACATCATCTTGATGTTGATTCATATCTTTGATGATGCTGTCACGCAAAGTACGCATGGCTTTATTTTTATGTGGTGTGCTGATAGCGGCGATACGGTTGAGGCTAAGATTGATATTACCAATCACGCCTAAAATTACACTGTAATAAGCATCGACTTCAGCGTGAGTAGCATCAATATGAATAATGGTGTGATTACGCGATGGATGCCAAAGATAAGGATGATATTCCACCATATCGTAACCAATGCAAATAATAACATCGGCATTAGCAAAGCCGCTGCTAATATAATCATTGGCCTGCAAGCCTACACTGCCTAAAGCCATTGGGTGACGAAAAGGGATCACCCCTTTTGCCATAAAGGTGTTGGCAACGGGAATACCTAAGGTTTCAGCAAAATCAGCCAGTGAGTGTGATGCTTTGGCGCGCACCACACCATTACCCGCCAAAATAATAGGGTTTGCTGCTTTTGAAATAATGGCTGCCGCTCGTTCTATTTGTTCGGCTGCGGGTTCGGGCGGAATAGCATGTTTTACATACAGGGGTGAATCATCAATCTCCATTTCAGCAATATTTTCAGGAAATTCAATAAAACAAGCGCCGGTTTTTTCAGTTTGCGCCACTTTAAATGCTTTTCGTACAATTTCCGTAATCGCTTCTGGCCCAACAATACGTGTTGAATATTTAGTGATAGGTAAAAACATCGCTTCTAGATCTAATACTTGATGTGATTCTTTATGCAAACGATTAGTCGAAGCTTGACCGGCAATAGCCACTAAGGGCGCATGATCCATATTGGCATCAGCAACGCCAGTAATAAGGTTGGTAGCCCCCGGTCCCAAGGTCGCTAAACAGACACCGGCACGCCCCGTTAATCGACCATAAACATCCGCCATAAAAGCAGCGCCTTGTTCATGGCGGGTAGTGATAAATTTAATGTCAGAGTCTAATAATGCATCCATCACATCCAAGTTTTCTTCACCCGGAATACCGAAAATATATTCAACCCCTTCGTTTTCGAGGCTACGGACAAAGAGTTCAGCTGCTTTCATAGTATTCTATTTGAAAGCCTCTGGAGTTTGTTGATGCCAATCCGTAGCTTGCTGATATTTATGAGCAATATTTAATAATTTAGCTTCCTCAAAATAATTACCAATTAATTGCAAACCAACAGGTAGGCCACCTACAAAGCCAGCAGGAATCGACATGCCCGGCAAGCCCGCCAGATTAGTGCTAATGGTATAAATATCGGCTAAATACATCGCCACTGGATCATCTGTTTTTTCACCCATTTTAAATGCCGTTGTCGGGGCGGTTGGTCCCATAATGACATCGACATTATTAAATGCTTGTTTGAAATCATCACTAATTAAACGGCGACATTGCTGTGCTTTTAAATAATAAGCATCGTAATAACCGGCTGATAGCGCATAGGTGCCAATCATAATGCGACGTTTTACTTCTTCGCCAAAACCTTCTCCACGCGAACGAAAATAAAGATCGTCTAGATCTTTCGGATCGTCACAGCGATGACCAAAGCGTACGCCATCCATACGGGATAAATTAGATGAACATTCAGCAGGAGCAACCACATAATAAGTGGGTACAGATAAAGCTGTGTTTGGCAAAGTAATTTCTTTAACGGTTGCACCTAATGATTGATACATTTTAATGGCGGCATCAATGGTGGCTGCAACGTCACTATCTAAGCCATCATCAAAAAACTCTTTTGGTAAGCCGATTTTTAAACCTTCTAAAGAATCATTAAGGTTGGTAGTGTAGTCAGGTACATCACGCTCAACGCTGGTGGAATCACGCTCATCAAAGCCTGCCATTTCATTTAATAATAGCGCCGCATCTTCGGCACTAGATGCCATTGGGCCGGCTTGATCAAGGCTTGAAGCAAATGCAATCATGCCATAGCGTGAAACGCGACCATAGGTGGGTTTTAAGCCTGTTAGATTGCACAGCGATGCTGGCTGGCGGATAGAACCACCGGTATCTGTTCCTGTTGCAATAGGGGCTAATCTTGCAGCTATTGTTGCCGCGCTGCCACCTGATGAACCGCCGGGAACACGTTCAAGATCCCATGGGTTTTTAACGGCGCCATAAAAGCTGGTTTCATTTGATGAACCCATCGCAAATTCGTCCATATTGGTTTTACCCAATGTCACCATGCCGGCAGCATTGATTTTTTCAACGACGGTGGCATCATAAGGCGATATAAAATTATCGAGCATTTTAGAGGCGCAACTAGTGCGCAAACCTTGGGTGCAGAAAATATCTTTATGTGCCAGTGGAATACCGGTTAATTTACCGGCTGTTTTTTGTTGCAAACGCAGATCAGCTGCTTGTGCTTGTTGCAGAGCGTGATCGTCTGCCACGGTGATAAACGCATTAAGACCAGCGTTGTGTTTATTAATCCGGTCGAGGTAGTGCTGTGTTAATTCAACGCTGCTGAATTCGCCACTTTGTAGTGATGCTGAAAGTTCAGATAGAGATTTGTTGTGCATGTTTTTGCCTATAATTTTTCGTTACTACTTTATATGGTTATTATGACTGTTGTTGCTTAGCGTGTTTAGATTTTTCTTCATAATAAGGCATTTTCGCACGGAAAATGTGAGCATATTGAAATATGTGACCATTTGAGTACGAAAATAATGCCGTTATGGAGTAAAAGATGAATGCGCTAAGTCGCAACAGCTATTCAATAACTTGGGGGACGAGGTAAACACCCGCAGCTGTTTTTGGCGCAATTGATTGAAATAATTCGCGCTGATCCGTTTCTTTAACCACATCTGAGCGCAAACGTTGATGGGCATCTAAAGGGTGTGCCATCGGTGTAATATCGCTGGTATCCACCTGTTCCATCTGTTCTACAAGCTTAAAAATATTGGTTAAATCACGCGCATAGTCAGGTATAGCATCATCATCAATAGCTAGGCGTGCTAAATGTGCAATTTTTTCTACATCGGTTTTATCTAAACTCATTGACAGTACCAGAAATAAATAGTGTTAAAAGCGTCAAGTTTAAATCATTCGTGGCTTGCTCAACAGCCCAGTGCATTATAAAGTATCGCTTTTATCTGTATTAGAGTTATGATTTTTAATGTTTGAACGTCTACGTGGAATGTTTTCTAATGATCTTGCGATCGATTTGGGTACAGCAAATACGCTGATTTATGTGCGAGGTCAAGGCATAGTGCTTGATGAACCTTCAGTGGTTGCTATACGTCAGGATAAAGGGCCGGGTGGTCCTCGCTCCATCGCTGCCGTAGGGAAAGAAGCAAAACTAATGTTAGGCCGAACCCCGGGAAATATCACCGCAATTAGACCCTTAAAAGATGGTGTCATTGCGGACTTCACCGTAACCGAAAAAATGTTGCAACATTTTATTGCTAAAGTGCATGAAGGTCGATTTTTCAAACCCAGTCCGCGCGTATTGGTGTGTGTTCCTTGTGGTTCTACCCAAGTTGAGCGTCGTGCAATTCGTGAATCTGCAGCGGGCGCGGGCGCGCGTGACGTGTTCTTAATTGAAGAGCCGATGGCCGCAGCAATTGGCGCAGGTATGCCGGTAGAAGAAGCTAGTGGTTCGATGGTATTAGATATTGGTGGTGGTACAACAGAAGTGGCTGTTATTTCATTAAACGGTATTGTTTATTCTGCATCAGTGCGTATTGGTGGTGATTTATTTGATGAAGCTATTATCAATTACATTCGTCGTAACTATGGCACGTTGATTGGTGAAGCGACAGCTGAGAAAATTAAAAAAGAAATTGGTTCGGCCTATCCTGGCAATGAAGTTAAAGAAATGGAAGTGCGCGGCCGCAATTTAGCGGAAGGGATACCACGTAGCTTTACGTTAAATAGCAATGAAATCTTGGAAGCATTACAGGATCCGCTGGCAGGTATTGTTGCTGCTGTAAAAGCAGCATTAGAGCAAACACCGCCAGAATTAGGTGCCGATGTGGCTGAACGAGGCATTGTACTAACGGGCGGTGGCGCATTGTTAAGAGACATTGATCGTTTGTTGAGTGAAGAAACAGGTCTGCCCGCAATAGTTGCTGAAGATCCATTGACGTGTGTTGCTCGTGGTGGTGGACGTGCTTTAGAATTAATGGATGAACGGGGAACAGATATTTTTACCTTTGAATAAAGGATAAATATAAAAGATAATAGAAAGCCTTTGCTGAAATAATATTAGCAAAGGTTTTTTAGTTTATAGGGCTTAATTATATCAAACCATTATTTTCTCAAGCACCTTCTTTAAATGCGCGATTGTTATTAGCATTAATAGCATCGCTGGCGTTATTTGTATTAGATTCGAGATTTAATTATTTTGCTTCTGTTCGAGTGACATTAGCCACCGTGTTGTATCCAGTTCAAGTTGTTGCAGCATTACCATCAGATCTAAGTAATTGGACTAGTGAGTTTTTCCAAGATAGAGAACAGTTAAGAAATAGAAATAATAAGCTCGAAAGTATGCAATTGTTGAGTAGTATGCGCCTGCAAAAACTACAAGCATTAGAACGTGAAAATATGCGATTACGTGAGTTATTAGGTTCATCATTTCGGTTAACTGAACGTGTGTTAGTGGCTGAGTTACTCACCATTGATCTTGATCCCTCTTTTCAACAGGTAGTGGTGAATAAAGGTAAAAAAGATGGTGTTTTTATAGGTCAGTCAGCACTTGATGCAAATGGTGTTATGGGACAAGTCACCGAGGTTTATCCATTTTCTAGCCGTATTGTTTTGTTAACCGATCCTAGTCATGGTATTCCGATACAAATTAATCGAAATGGTTTGCGGGCAGTGGCAACAGGTCGAGGCTTAGCAATGCCTTTGCAGTTAGAACATTTGCCACATAATGTAGATATACGAGAAGGCGATTTACTCGTTACATCAGGATTGGGCGGGCGTTTCCCCGTTGGTTATCCAGTCGGTACAGTGAAATCAGTACATTTTCCTAAAGGAAGAGCATTTGCAGAAATTGCTATTGAGCCGGCAGCACATTTATCAACAAGCCGAGAATTATTATTAGTTTTACCGACAGAAAGGTTGGTAAATACTAGTAGGTCAGAGGTCTCTGTGGAGCAAGCTGATGATGCAGAATAGACCACAAGGCAGAATGGTATTATTCATTACCATCATTATTGCGATGATCTTAGTAATTGTGCCTATGCCAGACTTACTTCGCCCATTTAGACCAGAGTGGGTACTAATGACACTACTCTATTGGGCTATGGCTTTACCTGAACGGGTGGGCATCGGCTTTGCATGGACAGTTGGGCTATTGATGGATGTGATGTTGGGAGGGGCGCTGGGAATTTTGGCCTTTTCTTATGCTTTAGTGATCTACCTTATACTTAATCTGCATTTGCGGCTACGCCAATATCCTATATGGCAACAAGCTTTAATTGTGATGTCTTTAGTATTGCTGGTTCATATTATCAAGGTAATATTTTCTCCGGCAGACGCGAGTTGGACTATTTGGGCTCCAGCGATAGTGAGCACGCTTATTTGGCCAATAGTGTTTGCTGTATTACGTAAAACAAGACGTGTGTTTGGTGTGAGCTAATCACGATGGCATACCTATGTTAAGGTTTGAACTCAAAGATCATCATCGTGAAAACAGAGTTATTAATGATCGATTAATTTTTGCAGCTATTTTTGCGGGGATACTCTTTGCCGTAGTAATGATTAGGCTTACCGTCTTGCAGGTGTTTGAGTATGAGCACTTTAATGCCCTTTCAGATAGGAATAGAGTTGATTTTGAGCCTTTAGTACCGCAGCGAGGTTTAATTTATGATCGTAATGGTGTGGTGTTAGCTGAGAATATCCCTGTATTTAGCTTGGAATTAGTACCTGAAAAAGTCATTGATGTTGACATCACATTGCAAGAGTTGCAATTACTGTTAGCCCTAACAGACGATGAAGTAGCTGAAATACAACAACAAATTAAACATCAACGTCGATTCAAAGAAGTGGTGGTTAGGCAACGGTTAACCGAGCAAGAAGTCGCTAAATTTTCAGTTAATAGACATCGCTTTCCTGGATTAGAGGTGGTGGGGCGATTAATACGACATTATCCTCATGGCGCTTTGTTTGCTCACACCATTGGCTATGTAGGACGAATCAATGAAAAAGATCAACAGCGGATTGACGAGAAAAATTACAAAGGCACGCAATATATTGGAAAAACGGGCGTAGAGCGGTTTTATGAAGATAGCTTGCATGGTCAAGTAGGGTATCAACAAGTAGAGACTAATGTGCAAGGTCGAATGGTACGTGAAATAACAAATACGCCATCCGTTTCAGGCCAAGATCTATTTTTACATTTAGATATTAATTTACAACGGGTTGCCGCGCAAGCATTAAGCGAATTTAATGGTTCAATTATTGCGCTTGATCCTAGAACGGGAGGCGTGCTTGCTATGATTAGCAAGCCTGATTTTAATCCCAATGAATTTATAACTGGGATCAGTCGCAAATCTTATGCGGTATTAAGAGACTCAATGGATAGGCCTTTATTTGATCGGGCATTACGAGGGCATTATCCGCCGGGTTCAACATTAAAACCCTTTATTGCGCTGGCTGGATTAGAAATGGGCATAGTGAACGAGAGTTCGAGTACGTTTTGTCCCGGTTGGTACAGCTTGCCGGGAAAAGAAGATCACCGTTACCGGTGTTGGAAGAAACAGGGTCATGGAAAAGTTGATTTTATTACGTCTATGGCGCAATCATGTGATGTGTATTTTTATGATTTAGCAAATACCATGGGTATTGATAGGCTACATGGCTTTTTAGATTTATTTGGCTTTGGCAGGCGAACAGGCATTGATGTGCCCAGTGAGAGTAGAGGCTTATCGCCATCACGGCAATGGAAAAGGAATGCGCGTAATCAAGTCTGGTATCCCGGAGAAACACTTATTTCGGGTATTGGCCAAGGATTTAATCAGATGACACCTATTCAGTTAGCGCATGCTACCGCGACATTGGCAATGCGGGGTGAGAGTATTAGTCCCCGAGTAGTAAGAGCGACTAGGGATACGGGACAAACGGAACTAAAATTGCTCCCTATTGAAAGACTTGAAACGTTACCTATAATTGATAGCCGAAACTGGCAGGCTACTGTTGATGCAATGGTTGAAGTTGTACATGGTAAACGGGGTACGGCTCGAAAAGTGGGCAAAGACTTAACATTTAAAGTTGCCGGAAAGACGGGTACTGCACAAGTATTTAGCATTAAGCAAGATGAAGAATATGATGCGGAGACTTTAGATAAAAGATTGCATGATCATGCCTTATTTATAGCGTTTGCTCCTGTTGAAGATCCAGAATTTGTAGTAGTAGTAATAGCAGAAAATGGGGGGGGAGGCAGTAAAACTGCCGCCCCTATTGCCCGTAAGATGATAGATCAATATTTTGGAATTATTCCAAATGAGTGACACATTAATAGATTGGAAAAACCCTCCGCGATTTAGTCTAACAAAGGCATTACGGGTTATTCATATAGATGCGCTGCTGCTATTTGGACTATTCATATTATTAGGCTTGGGGCTAATGGTGTTATACAGTGCAGGCGATCAAAGCACAGCGCTTATAAGCCGTCAGTTAGTACGGTTAGGGATGGCATTCTTTGTGCTGTTAGTACTTGCTAATATTCACCCCGATCGTATGCGCGATTCAGCTTATATATTATTTGGAGTGGGGTTAATCTTACTGGTTGCGGTATTATTTGTTGGTCATGAGGGCAAAGGCGCACAGCGCTGGTTGGATTTAGGTTTTTTCCGCTTTCAACCTTCAGAATTAATGAAGTTGGCGGTACCTTTATTGGTAGCGCGTTACTTGGCAGAGTATCCTCTGCCACCTACTATTTGGCGTCTTATTATTGGCTTGGTGATGATTATTATGCCGTCATTATTAATTGCAAAGCAGCCTGATTTAGGCACCGCATTACTTATTGCAAGTTCTGGTTTAATCGTGGTGTTTTTGTCTGGAATTTCATGGCGAATTATCATAGGATTTATCGTGTCCTCTACTGCTGCATTACCGGTATTGTGGTATGTAATGCATGATTATCAACGCCAACGAGTATTAACGCTGATTAATCCAGAAAGCGATCCTTTGGGTGCTGGCTATCACATTATCCAGTCAAAAATTGCAATTGGTTCAGGTGGTTTATTTGGGCGAGGTTGGCTAGAGGGAACGCAATCAAACTTAGCATTTTTACCTGAACGTTCGACCGACTTTATCTTTGCAGTAATTGCTGAAGAATTTGGTTTGGTCGGCGTTGGTTTGTTATTAGTTTTATATTTATTAGTGGCGGCTAGAGGTATTTATATCGCTAGCCAAGCACAAACAAGTTTTGCGCGATTATTAGCCGGGAGTATTTCACTGACTTTTCTGGTCTATGTATTTGTTAATGTCGGGATGGTGACGGGGCTACTGCCTGTAGTAGGCGTGCCACTACCTTTAATTAGCTATGGGGGCACATCAATGGTGACCTTATTAGCGGGTTTCGGTATCCTGATGTCTATTCACACCCACAGAAGGATGATGTCATCTTGAAAAAACTATTTATTGTTGTTTTATTTCTAACTAGCTTTTCTGGCGGAGTATTTGCGAATGCAGATCTGCCAGGCTTGACCAAGTTTATTAATGAAATGGAACAAAAGCATGGTTTTGGTGCTGATGAACTGAATCAGTTATTCGCCAAGGTGGAAGTTAAAGATTCTATTCTCAAGGCTATTGCCCGACCTGCTGAAAAAAGTAAGCCTTGGTATAAATACCGCGCTATTTTCATTCAAGATAAACGTGTAAATGAGGGTGTTAAATTCTGGCAGCAGCATGTTGATGTTTTGCAACGAGCAGAGCAACACTATGGCGTGCCTGCTGAAATAATTATTGCCATTTTAGGCGTTGAAACAAGTTACGGTGGTAATGTGGGTGGCTTTAGAGTGATTGACGCTTTATCGACATTAGCGTTTCGCTATCCGCCAAGAAGTAAGTTCTTTCGCAGTGAATTAGAACATTTTCTATTATTGACGCGTGAAGAAAATAGATCACCATTAAACGCTGTGGGATCCTATGCGGGTGCCATGGGATTAGGACAGTTTATGCCAAGCAGTTACCGTGCCTATGCGGTTGATTTTGATGGTGATAATAAACGTGATATTTGGACCAACCCTGATGATGCAATAGGAAGTATTGCTAACTATATTAAGCTACACGGTTGGATTACAGGGCAAAGTATTGCACATAAAACAAGTTTATTAGCAGAAGAGCCAACCGCCCTGATTGCCAAAGGCTACAAGCCTAAACTTTCCCGAGAACAATTAGCTGCCGCGGGTGCTTCACTTAAAAACTTGCCTTATGCAAATGATAAAATAGCGCTTATTGCGCTCACTCAGCAAAAGGGCGAAGAATATTGGCTAGTACGGCAAAATTTTTATAGTATTACCCGCTATAATCATAGTCGTATGTATGCGATGACGGTAAAGCAATTAGCTGAGCTTATCCGCCAAGGCTATGAGTCGTCACCAAGATGACATTAAAGACTTTATTGGTAGCGAGTTGCTATTTATTGCTGATAGCTTGCGGCGGCGGCATTGTTGAGACGCGTGATAGTGCTCCAATTTATTCACCTGATGTATCATCGATTCCAAATGCTGTACCGCGTGATGAGCCTAAAAGTAAGTATGGTAATCCTGCACACTATGAGGTGTTTGGAAAACGTTATTATACCTTAAACAGTAGCAAAGGCTATCGTGAAAAAGGCATTGCATCATGGTATGGCAAAAAGTTTCACGGTAGGCGCACATCAAGCGGTGAAACTTATGATATGCATGCAATGACTGCAGCACATACAACATTGCCATTACCAACTTATGTCGAGGTAACTAATTTGGCGAATGGTAAGAAGATTATAGTTAAAGTGAACGATCGAGGCCCGTTTCACGATAACCGGCTGATCGATTTATCTTATACGGCAGCCAAAAAACTAGGCATTATTAGTAAAGGTACGGGCATGGTTGAAGTGCGTGCAATTACCAAAAATGCTCATTACACCACAGCATCAGTACCTGTAACAAATGTGACCAACAGTGGCTATGTTGGCTTGTATTTGCAGGTGGGTGCGTTCAGTACATCGACACTTGCTCAGCAATTAAAAGAAAAATTACAGCGGCAAATTGGTGATACGATATTAATTGTGCCACTCAAAAAACCAGAAGGGAATTTATATCGTGTTCGTGTGGGTCCGCTATCCAATGTAGAATATGGTGATTCACTAGCCAAGCAATTAGTTGGTTTAGGTTTTTACGATGCCCATATAGTTGTCGATTAAGTTATATTTTTAGAGAGTAAATGAATGATTAAAGAATTAATAAGCAGTCTATTATTAGTGTTGGTTTTGAGTTTTCACACAGCCAATGCAGCAATAAGCCCTAACCCTACAGTGCCCACTATCGCTGCCAAGTCTTATATTTTGCAAGATTCTGCCAGTGGCCGAATTATAGCAGAACAAAATTCACAGCAGCGTTTGCCACCAGCGAGTATCACAAAATTAATGACATCGTATGTCATTTTTAATGAGCTACAATCAGGCAATGTTGCGTTAGCCGATGAGGTGTTGATTAGCGAGAAAGCATGGAAAATGGTCGGATCGCGTAGTTTTATCGAGGTGAATACTAAGGTGCCGGTCGAGGTATTGCTTAGGGGAATGATCATTCAATCGGGCAACGATGCTGCGGTCGCATTGGCAGAACATATTGCAGGTAGTGAGGAAACCTTTGCTCAGATGATGAATCAATATGCGCAGCAGTTAGGCATGTTTAATACCAATTATCGTAATTCAACAGGCTTGCCGGATACCGATCACTATACAACGGCACAAGATATTGCACTTTTATCGGTAGCATTGATCGGCAATTTTCCTGAATACTATAAATGGTATTCCGAAAAGCAATATACCTATAATGAGATAACGCAGCATAACCGGAATAAATTGCTGTGGCGTGATTCTACTGTTGATGGTTTAAAAACAGGGCATACCGAAGAAGCCGGTTATTGTTTGGCCGCATCAGCAAAACGTGGTGATATGCGTTTGATTTCGGTGGTATTAGGTACTCGAAGTGAAAATGCCCGCGCTCAAGAAACGCAAAAACTATTTAATTATGGTTTCCGTTTTTTTGAAACACATGTTCTGTATAAAGCAGGCGATAAAGTGACCACAAGTAAAATCTGGAAGGGCAGTGAAAAAGAAATTTCTTTAGGCTTAGCGGAGTCATTAGCTGTTACCGTGCCAAGAGGTCGCTATGAAGAATTAGTTGCCACCACTAATTTGCAGCAAGCTATTATTGCACCTGTAGCTCAGGGTAGCGTGCTGGGAGAAGTTGAAATTCGATTGGACAATAAGCTTATAGCCAAGCAGTCACTTATTGCACTAACAGCAGCAGAGCAAGGTAGCTGGTGGCGTCGTATTCTGGATACTATTTTAATGTTAATTTGGGGGTAGATTTAGTGGATCAGGTTTATTTAAATGGTTCATTTCTTCCTGCTCAACAAGCACAAATATCGGTTTTTGACCGTGGCTTTTTATTAGGTGACGGTGTGTATGAAGTTATCCCCGTTTATAAAGGCCAGTGTTTTCAATTAACTGGACATTTAGAACGTTTGCAAGCAAGTCTTGATGGCGTGCGGATGAAAAACCCACATTCAAATTCGCAGTGGAAAAATCTGCTTGAAGAATTGATTGAACTAAATGGCGGTGGCGATCAAGCACTGTATTTGCAGGTGACTCGAGGTGTAGCGCCACGCGATCATGTGTTTCCAGAAGGAGTCACACCGACAGCATTTGCGATGAGTAATCCGTTGCTGCCGGTGCCAGAAAAATATAAAACTGAAGGTGCCGCGGCGATTACTTTGCCAGATATTCGTTGGCAACATTGTAATATTAAGGCGATCACTTTATTGCCTAATAGTATGCTGAAACAACAAGCGTTGGAAGCAGGGGCATTAGAAGCACTACTTATTCGTGATGGTTACCTAACAGAAGGGGCGGCAAGCAATGCTTATGTTGTTATTGACGGCACAATCTATACTGCACCAAAAGATGAGAAAGTTTTACCAGGTATTACCCGTGAAGTGGTTATTGAAATAGCTCGAGCTAATAATATGCCCATAGTCGAGACAGCGGTAACACAATCACAATTAAAACAAGCAGATGAAATATGGGTAAGTAGTTCAACAAAAGAAGTGGTGCCGATCACTGTTTTAGATGGTGATCCTGTGGGTGATGGTATTCCCGGCTCTGTATGGCAAAAAATGGATGCATTATATCAACAGTATAAGAAAAATGGTGTGGCATGAGTGAACAACAAACAGCAACATTAATGGAATTTCCTTGCGATTTTGCGATCAAAGCGATGGGGCCTTCAAGTGATGACTTTGATTCAATTGTTGTAGGTATTATTCGACAATATGTCGATGATATTAAAGAGGGTGCTGTGACAACAAAACAGAGTTCAACCGGCAAGTTTACTTCGGTTACGGTTGATTTCCATGTTGACAGTAGAGAACAATTAGATACAATCTATAAAGCTTTGAGCGATCATAAACAAGTGAAATATATATTGTAATGATAACGAGGGATTTAGGCTTAGTAGATTTTCAACCAACCTTTGAGGCGATGCAGCAATTTACAGCTCAGCGAGATGAAAATAGCCAAGACGAACTATGGTTGTTGGAACACAGCTCTGTATTTACCCAAGGCTTAAACGGCAAAGCTGAACATATATTTGATACGCAACATATTCCAGTCATCAAAACAGATCGGGGCGGGCAAGTAACGTATCATGGGCCCGGTCAATTAATTGCTTATACTTTATTTGATTTGAAACGCTTGAATATAGGTGTACGAGCGATGGTATCACACTTAGAAAACAGTGTGATTGTCTTGCTTGAGGATCTTGGCGTTAAAGCACAGGCGCGTTCTGATGCACCGGGCGTATATGTTGATAATTGTAAAATTGCCTCACTAGGATTAAGAGTTAAGCGTGGTTTTTGTTATCATGGTCTCAGTTTAAATATTGATATGGACTTAATGCCGTTCTCATATATTAATCCTTGTGGCTTAGTAGGCATGGAAATGATTGATCTAAAAGGCTTGGCTATAGAGATAACAATGCAACAAGCAAAACAACAATTTGTGTCGGTATTAAAAGCACAGATGCAATTAAAGTGAGAATAGATGGCTGAACAATTACTACAGAAACGGGATGTTAAAGCATTAAAAGGTCGATCAAAGGTGTCGCGGATCCCGATTAAGATCATTCCTAGTACTCCAAAACGTAAGCCTTCATGGATCCGCGCTAAAGTGCATAGCAATCCTGAAGTGGTTCGCTTAAAATCCTTATTACGTGAAAACAATTTGCATACGGTGTGCGAAGAAGCTGCTTGCCCCAATTTAGGCGAATGCTTTACCCATGGCACCGCCACATTTCTTATTATGGGCAATATATGCACGCGACGTTGTCCTTTTTGCGATATTGCCCATGGTAGACCTAATACTTTGGATGAAAATGAACCCAATCATTTAGCTAAAACTATTGCCATTATGCAGTTAAAACACGTGGTGGTGACTTCGGTTGATCGTGATGATCTGCGTGACGGTGGCTCAGCACATTTTACCCAATGTATTGCAGAGATCCGTAAACAATCACCTGATACAACGATTGAAGTATTAGTGCCTGATTTTCGCGGTCGCATGGACATTGCCCTAGAAAATATAGCCAAAAGCCCGCCTGATATTTTTAATCATAATTTAGAAAGTATTCCTCGGTTGTATAAAGCAATACGACCGGGATCCAATTATCAATGGTCATTGGATTTAATTAAAAAATTCCAAAATATGCACCCCACTATTCCTACTAAATCAGGTTTGATGCTAGGATTAGGAGAAACCTTAGAAGAAATACAACAAGTGATGCAAGATTTACGTGATCATGGCTGTCAAATGTTAACCTTAGGTCAATATCTACAGCCTAGTCGCCATCATTTGGCGGTGGAACGGTTTGTAACACCTGCTGAATTTGACCAACTCGCAGTGGTGGCTAAACAAATGGGTTTTGAACATGTAGCCAGTGGGCCGATGGTACGATCGTCTTATCATGCTGATTTGCAAGCACAAGGCGAACATGTCTCATAGCTAAAGAATCAGAGGTATAGGTAGTGGCATGATATTAAAGCGAAGAACATTTATAAAAACAGCGGCAATCACAGCGATGGCAGCAATAAGCCCTGCTATTATTGCAAAAACCGCAACAAAACAAAAAAGGGTGGTGGTTATTGGCGGCGGATTTGCAGGTGCTACCGCAGCTAAATACGTTGCAATGTGGTCAACGAATATTGAAGTCGTGATGATTGAGCGCAATGCTCAATTTGTATCATGCCCTCAAAGCAACCTTGTTTTGGGCGGCAGCCGAACCTTACAACAATTAACCCATGATTATAATGGTTTGGCTGATAATCATGCTATTAAAACAGTGCAAGCTGAAGTGGTATCCGTTGATACGGACAAGCAACAAGTAAAGTTAGATGATGGCGTAATAGTGGCTTATGATCGCCTCATTATTGCCCCTGGAATTGATTTTATTTATGATGATCTACCGATGTTGGCAAGCTTTGAGGCGCAACAAAAGATCCCACATGCTTGGAAAGCTGGTCCCCAAACTGAAATTCTAAAACGGCAATTACATGGCATGAAAAAAGGCGGAACAATGGTGATGACCGTGCCCGCCACGCCATTCCGTTGCCCGCCAGGACCCTATGAACGCGCTTGCCAAGTAGCCTATTATTTAAAAAATCATAACCCAACGGCTAAATTGATTATCTTAGATGCGAACGCTGATATTGTATCTAAGAAGGCATTGTTTAAAGATGCTTGGCAACAATATTATTCAAGTTTGATTGAATATGTGCCGAATAGCGCTATTGAAAGTATTGATGTAGCTAATTTAACGATAGAGACTGAATTTGATGATTTTTCAGCAGATGTATTAAATGTTATCCCAGCCCAAAAAGCAGGCAAAGTGGCTGAAATGGCGGGCATAATTAATGTTGATAAGCGCTGGTGTAAAGTTGATTTCTTGACATACCAATCAACAGAAAAACAAAATGTGCATGTAATTGGTGATGCGGTGCATGCTAAATTACCTAAATCAGGACATATGGCTAATGCACAAGCTAAAGTGTGTGCAGCAGCGGTTGTTGCATTATTGGCTGAGCAACAACCGGAACAACAACCTGTGTTTAGCAATACGTGTTATAGCTTTATTGATGATAAACAAGCTATGCATATTGCAGCGGTATATCGATATAACAAAGAGCAGAAATCGATGATTGCTATGCCAGGTGGCGGTGTTTCGGCATTTGCAAGCGAGCTTGAAGGAGACTACGCCAATTCTTGGGGTAAAAATATTTGGCATGATATGCTAAAGTAACTTGTATACATACAATTCGAAGGACTAACTATGGTAACAGATAAACCGGAAGTGTTAGCGTACCAACTGCCAGAGTTGATCTCGCCCAGAAAGGCGGCTGATATTCCATTAACGCCAATTAAACTAGAAAAATGGTTGGCAAGTTTACCTTTATTAAATATTAATCAGTTGAGTTATTCAATCCCGAAATATATTCAACAATTGAATCAAATCAATATTTCGGATAAAGATCGATTTGCTATGTTAGAGCAGCTGCGCCCCGTTGTTGCACACTTGTATATGTCACTAACGAAACGGTTTACCAGAAGAAATCTTGATTTATCAAGAGAATCGCAAGAAATTCAATGGCTAGCGCACCAAATGATATATGAAATGGCGGTGGGTTATCAGCGTCTATTATCTAATATGGCTCAGAAGAAAATAGGGTTAATGAACCGTAATCAATATACCGTATTAGCTCAAAGGACAATGTATTATTTAAGCGAACAAATTCGATTGTCATATATGCTGTGTTGTGTGCCGCCTAAAAATGCATGGTTTGAATTAAATTGTACATACGCATACGCATTGAATCACAACTTAACAACTAGCAAATTAAAGGATGATTTAGCTTATTTTGAGGAAAAGGGCAGTGTCGACACACTTTATAATCGTATTTTATTACTATCAGTGGTTGCTCCCTATAGTTTACGTGGCGCGGAATTAGAGCAAATTTATTACGGGTTAACATCGTGGTCAGAACTTATTCAACTACAAAAAAATGATGGTTTTTCAGATGGTTATGCCATAGGTGTTGATGATGATTATGGCCCGGTTTATTATCCTAGGCTTGAAAATATTGCAAATAAAAGGGTCATTGATAGCTCCAAGCTGCTTCGTCAACTAAAACGGTGGCAAAATTCAGATGATAGGCCAGAATCGTTTGACCAGAAAGGTATGTCAGATAAATTGTTAGAGCAGGTTATTCTAGCTTTAGGAGCAGAAAAAGTTGACAGTGAAGAACAGTATGAAGGGGATAATGAACCCGTAGAAGTTGTAATGGGCTTGCAGGATATTGACTTATTTTTAGAGCATATCGATGCGATAATGAATGATGATGTAATAAATTCGCCCATTCCTAAAGTGAAAATAGCTGAATCAGAGCTGGATACGGGAAGTATTGATTGGGATACGCTACAGTTTTATACACCTACAATTCAACCTACATCTGCTCGAGAAGTTTCAGTAAAAAAACATGTTCAACAGCAGGAAGCGGATGTGCCAACAGTGAGACGACATAAGTTTACAGTTGAAAATGAAAGCAAAATGGGGGCTTGTATTAGTTGTAATGATCTCCACGGCAGTGGGTTATTCATCGGTGAAATGATGTTCATTCGAGGCTATGATCCCCAAATATGGACATTAGGTATTGTGCGGTGGATGAGAATATCTTCGAATAAATTGTATGTAGGTTTGTATTTATTATCTGCTCAAGTAGATGGTGTCTTGGTCAATAAAGAAGGCACAACTGTTGAATTGACTATGAATGCATTGTGGATGGCAGACAGTGATGATGGTGATACTTTACTATTGCCTAGAGCTGAATTTAGAACAGGCAACCAGCTTCAATTAACACATCACGGAGAAGAAATATTTGCAATATTAGGTAAAGAAGTGTGGCATAGCGAAGGATTTGCCCAGTTCAGCTTTTCTACACAAGGTGTAGAAAAAGATAGTTCTGAGTCTTTTGAAGAATATTTGACGCCGGCCTAATAATACCCATTATCATTCAATCTGTAAATTTCAGACCAAAAGCTAGAAAACCAGCCCTTCGTTGCCTACATGGATGTAGGTAAGGGGCGTGAGCAGGAGCGGAAGCTTTGCAATGTTTGATAAGGGCAGCCATTTATGTCCATGGATGGACGGTATGCAAAAAATGCAGGAGCATATTTTTTGTGCCTTCACATTGCGCCTTGCTCTGGCTTCCTATTTTTGCCCTGAATCTTCACAGATTGAATGATCACGGGTATATTCTGGTATGATGCTCGTCCATATTAATTATAAGCAAACTGAATTGATGAAGTTTGTAAAGGTATCGCAATGAGTGATTTTTTACCTGGATTAGAAGGCGTTGCTGCAACAAAATCGGCCATATCATTTATTGATGGTGAGAAAGGCTTGCTTTCTTACCGCGGATATACACTACAGACCTTAGCAGAAAATAGTAGCTTCGAAGAAACAACCCTACTCTTACTTCGTGGTGAATTACCGACCTCAGCAGAACTATCAGAGTTTACTACTCAGTTACGCAGTCAATACCGAATTAAATACCACATCCGTGAAATGATGCGTCATTTCCCGGCAACGGGACATCCTATGGATATGCTACAAACAGCGGTGTCTAGTTTAGGCATGTTCTATCCAGGCAATGAGTGTCTGACCAGTGGCGATACCTGTGAAGATTTGAATTATGTGCGTAATATGACGGTGAATATTATTGCGTCAATGGCACCGCTGGTGGCGATGTGGGAGCACATGCGCCGAGGTTATGATCCGATTGAACCACGAGAAGATTTATCTGTAGCTGAAAATCTTTTGTACATGTTTACCGGTAAAGAGCCCGATCCGATGATGGCGAAGATCATGGATGTTTGCTTAATCCTTCATGCCGAACATACCTTAAATGCCTCAACATTTTCTGCGCTCATTTCAGGATCAACATTAGCCACACCATACAGTGTTATTTCTGGCGCCATTGGCACACTATCTGGTCCACTACACGGCGGTGCAAATTCACGTGTAGTGGATATGATGAAAGAAATTGGTAGCCCTGATAAGGCTGAAGCATGGATTGATAAGGCACTGGCGAACAAAGAAGTAATTTGGGGAATGGGACATCGCGAATATAAAGTGAAAGATCCACGCGCCACCATCTTACATAAATTAGTTGAAGAATTAATCGAAGATCGCGGTAGTAGCTTAGATAGAACCTTTGAAACAGCAATGAAAGTAGAAGAAATCTGTGTTGATCGTTTAGGTCACAAAGGTGTTTATCCAAATGTAGATTTCTATTCAGGAATTTTATATGCCGAAATGGGCATTCCAGCCGATCAATTCACCGCTTTATTTGCTGTAGCACGTTCAGCCGGTTGGCTGGCACATTGGCGTGAGCAGATCTCAAATAACCGTATTTATCGACCTACCCAGATTTATATTGGTAGCGAACAGCGTGATTACACACCCTTAGCGGAACGAAGCTAAGCAATAATAGTTTTACTAGCTTCACCTTGTTGTTCTCGTACTAAACGGGGCACAAGGTAGCCAGGTAGTTTTTTTCTAATATTCGCTATTAGTTCAATTCCAACTTGATTCGGTACATCAAAGTGACTGGCGCCTGCCACGGGGTCGAGTAAATGTAAATAATACGGCATCACATCAACATCACTCAGCCGTTCACTTAGATCCACTAAGCTTTCTTCAGTATCATTAACTCCCTTAAGTAAAACGGCCTGATTTAATAACTGGCAGCCCGCTAGCCGTAAACGGTCTAAAGCAGCGGCAACTTCATCATCGATTTCATTGGCATGATTTGCATGCACTACCACAATTACCTGCAAACGTGTTTTTTCGATCCATTGTAAAAGGTTATGATTAATACGTTCAGGCAATACGATGGGTAAGCGGGTATGAATTCGCAATCGCTTGATATGGGATATTTTCTCTAAATCAGCAACGATAGCTGCCAGTTTAGAATCAGCAAGCACTAAAGGATCACCACCACTTAAAATAACCTCATTAATAGTTGAATCATCGCGCAATGTAGCGAGTGTTTGTAGCCATTGCCTAGCCAATGGATTGCTGTCACTATAGGGGAAGTGGCGGCGGAAACAATAACGGCAATGAATAGCGCAAGCGCCCGTTGTCACCAACAGAGCACGACCGTGATATTTTTGTAAAATGCCGGGTGCGGTCACCGCCAAACTATCACCGACCGGATCGCTTACAAAATGTTCTACATCTAAACTTTCGTCAATTAGCGGAAAAACTTGGCGTAACAGCGGATCATTGGCATCACCATAGCGCATTTTATTAATATAACTTTGCGGCACCCGTAAGGGGAATTTTTTAAGTGTTTCACTATCAATCGCATCAAGTTTATCCGTCAAGCCCAGCTGTTTTAATAAGCTTATCGGATCTTTCACACAACTGGCTAATGCTGTTTGCCAAGTTTGTTTAGTGTCGAGCTGTTGCGTTTGCGGTATCATAGTCGTTCAAAATTTTTAATAGACGATAGATCGTCGCTCAAAAGAGGTTGTCATGGCAAGTGTTAGTACAAATCAATTTAAATCTGGTCTGAAATTTATATTGGATGGCGATCCCTGTAGCATTATTGAAAATGAGCTAGTAAAGCCCGGTAAGGGCCAAGCATTTAACCGCGTTAAATTCCGCAATTTAAAAACAGGCCGCGTTAATGAACGTACTTTTAAATCAGGTGATAGCGTTGAATCTGCCGATGTGATGGAAGTTGAATTAGAATATTCTTACACCGACGGCGAGTTTTGGTATTTCATGGATGCCAAAACATTTGAACAACATGCCGCTGACCAGAATGCGATTGCAGATTGTAAAAAATGGCTAAAAGAACAATATGTTTATACAGTGACACAATGGAATGGCTCACCTTTATTAGTGACAGCACCTAATTTTGTAAACTTAGAAGTGACAGAAACAGATCCAGGTCTAAAAGGTGATACCGCAGGAACGGGCGGCAAACCTGCCACATTAGAAACAGGTGCCGTTGTGCGAGTGCCATTATTTATGAATATTGGTGATTTACTTCGCATTGATACTCGGTCAGGTGAATATGTAGAACGTGCTAAAAAATAAGTCGTCATTCTCGAGTTCTTTTATCGAGAATCTATGAAGTAAGCAATATAGTGATTGTTTAAACCGTGCATGGAAGAGCCCCGCTTAAAACATGCGGGATGACAGAGAAATTATGAATGAGTGTAAATGGAAAAAGCTGGCGTCCAACAGCAGATATAGAAACATTAAAAAAACGGGCACAGTATTTAGCTGATGTCCGCCTTTTTTTTGCTGAGCGTGGTGTCTGGGAGGTAGAAACCCCTATACTATCGACAGCAGCACCTACAGCGCCTTATTTAGATAGTTTCACCACCGACTACATCCCGATAGGCACACAAACAAAACAAAGGCATTACCTGCAAACCTCGCCTGAATTTGCCATGAAGCGATTGCTGGCGGCAGATTCGGGCTCTATCTATCAAATTGCCCGTGTATTTCGAAATGGCGAGCAGGGCAAACTTCATTCATCAGAGTTCACCATGCTGGAATGGTATCGCCCCGGACTAAACTTGCATCAACTCATTGATGAAGTGAATGGACTTTTGCAGCACGTCTTTCAATTTGCTGCCGTTATGCGTTTAAGTTATCGGGGTGTGTTTGAGTTTTTCTTCAAGTTAAATGTATTGACCTGCTCTGATGATCAAATAAAACACTGCGCACGGGCACGAATAAACTCATTACCAGATGAGTTTGAAACCGACAGAGATGGATGGTTAGCGCTACTAATAAGCTATGTGGTGGAACCTAAATTAGCCAGTTTAAATTGTCCACTTTTTATCTATGACTTCCCCGCGTCACAAGCACAATTAGCTAAAATTAAATACGATCAACAAGGCAATGCAGTCGCCGATCGCTTTGAGCTTTATATTGGTGGCGTTGAAATTGCCAATGGCTATAATGAATTATTAGATGCTGATGAATTACGCCAACGTTTTGAGCAGGATAATCAACAACGAAAACAACAAGATAAACCTGTAATACCACTAGATGAAGATCTGCTTGCCGCTATGCAGGTGGGTTTGCCTGAGTGTTCTGGTGTGGCGATAGGTTTTGATCGCTTGCTTATGCTTGCACTGGATAAGCAGAAAATATCACAGGTTCAGAGCTTTGGGTTTGAATAATTCTAACTTTAACAGTTAATGGAGCCGCGTTTAAGAAAATCGGCTTTGCAAATATTTTATAATCGCTTCAGATTCATACATCCAAACACTATTTCCTTCACTCTCTTCAATTCTAAGGCAAGGAACTTTAATTTGGCCGCCTTCTTCTAATAAGGCTCTTTTGTGTTCTTCATTGTTTTGAACATCACGTTTTTCAATGTTCAGTGATAGACGCTTCATTTCACGGCGAGTTTTAATGCAGAATGGGCACGTCTTGAAATGGTAAAGTGCGAGCTGTTTTGTTTGCTCATCAATTTCTTGCTGAGCATCGGTGCTGCGCTTAATTCCAGAAGGGCTTGTTATTCCATCCCAGAATAGCAAGATAGGGCCAAGGATAAGACGTAAGCCTTTAAAAAAGTATCGTATAATAATTTTCATTAGTTTAGCACCAAGGTGTTTTTATTAAGTTGAGAAATTTGGCTTAGTATATCATCGGGATATACTATTTTTTATCAGTTTATTATGGCGGAGAGCGAGGGATTCGAACCCTCGATAGGGATAAACCTATACACACTTTCCAGGCGTGCGCCATCGGCCGCTCGGCCAGCTCTCCATTGTTAACGGTGAAAAGATTACATTAGATTGGCTAATCTGACAAATGCTTATTTAACCTGAGAACGGGATAAGGATAGTCAGCAATTCTATAATTTACAATAGCTCATTAATAAATAATGTTTAAAGCGAATAAAAAATCATAAGCATTGTGTACCAGTGCATTTATTTTAGTGGATATCAAGGCGAATTTACGTAGCAATAGCGGTCTATTGACTTCACCTTTTCTAATCTATTCCACTAGGCGACCTGTTAGCGATGGTTTTTCAATATACCAATCCATAATAACAATGCGTCCATTGGGAGATAGTACTTCTACCAACGAATCAATAACGTGCTGCCATTGGTGAAAACTTATCATAGTAGGCAGTAGCTTTTATTTGCTTGTCTTTGTTGCTTTCTATGTCGCGACTCGACAAACTTTATTCCACAGCTTCCACAGCTTCCACAGCTTCCACAGCTTCCACAGCTTCCACAGCTTCCACAGCTTCCACAGCTTCCACAGCTTCCACAGCTTCCACAGTTTCCACAGTTTCCACAGTTTCCACAGTTTCCACAGTTTCCACAGTTTCCACAGTTTCTTGCGAATTGTGGACAGGGTTCTTTCTGTCACCTTGGCGTGCGTAGTAGGCTAGGCCTTTTAATACGATATCAGGGTAGTGTGAGATAGATGTGCTAATCAAAGGCAATATTGTTTCAGCATCACCACCCGTGATAATAAAACGGATTTTATTATTAAATTGTACGCTTAGATCATCGATAAGACGCTCTAAACTTGCGGATACGGTGTAAAGCGTACCGGCTTGAATGGCACTTTGGGTATTTACTGCTAATGTTTTAAAATCACTGATCTCGGCGTTATCACTCATATTAGTATTGTTACCTAATGCTTCACGCATCAGTGATAAACCAGCTAGTATCATTCCGCCTTGGTGAATGCCATATTTAGTGACTATATCAACGGTAATGGCAGTGCCACAATCAATAATGCAGGTTGCTTGGCGGGCATGCTGTCTTGCCGCAATCAGTGCCAACCAGCGATCAACACCTAGTAACTCCGCTTCAGAATATGAATTTGTTACCCCGAACCGATTGGATTCGCTCTTGATAAATGTAGGGGTCAGTTGCCACTTCTTTTCTGCCCATTCGGTTAATTGTTGGGCTATTTTATCGCCAGCCACATTGGAGACATGAATAGAACTGATATTTTCCAGTGCTTTCCATTCGCTGGTTAGCGATGATTTGATTGTTGTTTTCTTGCGGGTGAAAGACTGACTCTCAATCGAACCGCCTTTTTCAAGGGTTGCCCATTTGACTCGAGTATTACCAATATCAACTAATAATTTCATGATGCAAACCTTATGCTGATATGGCTATTAGAGAGAGTATGAATTTGATCACCTATTTGATAACGAAGCTCGCCTTGCTCGTTAATGCCTCGTGCAATAGCATCAGTACGCTCACAATCATTGATTAAGGTAATCGCTTGATTATGCAAAGCGTCATATTGTGGCCATTGGCTAATAAAGTCATGTAAACCATGGCTTTGAAAATGTTGTAATGTTTCTATCATTGTATTAATTATTTTTCCTGCCAGTGCATTTCGACAGGGTACTTTAGTACAAAGCTGCTGAAGACTGGTGGTTGCTTGTTGAATTTGTTGTTGTGTTGTAGTCGGAAGCTCAAAATTGAGGCCGATCCCCACGACGGTATTTTGTTGCCTACCGTAACGTGATTCTACTAGAATTCCGGCTAACTTTTGTCTTTTATATAAAATATCGTTTGGCCATTTAAGCTGTAAGCCATTGATTCCTTCTAGTTTTAAAGTGTTTAACAAGCTTATTCCAATAGCGATAGTAAGGCCATTAAGCGCTGTTTCTGCGGGAAATGGCCAGTTAATTGTTTAGTCCCCTTCAGACCACTGTCGGGGGACTAAACACTTATATATACCCGTTATCATTCATTTTGCGGTTTTTTTATTTGTCATTGCGAACGCAGTGCGGCAATCCAGCTCTGCCTGGATTGCTTCGCGTTGCTCGCAATGACGAACTACCTGCAGTTTCAATGATCACGGGTATATACCCAAAATCATTAAAATTGCAGATGGTCTTGTATAAATATTGTCATCTCAGCATGCTTTTAGCTGGGATCTTATGGCTAGCACACTTAAAACATGCGGCAGTGACCAAAAATATAAATCTGCAATTTGAAGTGTCATGGCTATATGTTGGGTTAATGATATTCCAAAAACTGAGGGACTAAACTAAGCCCCCCAGTTTGTTTAATGATGTCTTCCCTAAAGTATAGATGGCTATAAGCTCTATTTTCTCCGGCTCTAGATGTTGATAATGGCTCTGTCGTCATAGCTGGTGACTGCTACAGTAAGAGGGTGGCACAGCAAGGCGTCTACTAAACTTTTTAAGAGAGAAATGGGAGATATTATGAGAAAAAAACAAAAAATATCAATAATTAGTTCAGCTGTTTTGCTAAGTTCTACTATTGGTTTATTCGCTACAGGCATTGTGTCAGCCAATGATAAGCTGGTTGAGCTTCAAAAGAGTGATGCTAACTGGGTAATGCAGGGCAAAAACTACTCAGCAGATAAATTTAGTCCTGCAACACAAATTGACAAAAAAAATGTGAGTAATTTGAAAGCATCTTGGAGTTTTTCAACAGGTGTTCTAAGTGGTCACGAGGGGGCACCATTGGTTGTTGGGGATATGATGTATATTCATTCACCTTACCCAAATAACACCTTTGCATTTAATTTGAACGATCCCGGTAAAATTGTCTGGGAACATAAGCCTAAGCAAGATCCTGCTGCGCGTGCAGTGGCGTGTTGTGATGTGGTTAACCGTGGTTTGGCATACTGGCCAGGTGATAGCAAAACACCTGCTCTGATTGTAAAAAGTCAGTTAGACGGTAATGTTGTTACCTTGATTGCAGCAACAGGCGAAGTGCATTGGCAAGTGGAAACAGGTGCTATTGACATGGGTCAAACCCAAACGCAATCACCTTTTATTATTAAAGACTTAGTGATTCAGGGTTCGTCAGGTGCGGAACTGGGTGTTCGTGGCTATTTAACAGCCTTTGATATTCATACAGGTGAGATGGTATGGAGATGGTATGCAACTGGTCCTGATGCGGATATTGGGCTAAAGAAGGACTTCAATGATGCTAATCCACATTATGGTCAAGCAAAAGACTTGGGTATGAGAACGTGGGAAGGTGACGCGTGGAGAATAGGCGGTGGTACTAACTGGGGTTGGTATGCTTATGATCCTGATTTGGAAATGTTCTACTATGGTTCAGGTAACCCTGCACCATGGAATGAAACTATGCGTCCAGGCGATAATAAATGGACTATGACCATTTGGGGGCGAGATGCTGATACCGGTTTAGCTAAATTCGGTTATCAAAAAACACCTCATGATGAATGGGATTTTGCTGGTGTTAATCTGATGATGTTATCTGAGCAAAAAGACAAGAATGGCAAAATGCGTAAATTGCTGACACACCCTGATCGTAACGGTATTGTTTATACTCTGGATCGTGAAAATGGTGATCTGATTTCAGCTAATAAAATGGATGATACTGCTAACTGGTTGAAAAAAGTAGATCTGAAAACAGGTCTGCCTATTCGTGATCCAGAATTTAGCACAAGCATGAATCATCGTTCGCGTGATATTTGTCCTTCCGCCATGGGTTTCCACAACCAAGCTATGTCTTCATATGATCCTACAAGAGAATTGTTCTATCTTTCCATAAATCATTTATGTATGGATTGGGAACCGTTTATGTTGCCATACCGTGCAGGTCAGTTCTTCGTAGGTGCAAACGTATGGAGTTACCCTGGTCCTAAAGGTGATCGTCAACGTGGTATTGGTTCTGGACAACTTAAAGCTTATAACGCTATTACAGGTGAGTTTGCTTGGGAAGTGATGGAAAAATTCTCGCTCTGGGGCGGCAATATGGTTACAGCGGGTGGCTTAGTATTTTACGGTACGCTTGATGGTTTCTTGAAAGCGCGTGATTCAGATACCGGTAAATTACTATGGAAATTCAAACTTCCATCAGGGGTTGTAGGGCATCCAATGACATACACCCATAAAGGCATTCAATATATTGCTATCAACTACGGTGTAGGTGGCTGGCCGGCAGTAGGTTTGGTCTTTGACTTGAATGATCCATCAGCTGGTTTGGGAGCGGTAGGTGCATTTAAAGAACTTGCCCGTACTACTCAAATGGGTGGCGGATTCATCGTGTTTTCTCTTGATGGTAAAGGTCCATACGACGATCTAAGTGTTGGTGAATACGAAATGTAATCACAGTCACGGATAACAATAATATGACTATATTTTATTGTTGTGTAAATTTAGCTGGCAATACTCGGCGTATTGCCAGCTCTTTAAATAGAAGGAAAAAACTATGAATAAATTAACAATATTATCTACAGCAGCAGCAGTGATGTTAGCTTTTGGTGCAACTGCAATAGCTTATGATGGTACCAAATGTTCAGAACCGGGCATATGTTGGGAAGCTAAACCAGGCTTTCCCGATAAAATAAAGGGATCTAAATTTGATCCAAAACACAGTCAAACCGAACTGAATAAGCAGGATATTTCGATGAAAGCTGTGGATGCGCGTAATGCAAAACGCGCTGCAAATTTCAAAAAAACGGGTAAATGGGTGTTTTAGTTCATCACCCTGTCTAAATGATAGAGGTCAGGCTTTTATAGCTGATCTCTATTTTGGTTGCTTTCCTCAACAAACGCCATCAGTCCAGAAAAATATTTACACTATAAATAACCAAAGACAAGTAGCTTGGAAATGATCACGGGTATATGCCCGTTATTATTCAAGTTGTAGTCTTTTTTATTCGTCATCCCGGCATGCTTTTAGCTGGGATCTGCTTAATTAAAAGACAAGACTCTCGCATGTTGCCAGTCTTTAATATCTTAAAATAAAAGAGAATGTACTCCTTATGCTTAACAAAAAAATAAAATCTATTTACAAATATATTGGTCAATGTGGCCTATTAGTTGTATCAATGCTGACAATGATTTCGCCTGTTCAGGCAAGTGAGGCATTGCCTGATACATTACGTATTTGTGCTTCCAGTGATGAAATGCCGTATTCAAATAGTGAGCAACAAGGCTTTGAAAATGCGCTGGCTCAAGTGCTAGCGGAGAGTATGTCGTTACCGTTGGAATTTGTATGGTCAGATAAGGCTGCTATCTTTCTTGTCACTGAACACTTAATGAAAAATGAGTGTGATGTTGTGCTGGGAGTTGATACGGATGATTCACGAGTAGCTACTAGTGAGCCTTATTATAAAACGGGTTATGTGTTTGTTTACCGCACTGATAAAGATCTCGATATAACAAGTTGGAAGAGTCCTGATATTCAAAAATTAAAGAACATTGTTATTGTGCCAGGATCGCCATCAGAAACGATGCTGAAAGCGGTGGGTAAGTATGAAAGTAATTTTAATTACGTAAAATCATTAATAGGTTTTAAATCTATCCGTAATAAATATATACGCGCAAAGCCAACAAAGCTTATTGGTGAGATTGTATCTGGTAATGGTGATATTGCTCATTTGTGGGCACCAGAAATTGCTCGTTATGTACATAATTCAGATACGGATTTACAAATGGTCATGTCCCAACAACAGTATGAGTTGGAAAATGGTGACATTGTGATGCAACATTACGATCAATCTATAGCCGTTCGTTTGGGCGACGATGCCTTGCTACAAGCGATTAACAAAGGTCTCGCTAGTGCACAGCAAAAAATCAAGATAATACTGCAAAAAGAAGGTATTCCATTGCTTTAGATAATATTGCTAGTTGGTCACAAATATGCACATTAGGGTGAAATTAAAATGAATAATATAGTGAAAAAAATAGCGTATCTAGTCCTTTTATTGATGACTTCCACCATAAGTCTAACATCAGGCATGGTGGTCGCTTCGGAACAAGAAGCGGCACCAGTACCAGTACCAGTATTTCGTAATGCAATGACGGGTGTAGAAATTGATTTTTCTTTTGGTAAAAAAGGCGAAGACACAGAGGCAACCAAACATTTTATGATAACAGGTGAAAATATCTACAACCAGGATGAAGATGTTATTAGAGTTGGAGCAGATCTGTATATGACAGCATGTTCTGGCTGTCATGGACATTATGTCGAAGGAAAAATAGGGCCTGCATTGGGCGATAGTTACTGGACTTATCCCCTAGGTAAAAAGGATAAAGGTCTGTTTGAAATTGTTTACGATGGTGCACGAGCTATGATGGGACCTCAACGTAATCAACTCACTATTGATGAAATGCTTCAAGTAATGTCCTACATACGAAGTGTTTACTGGGATAAACCAGAAGATGCGTTATGGCTTAGTGAAGAACAGCGTGCCACGTTAGTGCCAGCAGAAATGCCAGCAGATTTTAGAGAAGCACTCGAAAATGCCGCAAGAGATAAAGCAGTCCGCGAGGCTCTTGATAAGGCTGAAAGCGATAAAGTAGCACTCGAAAATGCTACGCAGTAAACAACCCCACTTTTAATAAAGTATTTAATTATGAACACAAAATCTAATACAGATAACTTGCTGACTGATTGGCATCAGCGAGCCACTGATTTACGCAATAATATTAATCGTACCATCCTGGGGCAAGAGGATCTCATTGACTTACTAGTGGTTGCTATTTTTTGTCGTGGTCATGTCTTGCTAGAAGGTGATGTAGGCGTTGGCAAAACAACATTGCTTCGAGCAGCTGCAGAAAGTCTGGGTGGCGATTTTGAGCGTATTGAAGGCACCATTGATCTAATGCCGCATGATTTGATTTATTACACGCATATTACTGGTGATGGCAAACCTGCTGTTAGTGAAGGGCCGTTGCTTAAGCATGGCGAGCAGTTGTCCACATTTTTCTTTAATGAAATCAATCGTGCCAGACCTCAAGTGCATTCTTTATTATTACGGGTGATGGCAGAGCATAGTGTCAGTGCGTTTAATAAAACATTCCATTTTCCACATTTGCAGGTTTTTGCTGATCGTAATCGCATTGAAAAAGATGAAACCTTCGAGTTACCAGCTGCGGCTCGTGATCGCTTTATGATGGAACTGCATATGGAGCAACCTAAGGTAGAATCTCAGCTAAAAGAATTAATGTTTAATACCCGTTATCACGATGTAGATAAATTGATTGGATCTGCTGATAAAGCTATTTTACCCTTTGATGAATTAAATAATATCGCCGCAGAACTTCAAACATCGATCCATGCCAGTGAGGCTATTCAGGATTATGGTTTTCATTTGTGTCAGGCATTAAGAAAGCCGCAAGACTTCAATATTAAAATTAGTGATATTGATACTGAAAAACTGGTGATAGGTGGCATGGGACCTCGTGGGATCAGTTATATGGCACGCGTTGCGCGTGTGCATGCTTGGTTAAATCAACGCCACAGTGTTATTCCTGAAGATTTTCACGTGGTTATCCGCGCTGTTAGCAAACACCGAATTTTTATCAACCCAATCTATAACTATAATGGCGAAGCAGTAGTAGAAGAGTTGATTAGTGGTGTGCTCAATACCATTCAGTCACCATGAATATCGATCATCAACATGATATCTTTGATTATAGAACTCCCTTTATTCTCAGTTCATTGCGTGATAGTGAACACAAGAGTAAACGGCAGGGATCGGGCAGTGACTTTTATAAAAAGTCATTATTTTTAGCTGAGCCTAATCCAGCGAGAATTGATCTGAATAGATCAGTAACAGATCCTTTTGAATCACTTTATGTTCGAAGTTATCGCCAGCGTAGCAAGCTGGATGTAATAACTTTAGTAGATGGTTCTGATTCAATGAGGTTTGCAGAAAAGCCAGAGCTAGTGACTGCTTGTGAGCACAGCATTACACGTTCTGTTGCAGCCAGAAATGATAATTATCAAAGCTTTTTACTTAGTGATAAAATTAAGGTGAACAATAATTCTGAACTTATAAAAACCCATTTTGTAGCGCAAAAAAACAGTCATAATCACGATGTCGCCCAAGCGTTTGATATTGTTGATCGGTTGTTACCAGATCGGCGTGCACTTATTTTTATTATTTCAGATTTTCACTGGTCTACAGAAAAATTAAACCAGACATTTAATGCATTATCTGGGCATTATTTGATACCGATAGTGGTTTGGCTTTCGGCAGAATATCAGGACTTTCCTGCTTGGCGATTTGTGCAGATAAGGGATGCTGAAACGGGGCGAAGCCGACTTATTTTTGTCACTAAAAAGCAAAAACAGCAGATTGAATATACTTTTACTGACAGGAAAATTCAGCTTAATAGTGTGTTTCAACAATTTAATAGCCGAGCTTGTTGGATGAGCGATCACTTCTCGGTGCAACAAATGAGTGAATATTTTCATAATGTTACTAAATAATACAATGCTTAAATATTGCATTATTATCTTTTGGCTCACATTAATTTTTGCTGGGCAGTTAATAGCCAGTGATAATAGTATTGGGATCACGAAGCAATCTCTAGGCAAAGATTTTGGTATTTTGACCGGTGATATTATTGAACATCATTATATTGTTAATGTGCCCGCCAATTTTAGCTTATCTGCTGCTTCCTTGCCACCAAACGGTGAATTGAGTTATTGGTTGCAATTGGTCAATACACAGCATAAACAAACATTTTTGGATAATACGATAAGACAATACCACTTGCAGTTTACCTATCAGGTTTTTTATGCGCCGCTGAGTGTCAAATCACTTATCATACCAAAATTAGCGATAACTTTTAATGCCACCGATAGTGACAGGATCGAACAGATCACCCTTCCAGATTGGCCGTTTTCCATGTCACCTCTAAAAGAAGTGATTCCGCGTGGTGTAAATACCAACCAAGTCGTGCAAGCTTTTATGAAACCCGACTTGAAGCCAATGTTAATAGCAACGGAGAAATTAAAACGTCAATTGTTAATACTTGCAATTATCACGGTATTAGGGGTAATAATTTGGGCGATACTAAGAGGTTATTTATTCAAGTTTTCACGATCTCCATTTCAAGTGGCGTATCGTCAAGTCAATAAGTTGAAAATAAATAAAAAAGATCTTCCTGATCATTTTCGTCAAGCGCTTCAGGCTGTCCATCAAGCATTTAATAACAAAGCTAAACAGGCACTGTTTTTTCATCAAATAGAAGATTTTATCCGGGCACATCCTGAATTCTCAGCACATCAGCAGCAGATCGTTAGTTTCTATCAGTTATCAAGTGATGCACTTTATGCTGAATATAACGACAGCCAAAATAATTTTGATCAACTGTTAGCGTTATGCCAGCAATTGGCTGGAGCAGAAAGGTTAGCATTGAAAAAATGATGAATTTTGCTTTCAGTCATCCTTGGGTTCTGATGTTATTATTATTGGGCTTGTTACCATTTATGATGAATGTATTTCATCATAGAACGGCTAGTTGGAACCAGTTAATACCACAGACCAGCACCACTAAATGGCTAGATTGGACAATCAAAATAATGGGGCTATTAGCCTTTGCTAGCCTGACTTTCGGGTTGGCAGGGCTTTATCAAACTGAGCAAACATTTGAGAGAACAGGCACCGGTGCGCATATTGTATTTGTATTGGATCGTAGTAAAAGCATGAATGAAACGTTTGGTGGGCGAGTACCTGACGAAAATACTCCGGCTAAGAGACAGATTGCTCGTGATCTACTTTCACTGTTTGTTGACGAGCGGCCACATGATCTTTTTGGTGTGGTCGGATTCAGTACTCAACCTTTTTTTATCAGCCCACTAACAGAACATAAATCAGTGACACAGGCTGCGATCAATAGTTTAACGAGTCCAGGTCTGGCATTTACCAATGTTCATAAAGGTTTAGTGATGGGGCTTAGTTATTTTAAAGATCAACCCTATACCGGTTCACGGGTCATCGTCTTGGTATCTGATGGTGCTGCTACTCTAGATCATCGTTCACAAAAGACTTTGCGTGAATGGTTTCAGCGGCATCGAGCCAGTTTATATTGGCTATTTTTGCGTACAGAGGGTGGTCTTGGTATTACTTCAGAACCTGAAACATCTGCTGATGATAACCCTAGAATTATGCCAGAGCGCCATCTGGATAAATTTTTCCATACATTAGGCATTCCTTACCATTCTTTTGAAGTGGACACGCCAGAATCGTTGCAGCAGGCTCTCTCTAAACTTGATGAGCTGGAGAATGCTCCACTTGTTTATAATGAACTTATTCCTCGTAATAGCTTGACACAGCTTTGTTATTTCATTGCGCTACTATTCGTTTTGACCTTGGTTGGTGTCAAAGCACTGGAGGCTAAATAATGTCTATAAGTCGCATTCAGCTCATTTACCTATTTGCTATATTGAGCCTGATTATGTTGTTCTCACTTATCTATGGTGTTTATAAACTATATAATTATCAACAGATCAATCAACAGGTTCAGTTGTTAAGCCAAGGCGAATATGTTGATTCTGCAAGCTTGGATCTTAGTAGTGTTGAAGTGCTTCTTGCCTATGCTGCCTTGCAAAACAAACTGGGTTTATTTGACGAAGCAGTGGAAATATATAGTCATGCCGAACGGTTGGCCAATCAGCAACAGCTAACACATATTTATTATAATCTCGGCAACCTCTATCTTACTGAAGCAATTGTACAAGCTGAAAAGACAGCGGTTGATCAGGCAGTAGCCATGGCGGATAGCGCTAAAAGCTTTTATCGTTCTGCACTGACAACTGAGCCTAATTTCTGGAATGCCAAATTCAATTTTGAAGCTGCACAAAGACTGTCACGCGATCTTCCGCTCGGCGCTGTTACGATTAGTGAAGAAGAACCAGAAAGTAGCACTGAACTTTGGTCTGCAATGCCAGGCTTTCCTGTTGGTTTACCTTGAGAACGATGTCAATGAAATCAATATGGATTCTAATTATCGCAGCACTACTTTTAATTAGTGCGGTATTACTACCACCGTTACCCTTTCCGAGTAAACACTATAACTATTTCTTTATTATTGACATTACTCGCAGCATGAATGTGCCGGACTATCTCAATGCCGAAGGCGATCCAATCACTAGACTCGATAAAATAAAATTTGATGTGCTGTCGGTTATTCAGCAACTGCCTTGTGGTTCGCGTGTCGGACTGGGTGTTTTCACTGAACGTACCCCCACGATGCTTTACAGCCCTATCGAGGTGTGTAGTGACTATTCAGAACTACGTAAAAGTATCAATAGTTTAGATTGGCGAATGGCTTGGGTGGCAGATAGTAATATCATCATGGCACTGTATAATTCTCTCGAATTAATGCATACCGTCTCCCTAGATAATACAACACTAGTGTTTTTTACAGATGGGCATGAAGCTCCTCCTATGAACCCGAATTCTAATCCTGACCTTGCAGAATTACAAGCAGGAGAATCTGAACCCGTCATAAAAGGTATTATTATCGGAACGGGGGATCATGCGTTGAGTCGGATCCCGAAGTATGATCAAGATGGTATTAATGTAGGTTATTATACGGCTGAAGATGTGCCACAAGGTATCATGACGGGTTTATCAGTGAATCATGGTGTTAAAACTGGTATTGTGCCGCATAATCCGCGCCACGTTCGCCGGGAAAATAAGGTGGATAGCACAGAACATTTATCTAAGCTCCGAGAAGACTATCTTAAAACTCTAGCTGAGCAGGCGAAATTGCACTACCACCATCTGCAATCATCGGATGGGCTATTAAGCGCACTCACTCATCAAGATTTTTCAGAAAAGCACACACAGAAAACCGACCTAAGTTACATTCCGGCGGCTCTGGCATTTCTGTTTCTGGTTCTGGCTTACCTACCTGATAAACTGTTTCGTCGTCAGTAGGTGGCAATATCATGATGATTACAATTTTCCAGTTTCAACTACTCAGACCTTAATTGGAGAGCCATAGTATGAAACTGTTGCACTTTTATCTATTAGCCCTGTCGCTTTATCATTCGTTGGCCTATGCTGCGGAAATAGGATCACCATTATCAGAATTCATCCACCTTTATGAGATAGGGCACGAGCAGTGCTCTGTGCGAGACAGCAAGATGATCATGGTTAAATCCAGCAATACAGAACAAATGCTCGAAATACAACTAGATCGCTATTTTATGGACATAAGGCAAGCTGGGCGTTCTGTTGTGGTATTAAGACCAAGTACTGACGCACATCAAATGGGATGTTCCCGGGTATTGGCATCACGTCAAATGGGATGTTCCCAGGTATTGGCAGATAACCCTAGACAGAGCTGGAAAGTCGTCCAGATAAAAATTATTAAAGAGTAAAAGCTCTACCCTTATGAACTATCCAATGTAATTAACCTAATGGAATGGTCAGCCCCACCCCTTTAAACGGCATCAATGTGCCATGATGTGACATGTTCACCCACATCAAACTAGGAGTAAGACTGACCATTCCATTAGGTTAATTAGAGGCTTGTAGATGAAACTTTTCCAATTTTATTTATTTATTCTATCGTTATGTTACTCATTTGCCTATGCTGGTCAGACACAGTCTATGCTTTTTAAGTTCATCCATCTCAGTGAAATGGAGCACGAACAGTGTTCTATTCGAGCAGGCAAGATGATCATGGTTGGATCCAGCAATACAAAGCAAACGCTTGAAGTCCAAATGGAACGGTATTTTATGGATATACGACAGGGAGGACGTTCTGTTGTGATATTAAGACCTGATACAGGTTTACATGAGATGGGCTGTTCTCGGGTATTGACGGATGGCTCCAAGCAGAGTTGGAAGATAGTCCAAGTAAAAATTATTGGAGATTAAACAAAACTGCTATTATTTTTTTGAGGCAGTTGCTGTTCATTCACCTAGCATTGACTTCAAGACGCTTTGAAATCATATATTGAATAGTATTTTCATGTGATAAACCTAAGATCCGTAAGTTAAAATAGTGCTGACAATAACTACTGTATATGGTCATGCTTCCCTCCAAAGGGATCTGACCAATACCATCCATAAACTCCTGCAAATCAACATGGACGCCACTATCCTCCAGCATTTTGATTATTTGCACTGTGCGATTAGCGATCATCCTGCCACTTTCTTCATAGCGTTTAGCAAGATAGATTAAGTTAATTTTTACTGCTTGGCGCCCTACATATTGTAGAGGCACCTGCTTGGTTGTCTGATAAATCAGCCAATCCGCATGATCCACCTTATCTGACAGAGAAAGAAAACCGATATCCAGGTCTGATTTATTATGATCTGGAAATATTAAGGTTGCGGTAGTAGCATCACTGGCTGTTGTCTCCTGTTCATCAGAACAGCTAATTAACACACCTGTCAGGATGCTAGAAATAACAATTAAATGGCTTAAACGATGTTTGTGCAACCAATAAGACATAGAGACTATATACTCTGTGATTGCATTAAGGGGATATCATTGATGTGAACTAGAGTTGCTTAAACCGTATTTCTGCGATAGGAAAATAACATCTGCTAGCTTAGTAAGACCAAGTTTTCGCATCATATTAGTTTTGTAATTAGAAACTGTTTTAGGTGAAAGATGGAGGTTTTTTGATATTTCTCCAATATTCATCCCATTGGCGACCATTGTAAATATTGCGAATTCCTGATGTGAAAGTGAATTAATTTTTTGTTGTGGTTTTAGGTGCGTGTCGATAACGATTGAGTGTGCAAGCTCAGCAGCAAGATAGGGTTTTTTTTCAGCAACTGTGTTCACAGCCTCGATTAAAATATCAGATGAGCAAGACTTGGTAATGTAGCCCAATGCTCCAAGTTCCATAGCTCGTATAGCTAAAGCGCTTTCTTCATGCATGCTACAGACTAATATACAGGCCTTTTTATCATGGAGGCATATGCGACGTATGCATTCCAGTCCGCTGGTGCCAGGCGGCATAGTGAGATCGATAATACATACTTTTGGTTTTAGTGTAATAAAGGCCTGGTAACCATCAGTAGCATTTCCAGCCTGACCTATTACCGAAAAACCTGCAGACTCAAGAAGCCGTTGATATCCTTCACGTAAAATTGTGTGATCATCTATCAGCAAGACAGAAATGGGTTGAGTGTTCATTTGATGTACCTTTAGTAATAAAATTTAAGTGAGTTTTTATAAAGGGATAATTAGTACAAGAGCAGTGCCTTGTGGTTTCGCAGGATACAAATGGAAGTGACCAGATAATGCGGTAACCCGTTCGCGGATACCGATAAGACCGAGTCCCTTGCCTAAACTTACAGCAGGGTCGAGACCAATGCCGTCATCTTGGAGCATCAGGCGGATTTCATTTTCGAGAGCTGGATTTAACTGTGTCGCTAGATCAATTGATATTCTGCTTGCACTAGCATGTCGTACGATATTTGACAGACCTTCCTGCAAACATCGATATATAGTTAATGCAGTATCGTATTCCACCCATTCATCATTAACATCTATGGAAAGACTCAATTGATAGCCTGGAAATGAGATCAACCATTGCGCAAGAAGTTCATTAATAGCGGCCGATAAACCAATAGATTCCAAACTAGGTGGTTTGATACTGCGTAATTGGGATCGAGTCACTTCACGAAGATAATTAGCACTATCTTGAATGGTTTTTATAAGTGGGTATGTTTTGTCATCTGCTTTTGTCTGTTTTAAGGCGGTAGAGGCATTGACATCAATGGCAGCAAGGTATTGGCCAAATACATCATGAAGCTCTGAGGCGAGATGACTACGCTCAGCTTCTCTGACTTGAGTAATGTGTTTAATTAAAGCGCGGTTCTGCGTGAGTAACTCTGCCACTTCTCGATTATTTTTTTTCAGGGTTAATGTTATTGCTATATTTTGCTGCAGAATGGATTGCAATTCTGTATAACGGCGGCGACTAAACCATATCAAACTAGCGCTCAAAACAAGTAAAACAAAAATAATTTCATCAGCTTGATAAAGCTCAAGTTGATATTCTTCAGAATGCGTCCAGTCAAACCACCGTTCCGAAAGGTTAAAATAACTAGCAATTAGATAAGTGACGATGGCTAAAGTGATCACAATGGTGAGATCGAACTTGGTATTACTTTTATTGCCTAGTAGTAGTGATTTTATAGTCATTTAATATATTGTATAGCTATTTTCCCTTAATAAGGAAAAACCCCAAAAAATGGGAGCAAACCATAGTGACAGCAATGATGTTAACACTACCTTGCGGAGGTTAATAGCCCTAGTTATTGTTGCTAACCGCACTGTATAATTATCTTTTTTATGTGAGAGAAATAATGAAAATGAATAGATTAGTGAGAATAATTTTTGTACCAATTTGTATGGTCATGCTGTTACCCACTGTGCTTTATGCTGAAGCTGAGATTGTTGAGACCATTGCTGAATTTGAATTTGTAAAAATGATTTCAGGAAAAGATGCTGAATTTGTCAGGGAGAAACTGGGAGAGCCAGATGAAATATCCAGTAAAGAAAATGCAAGTGGGACAGTGGAGTTTTGGCTTTATAAAAACCTAGTGAGAACGGGTAATGGTGACAAAACATACAAATATACCCAAATAGGGATTATAAATAATTATGTAGAAACGCTAGGTAATACTAACCGTTCACCAAAATAATTTAATAGCTATTATTATTGAAGGCAATAATGTGAAGAAAAATTTAAATAAACTACTGATATTGAGCATGAGTTTAGGGCTTTTAGTAAGTACACTTACTGTTGCACATGGTCCAACGCCACAAAAAATTGACGAAAACATCGCCATTAATGCTGATGTGGCAACCGTGTGGAATAAAGTGCAAGCATTTGAACTATTGGCAGAATGGCATCCATTAGTAGCCTCTGTTGACATGACGGATGAAATAACTCGAGTTGTAACGTTGGAAAAGGGGGGAGAGTTTACTGACAGTTTGGATGAGTCTGATGCTGAAGCTCACTATCTTAGCTATCGCCTGTTACAGGAAAATATTGATGTAATACCCGTCAGTTTTTATACAATTGGCATTAAGGTTGAAGCAACAGATAATGGTAGTTTAGTGAGCTGGGGTGGGCGTTTTTATCGTGCTGACACAGGTAACTTCCCACCAGAAAACTTGAATGATGCGGCTGCAGTTGAGATGATGACTGAATATGCAAAATTTGGGTTGGAAGGCTTGAAGTCTATATTAGAAAAATAATTGGAGTAGTTTGAATTGAATAAACATATCGTCTTTTTTCTTGCGATGATGCCGAGCATCGTGTTAGCAGATAACCTCTACATTAGCAGTCAAACGGGCAATGAAATTTCTATTTTTAACTTAGACACATTACAAGTTGAAAAGACTTTTGAAGTGCCGAAAGGGCCGGTTAGTATGATCGAGGATACGGAACAACAGCTTATTTATGTATCACACCCTGGGCTGGGGAGGATTTCTGTTATTGATAAAACTAGCCATGAACTATTGAGTGAAATTGACACAGGTGGTCAACCTTTTGGGATGATATTAGATCACACAAAGCAACAATTATTTGTTACTGATTGGTCTCGCGATGCGGTGTTAGTAATCAATACTGCAACTTGGTTATTAGTTGATATACTAGCAGTAGGCAAGAGTCCAGCGGGCATTGCTTTAGATGCAATTGGCAGAAAAGTATTTGTGGCTAATCGTGAAAGCAATTCTTTAACTGTGCTGGATGCTGATAAGCCCATGTTGTTAGCGACCATTAAAACAGGGGAGCGACCTTATGCCGTTGCCTTTAATCCACATAATGGTCATATTTATGTCAGTTGTATAAAAGAAAATTCAGTGAGAGTTATTGATTCTAACAGTTATGAAACCATTGCAACCCTAAAGTCAGGAAAGGCACCTTATGGTATAACGGTTGCTAATGATGGTAAACAATTTTATGTAGTCAATCAAAATGACAACAGCTTGGTTATTTTTGATGCCGAAAATTTTGATATTATTGCTGAAATTAATACAGGTAAAATGCCAGAAGATGTTGCTGTATCATCGGATCAGCAGCGTGCTTTTGTCACCAACTGGTTTGGTAGCTCTTTATCCGTGATTGATTTGCAATCTGCCAAACAACTTAAACGTATACCTTTAAATAATGATCCACGAATGATTTTATTGGCAAAATAAAGCAAAATACTCGAAGATGCAAATTGAATGGTCATGGGTATAGAGTCAATCGCTCGTAGGAAGGAGAGGAGCTCATTCAATTAGAGGAGAGTAATCATGTTGTATATTACCAATATTTTTATAATGAGCGTGGTACTAGTAGTTGTGGCAATGCCTGCATATGCAGAGCCGTACACAGAATTATGGCCGTTGCTAAAAATAGAATATTTTGGTGATAAAACTATTCGCGAAGACGCTGATGACTTATTAGTTTTAGAAGCGCCAAAGCGAGCTGAAGATGCAGCCATCGTACCTATCACAATTAAATCATTAGTCCCTCAAACTGCGGATAAATATATTAAAAATATTCATATTATTATTGATAGTAATCCTGAGCCTTATTCGGCAAATTTCACTTTATCTGCTAATTTAGCTTTGATCGATATTTCAACACGGATGCGTGTTGATCGCTATACTTATGTACGCGCAATTGCTGAAATGAATGATGGCTCATTGCATATGGTATCACGTTTTGTAAAAGCATCAGGTGGTTGTAGCGCACCACCAAGTAAAGATGCCGAAAGTGCACTTGCCCGCTTAGGTAAAATGCAGATCCGCATGCGTAAACCCATTATAGGTAAGCTTGTAACAGCACAAGTGATTATCAGTCACCCCAACTTTAGCGGTTTACAATTTGACCAAATAACGCGTGGATATTTCCCTGAGTACCGAGTTACAAAAATTGATATTGCCTATAATGATGAAATATTGATTTCTGTTGAGACGGGCATTTCAGTAAGTGAAGATCCCAGTATTCGTTTTACATTCACACCCGCTGAGCCGGGCATATTAAAAGTAGATGTAACAGACAGCAAAAACCAACAGTTTAGCCATACAAAAGAAATTTAGAACTTGAATAATAACGGGGGATAAATATTTATCGCTGCTGAAACTCCATGGTATATTGATGCTGTATAAGGTGTAGAGTGAGTCATTCCAACCGCTACAAACACATTGCCACGGTTGAATGATGAATCAACATCGTCCATTTTTTGGATCGGCCATAATGGCTAAATACAGCACCTTTTTGGCGGCATCATCTGACGAAAATAGCTTAGCTTAGTCTCCTTATGCAAACCTTATGCTGATACGGCTATTTGATAAGGTATGAACCTCCTCACCAATTTGGTAGCGAAGTTCACCTTGATCATTGATGCCGCGCGCTATCGCATCAGTGTGAACAGAATCATCGATTAATGTAATGGTTTGATTGTGTAGCGCATCATATTGTGACCATTGGCTAATAAAGTCATGTAAACCATGACTCTGGAAGTGTTGTAGTGTTTCTATCATTGTGTTTATTATTTTTCCTGCCAGTTCATTCCTACAGGGTACGTTAGTACAAAGCTGTTGAAGACTGGTGGTTGCTTGTTGAATTTGTTGTTGGGTGGCGGTCGGAAGCTCAAAATTGAGGCCGATCCCCACAACGGTATTTTGTTGTTTACCGAAACGTGATTCTACTAGAATTCCGGCTAACTTTTGTCTTTTATGTAAAATATCGTTTGGCCATTTAAGCTGTAAGCCCTTGATTCCTTCTAGTTTTAAGGTGTTTAATAAGCTTATTCCAATAGCGATAGTAAGGCCATTGAGCGCTGTTTCTGCGGGAAATGGCCAGCTAATAGATAAATATAGATTGCCTGAATCGGGAGAAAGCCATTGATCGCCACGGCGGCCACGGCCAGCAGTTTGTGTTTCGCTCAGGCAGACAGCAGGGCTATTTTTTCCATTAGATTGCCGTTGCCATAATTCATCATTCGTTGAGGCAACAGTTTGGTGGATCAATATATCACTTAACGTTTCGTAACTGTTTTTATCTAAGTGCTTTTTTATTGCTGATTGTGAAAGTGGTGGCGTGTGTGAAGTCAATAGGGGCTTTTGTCAATAGAATTTAGATGAGACTATTTTAACCCTAAATCATAAAAAAATCTCATGCTGTTATATCAATAATAGATCCTATCATCGAGTTACTTGTTTGAATCACTTTTACTGAGGCTTCCACCTGTTGTTCATCACGTAACATTTTAACCAGAGGTTCAGTAAAGCCACCGGCAGATTGCAATGTTTCAGGATTAGCAATTTTTGATGCATTTTGTTGCATACTTTGCATTGCAGTTTGAAGACCTGCAAGCCCAGCTTGAAATACGGGAATGGTATTCATAATGCCCTCCGCTTAATAGTTACTGATGATTCTATAACGGCGCTAGTTTTTATTCTGTGATTCGGCTCGCATTCTTTGGGCATTTAATTTGATAAATGTGATCGAAGCCACAAATGTTGTGAAACTAAACAATACTTCTAGGCTGGCATAGATATGAAAACCATCGGCACTATACACTTCGCCAATGCCGTGAGTAAAATACAGCAGCATTAAAAATGTTGTCCAAGCATGGGTATAAGGCTTGCCATGTAACAGACCACGAAGTGGGAATAATAAGGGGACTAGGGCGATAATTAAAAATGCTGAGGTGGGGTAGTTGTCACTGTGTTCGCCCAATGTGATCCAGCTGGTAAGTGTGATCATTAAACCAAAAAAACTAGCCAGAGCGATATGTTTAAAGACGTGATCCATTATTTATCCTGTAAGGCAAGAGCCGTTGTGGCAATGCGTTGGCCTAAAGCTTGGCATAATTGCGCTTCATTATCGCTCAAAGGGCGATCATTATTACTGCCTGCTAAGTGACTAGCACCGTAGGGCGTACCACCATCAATCGTGGTCATTAATGCTTTTTCACTATAAGGCAAGCCCATTACCATCATGCCGTGATGCAGTAACGGCAACATCATCGATAGCAATGTTGATTCTTGACCGCCATGTAAGCTACCTGTTGAGGTGAATACTGCGGCAGGTTTGCCGATGAGCGAGCCAGAAAGCCATACATCGCTAGTATTATCAATAAAATATTTTAACGGTGCCGCCATGTTGCCAAAACGCGTTGGGCTACCCATTATCAAAGCAGCGCATTGTTTTAGATCATCGGGGCTGGCGTAAAGATGGCCTTGATCTGGGATGTTATCTTCAGTTGCTTCACACACGGTTGATATAGTCGCCACAGTTCTTAGTTTACAAGAGCAACCGCTAACACGCTCTACACCTCGTGCAATATGTTCGGCCATTTCTCTAACATGGCCTGATTGGCTGTAATATAAAACAAGAATTTCTATCATAAAATATCAAGTACTGATTCTGGCGGACGGCCAATTTTAGCTTTACCGTTGTGAATAACAATGGGCCGCTCGATTAGTTTTGGATGTTTACACATCGCTTCTATAAGCTGTTGTTCGGTTAGTGATTTGTCAGCTAAGTTTAGTTCTTTATATATTGCCTCACCTTTACGAAGTAAATCGCGGGCACTAAAACCAAGCTGAGTAATAATCTCCGTTAGCGTTTCAGTTGTAGGAGGCGTTTTAATATATTCAATAATGTGCGGTTGAATGCCTTGTTGCTCAAGCAATGCTAGTGTTTGCCGAGATTTACTACAACGTGGATTATGATAAATTGAAATATCACTCATATATAAGGTGCCCTTAATTCAATAAAGTTTCTAAAGCAGAAAGATGAATTTCTGTTGGTTTAATGGTGCCCCATTGTTTACAGCCGGGGCAGTGCCAATGCATTGTTTTTCCTGAAAACCCACAATGCTGGCAGGTATAACGATCGCCGTGGCGAATCATTATTGATGTAATATCTCGTATCAAGGGTACCAAAACAGGATTGGACGGTTCACCTAATGAAATCAAAGTATGCAAACCTTCAACAGAAGGATGAGCATGCAATTGCGTATGTAAATAATCTTGCGCTGCTTGGCTACCATGCTGGAGCTGTGTTACCTGCGTGAGCATCAGTCGAGCGCTAGTTAAGTTGGGATGACGAAGGAGTATGGTGTTTAACCATTTTTCAAAGCTGGGTAAATTATTAAGCTGTTGATAACACATTAATAATTGGGGCAATGCTTCGGCGAGATAATGCGGGTTTTGTTGTTCAATATTGAGCAAACATTTTAATGCTTTACGGTAGTTATTGGCAGTAATGTGTAAGTCTGCTTCTAATAACATGGCGCGAACACAATCCTGGTCATACTTATTCGCTTGTTTGAGGAACATCAAAGCTTTGTTAGCGGTGTGCATGTGCTGGATTGCTAGCTCACAATAAAAATGGGCAATAATAGGATCCATATTATCAGGCTCTATAGTTTGAACTTTTTTCGCCATTTCGATCGCTTGGATCCATTTTTTCTCTTGCTGATAAATGCGGAGCAATTGCTTATATGCTTGAATAGGAGGTGATGGCTTGGTAAGTAACTCTAGGAAGAGTGATTCGGCACGGTCAAGTACACCAGCATTCATATAATCAAGCCCCAATTCAACTAAGGCTTGATCACGTTGTTGAAGGGTTAATGTCGGCCTTGCGATAAGATTTTGGTGGATCCGAATGGCGCGATCTGTTTCACCACGTCGGCGAAACAAATTTGCTAAGGCGAGATGAGTTTCAACGGTTTCACTGTTGACTTCAAGCAATTTGATAAAGACATCTATGGCCTTATCGGGTTGTTCATTTAACAAGAAGTTTAATCCTTTGAAATATTCAGGATTAAAGGATGTTTTATCTGTGCTTTTCTGCTTTTTAAAATGACTTCGTGCCGACAGCCAGCCTGATAGTGCAGCAATAGGCAACAGAAGTAATAACCATTCTACATTCATAGCAGCGGCGCTTAGTGCTCGTCCGTGAGGGGCAGAATACGCAGGCTATTTATTTCTTGTTCTGAAGTGTCAAGCTTCTTATGCAAGCGACGATTTTCATAGCGTAGTTGTAAGCTACTCATAAAGATGGCTGATGCACCCAAAATAAGCCCTAATAGGATCGATATTACGATAACAATAGAAAGTGGCAGTGATAGCGTGCCAAGATAATAATTAAGGGCAACCGGATCGTTATTGATAGCTGAAAAGGCTATACCTACAACAAAAACGATGATAAAAATAATAATGGTCAATATGCGGCGCATAATAATATTCCCTATTCTTTAATTTAAGTGAATGATACCTTAAAAGCTAAATTTTGAGGTATAAAATTATGGTGTTATTTAAGCTAACTGAGCTTAAATCATGTAAAATATACTGGCTACACTACAATTTATTATTGTCAGATGTAAAGCAGGTAAGCGGAGAGTAAAAATGACATTTGTTGTCACAGAAAACTGTATTAAATGTAAATATACCGATTGTGTAGAGGTTTGCCCAGTAGATTGTTTTCATGAAGGGCCTAATTTTTTAGTTATTGATCCGGAAGAGTGCATTGACTGCACCTTATGCGAGCCAGAATGTCCAGCGCAAGCTATCTTCTCAGAAGATGATTTGCCAGAGGAACAAAGTGAATTTCTAGAAATAAATGAAGAGCTATCAAAAGGCTGGCCGGTAATTTCAGAGCAAAAAGATCCTTTACCTGATGCCGAAGAGTGGGATGGTAAAACGGAGAAAACGCCACTACTGGAACGTTAATATTTAGAATAAAAAAAGCCTGCTTAAAGCGGGATTTTTTTATGTTCATTGTTCGTAGACGACCAACTACACCATCAAATTTTTCAGCTTTTTCATGGCATTGCTTTCAATTTGACGAATACGCTCAGCCGATACCTGATATTTATCAGCAAGCGTATGTAACGTCGCTTTTTTATCCTCATTTAGCCAACGTTGGCTGATAATATCGCGGCTACGTTCATCTAATGTTGCTAATGCATTTGTTAGTCGTTGATTCTGATAATCAGAATAATCTGTTTGCTCTAGTTGTAATGATGGATCTGATTTTTCGGGACCTGTTAAATATGCGGCAGGTGAAAAAGTATTGTCATCATCATCAACATTAGTAGGCAAATCAAAGGAGGCATCAGGAGAGGCTAAGCGGCGCTCCATTTCCATTACATTATCGGGTGTAACACCCAAATCATCTGCAACGGCTTCAACTTCTGCTTGATTTAACCAACCTAGGCGTTTTTTAGCCCCGCGAAGATTAAAGAATAATTTACGTTGTGCTTTAGTCGTAGCAATTTTGACAATACGCCAGTTACGGATCACGTATTCATGAATTTCAGCGCGGATCCAATGCACAGCGAACGACACTAGGCGTACACCTTTATCAGGATCAAAACGTTTTACGGCTTTCATCAAGCCAATATTGCCTTCTTGCACTAAATCAGCAACAGGCAAGCCATAGCCGCTATAGCCTTTGGCAATACGGTTCACAAAGCGTAGATGTGACAGTATTAGGCGTTGTGCAGCTTCCACATCACCTTCATTTTGCAAGCGAGTTGCAAGATCATGCTCTTCTTCAGCTGTTAACAGCGGCGTGCTATGAACTAACTTAGAGTATGAATTTAAGTTGTCAATTGGCGCTAAAGCTAAATTGTATTGGGCTACATTAGTTGTCATTGTATACGTGGCCTCCAAATAGTTATTTTTGGTATATTAACATTAATTTAGTAAATTCAGTTAATAAGAGTGTAAATTTCAGCAAAAGTTCCCCAGAATCATTAGGGAAGCTTCAGCAGTAAATATGCCAATAATTGCGAGAAGGCTAAAAATATTAGGAATGTTCTATACCCAAATATAAAATTGTTATAACTTTTAATTAAACTTGTACCAATAATTTCCGTTATTACTTGTAGTAACTACTTTTAACTCAAATAAGGCTTACTGCATGGATCCTCTTTGGTTATTGATAGCATTAATTCTCGGCTTTGCTTCACAACAGCTTCGTCTGCCGCCACTGGTTGGTTTTTTGTGCGCTGGTTTTGCTTTACATGCATTAGGAATTGAAGGTGGAGACGCACTACAAAAATTTGCTGATTTGGGTGTTACTTTACTGCTCTTTACTATTGGCCTTAAATTACGCTTACGTAATTTATTAGCACCAGAAGTGTGGGGCACTGCCAGTGCCCACATGGTGTTACTCATTGTTATTATTACAGGTCTACTGTTGATACCTGGTTTGATAGGAATCGCTTGGCTAGGCTCAATGGACTGGCAGGCGGCAGCGGTTGTCGCTTTTGCACTCAGTTTTAGTAGCACCGTATTTGCAGTGAAGATATTGGAAGATCGTGGTGAGATGAAAGCCCGTCATGGTCAAATAGCTATTGGTATTCTAATTATTCAAGATATTATTGCGGTTGTATTTCTGACACTAGCAACCGATAAATCACCTACCCTTTGGGCGATAGCCTTATTAGGATTGCCTTTCTTGCGACCCTTGCTTAACCATTTTATGGAACGTAGTGGTCATGGCGAAGTGCTGGTCTTATTTGGCATGTTCATGGCAATCGGTGGCGGTGAGTTATTCGAATTAGTAGGCATGAAAGCTGATTTGGGGGCGCTTATTATAGGCATAATGTTGAGTGGACAACGCAAATCTGGTGAGCTGTCACGTGCATTATTGAGTTTTAAAGACTTATTTCTTATTGGTTTTTTCCTTTCGATAGGCATCAATGCATTGCCAACCATGTCTGATATTTTGATAGCCGTTGCGTTGGTTTTGTTCGTCTTGCCATTAAAAACGGCACTGTTTTTCTTGATTCTTGCTCGATTCCGCTTACGCGTGCGCACTGCTTATCTCAGCACCGCTAGCCTTGCCAATTACAGTGAATTTGGTCTGATTGTAGCTGCAGTTGGCGCAGGAGCGGGTTGGATCGATCAGCAATGGGTGATGATTATCGCCATTGCCTTATCGTTCAGTTTTGTGATTGGCTCAATAGTGAATGCACGCGCCCATAGTTTGTATGCCTCAATTGAATCTTATCTTCACCGTTTTGAAACCGAGGAGCCACCGGCTAATTATGTTAAACCCGATTTGGGTGATGCAGAAATTATAGTGGTAGGAATGGGAAGGGTAGGTAGTGGTGCCTATTTAGCAATGCGTGGGCATTATGGTGATAAAGTCTGTGGTATAGACGCAGATAGTGACAAGGTCGCTAGCCATCAGAAATCTGGACATCAAGTGATTTTGGGCGATGCGGAAAATATTGATTTTTGGCACGATGTTGATATTAGTAAGGTGCGTTTGATTATGTTAGCAATGCCAAGCCTGAAAGATATGCAACAGGCGGTTAAATTTCTGAAGGACGCAGACTATAAAGGTCGTATTGCTGCGGTGGCGAAATACGATGATGATCGCATTAAATTAGAAGAAGCCGGGGTACATGCCAGCTTTAATTTTTATGCCGAAGCGGGAGCAGGTTTTGCCGAGCATGTTAGCCAACAACTTGATGGCAAAGAATCTAATATCAGTGTTAAATCTTAAGAACGAGGCTCCTTAAGTCTGGTTGAATTTAGGCTGCGATGAAATGGTTCCAATCTTCTTCAAAGTGAGCGACAATAGTAGCTCATCTTCATGGATGGAGTGTATGCAAGAAATGTAGGAGCAGTTTCTTGTCTATTGCTGCGATCTTCGAAGAAGATTGGAACCATTTCAGCCAGCATAAAATTATTGGACTTGTTCAGAGACTCCTTAAGGTTAACAAAGCATTATGAATAAAGGTTCAAGACCAAACAACGCAACATTTGGTGCTGAATATCCTTTCAGTCTAACAGTCGGACATATTGCCGCATTAGTTCTTGCTCCTCTACTTGCGACAGTAGTGTATTTGTTAACGCTGCATCAGGGCGAAGCGATTGCTGGTGCATTGGCGATTACTGTTTTTGCTGCCGTATTGTGGGTTAGTGAGGCATTACCCCTGCCTGTAACTGCGCTATTGATTCCTGTAGGTTTAGCTGCAGTTGGTGTTTTTGAAGTGACAAATGCCTACCATTCATTTGGTAGTTCGGTATTGTTTTTAGTCTTAGGTGGCTATGCACTGGCAGTAGCCGTTGAGGCGAACGGTGTTGATCGTTGGCTGGCACGGCGTATTCTTGGGATTGCCGGCAGTCGTACAATTGGCCTTTTAATTGCCTTTATGGGGACTTCAGCGCTACTTTCTATGCTGATCTCTAATACTGCGACTACAGCATTACTCATACCGGTGGTGTTAGGGGTTCTCGGCCGTCAGCATGTGGATGCTAATTTATCCCGGTTATTACTGCTGGGCGTAGCCTATGGAGCCAGTATTGGTGGTGTGGCAACATTGACCGGAACAGCTCCTAATGCGATTGCTGCTGGTTTGTTGGACATTGGTTTTTTGGAGTGGTTAAGCTATGGTTTGCCAGTAAGTATTACGATGTTTGTGGTAGCCATTCCAATCCTTTGGTGGGTCTATCAACCTGAACAAAAACAAATTATGGTGAACTTAGGAAAAGAAGAACCACTAGACATAGGTGGAAAACGTGCTATTACAGTAGTTGGAATCACCTTGTTTTTGTGGTTATTTGGACCGATGGTGGGGACGTTACTACACTTTCCGCCAGCCTTATTTAGTTCTGCGTCAGTGGCTTGCATCGCTGTGGCATTATTAATGCTGACTCGTTGCATAGATTGGAAAGCATTAGAAAAAGGTATTCACTGGGGCGTGTTATTACTATTGGGTGGCGGCCTTAGTCTTGGACGCGGCCTTACCGAATCTGGTGCTGCAGACTGGTTGGCTGGCCTACTAAGCTCTGGAGTGGGTGACTTGCCGATGTTTACCTTATTACTGGTGTTAGTGGGCATAGCGGTATTTGCTACGGAGTTAATTTCTAATACTGCCGTAACTGCAAAATTGGCTCCGATCTTGATGAGTGTGGCATTACAGCTTGGCCTAGAAACGGACAGTCTAGTAGTTCCCGTGGCTATAGCTACTTCCATGGCCTTTATGTTACCCGTTGCTACACCCCCTAATGCATTGGTACATGCTACGGGTGAAATTACTCAGCGAGATATGATGCGTGCTGGTTTATGGTTGAATCTGGCTGCCATTGGTACTATTACGTCACTGTTTTATTTCGGTATAGCAGGATGAGATATTTAAGGGTTCACATGCTACTCTGTAATAATTTGAATAAAATAACCTAGGAAATCACCGGTGACGGAATTATGACCCCTATTTTTAGTGATGTTTTTACCGAAATGGCTGCGCTGTTATTAGTGGCAGCCATTATTGGTGCTATTGGTGTGCGATTGCGGCAGCCGTTGATTGTAGCCTTTATTGCGGTAGGCATTATAGTCGGTCCGTCGGTGTTGGGCTGGGTATCCGCAAACGATCAAGTTGATCTATTAGCCAAAATGGGAATTGCGCTATTGCTTTTTGTAGTCGGGCTTAAGCTGGATCTGCATATTATTCGTACTATGGGTTTAGTGGCGCTGGCGACAGGTCTGGGGCAGGTCATATTTACTTCTGTGGTCGGTTTTTTTATCGCTATTGCGCTAGGAATGAGCACTATATCAGCGCTTTATGTGGCGGTGGCATTAACCTTTTCAAGCACTATAATTATTGTAAAACTACTGTCTGATAAGCGTGAGATAGACATGTTACATGGCCGAATTGCCATTGGTTTCCTGATTGTTCAGGATATTGTAGTTGTACTGGTGATGATCGGTCTCACTGCCTTGGGCGAAGGGGGAGACACTAGTAATCTTGGGCAGGAGGCAATTGAAGTCTTGCTCAAAGGCGGCCTATTTATTATCGCCATCGGCCTATTGATGCGTTATGTATTGACACCCTTATTGCATCAATTGGCAAAATCACCAGAATTAATGGTGCTGTTTGCAATTGCTTGGGCGGTGGCACTGGCTGCTGCCGGTGCTCATTTAGGCTTTAGTAAAGAGGTGGGTGCTTTCCTTGCAGGCGTATCGCTAGCCTCTACGCCCTATCGTGAGGCAATTGGTTCACGCTTAGTAAGTCTTCGAGATTTTTTATTACTGTTTTTCTTTATCGATCTAGGTGCGGGTTTAGACTTGGCAATATTGGGTGATCAGATAGTGCCCGCGATATTGTTGTCGCTGTTTGTACTTATTGGTAATCCATTAATTGTAATGACTATTCTTGGGTTGATGGGCTATCACAAACGCACTGGATTTCTAGCAGGTTTAACGGTAGCCCAAATCAGTGAGTTTTCGCTGATCCTTGGCGCGTTGGGTTTAAGTTTGGGACATATAGGCACCGACACGATGGGGCTTATTACGTTGGTGGGATTAATAACCATCAGCGTCTCAACCTACATGATTTTATATTCTCGCCCTCTCTACGAAATGCTCGCTCCTTGGTTAGGCGTGTTTGAGCGTAAACGAGCCTCTAGGGATGAATCAAATGATAAGCTAGAAAAAAATCAAATTGATGTTATTTTATTCGGCTTGGGTAGATTCGGTTCTGGGATTGCAAACGAGTTACAACAACGTGGATACCAAGTGCTGGCTGTAGATTTAGATCCGGATTTGATACGTCAAGCTGAAGAAGATAGTTATGAAGTACGTTATGGCGATGCAGAAGATCCTGAGTTTATGGCTACTTTGCCTCTCGACAATATATATTGGGTCATAAGTAGTGTACGCGACCAATCAATCAATCTTGCGCTATTGCATGGCTTAAGAGAACATGGATACAGAGGGAAAGTAGCTGTTACGGCTCATTCGTCAAAGAATGCTAAGCAGCTACAAAATGCGGGAGCTAATAAGATCCTCACACCTTATGAGGATGCTGCTTTTGAAGCTGTTGATAAACTGTTTTCAGACTAAATAAGTCTGTAAATTGTTGCGTAAAAACGTAAGCCCTGTATAATTCCACCGCTTGAGGACACCTCTGTTAGTTGAAGGCACGCCCTTCGGGGCGTTGCCAGAATTATCCTTCAACTAACAGAGATGTCCTTTCGGCAGGCGCGTAGCTCAGTTGGTTAGAGCACTACCTTGACATGGTAGGGGTCGGTGGTTCGAATCCACTCGTGCCTACCAAATGTATTTGGTAGGGATAGTGGTGAGAATCACTGTTCGACAAAGCTGTAGGGCAGGCAATGTTCCTGACATTGCTACTGCATACACTCCATCCGTGGAGATAAACAGTTTTGAATTGTGCGTAGCACAACCCGCAGGGTGGAGGGCAGGAAGCCCGGAATCATCCACTCGTGCCTACCAGTTTAATAAATATAATATCGAGACTCCTTTAGGAGTTTTTTAGTTTTTACGGCCCTTTGTATCGGTCAGGAACACATCAGATGATTTCAATAACACTTCCCGATGGCAGTCAGCGCCAGTTTGAGCACCCCGTTTCTATTTTTGATATTGCCAATGATATTGGTGCAGGTTTAGCGCGTGCGGCAATAGCTGGTCGAGTCAATGGTCAGCTGGTTGATACCTGCCAAATCATTGAGCAAGATGCAGAAATAGCTATTATTACCGCGCGTGATGACGAGGGTGTAGATATTATCCGCCATTCAACCGCGCATTTATTGGGGCATGCAATAAAGCAGTTATACCCTAATACTAAGATGGTGATTGGGCCAGTGATAGATGATGGCTTCTATTATGATGTCGAAAGTGAACATCGTTTCACCCCTGATGATTTAGACGCTATTCAAAAGCGAATGACAGAACTAGCTAAAACCAGTTATGACGTTATTAAAAAAATGACGCCAAAAGCAGAAGCAAAAGCGTTATTTGAATCACGAGGTGAAGATTACAAAGTCCGCATCATTGATGATATGGCTGATGATGTGACCGAAGTAGGTTTATATTATCATCAAGAATATATTGATATGTGTCGCGGACCACACTTACCTAATATGTCATTCTGCAAAGCATTTAAATTGACCACATTGGCGGGTGCCTATTGGCGAGGCGATGCCAATAACGAAATGTTACAACGTATTTATGGCACAGCATGGGCTGATAAAAAAGCACTAAAACAATACCTATTTCGCCTAGAAGAAGCTGAAAAGCGTGATCATCGTAAAATTGCTAAAAACTTAAACCTGTTTCACCTTCAAGATGAAGCACCAGGGATGATTTTTTGGCATGATAATGGCTGGCGGATTTATCGTGAAGTAGAAAACTATATCCGTGATGTATTACAGCAAAATGGTTATCAAGAAGTGCGCACACCGCAAGTAGTGGATCGGACATTATGGGAAAAATCCGGTCATTGGGATAAATTTGGCGATATGATTTTCACCACCCATACCGAGCACCGTGACTATGCCATCAAACCGATGAATTGCCCATGCCATGTGCAAATTTTTAATCAAGGTTTAAAAAGTTACCGCGATTTACCGTTACGTATGGCTGAGTTTGGTTCATGTCATCGTAATGAACCATCGGGTACATTACATGGTTTGATGCGTTTGCGGAGCTTCACTCAAGACGATGCGCATATTTTCTGTAGCGAAGATCAAATTCAGTCTGAAGTCTCGATCTTTATGGACTTGTTGCAAGATGTCTATGCTGATTTTGGCTTTAATGAAATTATCGTTAAATTATCGACACGCCCTGAAAACCGTGTAGGCAGTGATGAGGTGTGGGATAAAGCAGAAGAAGCGCTTGAACGTGCTTTAAACGACAAAGGTCTGGATTGGGACTTGCAGCCGGGCGAAGGCGCATTTTATGGCCCTAAAATTGAATTTTCATTAAAAGATTGTCTTGGTCGGGTGTGGCAGTGCGGTACTATTCAAGTTGATTTCTCAATGCCAGGTCGTCTAGATGCCACCTATGTTGCAGATGATGGTAGCAAACAAGTACCTGTCATGTTGCATCGTGCCATCTTAGGCTCACTGGAACGTTTCATCGGTATTTTGATTGAAGAATACGCAGGATCATTCCCAACATGGTTAGCACCACGCCAAGTTGTGGTGATGGGAATCAGTCAAAATCAGTCCGAATATGTTAAGAAAATCACCAAAGAATTACAAAATAAAGGCTTTAGATCAGATTTAGACTTGAGAAATGAGAAGATAGGCTATAAAATACGCGAGCAAACATTGCGCCGTGTACCTTATTTAATTGTAGTTGGGGATCGTGAAGCGCAACAGAACGCCGTGGCAGTACGTACTCGCAAAGGTGAAGACTTGGGTGTAATGACACTTGACGAATTCGCAGAAATTTTGCGCAAAGACGTTGCTGGTCGCGGTCGTATTCAGAATGCTGATATTGATTCTGAATAAGATAGCTTGAGATTCAAAATTATCAAGGGCAAGGCACTGTTTATTAGTAATAGTTATTTATCTCCATGGATGGAGTGTATGCAAGAAATGCAGGAGCAATTTCTTGTCTATTATCAATAAACAGTAACGCCGCCATTGGGAATTTTGGGCTCAAGATACTTATTCATGAATTAATAGCAGCATTCTATAGTTTTAGAGGACTAAAAATATCGCTACTGATGATAAAAAGCTAAATGGTGAGATTACCGCCAGAGAAGTACGCCTAACCGGCGCCGATGGAGAACAACATGGAATTGTTCCGCTGGCAAAAGCCATGGCATTAGCAGAAGAAGCGGATTTAGATTTGGTGGAGATTTCGGCGCAAGCCAAACCACCGGTTTGCCGTATAATGGATTACGGCAAGTATGTGTTTGAAGCTAATAAGCAAAAACAAATTGCGAAGAAAAAGCAGAAACAGATACAGGTCAAGGAGATCAAGTTTAGACCAGGCACAGAAGAAGGGGATTACCAGGTAAAACTACGCAACCTGACACGTTTCCTTGAAGAGGGCAATAAAACTAAAGTCAGTCTTCGCTTTCGTGGGCGCGAAATGGCACATCAGGGCTTAGGATTAAAGTTACTTGAACGAGTAGCAGAAGATCTTAAAGGGCTGTCTGTTATTGAGCAGTATCCTAAGAAAGAAGGACGGCAAATGATTATGGTTTTAGCCCCGGGTAAGAAGTAATGTAAGTCCCATTTTGGGGTTTACATAATAAATAATTAATTACGAATGCGGAGTTCGAAATAATGCCAAAGTTAAAAACACACCGAGGCGCTGCCAAGCGTTTCAAAAAAACGGGTAGCGGGAAGTTTAAACGCGCACAAGCGTTTACCAGCCACATCCTTACTAAGAAAAGCACCAAGCGGAAACGCCAATTACGTTCTACATTGATGATTTGTAAAGCCGATCATATGTCAGTTCGTAAAATGTTGCCTAATCATTAATTAAGGAGTTATCTCATGCCAAGAGTAAAACGTGGTGTAGTCGCTCACGCGCGACACAAAAAAGTTATCAAGCAGGCCAAAGGTTATAGTGGTCGTCGTAAAAATGTCTATCGTGTTGCTGTACAAGCAGTAACCAAAGCGGGTCAATATGCCTATCGTGATCGTCGTCAGAAGAAACGTCAATTCCGCGCATTATGGATTGCACGTATTAACGCTGGCGCACGTGAATGTGGTTTGTCATACAGCAAATTGATCGATGGCTTGAAAAAAGCAGCGATTGAAGTTGATCGTAAAGTATTAGCTGATCTTGCAATGAATGATTCTGTTGCATTTGCTGCAGTAGCAGAACAAGCTAAGGCGGCATTAGCTAAATAATATTTTTCAGCTCAAATTTAGAGCAATAAATATTGTATGATTTAGGAAAGGGCCGTTTTAACGGCCCTTTTTTGTTTATGAAGTAAATAGGACTTAGGTGGTGAACTATGGCTGAACTGAACTCGCAGTTACAGGCATTAAACGATATTGTCGATGTTGCGAAACAAGCAATTGCCAATTCGGAAACAAATGCTGAACTGGAAACTGTTCGTGTCGAATATATGGGTAAGAAAGGTGAAATTACAGCTTATCTTAAACAACTCGGCAATGTTAGCGTTGAGCAACGGCCAGTCATTGGTAAATCAGTTAACTTAGCCAAACAAGAAGTGGCGGGGTTAATTGGAACACGTTCAAAACTGTTAGCCGAAGCAGCGATGAACGCTGCACTAGCAGCTGAAACAATTGATGTATCATTACCAGGTCGTGGTGAGCAGATAGGTGGCTTACACCCTGTAACGCGTACCTTACAACGCATTGAACACTATTTTCAATCAATTGGTTTTCAAGTTGCAGAAGGCCCAGAAATTGAAGATAGTACCCATAATTTCACTGCATTAAATATCCCAGAACATCATCCTGCACGAGCGATGCATGATACCTTTTATTTTAATGCTGAAACCTTATTGCGCACCCATACTTCTCCAGTGCAAGTGCGAGTGATGGAAAAAGAAGCGCCGCCGTTACGCATTATTGCGCCAGGCCGTGTTTATCGCTGTGATTCGGATGTGACGCATACACCGATGTTTCATCAAGTCGAAGGTTTGATGGTTGATGAACATGTCAGTTTTACCGATCTAAAAGGTATTTTGGCTGATTTCCTCCGCGCTTTTTTTGAAAAAGATCTCAATGTGCGTTTTAGACCGTCTTACTTCCCCTTCACCGAGCCTTCAGCAGAAGCGGATATTGAATGTGTAATGTGCGATGCTAAAGGTTGCCGAGTGTGTAGCAATACCGGTTGGTTAGAAGTATTAGGTTGTGGCATGGTACACCCTAAAGTATTCGAACATGTTGATATTGATAGTGAAAAATATTTAGGGCTTGCCTTTGGTATGGGTGTTGAACGCCTTGCTATGCTACGTTATGGTGTTAATGATCTGCGTCTTTTCTTTGAAAATGACCTCAAATTCTTACGTCAATTCAATTAGGAAATAACACACGATGAAATTTAGTGAAAAATGGTTACGTGAGTGGGTTAATCCTGATATTGATAGTGAAACACTTGCTGCACTTCTCACCCAAGCTGGCTTAGAAGTCGATGCCATGGAGCCTGTAGCAGGTGATTTCACTGGCGTAGTAGTGGGTCAAGTGGTATCGGTTGAACCTCATCCTGATGCAGATAAACTACGCTGTTGTAAAGTTGATGTGGCGGGTGATGAATTGTTATCTATTGTTTGTGGTGCGGCTAATGTTCGCCAAGATTTAAAAATACCTGTAGCCGTCGTCGGTTCGGTTTTACCCAGTAATTTTAAAATCAAAAAAGCCAAATTACGCGGTGTTGAATCATTTGGAATGTTGTGCGGTGCCAGTGAAATTGGTTTAGTCGATAATGTAAAAGGCTTGATGGAATTAGCGGGTGACGCGCCAGTAGGAATGGATCTTCGACAGTATTTAGATCTTGATGATGTCGCTATTGATGTGGACTTAACGCCCAATCGTAGCGATTGCCTAGGCATTGCCGGTATCGCGCGCGAAGTAGGCGTGTTAACAGGCTGTGATGTAACACAATGGCCGCAAGAAACGATTACAGAACAATCAACTAAAACGTTCAATATTAAGGTTGAAGTACCTGCGGACTGTCCACGCTATGTGGGGCGGGTGATCGAAAACATTAATGTTAAAGCAATAACACCGTTATGGATGCAAGAAAAATTACGCCGTAGTGGCGTACGTAGTTTAGGAGCTGTTGTTGATGTAACAAACTATGTCATGCTTGAATTGGGTCAACCAATGCATGCCTTTGACTTAGACAAACTAAATGGCGGCATTACGGTACGATCAGCAAAAGAAAATGAAAAACTGACATTATTAGATGGTCAAGAAGTCACTGTTACAGATAATACGCTGCTGATAACTGATGATTCATCGGTCTTAGCACTTGCGGGCATTATGGGTGGGGAAGCATCGAGTGTTACCGATGATACCAATAATATATTTTTAGAAGCCGCACACTTTGTCCCATTAGCTATTGCGGGTCGTGCACGCGCTTATGGTTTGTATACCGATTCATCGCATCGTTTTGAGCGGGGTGTTGATCCTGAACTTCCTCGTGTTGCGATTGAACGCGCTACGGCTTTATTGCTAGATATAGTAGGCGGTGATGCTGGCCCAATAACTGAAGCGGTGTCAGCATCAGATCTGCCAGAAACACACATTATTAATTTACGTGCCGCCAGAATTAAACGCGTTTTGGGCATTACGATTGAAGCCGAACAAGTGGCAGACTGGCTTACACGTCTTGGTTTAACCGTTGTAGCCAATGCAGAAGGCTGGCAAGTAACCATTCCTAGTTTCCGCTTTGACTTAGCGATTGAAGTTGATTTGATTGAAGAATTAGGCCGCTTGTACGGTTACGACAAATTACCCGAAACGCGGCCACAAGGCACAGTATTAACTACAGATATTTCTGAACACAGGCTAGCAACACACCGCTTACAATCGCTATTAGTTGATCGTGGCTATCAAGAAGCCATTACTTATAGTTTTGGCGATCCAACGGTTCAGCAACACTTAGCAGTGGAAGGTGAGCAAGCGATTGCATTGGCAAACCCTATTTCAGCTGATTTATCGGTTATGCGGACGTCGCTATGGCCAGGATTAATTCAGGCATTAGTCTATAATTTAAATAGACAACATGATCGTGTACGCTTATTTGAAGTGGGGCGTAGTTTTAAAGGCACACAAGATAATGTTGAACAACATCGCCAAATTGCCGGGATAGTTTGCGGCAGTCGTTATGCAGAACAATGGGCAGAAAAACAACGCCCTGTCGATTTCTTTGATATTAAAGCTGATGTTGAAGCATTGTTAGATTTAGGCGGCACAGCAGGTATTCGTTTTGTCTCTGAGCAGCATCCAGCCTTACATCCGGGGCAATCAGCGCGGATCTACCAAGGCGATACCGCTATTGGTTGGGTAGGTGCAGTGCACCCGCGACTGAATAAACCGTTGGAATTAAATAGCAAAGCTTATGTATTTGAATTGACCTTAGCATCAGTGCTTACAGCAACAGTTCCTTCATTCGAGCCACTCTCCAAATTCCCTGCAATTCGTCGGGATTTAGCGTTGTTAGTGAAGACTACGGTAACAGCAGGTGAAATTGAACATTGCCTGAATGGTGTTAGATCTGATATTCTTAAGTCAATTCAATTATTTGACGTGTATAGCGGAGCCGGAATCGAGCCTGATAAAAAGAGTATTGCAGTCGCATTTCAGCTGCAACATTCAGAACGGACATTGACGGATGAAGAGGTTGATGCAGTGATAGAAACTGTCACTGAAACCTTGAACCAACAAGTCGGTGCAACGATTAGAGCGTAAGCATACACTAGCTAAAAAAATATTTAGGGGAACACATGGCACTTACAAAAGCCGATATAACAGAGCAACTTTATGATGAATTGGGCTTTAATAAGCGTGAAGCAAAAGAACTGGTAGAGATGTTTTTTGAAGAAATTCGAGGCGCATTAGAATCAGGTGAACCGGTTAAACTGTCAGGTTTTGGTAATTTTGAATTACGAGATAAAAGTGAACGTCCAGGCAGAAACCCTAAAACGGGTGAAGAAATTCCTATTACAGCACGTCGTGTAGTAACATTTCGCCCAGGGCAAAAACTAAAGGCTAGGGTGGATACATATGCTAGAAGCGAGTAATAATAACGAGCTACCAGTAATACCAGGTAAACGCTATTTCACTATCGGTGAAGTAAGTGAGTTATGTGGTGTCAAACCTCATGTGCTGCGCTACTGGGAACAAGAATTTACTCAGCTAAAACCGGTAAAACGCCGGGGTAATAGACGCTATTACCAACGCCATGATGTGCTGCTTATTCGTGAAATTCGTGGTTTATTGTATGAACAAGGTTTCACCATAGGTGGCGCACGTCACCAACTTGAAAATGAAGGTAAACCTGAACAAAATAAGCAGAGGAAACAGCTTATCCAAGAACTTCTTCTAGAGTTAGAAGAACTTCATGCAATGTTGGCATAGTTAAATAAAATAGCATTTTGTTTCCGTAAAATAAAAACACCCCAAGTAGAAAGATGTAAGCATAGTTATATCAACGTGTCGGGGCATGGCGCAGTCTGGTAGCGCACTTGTCTGGGGGACAAGGGGTCGCAAGTTCGAATCTTGCTGTTCCGACCAATTAAATCAACTTGATTTGGATTGCATCGCTACTTTTTACTATGGGATTATTTAGATTATGTAGAACAGAGATGGTTTTTTGCCCATAGGTCTAAATTAATCACCCCAACGGGTTTTTACGACCTCATCTGTCTTATTTTGACCCAGAAACAATGTATAGCGAAGATTTAGCCTATTGGCAGCTACAAAATAAATGTTTATCACCATAAACGTTATCGATGCGACCGATAGGCGGCCAGTATTTATCATCTTCTTGTAACTCGTTAGGAAAAAAGGCTTGTTTTTTTGTATAGGGGAATTGCCACTCTTCCAGTAAAAGTTGGTGGGTGTGGGGTGCATTTTTTAATAGATTATTATTGCTATCAGCACCATTAGTTTTTATCTCTTCAATCTCTTGTCGTATTGATATTAATGCATCACAAAAACGATCGATTTCATTTTTATCTTCACTTTCCGTTGGTTCTATCATCAGCGTATCTGCAACTGGAAATGAAACTGTTGGTGCATGAAAGCCATAATCAATGAGTCGTTTAGCAATATCTTCCACTGTGATATCACTTTGTTGTTTAAAGCTACGGCAGTCTATGATGCATTCATGAGCAACCCATCCATTTTTACCCGTATATAAAATCGGATAATAAGGCTTTAATTTCTGGGCGATGTAATTGGCATTTAAAATGGCATTTAATGTTGCTCGTTTTAAGCCCGAAGCCCCCATCATGGCAATATAGGCCCAAGATATAGTTAAGATACTCGCTGAGCCCCATGGTGCTGCTGAAATAGTACCAATAGTGCCGGCATCACCTTTATGAGGATTAACATTTTTAACCACAGGGTGATCAGGTAAGTATGGTGCGAGATGTTGACCAACACCGATTGGGCCGACACCTGGGCCACCACCGCCGTGTGGAATACAAAACGTCTTATGTAGATTGATATGAGCTACATCGGCACCAATTTTACCCGGCCTACTTAAACCCACCAGCGCATTGAAATTTGCACCATCTAGATAAACTTGTCCGCCATATTGATGAATGGTGTTACAAATTTCTCGGAACGATTCTTCAAACACACCATGTGTGGAAGGATAGGTAATCATCAATGCACCTAATGTGTGGTGATATTGTTCTACTTTGCTATTTAAATCATCCAAACTGACATTGCCATTATCATCACATGCTAATACCACGACTTTAAACCCAGCCATTACTGCGCTAGCAGGGTTTGTACCATGAGCCGAGGAAGGAATTAGGCAAATATCACGCTGTGGTTCATTACGTTCCCGATGATATTTTTTTATAACCAATAAGCCGGCGTATTCACCTTGTGATCCTGCATTCGGCTGTAAAGAAAACGCATCAAACCCCGTTATATCACACAACATGTTTTCGAGTTCGTCGAATAGCTGCTGATAACCTAAGGTTTGATATAGCGGTACAAAGGGATGCAGTCCATTAAATTCATGATATGAAATAGCCTGCATTTCGGTAGCAGAATTCAGTTTCATTGTGCATGATCCTAATGGAATCATGCTGCGATCAAGTGCAATATCTTTTCTGGCAAGACGCCGCATATACCGCATCAATTTAGTTTCCGAGTGATATTGTTCAAATACGGGATGTTGTAAAATCTTATCCCTACGCAATAGTGCATCAGGGATGCATTCGCCGATATTCTGATCTAAGCTGTGAATATCAGGTAAATCTTTGTTTATGCCTGCAAAAACACGCCAAATTTTTCTGATGGTTTTCCGGTTTGTTGTTTCATCTAAAGAAATACCCAAATGGTCTTTATCTATTCGCCTAAGATTGAGTCCTGCCTCTTCACACAAACTCACAAAATGTTTAGCTCTACTCGGAGTGCGAATAACAAACGTGTCAAAATACTGTTGGCTGATGATCTCATAACCCAAATGCTCCAAACCAGCGGCCAATATTTGACTATATCTATGTACCCGATTTGCAATCAATTTCAAACCTTCAGGGCCATGATAAATGGCATAAAACCCCGCTATAACCGCTAATAACACTTGTGATGTACAGATATTGCTGGTCGCTTTGTCTCGGCGAATATGTTGCTCTCGTGTTTGTAGCGCCATGCGATATGCTATTTGACCGTGGCAGTCTTTTGAAACACCAATAATACGCCCAGGAATAGAGCGCTTATAATCGTCTTTAGTCGCAAAATAAGCAGCATGAGGTCCACCATAACCCATGGGCACACCAAAGCGTTGTGAGTTACCAACAACGATATCTACACCAAAATCAGCAGGTGCTTTAAGCAAAACGAGACTTAAAATATCTGCGGCAACGGTGACAAGCGCTGAATTTTGATGGGCGATTATCGTCACCGAGGAAAGATCATTAATCTCGCCTTTTGAACCTGGATATTGAACTAACACCGCAAAAAAGTCATGAGATGATAATTGTGTGTAAGGGTCGTCGATAACAACATCAAAGCCAAGTGAATTGGCACGCGTTTGCACCACCGCTATTGTTTGTGGATGACAATCTTGATCAATAAAAATAGTATTCGACTTGCTCTTCGAAACCCGTCGTGACATTGCCATCGCTTCTGCCGCCGCCGTACCTTCATCTAATAACGAAGCATTCGCTAACTCCATCCCCGTCAGGTCAATAATCATTTGCTGGAACGTTAATAACGCTTCCAGTCGACCTTGACTTACTTCGGCTTGATACGGTGTATAAGCGGTATACCAGCCTGGATTTTCTAGCACATTTCGCTTGATTACTGCCGGCATAACAGTGTCGTGATATCCCATTCCTATGAGTGAGGTATGGACTATATTGCGATTTCGAATTTTGCGAAGATGTTTAATAACGGCTCTTTCACTGATGGTTTCAGTCAACTGCAGTGGTTGGTTTTCAAGGATATTTTCAGGAATAGCCTTTGCAATAATGTCTTCTATCTTTTCTAGTTTGAGTTCGGCTAGTATTTGTGCAATTTGAGTTTGGTTGCTACCAATATGTCGACGAATAAAGTTACCAGGCATTTCAAGTTGTTTTAATGGCATACGTGGTGATGTCATGACTAACTCCTGTGGTAACGATGTGTTACAAAAGGCAGAACAGTCTTTTGCATGGTGATTTTATGCTTCCTTATTTGAGCGTACAAGGTAGTATCCTTATTATCACTCTCAACCAACGCTATCGCAATTGGTTTACCCAAGCTAGGTGAAAAACTGCCACTGGTCACTATGCCAACAACACGATTATTGCTATCTAAAACCTCTGTATTTTCACGTACCGGGATCTTGCCTTCAATCTGGAGACCGATCTTTTTCTTACTCGCACCTTTTGCCAATTGGTTTTGTATTATCTCTACACCAAGGTAATGTTCTTGATTACGTACCAACCATGCTAAGCCAGAATCTACAGGACTCAGTGACTCAGTGAGTTCATGCCCATATAGACTTAAACCTGCTTCCAGTCTTAAGGTGTCTCGTGCACCTAGCCCAATCGGAATCACTTGTTCAAATGATAATAAAAGTTTGGCCAATGTTTCTGCCTTATTATTTGCAACTGATATTTCGAAACCGTCTTCACCGGTATAACCACTTCGGCTAATGATACAAGCAATACCTTGAATATCTGTTTCGATTGCCTGCATAAATTTTAACTGGCTGGCTGGCTCAGAGAGTTGCTGCATCACTTCTGCGGCCGCTGGTCCTTGTAATGCAATTAGGGCTTGTTTATCCAGTTGCTCTAGCTGGCAATGTTGGGAAAGGTTTGCTTTCAAATGCTTAAAATCTTTGTCTTTACAACCCGCATTGACAATAAGCAGGAATTTAGAAGCTAGGCGGGTGATCATAATGTCATCGATAACGCCACCGTCAGCATTCGTTAAAACAGTATATAGCTGCTTATTAATACCGAGTTCGGAAGCCTTTGATGGTGTCAATTTTTCCAGCTCTTGACCGACATTATCACCAACAATAAAACACTGTCCCATATGCGAAATATCGAACAATCCGGCTTCAGATCGGCAATGCATAGTTTCTTTAATTATGCCCGTAGAATACTGTACTGGCATGTCGTAGCCAGCAAAAGGAACCATTCTTGCTCCTAATGTGAGATGCAGATCGTAAAGTGCTGTTTTTAGAAGCGACATGTTCAATATCGACTAATAAATGTTGTCATTTTGTCTATCCCGTTGTTAGTCATGTATGACTCCCATATAACAAAAACCACAAGCCTACTGTAACGAATTTAGCCGTGATTGGATAGAGCAATTTTATTGGATCAGTTCAATTTGATTACTTCCAAAATATGTCCATTTTCATCATCGAAATAAAAGCCTTCTTTACCGCCGGAGACATAGACCTGTTTGTTTGATCTATCGCTAGGACTATCACCAAAAGTGATCGTCGGATTATTTTTGATTCTGCTAAATATGTCAGCGTATTCCTGTTTAGTCACAATAAAAGCATAGTGTCGTGACTCAAAAAACTCTTTTTGGCTAAACAGTAATTTTAAATTATCATCAACGGCTACAGCATCGAAATGTTCATAATGACCTAAATTAGTCAACCCCAGAATATCAGCATAAAACGCGGCAGTGCTGACACTATTTCTAGCGGGAACAATAGTGTGGTCTAGGTGCATGATATTCCTCCCTTATTCACTTAACTTATTTAAAGAAAAGTTCAGTCTAGTTTTTATTAATTAAGATCTACAGCAAAAGATCTTAATACGTCCAGAGGGATGATCTTCAGCGCTTTAAGATGCGTTTTTGTTAGAAATACTCTGGGTGCCATATCTTGATGGTATGCATCAAGCCAACGTTGTGCACACAAACACCATCTATCACCAGATCTCAATCCGGGAAAATCAAACTCGGCTACAGGTGTAGACAAATCATTGCTTTTAAAACGTGAATATTCAAGGAAGTCCTTTGTGACTTCAATGCAAACCGTATGAGAACCACTATCGGTATCGCTGGTATTACAGCAACCATCGCGTAAAAAGCCAGTAAGCGGGTTATCACTGCATGATTCTAGTGGCTCACCAAACACATTTAGTGAAGCTTCAACTTCCACTATTCACTCGGCCGTTTTAACATTTTTCGTACTTCACCGACATGCATTTCTTCTTGTGAAACTAAACGCCGAGCATACTCTTCCAACAACACATTTTTACCCTCAACAAGTTTCAGCAAGCTATGATAGGCCGACACGGCTATTAATTCATGCTCTAATGACTCACGCAATATATCTCCAACGTCATGCTTATGCGTTTCAAGCAATGGGCCAATACCCAATGATGGATGATGATCTAAATGAGTGATCAATTCACCCGCTTCATAAGCATGCAATAACGATTCATCCGCCTGACTTCGCATCCAAGAAACAATAGGAATGCGCCCATAGCCAAAAACCATTAGTGAATAATGGCAGTAGCGAACTACGCCTGCTAATTCTATTTCAAGAATTTCATTTAAAACCTTGATAACGGCTTCTGTATCAAACTTTGATTCTATCATATTAAACTCCTTTTCAGAAACACACTCCTGCTACTGGCTATCAATCCAGTGCTATTTGACCATCAATTTTAAGGTCTATTTTCAATGCAGGCACTGATAGCGTCATGTGCGCTTCCAATGTTTCCGTACCGTTTAACAGACCACTCTCAACAGCTTTACGAACGGCATATTCAATTTCACGTTGAGATGTAATCCCGACTTTTTTAAGATATTTCCTAACTTCCATATTTAAGGTGTCATCATTCATAACGCCCTCCCGATAAATTAAGTTTATGGACAGTTTATTCTGGAACTAGTCGTATTTAATGTATTTAAACCTAGGTTCGTCCGGTGTTGCAACAAGTGCATCACCTCCCGTACCCGGCTGTCACATAATCACATCTTCTATTTTACGAGCTAACTCAAAATCTTTATTGGTAACCTCTTTCGCTCTTTCTAAAAAACACTTTCACGTCAAGTAATGCATGTTTTATGATTAATGTCAAGGGCTGTAGTTTCAAGTAGTAAAATCCCATACGGATACTCTATTTTTAATCTGATAATTTTGACTCATAGACTAAGTATTTTCATCTGTATATGTATCTCAACTTTTGTTAACTAACCTGAGAACGGGATAAGGATAGTCAGCAATTCTATAATTTACAATAGCTTCAAGAAATAATGTTTAAAACCAATAAAAAATCATACGCATTTTGCACCAGTGCATTTATTTTAGCGGATATCAAGGCGGATTTACGTAGCAATAGCGGGCTATTGGAAGTAAATCCAACGAAGAGAGCCGCTAAAATAGATGTGCTGGATGACTTTGCTTATCCCGTTTTCAGGTTAACTAAGCCTAGAAGAATACGACCAACTTAATTGCTGCCTAGCAAGGTGTATTTTTTTGTAGAATCGGAGCATAATTGAACTGAAGTTTCTGGTAGAGGAGCTTAGCCATGATTAAAGCAATTTTATTTGATATCAGTGGTGTACTCTATGAAGATCAAACCCCTGTAACAGGTGCCGTTGACTCAATAAATCAATTACAGAAGTCCGGGATACCACTAAGATTTGTTACCAATAGCTCTCGTTCGACAGAAGCTATGATTTTAACTGCTCTACGAAAGATGGGCTTTTCAATCAATGATTCTCAGGTTTTTACTGCGCCAGGTGCAGTAAAACGTTTATTGCAAGCTAAAGACCTGAGACCTTACTGTTTGATTCATCAAGATCTTGAACCAGAATTTGCTAATTTTGATCAGTTAAATCCAAACGCCGTAGTCGTTGCAGATGCAGCTGAACGGTTTGATTATGCCCGATTGAATATCGCTTTTGAATTGCTCCTTGAAGGAGCCCCTCTTATTGGAAGTGGCAGAAAGTAGTTGTTGCCGTCCAGCATAGATAATGTAATTAGTCGCCGAGGAAATTATTCAGTGAAATGATGGTGATTCGTTACTTCATTTTAATGTCTCGGCTTGACCCACTGGGCTAACTCAGTGAAGCCACCAATTGATTCACCATCTACAAATATCTGAGGCATTGTTCTTTGTTTAGATAAGCGAGTTAATGGTAAAAACGGGTGCTTTTATCCCGCTGTAAATCATGTAGGATAAGGGTTTGAGTGGAATTATTTACAATGCGTTGTAAAAAAATGCCCATCTTGTCAAAATAAACAGGTTATTAAAAAAGGAATTCGTAGAGGGATCCAACGTTACCAATGCCATTATTGTGGCATCAGTTTTTCCTCAAAACGTAGACCACTAAAGCAGAATTATAATTTATTTCAAGACTACTTTTATCACCGCCAAACAGTAATAGAATTAGCCGCTAAATATGGCCATTGTGAACGCTGGGTTAGACAAGAAATAAACCGTTATCAGCCACAGCTAAAAATAGCTGTTGCAAGACCTATTACGCTAGTCATGGATGCTACCTTTTTTGGTAAGCGCATTGATAAGTTTGGTGTATTAGTTGCAAAAGATACAATCACATCAAAGGTCGTTGGCTACCAGTTCATTCAAACCGAAAAGAATGAAGCTTATCAAGCGATGGTGTCCTCACTTCAATCCCTTGGCTTTGTTATTAATAGTATTACGATAGATGGTAAGTCTGGCTTGTTTAAAGCCTTTCCCGGCATTCCTGTACAAATGTGTCACTTTCATCAGCAGGCTATCATAACGCGTTATCTGACGAAAAAACCAAAGATGGCGGCTTCAATAGATTTAAGACGTGTGGCTTTTTATTTGAACAAAGCAACACAAAAAAGATTTCTGCTCATACTCTCGTTTTGGTATAAAAGACACGCTGTGTTTATCAATGAAAAGACAGTTAATTTTGAGACAGGGAAATGGCGTTACACCCACCGAAGGTTACGGTCTGCTTATCGTAGTATAAGAAATAATATCCCCTACTTATTTACACATAAAACACATTGGGAACATGCCATTCCAAACACGACAAATACATTAGATGGCGGTGTCTTTTCTCCATTAAAAACTTTGCTGCGTATTCACCGAGGGATCAGCAGAGAATTAAAAGAAAATTGATCGTGGATTATTTGGAAAATCATTGAATATTAGGTTAAAAAAGCACCTGTTTTTACCATTAACTCGAATTTTACGTATTGGATGCGGGTCAGTCCTTATTTTCTGGTGCTTCTTTTGGCATATAAATTTAAAGTACGTATAGTGTATATATACCCGTGATCATTCAATCTGTAAATTTCAGACCAAAAGCTAGAAAACCAGCCCTTCGTTGCCTACATGGATGTAGGTAAGGGGCGTGAGCAGGACGCGGAAGCTTTACAATGTTTGATAAGGGCTAGCCATTTATGTCCATGGATGGACGGTATGCAAAAAATGCAGGAGCATATTTTTTGTGCCTGCACATTGCGCCTTGTTCTGGTTTCCTATTTTTGCCCTGAAATTTACAGATTGAATGATCACGGGTATAGATAATATTATTTACTTAACTTATTGGCTTTATCTAAATGAAAAATACTACTGCAAAACGCATTGAGCTAAACGATTTTATTTTAAATACAATGCGTCAGTGCATCCTTCTCCGACCTTTGGGAGTAGAAGATTTTGATGAGATCGTACAGACCTCTCACGCAGTACAACTTACTGACAATAGTGTTCTATTTGAGCAGGGAAGCGAACTCACGGATATTTATTTGCTAATATCAGGTGGTGTCAAAATACAACGCTTAGCACCCAATGGCGATGAAAAAGTACTTGAGATTATCCGACCAGGGCAAACTTTTGCAGAGGCAGTTTTGTTCTTCGGAGGGTCACAATACCCTGTTACGGCAGTTACAGTGTCTCCTTCTATTGTGGTAGGAATTAAAGCGGAAACCTATCTTAAGCTACTCCATACATCTAATAGTTTATGTCTGAACTTGCTCGGTAATTTAAGTCAACGATTGCATTGGATGGTGAATGAAATGGATAGACTGACATTGCATAATGCAACATTTCGTTTGGTTGATTATCTATTGAGTCATATTCCTGTAGATAGCAATGAACGCGCAGGCGTTAGTCTTGCTGCACCTAAACATGTTATTGCATCACGCTTATCCATTAAGCCAGAGACATTGTCTCGAACATTAAAAGAACTTTCTAAACAAGGATTAATTAAATTAGAAGGTTCAGAAATCGAATTGCTTGATATTGCAAAACTTCGTCAATTAATTTTACTTTAGCTGCCTTTTTTGTAAAACCCCCCTCTTTATATATGACTTGATATAAGTCAATGCCCATCAAAAACTACCTAGTTATACTCATCTTGCGTTATTAAAACAGGAGATGAGTGATGAGAGATACCTTTACTAAAGGGATGGCTCGCAATATTTACTATGGGGGATCGGTTTTTTTCCTGCTAGTGCTTATTGCTTTGACTGTTGATACAGTCAAGCGGTTACCCGCAACAGATAATAGAGAAAACCTAACCGAACAAGTTATTGCTGGCAAAAGAATATGGGAAGTCAATAACTGTATCGGTTGCCATACTTTGCTAGGGGAGGGCGCTTATTTTGCACCTGAGCTGGGCAATGTTTATACCCGCTTTGGTGAAAGCACCGATGCCATTAAAGGCTATATTATGTCTCGCCCTGTTGATGGGGTTCCTGGTCGTCGTAGCATGCCGCAATTCAATTTAACAGAAGAAGAATTGGAGGCGGTAGCGCAGTTTTTGAAATATGTTGATGGCGTTAAAACAGCCAGAGACTGGCCACCGAATATTCAAGGGTAAGGAGATAATATTATGAAATATGAATCACAAGGCATTGCAAAAATGTATTTTATTGCTGCCCTCGGTCTTTTTTTAGGACAAATTATATTTGGCATCATCATGGGGATGCAGTATGTAGTGGGGGATTTTCTATTCCCTGAAATCCCATTCAATGTTGCCAGAATGGTACATACCAATTTACTAATTATTTGGCTATTATTTGGTTTTATGGGATCTGCCTATTATTTAGTACCAGAAGAGGCGGAACGTGAGTTATTTTCGCCAATATTGGCTAAAGTAATGTTCTGGGTATTCCTTGGAGCAAGTGTGCTCACTATCCTAGGCTATTTATTGGTGCCTTATGCGCGTTTAGCTGAAATTACTATGAACGATTTATTACCAACAATGGGGCGTGAATTTTTAGAGCAACCGACCATTACCAAAATAGGTATTGTTATTGTTGCTTTAGCCTTTGTTTATAATATTGGCATGACCATACTTGCAGGTCGAAAAACAGTTATTAATGTGGTGTTATTAACGGGGATAATAGGCTTGGCAGTGTTTTTCTTATTCGCCTTCTACAACCCGCATAATATCGTATTAGATAAATATTTCTGGTGGTTTGTTATTCATCTATGGGTGGAGGGTGTGTGGGAATTAATCATGGCATCACTACTTGCTTATGTGTTGATTAAAGTAACAGGGGTTGATCGTGAAGTGATAGAAAAATGGTTATATATCATTGTTGCTATGGCATTAATTTCAGGGCTAATCGGAACAGGGCATCATTTCTTCTGGATCGGCACCCCGGATTATTGGCAATGGTTGGGATCTATCTTCTCAGCACTGGAGCCGATCCCATTCTTTATGATGACTTTGTTTGCATTCAGTGTGGTCAACCAACGTCGTCGAGACCATCCTAATAAAGCGGCGGTATTATGGGCATTAGGCACAGCAGTTATGGCATTTTTAGGTGCAGGAGTATGGGGTTTCATGCACACATTAGCCCCAATAAACTACTATACCCATGGCACACAAATCACTGCGGCACATGGCCACATGGCTTTTTACGGGGCGTATGTAATGGTGGTATTAACCATGATCTCATATTCTATGCCGATTATGCGTGGTAAGAAAGCAGCCAATGAAACAGCACAAAAGCTAGAGATTTGGGCATTCTGGCTGATGACGCTTTCTATGGTGGGGCTGACACTAATATTGACAGCTGCAGGGGTGATGCAAGTGTTTTTACAACGCTTTTCTGAAGATCCATTACCCTTTATGGTAGTACAAGATGAGCTGAAGAATTTTTATTGGGCACGTGAGATAACGGGTATTGGATTTCTTTCTGGCTTGTTTTTGTATCTTTATAGCTTCTTTGCCAAGGGTAAAGAGGTTGAGTTTGAAGAAGAGCAATTGGATTAGCAATCAATATGAAAAAATACCGTCTTGAAGGACGGTATGTTTTTTCGACACAGAGGATATAAAAATGACAAGCGATAAACTACAGTTAAAGAGAGCATCCACTTCAGCCTTATTGTCACTGTTAAATTTGACTATTCTGCCCATAATAGGATTTATAGCATTACTATTTCTCTATCAGAAAACAGAGTCAAATAGCATTGATCGTTACTATGCAGCGTTGGGGATAAAAACGAACTTATGGGCAGCAGTGGCCTTGATACTGGTGACAGGAAGTATGTTTTTAGTCGGTGGCTATAATTCAGCGTGGACTTGGGTTTATGTTGTTTCCTACTTCGTGATGGTGCATGCACTGTTTATCTTATTTGCAACATGGACACTGACGCGATCATGGACGGGCCAGAAGCTTAAACTCTCTCTTGCGAAGTGATTTGATACGGATCAAGGCAAGCCTTTATTTAAAATGCCAAAATAGCCCCTTTATTTATAGAAATGGATTATCGAGAGCCTAAACTACTGCCCGGCGATTTAGCTATTTGGCTTTTTATTTTTATGGAGCTATTGGTTTTTGGGCTTTTTTTTATTGTTTATGCGGTTATGCGCATCCAGAATATTGAGATGTTCAATCATTACCAGCTAACTTTAAATCGTGAGTTAGGTGCGGCCAATACGCTGTTATTGATAACATCCAGCTATTTTGTGGTGCGTGCGGTGCATGCGATTAGGGTCGATAATGTTAAAAAGTGTATTTATTGGATTTATGCCGCGTTAGCAACTGGAGCCGGCTTTTTAATTTTAAAATCAGTGGAATATAGTGATACGTTTGCCGCAGGCATTAATCTAAGCACCAATATGTTTTACATGTTCTATTTATCACTGACCCTATTTCATTTTTTGCATGTGATATTAGGCATGTTGATCTTATTTGCGGTGGCAATAAAAGCACAGCGTGGTGCGTATAGTGCTCAAAACCATACCGGTGTAGAGACCGGCGCTTCTTACTGGCATATGGTTGATTTGGTTTGGATCATTTTATTTCCATTGGTGTACATAATACGATGATCCAATATTTGATAAAAAACTATTATAATGTTCATGCCATTTGGCTATTAATGATGCTATTAACGGTCAGCACTTATTTTATCGGTAGGCTAGGCTATAGCGGTGCAATAATAACCTTATTTTTATTAGTAACAGCGGCAATTAAAGGTAGCTTGATAATCCGCGATTTTATGGAATTAAAAGGCGTGTCATTAGCATGGCAACTAATAATGTATGGCTGGCTGTGGGTGGTGTGCCTAGCTATTGCTGTTGCTTATCTAATAGGTTTAACCCTATGACAACATTAACTAAAATAGTGCTTGATGTAGAGACCATCCCCCGAGTTGATCTCGATTTTATGAATAACACCCATTTTGAAGAAGTAGCAATGGTGAATTCATTGGGTGAACTTATTGATGATTATCAACAAAGTGAGCGTGATAAAGTAGCATTAACGCAAGCACTAGATGACTGGTTACAACATACCCAAACTCACTTTACTCGTGAGAATGAACTAATGATCGATATTGGCTTTCCCATGTATCCTATGCATTCAGGTGAACATAGCCGCGTTCTAGAAGATATGAAGGACAAGCTTGTATTATGGAAACAGCAGCATGATATTGATTTATTAGCACAGTATGTTTTTATCGACTGGCCGCTGTGGTTTGAAGCACATGTTAATTCAATGGATATGATAACGGCACGCTTTACGCTGATGAATGGTTATCAACAGGACTAAGTAATGAACGGTAAACCCACAAATATTCCCTATTATCAAGCGCAGCATAATGAGGTTGAATTATTTGAACATGCTTATAATAATCAATTGCCCCTTTTAATAAAGGGGCCGACAGGCTGTGGCAAAACCCGCTTTATTGAGCATATGGCAGCTAAGCTAGGACGACCTTTATACACTATTGCTTGTCATGATGATTTAGCCGCTGCCGACTTGGTTGGGCGGCATTTAATTGGTGATGGTGAAACCTATTGGCATGATGGACCGTTAACAAAAGCGGTGCGTGAAGGAGCCATTTGTTATTTAGATGAAGTAGTCGAGGCGCGCAAAGATACCACTGTGGTATTACATCCTTTGTCGGATAACCGCCGAATATTACCTATCGAACGCACGGGCGAAGTATTAAAAGCTTCGGCTGAATTTATGTTGGTGGTGTCTTATAATCCGGGTTATCAAAACTTACTAAAAGGCATGAAACCTTCAACACGGCAGCGTTTTGTTGCCATGCGTTTTGATTATCCTGATAGTGCAACTGAGATAAAAATCATTCAGCAAGAGGTGGGCATTGATTCTACAATAGCAACGCAATTAATTGAATTAGCGCATGCTTTGCGGGTATTAAAAGATCATGATTTAGAAGAATCAGCATCAACACGCTTGCTAGTTTATGCTGCAACATTGATTAAATCGGGTTTTGATCCCATTGCAGCTTGTCGGGCAGCGATTATTGAGCCATTGAGTGATGAAGAAGACACCGTAGCCGCTTTAATGGAAGTGGTTAAAGCAAAAATGAGTATATAGCCGTGATCATTCAAGTTGCAAAATTTATGCGTCATCCTCGAGATCTTTTATCGGGGATCTACGGTCGCAACACTAGACTCCCGCTAACAACATGCGGCAGTGACGGACGGCAAAAACCTACATCTTCAATGGTCACAGGCAGATACTCTCATGCCATTATGTAACCACTGTGGTCAAGACGTTAAAGCCGAGGATGAAATATGTGCCAGCTGTGGTATTCCTCTGCCCCCTAATCATGCAGATCAAAGGCAACGAACCTTTATCCGCTGGTTTATTGTATTAGTTATTTTTTGCGTTGTCGTTATGCTATGGCTGCCACCAGACTGGTCAGGTTTGAGTTAAATTATGTTAGAAGAATTGGTCGGTTCAACATGGCACCATTATATTACAAAACGTGCGGCTATCCACTACCCAGAAGCGATTGTTTATTTAGATGATATTCGTCATACTGCAGGTGTTTTTTTTCGAGCACTAGGGGGCGAAGGTGGCTTGCATGTTGAAAGTGCGACCGATTCTGATGTCTATGCAAAACGATCTGTTGTACAACGTATAGCGGGTTCGGGCAAGAAAATTCAATATGCCTGGCGCGATGAAGAAACGCTAAGGTTACCAGCAAGCATTGCCTTATTCCCCACTAAACAGCTTAATAAAGATTTGTATTTGTGGCTGACAGCCTTGTCTGTTATTGATATTGAAAGCGGGGATTGGATCAGCAAAAATCAAAGCCGCACAGAAAAAGTATTAGCTATTTGGCCCGGTTTAAAGCGGCGCTATTATGCCCTTGTTGAAGCGCATTTTCAGCAACGCCCCACACCCAAAGATCTATCTGAACGAGAAGCCAAACAGGAATACGCTATTCGCATGGCATTATTAGATCCTAAGCAAACAGTGAAATTAGAGTATGCTAAGCGTCCTCCTCATCCTGTTTTGATCTGGTTGCACCCATCGCCGCCACCCTTAGAATTTAATAGTGCCAAAGCTAATCAAGATCCTGATATTACTGAAGACGATCACCAAAATAAAGAACAAAAAAAACAGAAAAAACAGAGCAAACGTAAACAAGGCAATCGTACCGAGATGCCACAAGGTAATGAAGGTCTGATGAGTTTTCGGCTGGAAAGTTTATGGAGTTGGGGCGAATATAGCAAAGTCGATCGCACCAGCACCGATGATGACGACGACGATGCGATGAAAACGGCTGAAGATATGGACAATATCACCGTTGCCCAAAATGCTGAAACTACAGCAAGTAAAATCAAGTTAGATCTTGATTTACCATCAACCCATTATGATGACATCGTGTTAGGCGAGGGCATTGCCATTGATGAGTGGGATTATAAAAAACAAATCCTACAGAAAGATCATTGTCGACTTATTACGATGAAGTCTCGTGATGCAGAAGCTACAGAATTACCACAACGGTTAAAAAATCAAGCCAGAAAGATCCGCCGTCAATTTGAAATTTTACGCCCACAACGCCATTGGCTGAGTCGGCAGACCGATGGCACTGAGCTGGATTTAGACAGTTATATTAGTTTTTTAAGCGATCGTAAACAGGGGCATGTTAATAGTGATACGCCCGTTTATCGTGATCTTCGCAATGAAACACGTGATTTATCCTGTATGTTGCTGGCGGATTTATCATTATCGACTGATGCTTATATCAATAATACATCACGAGTAATTGATGTGATTCGAGATGCATTGTATTTGTTTTCAGAAGCACTTAGTGTGACCGGTGATCGCTTTGCCTTGCATGGTTTTTCTTCACGCAACCGTAGCCATGTCCGTTTTCACAACATCAAACAATTTGATGAGCACTATAGTGATGAGGCTAGAGGCTACATTGAAGCCATCCGACCAGGCTATTACACCCGCATGGGCGCGGCAATACGCTATGCTAGCCAACTGTTAGAAAAAGAAGCAAGTAAACAGAAACTGCTGTTAATCATCACCGACGGTAAACCCAATGATCTTGATAAATACGAAGGGCGTTACGGCGTTGAAGATACCCGCCAAGCCATCATAGAAGCAGAGAAAAAAGGCCTGCAACCTTTTTGCGTGACAATCGATGAAAAAGCAGAGGACTATTTGCCGTATTTATTTGGTAAAAATGCCTATATTTTAATTAAAAATGCCGCCGAATTACCTGCCAAACTGCCCTTGCTTTATTTGCGATTAACCCGTTGAGATATTTTCTATTGTGTTTTTTTCGATGAAATAAATATGAACAATGCTGACTAGCCAAGTTATTAGCATGATCGTTATGACATTATTGAGTAGCTGGGTATCATGCTGTGAGACTAAACTTAACAATGTGGTGAAATCAGGTGGCGCGGCTCCATTTTTTACCTGTTCAATAATTTGAAATGCTATTTGAAAGGTATTTTTGAGCACATAATAAAACCCAATAGTGCTTATGCTAATAAAAACCATACCACTGAGGTAGCGTTTTAAGAAAATTTGACCGCCACCGGGATAAGCGAATGCCGATAGTAAAAGTGCTTTTGTTGTTTTAGTCATCTTATTGAAAATAGTGCTTGTAGTTATTTAAATAATATTCAATTTTTTTGGCTGACTCAATACTGCCAGTTTCAGTTAGATCATCAACAGCCGGAATATAGCCAGTGAGGAAGGTATGAAGTTGATCATGATCACCGCCAACCATGGTGCATCCTTGGATAAGGTCATTAAGCTGAGCTTGAAGATTAGTGCCGAGTGTTTTTAAATTAGCCGTGGCGGCGGTATTAATATTTTCGAATGTAACACTGTCGTTCATGCTGATTAGGCTGGAGCGGGTATGTTCGTCCAGCTGCCATTTTTCACCATTATTGAGTGTCATGCCGGCAATTTCAGAAGCCGCTATATTGGATGATGACGCTTCAATTGTATGCTGTTCATGTTCAGCTGATGATATTTCAGTGCTAGGTTCACTATAAGCTATAACTGAAAAAGCAATAATTACAAGAGTGAATAGGGTGGAAAGTGATTTCATCAGTAGTTCCTAAATTTATTTTGATAAGTTATCTAATAGTTCATTTAACACTAATAGCCGGCTATCGGCATCAGGCATATCTTCAGTAAAGCGCAATTTATCTTGGCCATCAAGTTTATATTTGGCGGCTTGTGATTGAATGAGTTGAATAATAGTCATAGGCTCAATATTGGGTTCTTTTTCAAACAGGATACGACCGCCTTGATCATAAACGTCTATCTTACGAATACCTAATACTTTAGCTTTAAATCGGATTTCATGAATGGCAAATAAAGTCTGAATTTGTTCGGGTAATAAGCCAAAGCGGTCAATCATTTCAACTTGTAATTCACGTAATGCTTCACTGTCTTTTGCGGCTGAAATACGTTTATATAATACTAGGCGGCTATGCACATCGGGCAAATAATCACTGGGTATCAGTGCCGGCACATGCAGGTCAATTTCAATGAATTGGCGATCAAGTCCATCCACACTTGGATCTTTACCTGACTTGAGCGCAGTAACAGCACGCTCTAATAATTCATTATAAAGCCCAAAGCCAATTTCTTGCATTTGACCACTTTGTTCATCGCCCAATAATTCACCGGCACCGCGAATTTCCATATCGTGAGTGGCTAAGGTGAAACCTGCACCCAGATCCTCGATTGATTCAATGGCTTCCAGGCGTTTTATCGCATCTTTAGTCATCGATTTTTCTGGAGGAACAAGTAAATAAGCATAGGCACGATGGTGAGACCGACCGACACGCCCGCGAATTTGATAAAGCTGCGCCAGGCCAAGCTTATCAGCACGGTCAATAAAGATGGTATTGGCTGATGGAATGTCTATGCCTGTTTCGATAATGGTAGTACAGACCAGTACATTAAAACGCTGATGATAAAAATCAAGCATCATATGTTCAAGATGACGTTCACGCATTTGTCCATGGGCAACACCGACTTTGGCTTCGGGAATCAGCTGTTCAAGTTCGCGGGCGATACGATCAATATCATCGACTTTATTATGCAGAAAATAGACTTGACCACCGCGTTTAATTTCACGCAAGATGCCTTCACGAATGGTGTCATTATCCCATTGTTGCACAAAGGTTTTAATGGCTAATCGGCGGGCGGGCGGTGTCGAAATAATCGATAAATCACGAATGCCTGAAATCGACATATTTAAGGTACGTGGAATGGGGGTGGCGGTCAGGGTCAGCACATCAATCTCAGCACGGTACTTCTTGATTTTCTCTTTTTGACTCACCCCAAAGCGATGCTCTTCATCAAGAATAAATAAACCCAATCGTTTGGGATTAATATCCTGCTGAATCAGTTTATGGGTGCCAATAATAATATCGGCTTTGCCATCGGTCATCGCTTGTTTAACACGATCAATCTGTTTTTTAGTTTGAAAACGCGACATCACTTCAATATGCACCGGCCAATCAGCAAAACGATCTTTAAAATTTTCATAATGTTGTTTAGCAAGCAAGGTGGTGGGCACTAAGATCATCACTTGCTTAGCTGATTGCGTGGCTAAAAAAGCGGCGCGCATTGCTACTTCGGTTTTCCCAAAACCGACATCACCACAAATCAATCGATCCATTGGCGTATCTGAGGTCATATCTTTTAGCACATCATCAATAGCATCTTGTTGATCGGGCGTGGTTTCAAACGGGAATTGTGATGCGAATACCGCATAACTATCATCAGGTTTATCAAGCGGTACTTTTTTATGGGCAGCACGTTGCGCATACAGATCAAGCAATTCTGCGGCAATATCGCGTACTTTCTCCGCCGCTTTACGACGTGCTTTCTCCCATTGTCCCGAACCTAGTCGATGTAAAGGTGCTAATTCGGGTGCGGCACCCGAATAACGACTAATCAGATCTAAAGCGGCAACCGGCACGTATAATTTGTCGCCCTTGGCATATTCAAGCGTCACATATTCAGTGACTATATCGCCGACATCTAATGTTTGTAGCCCTAAATAGCGCCCGACACCATGATCTTCATGCACAACCGCATCACCAATAGTCAGTTCGGCCAGGTTTTTAATAACGGCATCGGCATCGCGCTTTTTACGACTACGGCGGCGGCGTTGCATTACTTGCTGACCAAACAGCTGTGGCTCGGCGATGATGGCGATATTAGTGTCTTGTAATATCAAACCTTGTTCTAGCGGTGTAACAGTTATACCTAGCGCGACATCATCAGCTAAAAAAGCATGCCAGTTGTCATAAACTTTAGGTGAAATTGCATTATCACTTAATAATTCAAGCAATGTTTCTCGCCGCCCAGCGGTTTCGGCGGCAAATAAAATTCGACCATCAAAGTTATCAATAAATCGTGTTAATGCCTCACAAGTTTTATCATGCTGAGCATTTAAAGTGAGCTGTGGCGGAATGGTAGTGGCATAGTTATGATTGCCTGCTGCCGGATCTAATTCAAATGATTGCGCGTGAATACGACGGTATTGTTTGAAGCGAGAAAATAATTGGTCAACCGGGAAGAACACTTCGTTGGGCGGCAGTAGCGGTCTTTCGGCATCAACATGATGCTGTTGAAAACGCTGTTCAATCTCCTGCCAAAAATCAGTGGCGGCTTGATGGGGATCGTTAATATTAACCAAAAGCGTAGATTCGGGTAGATAATCCATCAAACTACTGGTTTGTTCAAAAAATAGTGGCAGATAATACTCAATGCCGCCGGGCATATTGCCCGCAGTCACTTCACGATAAATTAAGCTTTTTTGCGGATCGCCTTCAAAATGCTGTCGAAATTGTTGGCGAAAGAGCTCAATACTGTCATCAGTAGTGGGAAACTCGCGAGCAGGTAATAACTGAATAGTATCAAGTGTTTCAATTGAACGCTGCGTTTCAGGATCAAAGGTTCTTAAGGTATCGATTTCATCATCAAATAAATCAATTCGAAATGGCAGCTTACTGCCCATCGGATATAAATCAATAATAGCACCACGTACCGCAAATTCACCGTGTTCCATCACCTGTGATACATAGCGATAACCCGATTTTTCTAGTTTACCGCGCCATATAGCAATATCAAACTTGTCACCTGTTGTTAATTTAAGGATATTGCCTTCTAAAAATACACGAGGTGCGATGCGGTGCATCAACGTAGCAATAGGAACGAATAGCAACCCGCGCTTAAAGTCAGGCAGTTGATGCAGCGTTTCTAAGCGTTCAGAAATAATATCTTGATGTGGTGAAAAGGTATCGTAAGGCAATGTTTCCCAATCAGGAAAATGTAAAACAGGTAATGTTTGCTCACCCATATAAAATTGGGTTTCAATTTCTAAACGGTGCGCGGTTGCTGTGTCGTCAGTTAATACTAAAATAGGGCCGTTATGTTGCTGCGCTGCTGCCGCTAATAATAAACCCTGTGCACTACCATAAAGCTGACCTGCACGCAGTAATTGACTGCATTTAGTGGGGAGTTTGAGCGGCAATGATGTAAACTTATTGGAAGAGGCCATAACACCTAAATCGTTAAACAATGGATGAGCTACTATTTTCCCATAAACAGCCAATATAGCAATCACATTTATCCCATACGATTATTATGTGATAATGCAGTAGTTTAGAAACTGGAGATCTAAAAATGGTAAAACGGACAGAAAATGTTGTATTACTTAAAACAATTGGCACGGTGGAATTAGTTGCAGGCATCGCCATGATTTATTTTTTTCGTGATGAAATTCCGGCGTTGATAGGTGGTTTAGTGTTACTTGGTTTATCTGCCAATAGTTTTTACCAAGCGCATAAATGTTATAAACGACAGTATAATCCTAAGAAAGAAGATTAAAGCGGGTATAGACCCGTAATCACTCAATCTGCAAAAAAAATTCCTCGTCATCCCGGTATGCTTTTAGCCGGGATCTCCGCACAAACAAGACTCCGGCTTAAAACATACCGGAGTGACGGAGGAGTGAAAATTCACAGATTGAATGACCACGGGAATAGATCCCCGCTTAAAGCTACGGGGATGACGAAAGGAAAAAGCTGCGGGTTTGGTGGAGAGGAAAAAGTTGCGGTAATGACAGCGACGATTAAATGATGATCGGAATTATATTTTATGGTAGATAAATCAGCAACTAAGCTTAGGTTTGATTCTGCCGCATACCTAAAAGGATTAACCTCACGCCCGGGTGTGTATCGTATGTTGGATGATAGCGATACTATTCTTTATATTGGCAAGGCCAAAAACCTTAAAAAACGTGTTTCTAGCTATTTTCGAAAAACCGGTTTAACCTCAAAAACACGGGTGATGGTAGCGCAAATTGCCACTATCGAAACTACGGTGACGCATACCGAAAATGAAGCATTGATCCTTGAGAACAATCTGATCAAGGAGTTTATGCCACGTTACAATATTTTGTTACGTGATGATAAAACCTATCCTTATCTCTTTATTTCAGATCATGCTTTTCCTCGTTTAAGCTTGCATCGTGGTACTAAACGCAAAAAAGGGCGATATTTTGGCCCTTATCCTAGTGCCGGAGCAGTGCGAGAAAGTTTAAGCCTATTACAAAAACTATTTCCAGTTCGCCAATGTGACGAAACCTATTATAAAAACCGGTCACGGCCTTGTTTACAGTATCAAATTAAGCGCTGTACAGCACCTTGTGTAGGTTTGGTGACAGAGCAAGAATACAGTCAAGATATTGCTAATACCGTGTTGTTTTTAGAAGGTAAAAATCAGCAGGTCATCGACACATTAGAACAGCAAATGGAGGTGGCATCAAAAAACCTTGAGTTTGAACAAGCGGCATTGGCAAGAGATAAAATAATTAGCCTGCGCCGAGTGCAAGAGCGGCAATATGTGAGCTCAGAACAAGGTGATTTAGATGTGCTGGCAGCCATTATTAAAGATGGTATGGCGATTGTTGAAGTATGTTTTATTCGTGGTGGACGTAATTTAGGCACAAAAAGTTATTTTCCGAAAGGAACGAGTGAGGCTACAGCAGAAGTACTGTTAGCGGCCTTTATTCCCCAATATTATTTAGGCAAGGATATCCCAAGAGAAATTCTATTAAGCCATAAAGCTAATGATATGAGCTTGATTGAGGAGGTATTAAAGTCAGAGTCGCAACATCGGGTGGAATTACGTTGCCCGCAGCGTGGGGTCAGTGTGCGGTGGATGAAAATGGCAATGACTAATGCTGAAATTAGTTTAAATCAGCGTTTAAGCAGTCGTTCTAATTTATTGCAGCGCTTTGAAATGTTGCAACAGGCTCTTCAATTAGATGAAATGCCTAAGCGCTTAGAATGTTTTGATATTAGTCATACTAGCGGTGAAAGAACGGTGGCATCATGTGTGGTTTTTGGTTTGGAAGGTGCAATTAAAACAGATTATCGTAAATTTAATATCGAAGGTATTACCGGTGGTGATGATTATGCGGCGATGAATCAAGCATTAACGCGCCGTTTTACTCGATTGCAAAAAGGCGAGGGCAAGCGCCCCGATTTATTATTAATAGATGGCGGTAAAGGGCAGTTGAGTGAGGCTAAAGCAGTAATGAAGGAATTACAGCTTGATATAGATATTTTAGGTATCGCTAAAGGCCCTGAGCGTAGACCCGGTGAAGAAACGCTATTCTTAGTAGGGCGGGCAGGTGAAATTGAACTGCCGGCCGATTCGCCGGCATTACACTTATTGCAACAAGTGCGTGATGAAGCACATCGTTTTGCTATAACAGGCCATCGTCAGCGGAGGGCTAAAGCTCGCAGAACATCGCCATTAGAAGGTATTGATGGGATGGGGCCGAAACGCAGACAAAAACTATTACAGCAATTTGGTGGCTTGCAAGAAATCAAACGGGCAGGGGTGGAAGACCTTGCCAGCGTTGATGGAATAAGCCAAGCATTAGCCCAAAAGATATACGATATTTTTCATAGCGAGAAATAACTGTTATAAAATGCTATATTAAGCGACAAAATGAGAAATCGTCATTCCGGTAGCTTTTGAGCCGGAATCCATATTATAAGCACTAGATTCCCGCTTAAAGCATACGGGAATGACGGTGTTAAAAAGAAACAGAAGTGATGTTAAATCTACCTAATATTTTAAGTTTATTACGAATTGCATTAATACCCGTATTGATAGGGATCTTCTTGTTACCTTCTGCTAGCGCGCCGATTTGGGCGACGATTGTATTTGTGATTGCATCACTAACCGATTGGTTAGATGGCTATATTGCACGCAAATGGGATCAAACATCACCGTTTGGGGCGTTTATTGATCCAGTGGCAGATAAGCTAATTGTGACGGTTGCGTTAGTGCTGGTACTCTACAAAACACCAACATGGTATATATTGATACCGGTGATCATTATTATCGGGCGAGAAATCACCATTTCGGCATTACGAGAGTGGATGGCAGAGTTAGGCCAGCGTAATGCAATAAAAGTATCGAATATGGGTAAGTTAAAAACGATATTTCAAATGGTGTCTATTGGTTGTTTGATTTTTTATAATCCCTTGTTTGGCTTGCCCATATTTGATATCGGAATTGCACTGCTCTATATTGCAGCTGCGTTAACACTCAGTTCAATGTTTAGTTATATAAAAGCAGCATGGCCGATGATGACATCAGATCTTGACAGGAATAAATAACAGCCTATAATGCACCTCTTCTTTTGCGGGAATAGCTCAGCTGGTAGAGCACGACCTTGCCAAGGTCGGGGTCGCGAGTTCGAATCTCGTTTTCCGCTCCAAATTCTAAAAAAGCCGTAGTTTTTAACTGCGGCTTTTTTTTGAATTATTTATACTCGTGATCATTCAATATGTGGGTTTTCGCTCCTCCGTCACTCCGGTATGCTTTTAGCCGGAGTCTTGTGTTTCCGCTAGAGATCCCCGATAAAAGATCTCGGGGATGACGAGATTTCTACAAAATGATGTGCTTACAAATACAACATCAGCTACCCACCTTGTAGCGTCTTTATCTAAAGTATATTTCTAATTATCTAGAGTTCAGGTTAATTAATTATAGAGAGTAATATTCATGGCTTCTGAACAATTAAAACAACAATTATTCAAGTTTCATCAAAACAAATTATTTGAGTTTGTGGTGATAGGTATTATTATTTTTTCAGCGCTAGTGACGGGGGCTAGAACCTATAATATTGATTCAACTATGACCGGCGTTGTGGCATGGTTAGATATGTTTATCACCGTGTTTTTCTTGGCGGAAATACTGATCCGATTAGCCGCTGAACCTCGATTTTTTGATTTTTTTAAAAAAGGTTGGAATGTATTTGACTTTATCATTGTTACCGTTAGCCTGATCCCCATTGACGGTAATGATAGTGTGCTACTGGCTCGATTATTACGAATATTCAGAGTGCTACGTTTAATCTCCGTCATCCCAGAATTACGCGTGTTAATTAATGCCTTAATCAAGGCATTGCCAAGAATGGGATATATCGTCTTATTAATGTTTATTATTTTTTATATTTATGCGGCAATAGGTAGCACACTGTTTGAAGCGATTAATCCGGTATTATGGGGTGATATTTCCATCTCTATGCTAACCTTGTTTCGGGTGGCAACCTTTGAAGACTGGACCGATGTAATGTATGAAACGATGGCAGAATATCCGTTTAGCTGGATTTTCTATCTATCATTTATTTTCTTCACCGCATTTATTTTTCTAAATATGATGATAGGCGTTATTCTAAATGTTATGCAGCGTGAACAAGAAGAGTATTATAAAGAGATAGGTGAAGGCGAAGCCGCTGAAGTGCATTGGATAAAAGAGCATACAATTCAGATGGAGCAACGATTAGAGCGAATAGAATCTTTATTGTTAGAAAATAGAATAAAAAGACCAGCGGAGCAACCAAAAGATAACTAACGGGTATATACCCGTAATCATTGGAATTGCAGGTAGCTCGTCATTGCGAGCAACGCGAAGCAATCTAGGCAGGGCAGAGCTGGATTGCCGCACTGCGTTCGCAATGACAAATAAAAAACCGCAAAATGAATGATTACGGGTATATATCGTTAATGGAAGAATAAGAGGGATGATTGTTACGTCACTAATAGTTACGTTCAATAGCAAAATCAGCTAAAGAGCTAAGAGCCTGCTGGTATTCGGAATCAGGCAGGATGGACAAACATGCTTTTGCTAAATTCACTTCATTTTTTGCCGCTTGAGCAGTGTAATCAATGGCGCCGGTTTGTTTGATGATAGTGATTATTTCGTCAATTTTATCTCGCTGACCTTGCTCAATCGCTTCACGAATTATCTTAGCTTGTTGCTCAGAACCTTGCCGCATAGCATAGATTAGCGGTAGTGTTGGTTTACCCTCAGCAAGATCATCGCCAATATTTTTGCCAATAACGTCACTTGATTCGCTGTAATCAAGCAAGTCATCCACCAATTGAAATGCACTACCTAAGTGCATAGCATAGTGACTCATTGCATATTCTATTTCAGCTGAACTTTGACTTATTACCGCACCTAACTGACCTGCGGCTTCAAATAATTTGGCCGTTTTATGATGAATGACTTCAAGATAACTTTCTTCAGTAGTATCGGCATCATTACAATTCAGTAATTGTAAAACTTCGCCTTCAGCAATAACATTGGTGGTGTGCGACAAAATTGCCATCAACGGCATGGAATTCATTTCCACCATCATTTCAAATGAGCGGGTATATAAAAAGTCACCGACTAAAACACTGGCCTCATTGCCCCACAAACTATTTGCTGTTTCACGGCCGCGGCGCAGATCGGAGTTATCGACCACATCATCATGTAGTAATGTGGCGGTATGGATAAATTCAATAATAGTGGCTAGATTATGGTGCTGGTTACCCTGATAACCACATGCACGAGCACATAAAATAGCTAAAGCAGGTCGCAGTCGTTTACCACCACTATTGATAATGTAATGGCCAAGTTGGTTAATTAAAACCACGTCAGATTGCAGCCGAGATTGAATCATCGAATCAACAGCCGACATATCATCTTCGATCAGTGAATAAATGGATTGAATATCCACGGGCGAACCTTCATAACTTAAATTATTTAAAATACGTATTTATTTAATACTGAACACAGTAACCATATTAAATGGTGCGTTTCATTATAATGTATTCTCAATTTTTTAGCTGAGATAACAATTTATACCCGTAATCATTCAATCTGTAAATTTTAGACCAAAAGCTAGAAAGCCAGTGCTGCGTTACAATGCTTGATAAGGACTAGTCATTACCTGCGCATTGCGCCTTGCCCTGACTTCCTATTTTTGCCCTAAATCTTCACAGATTGAATGATCACGGGTATAGACTAAAAAAGTTCTAGGACGCTTATTTTTGAAAATTACATCTGACTTTGTAGGTAATTCTGCAAGCCAATTTTATTAATTAACCCTAACTGCTTCTCAAGCCAATAGGCGTGATCCATTTCTGTGTCATCCAGCAGTTTAATCAAGATTGCACGCGAGTCATAGTCTTGCTCTTGTTCACAGACTAAAATGGCGGTTTTTAATGCTTTAACAACACTGTATTCAACATCCAAGTCATTTTGCAGCATCTCAGGCACATCTTTTCCCACGTTAACCTTGTCTTGACTAGAAAAATCGGGCGTGGCTTCTAAAAACAAAAGCCGCTCAACTAATAAGTCGGCATGTTCTGTTTCTTCTTCCATTTCATGGTTGAGACGTTCATAAAGCTTTTCTAAGCCCCAATCTTTATACATACGTGAATGTGCAAAATATTGATCACGGGCAGCTAACTCGCCATTAAGAAGTGTTTGTAATTGATCTGTTACTTTATTATTACCTTTCATGATTAGTCTCCTACTTGTGATTGCAGATAATTTTCAAGGCCAGTATTTTGTACTAGCCACTGCTGAGTTTCTCTCCAATCGATGTAGTCTTCTGTTTTTTCTAACATATCTTCCAATATATCACGTGAAATATAGTCTTTAGCATCCTCACACAGTTTCATAGTATCTTGAATGTTACTACGTATTTCTAGCAGCATTCTCAAATCACAGGATAAAATTTCAGGCACATCTTCACCAATTTGGAGCTTACCGAGATCCTGTAAATTAGGTAGTGCCTCAAGAAAAAGGATGCGTTCTATAAGGCTATCCGCCATTTTCATGGCATGGATCGAGCATTTGTATTCATGTTCATTAAATTCACCCAGCCCCCAGTCTTTAGTAATGCGAGCGTGTAAAAAAAGCTGATTGATAGCGGTTAGCTGATCTTTCAGGCAAATATTGAGTGATCGTAATACGTTTTTATTGCCTTTCATGATTATTCCTTAAAGTTTGATTAATAATGGTGGGCTGGCTATCACGATTGGATTTAGTAAGGAATGGCTTGCCAATATTTAGATGATATAAGAAAAAACCAAGGAAGTCACGAAAAAAACAATATAAGTCATTGATAAATATGGTGTTATTAATCTTATTCAAGTGGGTGGATAAGATGCCATTGCAAATCGTTATCATTTGTAATATTATATGTCTAAGATTATTTAAGAGTTTAAATTTATGTTTGTTTGCATTTGTAATGGGGTAACGGATAAACAGATCCATAGCGCTGTCGAAGAAGGTCTTGTTAGCACATACAAGTCTTTGACTAAGACGCTTGATGTGGGCACTTGTTGCGGTAAATGTAAAAGTTGTGCAAAAGATGTTTTACGAGAAGCAATACAAGAGACTGCTTGCCAACAGTCCTTTTCAAGTGGGTTGATTCCCGCTGCATATCCAGCCTAAATTCTAAATCACATCTACACTCTGCTGATCGAGAACCTTAATTATTAGGTATTTATCGCTATTCTTTCGTGCAGAGGTTCCTTAAAGACAATTAAGATTTGATCTCTTTGTGTAAAGGCGATAAAATTACCGGTCTTTTGTTGGGAAAACCAACAATAAATACATATTTTTTTAGATAGCATATCATTGCCAAAATTCGGAATGAATGCTTCAAAGCGAAAACGAGGATTTAAAGATGGCTCATAAGAAAGCGGGTGGTAGTACTAGAAACGGACGTGATTCGGAGTCGAAACGCCTTGGTGTCAAACGTTACGGTGGTGAAGCTGTATTAGGCGGTAACATTCTTATTCGTCAACGTGGCACACGTGTTCACGCTGGTGTTAACGTAGGCATGGGCAAAGATCACACATTATTTGCAAAAGCAGATGGCAAAGTTTTGTTTGAAACTAAAGGCCCTAAAAACCGTGCTTTTATAAGTGTTATTGCTGACTAATTAATTTATGTTAGCCCTCTAGGGCAAACAGCTAAAAGCCCTGCTGATGCGGGGCTTTTTTGTTTCTGGATAAAGAAAATGAAATTTGTAGACGAAGCGCGAATTATAGTAAGTGCAGGTGGTGGTGGCAATGGTTGCCTGAGTTTTCGTCGCGAAAAATATATTCCATTTGGTGGCCCTGATGGTGGCGATGGTGGCGATGGTGGCGATCTTTATTTAATCGCAGACAAACAGGTCAATACCTTAATTGATTTTCGTTATAACCGAAATTATAAAGCGGAACGCGGCGAGCACGGCAAAGGTAAAATGTGCAGTGGTGCGCGCGGTGAAGATCTTGTCGTTAAGGTACCCATCGGTACCGAGGCGTGGGATGATGATACCGATGAATTAATCGGCGATCTCACCAAAGATGGCGATAAATTGCTGGTGGCTAAAGGGGGCTGGCACGGTTTAGGTAATGTCCGTTATAAATCAAGCACCAACCGCGCGCCGCGACAAACATCAAATGGCACGCCCGGTGAAGAACGCCATTTACGCCTAGAAATGAAATTATTAGCTGATATTGGTTTGTTAGGTTTGCCAAATGCCGGTAAATCGACCTTTATTCGATCCGTGTCAGCAGCACAACCCAAAGTAGCTGATTACCCTTTCACCACCTTATACCCAAACTTGGGTGTGGTGACAATGAAAGATGTGCGTAGCTTTGTGATTGCCGATGTGCCGGGTTTGGTTGAAGGTGCGGCGGATGGTGCAGGCTTGGGAATTCAGTTTTTACGACACTTAACACGCACACGATTGTTATTGCATATGGTTGATATGGCACCTGCGGATGTGAAACAAGATCCCGTTGAGAGTGTGCAAATTATTAATAAAGAGCTTGAGCGGTATAGTGATGCACTTGGTAGCCAAGATCAGTGGCTGGTGTTGAATAAAATGGACTTAGTACCCGAAGATATACGTGAAGAATTGTGCCAAGAGGTACTTGATCGATTGAATTGGCAAGGTAAAGTATTTAGAGTAAGCGGACAATCTGGCGAAGGTTGCGATCAACTTTGTGAACAAATCATGGATTATCTTGATGATTTAAACGAAGCAGAAGCCGAGGCTAAGCGAAAACAAGAAGCAGAGGAAGAATAGAGCGCAAAAAATGGAAAATCCACACCAACAACTTGTTAATACCAAACGTTGGGTCATCAAAATTGGCAGCGCGTTACTTACGCGTGTGGGTGAAGGTTTAGATCTTGATCGCATTCGTTGGTTGACGGGTGAAATTGCCCTGTTAAGGGAACAAGGTAAAGAAATTGTTCTAGTCACATCAGGTTCGGTTGCAGCCGGCATGCAAGAGCTAGGTTGGACTGAGCGACCTACTGCTTTACATCAACTGCAAGCGGCGGCCAGTGTCGGGCAAATGGGTTTAATTCAAGCCTATGCAACAGAATGTGAAAAGCATGGTATTCATACCGCACAAATTTTATTAACACATTCTGATCTCTCTGATCGCGGACGTTATCTTAATGCACGCAGTGTGTTGCATAGTTTATTAGAATTGGGCGTATTACCTGTTGTCAATGAAAATGACACCATCGCCACAGAAGAAATACGCTTTGGCGATAATGATACCTTGGCGGCAATGACGGCTAATTTAGTCGAAGCTGATGTGTTGGTGATATTGACCGATCAAGATGGCTTATTTGATGCTGATCCACGGAAAAGTCCTAATGCACGCATGATTGCAGCATCGGCGGCAAGCAACCCTGCATTAGATGCAATGGCAGGGGAAGGTGTCGGTTCATTAGGCCGTGGCGGCATGGCAACCAAACTATCAGCAGCGCGTCGCGCCGCACGATCAGGTGCCGTAACAGTGATTTTATCAGGCAAAGAGCCTGAAAATTTACGACATTTAGCGGCAGGGATCGGCATTGGAACCTTATTATGGCCTGATAATGAACCTATGACAGCACGTCAGCAATGGTTATTGGGGCATAATCCAAAAGGAAAAATCACCTTAGATACGGGTGCAGTAAGTGTGGTTAGACAACAAGGTAGTAGTATTTTAGCGGTAGGCGTAAAACACGTTGAAGGTGATTTTACGCGTGGTGAATTGGTGGTGTGTGAAGATAGTTCAGGGAATGAGGTTGCACGAGGTTTAGTGAATTATAATGCTGATGAAACCCGCAGGATAATGGGGCATTCAAGCAAAGAGATTGAAGCATTATTAGGTTATGAAGATGAACCAGAATTAATTCACCGAGATAACTTAGTCGTTTTGTAGATACCCGCCTTGCTAAGGTAGAGAAACCAAGCACGCAGTTAAGTCTTTGGCTTTCTGTGAGAAGGTTTTATCAAAAGTATATAATTTTTCATATTGCTGACATTGAGTCAGGTGCATGGCATCTGAAAAATCTAATCCTTTCTTATGCCATTCAATGGCTTGAAAAATAAACGTAGGGTTGGATAAATGGGTATTTTTTAATCCAAATAAGCCTATAAAAGCGGTACAAATTTCTGTGGATGAGAAATTATATGCGTATCGGAGCACCCATTCAGTTTCTAAAATTACAGTATCAGGGATAAAAATTTGTTGTGAGTTAAAAATTGAAAATGCTTTTTTATATTGCCGTTTATCATCATGCGTTAGAAATCTAACGATAATATTGGTATCAACACAAATCATTTATGCTTTTCCTGGATGCCTTTTGCTATAGCTAGCTTCATATCATCCAATGTTTTAGTTTTTCCTGAAAACTTCAAACATGATGCGACATCGTTAATATCTGTTTCTAGAAAGGGTGTTTTGGGCTTTAGCAAAATACCGTCACCGAAGTTAACAGCAATAAGTTCCTGTCCCACTTGCCAGTGATGGGCTGTTCTTAAAGGTTTGGGAATAATCACCTGTCCTTTACTAGATAGTTTTGTTGTATTCATTAACTAAAGTCCAAAAGTAAGAATAATGTAAGAATATTAGTGATTGTTTTTAGTTATGTCAATTTTATTTGTGAATAACAGGCATAAAAAAACCAGCGACAGCCGGTTTTTTTGTTTAAGCAGTTAAGCTTAAATATTATAGTGCGCGAACAGCGTTGTTCAAGCGACTTTTGCTACGTGCAGCGGCATTTTTATGAATAATACCTTTGCGTGCCATTTTATCTAGTGCGGGAACGGCAACTTTAAAAGCAGCTGTTGCTTGTTCTTTATCACCACTTTCAATAGCAGCTTGTAGTTTTTTAACGGTTGTACGCATTGCGCTACGTTGGCCTGCGTTACGTTGGCGTGCGTCTTCTGCTTGACGAGCGCGTTTTTTTGCTTGTGGTGAATTTGCCAAAATGTTTCTCCGAAACCATCTGTATATAAAGAACAGAGCATTATCCTGAAATTAGATTGATTTGTCAAAGAAAGATCGGCTTTAAATCTAATGGTATGATGTGACAAATTAAATTTAGGTGAGAAGTATGAAAATTATTACGGCAAATGTCAATGGGATCCGAGCGGCAGGGCGTAAAGGCTTTTTTGATTGGTTAGATAAACAACAGGCGTTTGTGGTGTGCATTCAAGAAACCAAAGCGCAAATTGATCAGCTCAGTGATGACTTGTATCATCCTCAAGGATATTCGACTTATTATCATGATGCACAAAAGAAAGGTTATAGCGGTGTGGCACTGTATTGCAAACAACAACCCGATGAGGTGATTGTGGGCATGGGCAATGATGAGTTTGATAGCGAAGGTCGTTATATTGAAGCAAAATTTGGTAATTTAAGTGTTATTTCTTTATATATGCCCTCAGGCACATCAAAAGAAGAGCGCCAGTTGTTCAAATATCGCTGTATGGATCATATGATGGTAAAACTAGAAGAAATGAAGGTTTCTGGGCGTGATTATATTGTCACCGGCGATTGGAATATTGCCCATAAAAATGAAGATATTCGTAACTGGAAAGGCAATCAAAAGAATTCAGGCTTTTTACCCGAAGAACGAGCGTGGTTAGATGTCTTGTTTGATGAGGTCGGTTTTGTGGATGCCTTTCGTGAATTAGCACAAGAAGAGCATCAATATACTTGGTGGTCAAATCGAGGGCAGGCACGGGCGAATAATGTCGGTTGGCGGATCGATTACCATATTTTGTCCCCCAACCTTAAAGGCAAAGTAGTCTCAACCGAAATTTATCGCGGTGAAAGTTTTTCAGATCATGCGCCACTCATTATTGACTATGACTACGATACGCCCGCATGACGGAGATCAGCCGTACCACTAGTTGGCTAGACACCATAAAAGCATTTAAACACCCGCGGGTGGTGACGATGCTATTTTTTGGGATCTCGGCGGGTATTCCTATCTTATTAATATTTTCTTCACTTAGTTTGTGGTTACGTGAGGCAGGTGTTGAGCGATCGGTAGTTACCTATTTTAGTTGGGCTGCTTTGGGCTATTCATTTAAATTTGTTTGGGCACCCTTGGTTGATAAACTGCCATTACCTTTGTTAACCAATATGCTGGGTCGGCGGCGTGCATGGTTATTGTTTTCACAAATGATGGTGATTGTGGCGATTTGTTTAATGGCATTCACCAACCCGACCAGTACGACCTTAACCATGATGGCATGGGCAGCGGTATTATTAGGCTTCTCATCGGCAACACAAGATATTGTGATTGATGCCTATCGCATCGAATCGGCGGGAAGTGATTTACAGACATTGATGGCATCGACGTATATTGCAGGCTATCGAATAGGCATGCTGATAGCCGGTGCGGGCGCACTATTTCTTGCCAGTTATTGGGGTTCGACGATGGAAACCTATAACTACTTAGCGTGGAAATGGAGTTATCTAGCGATGGCGTCGGTCATGCTGATTGGGGTAGTCACAACATTCATAATATCTGAGCCTAAATTGCAACAGAGTGATCATGCATTAGATAATCAAAAAGACTATTTGGGTTTTTTAGTGTTATTTGTATTAGCCGTGGCGGGGTTTGTTACCAGTTTCTATATTAGCGGTGATCTAGCCCAAGCTATCAAGCCAACATTAACCGACCTTGTTGCTAACAAGCATTTAGCGGGTTTTGTGATTGAACTTGCGCGATTATCGCTAGCGCTGACCGTGGCCGTTATTATCGCTAAATTTGTTATTCGGTCAGGTGCTATCAAGAAAAATATTGTTGAACAAACCTATATCGAGCCAGTGAAAGATTTCTTTCAGCGTTACGGCTGGTCATTAGCCTGGTTATTATTGGCATTAATTGGTTTATATCGCATTTCAGATATTGTGCTGGGCGTGATCGCCAATGTGTTTTATCAAGATTTAGGTTTTACCAAAGTTGAAATTGCTACAGTAGTTAAAGGTTTTGGTTTGGCAATGACGCTTGTGGGCGGCTTTTTAGGCGGTCTATTAGCGGTACGTTATGGCGTGATGCGAATACTCTTTTTAGGGGCGGTGCTGTCGGCACTGACTAATTTATTGTTTATGATGTTAGCCAATATGGGACATGATTTGCCGATGTTATATTTAGTTATTTCGGCGGATAATTTGTCGGCAGGTCTGGCCAGTGCCGCCTTTATCGCCTTCTTGTCCAGTTTGACTAATGTCTCATTTACCGCCGTGCAATATGCTATTTTTAGTTCATTAATGACTTTATTGCCCAAAATATTAGGTGGCTATTCTGGCACTATGGTTGAAGTGATGGGTTATCAACAATTTTTCTTAATAACTGCTTTGATGGGTATGCCAGTATTAATATTAATTTTTTGGGCGGATAAGCGTTTTGATTTTAAAGATGTAGTTATAAGGTGAAATTATTCATCATAGTTGTCTCGTTGGTCGTGGTGATATATATACTTCATGGTGTATTTTCAGTTGCTAAATTGGATAGGGATTGGGTGGCTGATCAAAAAGTGCTTGCAGAAATTACGGTTGATGGTGACCTCGTTACGGTTAAAAATATCAGGAATATTGTGTACCGATCAACCGAAGATTTTGACCTGTCTTTTTATGACAAGACCTTTAAGCTTGAAGATCTTCAAGCTGCTTGGTATATCGTTGAACCCTTTGGTCAGATTGGTGCCGCGCATACCTTTGTTTCATTTGAATTTAAAGATGGCAGTTTTATTGCTATTTCTGCAGAAATTCGTAGAGAGCAAGGTGAAAAGTTCAGCGTATTAAAAGGGCTGTTCCGGCAATATGAGTTGGTTTATATTATTGCCGATGAAGCCGATGTGATTAAGTTAAGAACCCATCATAGGCAACACGAAGTGCGATTGCTTCCCATAAAAGCAGATAAAGAAATAGTGCGGCAGGTGTTTATGGACATGTTACAACGTGCCGAAAAATTAGCAACGGAACCCGAGTTTTATAATACGGTAGCAAATAACTGTACTACTAATATAATGAAGCATGTACGGCGGTTTTCAGGCAAAGCCATTCCCTGGTGGGATATCCGTTATTTACTTCCCGAATTTTCTGACAAAATTGCTTATGATGCTGGGATGCTGAAAAGTGATCTCTCACTAGATGAAGCGCGCCACTATTTCTCAATTACGGAGAGATCCCAGCAGTGCTTATCGAGAGAGAGTTTTTCTAGCTGTATACGTAGATGATTTTTCCTAACATTCGGGTTAATTTAATGCCGCTTCAAATTCCGCTAGCGTTGCAACAAACTGGACATTGGTTACTTTCATATTTTCTAGTGTCACCACTTTAATTGCCTCTTTTTTTGCATCATATCTAAATTTTGTAGCCGTTTCTTCTTCATAAACAAGTAACACAGGGTAAGGGCTTTTTTGCAGACTAGGAATAATAAATGCATTTCTTATAAGTACAGGGGCAGTACTTATATCAGCAATATAATAGGCTGATTTCTGGCTGAGATAGCCGTCTTCTTTATCCATCAGGAAGTCTTTCATAATATGAGCGGAATCTTTTGCAAATGTAAAAATAAGCGTTTTGGTATCGGGCTTTAAACTGTGCGCTGTTCCGAATTGGTCAGGGAGAGTGAAATCCAATGTCGAGCCAACAGTAAACGTGTCAGGCACAGTGGCGGAATAGTTGCTGCCATCATAATTATCTGTTGAGTTTATAAAATAAAAAGCACCAGCTGAAATGACAAACAAAGCTAATAGTGCTAAAGAGACCTTTTTTAACATGATTTTTCCTTTTTTGGGAGAGATGACAACCTAACTTTATTGCTTAATCAATGCGGGAAAAGCTGCAAATTGAAGCAACTCCAATATAGACTGATAAAAACAAATATAGTTCAAAGAAACAAGCGGCTCTTCTCCGCCACTATGACACTTTCCCTCGCTGATCGACAGGAGAGCGAAGCGGAGTCGATTAGTCGCCAGTAGGCAACGCCTTTGTGCATTTTCGTAATAGAGAGCGTTAGCGAACAGTGGAGAA
>NVVW01000034.1 GCA_002733505.1 Methylophaga sp. | reverse complement strand
CTGGGGGCCGCAGGCATTAATGGTCGCGTTAAGTTTTTGCCGCTTGCTTGGGCTCGGATGCCCAAAACAAGCTATCGCAAAAATAGCGACTCACTGGTTAGCTTTTGGTCTAAAATTTACAGATTGAATGATTACGGATTTACATTCGCTTTATCGGAACACATAAGCAATACGATAAAATAGATGCACAAGAAATTTAATGGTGATAACAATGAATATACATCCAATAAAAACAAACGATGATTATCAAAATTCACTTCAAGAGATTGAAGACTTAATGATGGCTAAACTAAACACAGATGAGGGTGAACGCTTAGATGTACTCGTTACCCTAGTTGAGGATTACGAGCGTAAACATTACCCAATTGACTTTCCCGATCCTATTGAAGCAATTAAATTTGTGATGGAGCAGCGAGGATTAACGGCTAAAGACTTAGCACCAATGATTGGGCGAACTAATCGAGTTTATGAAATTCTAAATGGCAAGCGACCGCTCACGCTGCCTATGATAAAAAACTTACATAGGAATTTAGGTATTCCAGCGGAATCCCTTTTAGCGGGCAATTGAAAATTGGACTGGTCTACCTTGTGGCCGGAGTTCTGAGGGAGTGAAAATTCACAGATTGAATGATTATGGGTATACAAGGTTTGAAGAGTGCTGACACTAGAAGTACAAGACCATCCTTTAAGATGACACTGGATAACTGTCTGAATGGTTTTGATACTTTGGCTGAGATTGCTCAACGGCTCAACATGAGTGTGAGCACATTGCAACGTCAATTTAAGCGATGCTACGGCATGAACATCTCAATCTACATTAAACAGCGTCGCATGGATACAGCAAAAAATCGCTATTACTTAATGAGTTAAGTATTGGTGAAGTCGCATTTCATGCGGGTTACAATCACACATCAAACTTTATCAATGCTTTTAAAAAGAGCTTTAACATGACGCCCACAGCTTATGTAAAACTACATAAGATACGTTAACTTCTAAGATAACCGTAAGATTGTGGGACTAAATAAATATAGAATAATTAAGCCGATCTAAACCGCGTAAAACGTACAATAAATATCGCAACAAATGGCAATACCAAACCAATCGAAATCGAAATAATGATTAAGATACCGAGATCACTATAATCTGCTGGGGTTTGAATTACGCCAGTAGCTTGATCTTTGACTTCTCGGGTGATGGTGTACATTTGATTAAGGTATTTTGTGCCTAATTGTGATGCAGATAGGGCAAGGTTAGTAAACGATGCCATCACCGCAAAGAAGGTGGCTTTTAGGTTGGCGGGGGCGGAGTTTGCTATCCATGCCAGCATTGGGATCATCGCTATTTGACCTAGTGGTGACTCCACTGCGGTGTCTACTAAAGCGATAAATCGTGCATCAACAACACCGCCGGTCACTGCCGCTGTCCATTCATGGAAACCATAGAACATGCTGAGAGTAGGTAGCGCTAAAAAGCTAGTGACGATGGTGAGCATGCCAATAATATAGGCAATGGAATGGCCAGCCATAAAGCGGCGGAAGATGAACATGCCTGTTAATGTCAGTGTGCTACCGATAAGGGATAATACCGAGAAAAATTGCTGGTCAAACTCAAGCTGGTCAATCATCCACCACGATATGCCCGGTCCCGGTGACGGTATGGCGCGGAATACAAAAATAATAATGGCCGTGCCGACGAGGGTAGCGCGTGCTTCGGGTGTGAGCTCAAGAGTAAGTTTATAAATTAAAAAACTGATAATCGCAAAAGAACCGAGAAATATGACTTCTTGATTGTATTTGAAGTCACTTAGCCCCATGCTGAGAGTGAAAACTACAAATATTAAACTACCACCTAAAATCCACCAGTTTGGATGGGTTTTTTCTATCGCATCATGGCGCAGGGCATGAATTTCAATCATATTCATGCCTTTGGCAATAAATTGTTTGGTTTCTTTATGTTGAATAAAAGCGGCTAATGCTACCCCTAATACCGATACAAAAGGAATAATCAGCGACATTTGGTAAATACTGCGGTAGGCCGCTATTTTCTCTAGTTCAGCTAAATTAGCGGCATCTCTAAAGACATAAAGATTAACTAATGACACTAAGATAGTGCCGCCAATAATGGCAACACGCCCTAAAGTTTGCATGGTGATGTGCATCAGTCTTAATTTATCTTTGGGGATAGCTGTGCCATCATCATCCATATGTGGCACCGCATCAACGGTCATGCCATCGGCTACTACATCTTGAATTACATAACCCACGGGAGCCAGCAATGCACTCCAGACAAACCACTGCTCAGCAGACATAATAGTGACCATCGCTGCACGATCAGTCAGTAAACCCACCATGATTAGCAAGCTTATTGCGATGAGTGATGCGCCTAAAAATACCAGCCAGCCCTTATAGCGCCAAATCAGATCAACGATATGGCCAATAGGCATTTTCAGCGCCCAAGGAATCATTGCCCAAAAACCTAATGTGACTAAGAACTCGGCAGACAGCCCCAGATATTCTTTAACAAAAAAAGTACCAACAATGGCAGATAATCCCGAGATCCCCGCCGCCATATAAACCATTAGCGGTGGCAGGTAGGATAGGCGCATTTCCTGGCCTAATGACAGAATATTGTCTTTAAACCAGCGTTGGAGCGCGAGTAGTAGATTTTGCATAGTTGTCTTTTGATTAGTGAAAGATAATTATTGTGTCAGGGTATATACCCAAACTACTTGAAGATGCAGGTTTACCTTTTTCGTCACTCCCGCATGCTTTTAGCGGGAGTCTAGTGTTTCCGCTAGAGATCCCCGATAAAAGATCTCGAGGATGACGATATTTTTACAAAATCATCTGCAATTTGAAGTGTCAAGGGTATAAATACATTTAAATGTCTGTAAATTAAGATAGAGAATATGCGCAGAAGTTCCTTAAATAATTAGTAAGTTAACATTCTTCACGGCATTGATTTTACACTACTATTTTAATAAAAGATCTTAATGAAACTCTAATCAAGTCTGGACTTGATTTAGCAGCATATTCCCCCATGTAATTACTATGATTACAATTATGGGAGCAGAAATGTTATGCAAATAGATAAATTAACCAGTAAATTCCAAGAGGCGTTGGCTGCGGCGCAAAGCATGGCGGTGGGTAAAGATCATCAATTTATTGAGCCTGCCCATTTAATGTTGGCGTTATTGCAGCAGCAATCTGGCACGGTAAAGCCTTTATTGGCTCAAAGTGGTGTCAGTGTGCCTGCTTATCAAGCAGAATTAGAAAAGCAGATAGAGCGGTTAGCACAGGTGGAAGGTGGTAGCGGTGATATGCATGTATCACAAGATTTAAATCGGCTACTCAATCAAACAGATAAGCTATCTCAACAACGTAAAGATCAGTATATATCGAGTGAATTATTTGTGTTGGCGGTGATGGAAGACAAAAAGCAGGCGGGGGATTTATTGCGCAAAAACGGAGGCAATAAATCAGCGTTAGAAGCAGCGATAGACAAAATACGAGGAGGTGAAAAAGTGACTGATCCCAATGCTGAAGAGCAACGTCAAGCATTAGAGAAATATACCATTGATCTGACGGAGCTTGCTGAGCAAGGCAAGTTAGATCCGGTGATTGGGCGTGATGATGAAATTCGTCGTACCATTCAGGTGTTGCAACGTCGCACTAAAAATAATCCAGTGTTAATTGGTGAGCCCGGTGTGGGTAAAACGGCTATTGCTGAAGGTTTGGCGCAGCGGATCATTAACGGTGAAGTGCCAGAAGGTATGAAAAATAAACGTCTCTTGTCATTGGATATGGGGGCATTGATTGCCGGTGCTAAATTCCGTGGTGAGTTCGAAGAACGACTCAAAGCAGTATTAAAAGACTTGTCGAAACAAGAAGGGCAGATCATTCTGTTTATCGATGAACTCCATACCATGGTGGGTGCGGGTAAGGCTGAAGGTGCGATGGATGCCGGTAATATGTTGAAGCCAGCGCTAGCGCGGGGTGAGCTACACTGTATTGGTGCCACAACGCTGGATGAATACCGTCAATATATAGAAAAAGATGGGGCATTAGAGCGCCGCTTCCAAAAAGTGCAGGTCGGTGAACCTTCTGTTGAAGATACTATTGCGATCTTGCGGGGTTTAAGTGAGCGTTATGAAGTGCATCATGGCGTTGATATTACTGATCCCGCTATTGTGGCGGCCGCTACTTTGTCACATCGTTATATTAGCGATCGCATGTTGCCCGATAAAGCCATTGATTTGATTGATGAAGCAGCCAGCCGGATTCGGATGGAGATTGATTCTAAACCTGAGTCTTTAGATCGGATGGAGCGCCGTTTAATTCAATTAAAAATTGAACGGGTTGCCTTACAAAAAGAATCCGATGATGCATCGAAAAAACGCTTAGAGATTCTTGAGAAAGAGATGAAAAAACTGGCACGAGAATATGCCGATTTAGAAGAAGTATGGAAGTCAGAAAAAGCGGCATTGCATGGCAGTCAAAGTATTAAAGAAAATCTTGAAAAAGCACGGATGGATTTAGAGGTTGCTAACCGTAATGGTGATTTGGCTAAAATGTCTGAATTACAATATGGCAAAATTCCTGAGTTGGAAAAACAATTAGATTTTGCCACGCAAGCTGAAATGCAAGATTTCACTCTGCTTAGAAATAAAGTAGGCGAAGAAGAAATTGCTGAAGTAGTGTCTAAGTGGACAGGTATTCCAGTCTCGAAAATGTTGGAAGGTGAGCGCGATAAATTATTAAAAATGGATGACGCTTTGCATGAGCGTGTTATTGGTCAAGATGAAGCGGTAACGGCGGTGGCTAATGCTATTCGTCGTTCTCGTGCGGGACTATCCGATCCTAACCGCCCCAATGGTTCATTTTTATTTTTAGGGCCTACCGGTGTCGGTAAAACCGAATTATGTAAGGCGCTGGCATCATTTTTATTTGATACTGAAGATGCGATGGTGCGCATTGATATGTCTGAATTTATGGAAAAACATTCAGTCGCTCGATTAGTCGGTGCGCCTCCGGGTTATGTCGGTTATGAAGAAGGCGGTTATTTGACCGAAGCAGTGCGCCGTAAACCGTATTCCGTTATTTTGCTTGATGAAGTTGAAAAGGCGCATCCTGATGTGTTCAATATTTTGTTACAAGTGTTAGATGATGGTCGCTTAACCGATGGCCAAGGACGAACAGTAGATTTCCGCAATACCGTAATTGTTATGACGTCGAACCTAGGCTCGAATGTGATCCAAGAAATGGCGGGCGAAGAAAATTATGAGCAGATGAAAGCGGCGGTGATGGAGATTGTTGGTCAGCATTTTAGACCAGAATTTATCAATCGTGTTGATGATGTGGTGGTGTTTCATCCGTTACAACGTGAGCAAATTCATGCAATTGCTAAGATTCAATTGGAACATTTGCATCAGCGTTTAGCAGAACGTGATATGAGTTTAGAGGTCAGTGATGAGGCATTAGATCTAATTGCTGAGGCCGGTTTTGATCCTGTATATGGCGCTCGTCCATTGAAGCGTGTGATTCAACAACAGTTAGAGAATAATTTAGCCAATGACTTATTATCGGGTCGATTTAAAGCAGGCGATACCATAAAGGTAACTGTTGAAAATGATAGGCTAATTTTTAATTGATTGTTCCGCCACACCATCATGCTTTTAGCTGGGTCATTTAGTACGCTAGACCCCCGCTAATCTTGTGCTCAGCTTGACTGGGTAAGCATGTGGGAGTGACGAGATTTACTTTAACGGCGCACCACCGCTTCAGCAGAATTGGAATTCGGGAAAACAGGGTTTTCACGTAAAGCGCGGATCCGTTCTTCTAAGGGTGGGTGAGTCATGGACAATCTTTTCAGACCGATAGCGCCTAGCAAGCCGCCATTAATCCCCAGTGCTTGCATGTGTGAGGGAAGTTTTGGGCGGGGCGTTGTAATGATTGTAATTTTTCTAATGCGGCCACCATTTTAGCGGTGCTTGAAAGTGAAGCACCACCCGCATCAGCACGATATTCACGCCAGCGGCTAAACCAGCGCACAATCAGTGTGGCTAAAAAACCTAATATTAGTTGAGATATCATATAGGTAGCTCGGTAGCCCATTCCTCGTCCAAAGCCGTATCCACTACTGTTATAACCACCGCCTTGGCGACGATCAACTAGTGATGAAATAATTTGTGCTAGTACAATAACGAAGGTATTTACCACGCCTTGAATTAATGACAAGGTTACCATATCGCCATTAGCAACATGGCTGACTTCGTGGGCTAAAACGGCTTCTACTTCATCTTTTGTCATCGCTTCAAGCAAGCCGGTACTCACTGCAAGCAATGAGCTGTTTTTATTGGCTCCAGTTGCGAAAGCATTGGGTGCTGGCGAATCAAAAATAGCTACTTCTGGCATACCAATACCTGCTTTTTCAGCTTGTAAACTTACCGTATTTATTAGCCAGCGTTCAGTGTCATTACTCGGATCTATAATAACGCGAGCACCAGCGGATCGTTTGGCCATTGTTTTTGACATTAACAATGAAATAAAAGAACCTGCAAATCCTATAACTCCCACCATAATCAGCATGGGAGTCCAGCTCATTCCTGGCTGGTTAAGCCCAAAAATGGTGATTAATAGATTTAATACAAATAAAACGGCAAGATTTGTTGCTATAAATAATGCAGTTCTGGTGAACATAAATTAACTCCCGGTTATCTACGCATAATAGATTTATGTCATTCTTTCATGATGTTGAGTTTAGCGCAAGTGGGTTGGGGTGGGCAGGTGCAACACCTGTATTATTGAATTTTTATAATAATATAGTCTAGCCAGCGATGGGGTAAAATCCGCTTTAGAAATGTAAATAGATACGTTGGAAAGGTGACGTAGTATCTGATTTTTGGTCGTTTACTTTCAAGGGCATGGATTAGTTTTTTGACAACAGTATCAGCAGGCAAAGTGAAGGGCACGGCGGCACCTTGCTTAGTTAAACGCTGTTCCATCGCTAGATAGATCTCTTTATGGACACTTTGATCGCGATTGATATTTTGCTGGTATTTTTCAAATGAATTTTTGCGAAAGTCACTTAGGATGGGGCCCGGCTCAATTAAACTTATATGAATATTTGAATCGTAAAGCTCTAATCTCAGCGTATCAATTAAGCCTTCAAGTGCAAATTTACTGGCATTATAGGCGCCTCGGAATGACATTGAGACAAGTCCGAGGACGGAGCTATTGTATATAATGCGGCCATGACCTTGTTTTCGCATTTGAGAAATCACTAGATTACTCAGTTCTTGTGTACCAAAAAGATTAGTCTCAAATTGTTGACGAAGCACATCACGTGTTAAATCTTCCACGGCTCCCGGTTGACCGTAAGCAGCATTATTAAATAATGCATCAATTTGACCTTCAAAATGGTCAAGTGAGAAATTAATTGCTTGCTGAATCGAAAGGCTGTGATCAAGATCAAGTAATGTGGTAGTGATACCTAATTGTTGTAGAAGAATAGCATCTTCAGCTTTTCGCACCGTTGCAATAACGTTATAGCCACGCTGGTGCAATACCTTTGCAGCACAAAACCCGATACCACTAGAACAACCGGTGATTAATATATTTGAAGGGGCGTTGATCAGAGCCTCCTTAACTATCTACGGTTTCCATCATTGATGCCAATGCACGATCCATTAACTGAGTAGATTGATCAATCACAAGGATCTTACCCTGTTGGAACCAGCTAGCCAATTCAGTGATTGCAATCTCTGCCGCCTTCGTACCCTGATAAGTAACAAATAAACAGCGACCTGTTAGGTTGCTACGCCACGAGAACTTAATGCGTTGCGGTGTCTTACCATCATCGCTTGCTATTTCTAACCATGTGCCAACGCTCAACTGCTTAGCCTTTTGCATTGCAAGATTATCAGATATAACTTTTTTCTTTTCATCTAAAGAAGGTAATGTCTCTAAGTCTGGCTTAGTGGCTGCGGCTAAAGGCAATTGGTCAATACTTTGTAATTCATTGTCAGCTATCATTGAGCCATTCATACACTGAATATGACACTGTTGTAGATCTTTGAACAAGGCGGTAATTTTATGTTGATTAAAGGAAGCACCGCTTAAGCCTTCGCGGAGCGATTTCAACATACCTGGAATAACCTCTAACAGTTTCTTGCGATCATCTTCGTCAGGCTTAGGGCTAACACTCCACAGAAGTTGCTGGATAAGTTCAATTGACGATCTCCATTCGTCACTGTCTTTGCCTTTTTGTAATAAGCGTAGTTTGAGTACATGTTTCCAGCCATCTTCAATAAGTGCTATTACAACCTTGGGAAGGTACTTGTGTTGTGATAATTGTTGGTTAATTACATTATCAACTTGTTGTTGAGCGGCAATTAATTTTTCTTGGCCTTCATTCGCCTGTACAATTCGTTGTTCCGCAGCCTTACTGCTCTTGTTTAATTGGCTTATGAATTCATTAAATTGCGTGTTTAAATCAAGAAACAACTGAACATTAGTCTCAAATTCAAGTAGAATTGTATCGACAATAGATTCAATTTTAGCTTGGAGCTTATCTTGTTGGGTGCTTTGTTCACTCCACCCTGTTGATGATTTTGCAAGATTGTTTAACAGCCTACGAGCAGGATGACTTTTTTTACTAAAAACATCTTTATCACTAAGGGCAATTTTGAGTAAAGGAATTTGTAAACGAGCAAGCACGGCACGAATAGGGGCTGGGATGGATTGATCGTCTAAGATAAACTCAAACAGTAAATCAATAAGATCCATCGCATCTTCATCGAGACGGCTAACGGTTTGCTGTACTTGAGTACCATCTGCCTGAGTGACCAAAAGACTATTCATCAAAATCTGACGAACATCGGGTAAATGGGCTGAACCATCAGCATCAAAAGAAAGTTGGCTTGTAGGAAGTTGTTGTAAGCTGGATAAGGCTGATAATACTGTTGAATGCTCTGCTATAGGCGCAGCACGACCACCATAACTTGGTTGGTTACCTTGAGGCTTGTTCAGAAATTGGCGTAGCCCTTCAAAAAATTGTGAAGGATCTACTAATTCAGGTTGTTCACCGCCAATATAATCATTGAGGTCTAAATCAGCCATCTTATTAATTGTGTTTGATACGGTTTGATTAGTATTTCCTATTTTAGGTTTTTTCTTTTCTAAGTTAGGTAATACACCTAGTTTGATTAAATTATCATTTAATTGGGCACATAATTTAGCTAATTCGGCAACAGCATGTTTTTCAAATTGCTTGTATGCAACTAGTTTTATTTCAATATTTGATGAGAGTGGAGCAATGACATCTTTAATGTGGCCTGCAATGCGTTCAGGGTTTAGAGGGTTATTATCAACTTTTTTGATATTTAGAGCATTTGCAAATCGCTGTCCCAAATTACTCATGTCATGACCAAATAGGCTTTCACTTTTCATTGCAATACGGTTAACGGCAATATCCTCTTCTAGGGATTCATTATCAAGAATCGATAACTCTAAGTTTGCCGAAGAGGTAGAATCTTTACCTGAACTCTTATTATTTGCTGATGATGATGGCGAGCAAAAAGCATCAAAATCATCTAAAACAAGTTGCGTGAAATCTTTTTTTAGTTTTTCCTGATTGATCCGGAATTGGCGCATTGCCACGAAATATTCTTCTTGCTGTTGATTTGACTCTGCTTTATCTGCAAGCTTAAAAAGGATATCGTCTAAGTCATTTAAAAAAACAAAGCAATTAGGTAAAGAATTTGCAATAATTGGCCGACACGATTTTAGAGCCTTACCATTAAAGCTTGATTTTTCTGATGTCATTGACTTGCCTGATGACCCGAAAGAAATAATATTATTAGTTGCCATATTTTGTTCCTCGTCGCCACCTAAAAATGTATGATTCTTTTAGGTGAGACCTCCCTTGATAGTAAGGAATATACCATATTATGAGTATAAAAATGTGAAAGACAACTAGTTATTGAAAGATTAGGTACAAAAATTTTGGATTATATTGAAATGTCAAGCATCGATGGGAGTTTATTAAAGTAAACAATGGATATGATTAGCAATATTGCGCCAAATGAGTATAAGAAATTTAGCAACTTCTTAGAAAAAGCCTGCGGCATTACGTTGGGAGACGGTAAAGAATATCTAATAACTAGCCGATTAAGAAAATTATTGCGAGATGAAAAAATTGCTTCAGTTGCTGAATTGTTAACTGCTCTTGAGCTTGGTGAGCCTCGATATTTACTAGGTTTGGTAATCGATGCAATGACGACAAATGAGACGTCGTGGTTTCGAGATCGTAGCCCTTTTGAGGTGCTAGAAAAAGATGTTTTCCCTTTGTGGGATAGCGATAGAAAGAAGCAGTGCAAGATCTGGTCTGCAGCTTGTTCTTCTGGCCAAGAACCTTATACGATAAGTATTGCATTGAGTGAATATGTAGCTTTAACCGCAACAACGAACCTAAATTCTGCCAGCATCATTGCTACAGATATTTCTGCCAGCATGTTGGAGGAGGCGAAACAAGCAGAATATGATGAAAACATATTGGGACGTGGACTATCATTGAACCAAAAGCAACAATTCTTCACGGAAAGTGATGGTCGTTGGATTGTAGTGAATGCCATTAGACAGCGGGTCAATTTTAAAGAGCAAAACCTACTTTTGAGTTACGATGGTTTAGGTAAATTTGATATTATTTTTTGTCGTAACGTACTGATATATTTTGCCGCACAACGTAAAACTGATATTCTTAATAGAATGGCTAAAGCATTGAACCCGGGAGGTTTTTTATTTTTAGGAGCCTCTGAAACCGTTACGGGGTATTCCGATTCATTTGAAATGATTCGCAGTGCTTCTGGGGTTTATTACCGCTTGAAAAACTAGGCGGGAGATATGAGTTCATGGCTTTATCTGAGATAAGCCAAGCCAACTTCCAATGTGTTGCAATAAGCGTTTGATTAGGCGCCATAGGCGCGGTAAGAACCAAATCATAACTGCGATAAAAATAATGAGTCCGATTATAAATAGTACAGGGTGATGCAGTGCCGCCCATAAGCCACCAATAACGAGTAGATCTTCACTAATGGATGCTGTCCAGTTTGTTACTGGTTCAGGCGAGGTGTTTATTAATAACCGAGTTCCTGCTTTTGTAGCATGGCTACCTGCAGCTAATGTGCCACCTAATAATGCTGAAGTGAGCGCAACGGCCGGGGTAACATCGCCAACAGCACTCGCTGCTAGCATCGCACCTGCAGGTATCCGAATAAAGGTATGGATTGCATCCCAAGCCGAGTCTAACCCTGGTATTTTGTCGGCAAAAAATTCAATACAGTACATGACGCCCGCCGCCACCATTACCATGGGGTTGGAGAGTACAGCTAATTCTGCGGGGAGGACGATATTGCCGGTCGTGCCCATATAACCTAGCATGAATAGGGTGGCGTAAAGATTAATACCGCTTGCCCATGCAACACCCATAGTTAAAGCAATTATACTGGCAGCTTCCATCTATTTTCTCCAATTTGTTATAGTGAGCGTTTTTGAATAACTAAATTGTATTGCGTGTAATGATAACCCGAAGCGAATGTCTAGCCTATCTTGAGACGATTTTGGAGCCAGAAAAGTTTCAAGATTATTGCCCTAATGGCTTACAGGTGGCGGGTAGAATACACATTGATACGCTGGTCACAGGGGTGACTGCAAGTCAGGCATTGCTTGATGCCGCACTAGATCTGAAAGCAGATACTATTCTCGTTCATCACGGCTATTTTTGGCGGGGTGAAGATCCAACAGTTGTGGGTATAAAGCAGCGGCGATTAAAACAATTATTAATGAATGATATTAACCTAATAACCTATCATTTACCGCTTGATGCACATCCTGTTATGGGAAATAATGCACAATTAGCAAATCTACTGGAGATAGCAGTTAAAGGTAGCATTCCAAACACGGGGCAGCCTAATATTGCGCTTTATGGCAATGTCGAACCATTAGTAATGGCAGTAGACTTTGCTGACAAGATTTATCGCGCCTTACAAAGAACACCTTTATTGATTGAAGGACATGACCGGCCGATTAAAAGCATTGGTTGGTGCAGTGGTGCTGCACAAGGTTATATTGAACAGGCTGCAGTATTGGGCTTGGATGCATTTATAAGCGGTGAAATTTCTGAGCAAACCGTGCATTTGGCGCGTGAGCTAGGTATTCACTATTTTGCAGCAGGTCATCATGCTACTGAGCGTTACGGTGTACAGACATTAGGTGAGCATTTAGCAGATAAATTTGATTTGCAGCATCACTTTATTGATATTGATAATCCAGTTTAAGCAGGAAATAAAGCAGAATAATGAATAATTTGATAGCCAAAACCAGACACTTTTTTTCAATAAGCTTGTGGCAAGAGTTGCCTGCTAAGGCAGGGGTTGTTCGGCGGTGGTTAATTAATATTCTGCGGGTGAGTTATATTGTTATTCGTGAGATCACCACGGGGGAACTGAATCTGCGGGCAATGAGCCTGGTCTTTACCACGCTATTGTCATTGGTGCCTCTTATTGCGGTAGCCTTTTCAGTGCTAAAGGCTTTTGGTATCCATAACCAAATTGAACCTTTTTTACTCAGCATGTTGGAGCCATTGGGTGCGCAAGGAGAGCAAATTACAGCCAACATTATTGGTTTTGTACAAAACGTAAAAGTGGGAGTGTTAGGCTCTCTGGGCGTGGCAATGCTATTTTATACCATCATTGCCCTGATCCAAAAAATTGAAAATGCCTTTAATTTTGTTTGGCGGGTAAAAAAATCAAGAACATTGGCGCGCCGTTTTACTGATTATTTAAGTGTGGTAATGATTGGTCCAGTTTTGGTGTTTAGTGCATTAGGCCTTGCTGCCACAGTAATGAGCTATGATGTTGTGCAATATTTGCGTGCGATAGAGCCTTTTGGCACGCTGATTTTGTATGCAAGCAAACTTGCCCCTTATTTGATGATTATTTTAGCGTTTACCTTTTTATATAAATTTATTCCCAATACCCGCGTCAAAATGAATCCTGCGCTAATCGGGGCGGTGGTTGCTGGCGTGTTATGGGTTTCGCTAGGAAAATTGTTTGCTTCATTTGTCGCATCGTCATCTAATTACACGGCAATTTATTCAAGTTTCGCTATTTTATTCTTTTTCATGTTGTGGCTGTATTTAGCTTGGTTTATTTTATTGACAGGATCGCAGGTTGCCTATTATTTGCAACATCCCAAATTAGTGCGTTTTGGCGGTCAAGATTATAGCTTAAGCCCACGGCTACGTGATAAGGAAGGGCTTTGGCTGATGACTGTTATGGCTACGCAGTTTTATTTGCAAAAGCCAGCGTTAACAGTGCAAGAATTAGAATCGCAAACAGGATTGGCAGGTGATCTTACCCAAGATTTGCTTATCATTCTTGAGCAAGGAGAATTAATTGCGGAACTGGAAGGCGATGTACCGCGTTATCAACCGGCGCAAGATATTGCAAAAATTAAAGTGGAGACGATATTACACATCTTGCGCACTGCAGAAGAAGATAAATTAACAGTGCCAACACGGCAGGTAGGGCAAGCAGTTGAAGAAGTAGTGCAAAAGTTAGAGACAGTTCAAGGCAATACCTTGGCAGACCTAACTTTGCGTGAATTAGTCGTGGATGAAGTAACGTAATGAGTGAGCAAGCCTTACACAACAAGAAAATCGTTTTGGGCGTTACAGGAAGTATTGCCGCTTATAAATCAGCTGATTTAGTGCGTCGTCTGCGTGAAAAAGGAGCAGATGTCAGGGTGGTTATGACCAAGGCCGCATGTGAATTTATTACGCCACTTACCTTGCAAACGTTAAGCGGGCATCCTGTTGCTATTGAACTATTAGATGCGGATCAAGAAGCAGCGATGGGTCATATAAAATTAGCGCGTTGGGCAGATTGGATTCTCATTGCACCCGCAACAGCCGATACCCTTGCTAGATTAGCTAGTGGACGTGCAGATGACTTGCTTACAGCTCTGTGCAGTGCTAGTGAGTCCCCACTAGCAATTGCACCTGCAATGAATAACAAAATGTGGCAAAATGAGGCAACGCAAAATAATATACGGCACTTAAGGTCACAAAGTGCCCAGATTTTAGGGCCAGCCAGTGGCGATCAGGCCTGTGGAGAGCAAGGAGAAGGGCGTTTATTAGAGCCTAATGACATTGTGGAAGCGTTAGCTCGATTGGTTGTTCCGGCACAGCTTCAAGGCAAGCATGTTGTCATTACCGCCGGACCAACTTATGAACCCATAGACCCTGTACGCTTTATAGGTAATAGAAGTTCAGGCAAAATGGGCTTTGCGATGGCCGTTGCTGCAGCCGAAGCAGGTGCTGATGTCACGCTGATTTCAGGGCCGGTAAATTTACCAACACCGACACGTGTTAGTCGTATTGATATTGAAACGGCACAGCAAATGCATGATGAGGTGATGGCGCATGTTCAAGGCTGTGATTTATTCATTGCGTGTGCTGCTGTGGCAGATTTTCGTCCACAACAGTTTGAACGTAATAAAATTAAGAAAACGAAGCAGGAGCAGTTGCAGTTAATATTGACACCTACTTTAGATATTGTGTCAGCGGTTACAGATGGTGATAAACGACCATTTGTTGTCGGTTTTGCGGCAGAGACAAATGCTGTTGAAGCCTACGCCAAGGATAAGCTGAAAAGAAAAAAACTAGATATGATTGCAGCAAACCAAGTGGGTGATGGTGTTGGGTTTGCAGTGAATGAAAATGAATTACAGGTATTTTGGGAAGCAGGTTCCCGTATATTACCAATGGCACCTAAAAAACAGCTAGCACGAGATTTGATGACACTTATTATTGAGCAATATAATGCAAAAAATACAACTTAAGCTACTTGACTCCAGATTGGGCGATACGATTGATTTACCCCATTATGCAACATCAGGATCGGCAGGTTTAGATTTGCGTGCTTGCTTAGATGAAGACATATCCATTGCTGCGGGTGAAACAATTTTAATTCCAACGGGTTTGGCGATTCATATTGATGATCCTTCTCTTGCTGCAGTTTTGTTGCCGCGCTCGGGCTTGGGACACAAACACGGTATTGTGCTGGGTAATTTAGTGGGATTAATTGATAGCGATTATCAAGGGCAAGTATTTGTATCCTGCTGGAATAGAAGCCAAAATGCATTTGATATTGCTATTGGCGAACGTATTGCCCAAATGGTATTTATACCGGTAGCGCAAGTGGGCTTTGAACAGGTTGAACAATTTAGTAGCTCAAAACGAGGAAGTGGTGGTTTTGGGCATACAGGCAAGCACTGATTACATTAAATTTTAAGGGGTTGCTGTGGACGCAATAGTTAGACTTTTATCCAAACTGGGAAATAAATCAGTTGGGCTGGTAGTACTTATTGTGAGCTGTTTAGTGGCTGCAGGTGGATTCCTTTGGCAACAGCAGGTGACCAGTAAACAATATAATCAGCAGCAAGCAAGTTATCAGCAACAAACAGTAGCTGTTTTACATGAAGTGACGGCATCTCATGTGCTGGCGTTAAAAGCAAGAATACAGGCGCTGACTACAATGCCTCATTTAGCCAATGTTTTATTAAGTGGTAATAAAACTCAAATAACACAACAACAACAGGCATTGAAATCTGCATTTCCGTCTGCAACAAAAGTATGTTTACTTGCTGTTACTATTGATGATGTAGATAAAAATGCCTGTATCCCAATCACCTTCTCGGTGCTAAGTGCTTTGCGCCAAGCAAAACAAGAAGGCAGTGCTTCAATAGCTGTAATGCAAGTTGGAACAGATAATTCTTATTTGTTACTGACACAGCGCATTGCGGATAAATCAGATCGGGTTGTCGGTGTAATGGTTGTAGCACTACAAACAAGCATGTTGACCAGCTCTTTGTTCAAATTACCTGAATTTGAAGGCTATGCTGAACTACAGCAAGGCGTTAAAAGCGTCATAGTGATAGCAAGTAAAGGCGATGTTCAATGGAAAAAAGGCATAGCAAAAGCTGAGAGAAAAATACTAGGCACCCATTGGCAGGTGGCCTATTGGCCACATGACCAAAAAGCGGCTTCATCATTGATACCTATGGCTGTAGTCGTCGGCGTGATTGCGTTGATGTGGCTACTTCAGAAGTTAGTTGAAAGTTTCTTTTTTAAACGCGATATTCGGGTTATTAAACAACAGCTAATTGATGTGAAACGTGGCGAGTTAAAAACAAAATATCAAGTAACAAGCGCTATATTGCAAGATGTTGTTGATGATATTCAAGATGTTGCATTGTCCTTAGCTTCATTAATTAATGAGCCTTCTGCTGAAAATAATAATGGAAGTGATAACAAGAAAAAGGAATTAACGTCAGAAAGTCTTAGTAAGCGCGTAGAAGAACGAGAAGCTGAAAGCCCTGTTGAAGAAGTACTTGAGGAATACTTAGGTGAACCGGTTAGCGTCGATCCGAGCATCTTTAAAGCCTATGATATTAGAGGGATCGTTGATAAGTCTTTAACGGAAGAAGCGGTGAACGTCATAGGTCACGCTGTAGGGAGTGAAGCGCTTGATCAAGGCTTAACTAGTCTGGTTGTTGGGCGAGATGGCCGACATTCTAGCCCTGCATTAAGCGAGGCGCTAATTGAAGGTATTTTGGCAAGTGGCTGTGATGTCGTTAATGTGGGCATGGTGCCCACACCGCTAGTTTATTTTGCTGCAGAACATTCGGATTCAAAATCAGGTGTTATGGTGACAGGCAGTCATAACCCAGCTAATTATAATGGTTTAAAAATAGTCTTGGCCGGAAAAGCCTTATTGGGCGATGAATTGAAGCTACTTCATCAGCGAATAGCAGCGAATAAGTTACGAAAAGGTCAAGGTAGCCGCCAAGACATGAATGTGATTGATGAATATATTAATCGAATAACAATAGATATAAAATTGCCTAGAGCCATAAAAGTGGTTATCGATTGTGGCAATGGTGTTGCCGGCATTGTCGCGCCTAGATTATTTAAGGCGTTAGGCTGTGAGGTCATCGAGCTTTATTGTGATGTTGACGGCGATTTCCCTAACCATCATCCTGATCCGAGCCAGCCAGATAATTTACAGGCATTGATTGAAGAAGTTGCAAAACATGATGCTGAACTAGGAATAGCATTTGATGGTGATGGTGACCGTATAGGTGTTGTTGACGCTGGAGGCAAGCCAATCTGGCCTGATAGGTTGATGATTATGTTTGCCCAAGATGTATTGTTACGGATGCCTGGATCAGTGATCCTTTATGATATAAAAAGTAGTAATTTACTAGGAGAGGAAATTTCTCGTGCAGGTGGTGAGGCTGTTATGTGGCAATCGGGTCATTCAGTGATTAGAAATAAAATGATCGAGCTGGATGCACAGTTAGCGGGTGAAATGAGTGGGCACATTTTCTTCAAAGAGCGCTGGTTTGGTTTTGATGATGCACTCTATGCCGCCAGTAGATTATTTGAGTTATTATGTAATGATCCGCTAGAACGAACGCCTACCGATATTTTCGCATCATTGCCAAGCCGTGTAAGCACGGCTGAAATTTTGGTTGAAATGAATGACAAAGAAAGTAAACAATTTATGATGCAAATGCTGAAAGAAGGCGAATTTGCAGGTGCCGAAATAACAAAAATAGACGGCATACGAGCAGATTATCCAAATGGTTGGGGTTTGGTTAGAGCATCGAACACTATGCCTAGATTAACATTGCGATTCGAAGCGGATACATTAGAAGACTTGCAACATATACAGCAACGTTTTAAACATCAAATGTTGCAAATTAAACCGACATTATCATTGTCATTTTTAACATTAGATAGCAAATAGAAAATAAATGAGTTTAACAATACAAGACAGTTCATACCGGGCTCAAGTTTTAACCGAAGCGCTACCCTATATCCAACGGTTTTCAGGGAAAACACTGGTTATTAAATATGGCGGTAATGCCATGGTTGATGAGGATCTTAAGAATAATTTCGCTCGAGACATAGTGTTATTAAAAGCAGTAGGCATTAATCCTGTCGTTGTTCATGGTGGCGGCCCGCAGATTGGTTCTTTACTTGAGCGAATAGGCAAAGAAAGTCAGTTTGTCGATGGCATGCGAGTGACAGATAGTGAAACAATGGATATTGTTGAAATGGTTTTAGGTGGAAAGGTTAATAAAAGTATCGTTAGCCTGATAAATAAGCATGGTGGAAGAGCGGTTGGTCTAACAGGAAAAGATGGCGGCCTGATCTGCGCTGAAAAATTACACATATCATCGGATGCACCTGAAGATAATGTACCTGAGCTGATTGACTTAGGCCATGTTGGCAAGGTGAAAAGTATAGATACAAGTGTCATTGATATGCTAATTCACAGTGATTTTATCCCCGTAATTGCTCCCATTGGTGTGGGGGTTAATGGCGAGTCATATAACATTAATGCCGATTTGGTAGCGGGTAAAATTGCAGAAGTGTTGCAAGCAGAAAAATTAATCTTATTGACTAATACGGCTGGGTTATTAGATGCCGATGAGCAATTATTAACGGGGCTAAATGCCAAACAGGTGAATGATTTAATCGATGAGGGTGTTATATATGGTGGCATGTTGCCTAAGATAAAATGTGCTTTAGAGGCTGTTCAAGCAGGCGTCACGACCGCACATATCATTGATGGCCGCGTTCAGCATGCCTTATTATTAGAGATGTTTACCGACGAAGGGGTGGGAACATTAATTCATGGAGGCTGGCAATGAGCGAGCAGCTAAGCAGTAGAGCTGAAAAGAAACAATCACGCAAACAAGCTATTCTTGCCGCACTGGCACAGCAATTAGAGCAGCATCCAGGAAAAAGGATTACCACAGCACAGTTGGCCGCAAGCTTAGATGTTTCTGAAGCAGCATTATATCGTCACTTTCCAAGCAAGGCTCGCATGTTTGAAGGCTTGATTGAATTTGCCGAAAATACTATTTTTAGTTTAATCCATCAAATTTTAGAACGCGAAACTAGTGCAGAAACAAGATGCAAAAAAATAGCGAGTTTGTTATTGGGGTTTAGTGAAAAAAACCCAGGAATAAGCAGTGTATTAACAGGGGCAGCATTAACAGGCGAATCAGAACGTTTACGTCAACGCGTAAATCAATTTTTTGAACGGCTAGAAACACAGTTCAGACAAATTCTACGAGAAGGTGAATTGACACTCACTGAAGCAGGTGGCCGACCAGTCAATGAAACAGCCAATTTATTGATGACAATTATCGAAGGTCATATTCAGCAATATGTGAGGACTGGTTTTCGCCAGTCACCTTTGCTCGGTTGGGATAAGCAGTGGCAGCTTTTAGCTGATATATTGAAGGAATACTCATAAAATACTTAAAACCTTGTTTTTAGGGGTGCCCTCGAATTAGTGTGCGAGTTTTATTGCCGCTCTGAGTCAATATATTTGTACTATACCCAAAATACTTGAAGATGCAGGTTTACCTTTTTTGTCACTCCGGTATGCTTTTAGCCGGAGTCTAGTGTTTCCGCTAGAGATCCCCGATAAAAGATCTCGGGGATGACGAGATTTCTACAAGATCATCTGCAACTTGAATGATCACGGGTATATGCCGGCTAAAAACGTTAACTGATAGAAGGTTTTAGAGAGATCTTGACCGAATAAGACCAATAAATGTTAACTGGTCGACATTTTTAGAAAAAATCGTAACTAGTAGTACCAAGGTACACTATTCAATATTTAGATGATCACGTAAAGTACAAACCATGGAAGTGAAATATAAAAGCGTTTAAATTTTGAGGTTAGGATTATGGCAACAGACATTGGTATTGTAAAAACACTTATAGGCACAGCAGTCGCAATAGATTCGAATGGATCTGAACGTAATTTACTCGCAGGAGACAAAGTCTATGCTGATGAAGTGATTGCTACAGGTTCGGCTAGCGCCATAGAGATTGAGTTTTCTGATGGTAGTCTTATGGATATGGGGAGAAATTCACAAGCATTACTAGATGCTGAAATTTTTGACCCACAGCAAACAGCTGATGTAGAGACAGAAACCGATATTGCTGCATTACAACAAGCCATATTGGATGGTGACGATCCATTAAATACGGGTGAGGCTACAGCGGCCGGTTCACAAACTGAAGGCGGTAATGAAGGCGTTACAGCTGTAGTTATAGATCATCTTGCTCCTATAGTTGAGGTCACCAGCGGTTTTGAAACAACAGGCCCTACAGTTGCATTTCCTGAATTAACCGTTGAAGAACAGGGAGTTGTTAATGGGGTATCTGGCCCGCCAACGGTGACGATTGATGATGAAGACTTAGCGGTGACGACAGCCGATCACTCTGTTGTTGAAGCGACGGGCAGCACCATTGTTGGCGACATTACCGTGACCGCCTCAGCGGGAAATACGATTACCGCTGTTACGGTGGGTGGATTGGATATTACCAATGCGACGGCGGTTAATGTTGTGCTTCCTGCGACAGCAGAAGGTCAATTGACCATTACTGGCTACGATGCTGGTACCGGCGCAATCACCTACTCATATGTAGAAGATAGCGCGACTGAAGATCACACCGCAGGTGACGACAGTATTCGAGATAGCTTCATTGTCTCTGTGACTGATACCGGTGGTGCAACGGCAACGAATAGCCTTGATATCCAAATCATTGATACGGCGCCAACTGCGAATGTGGATGTGAATGCGATAGATGAAGGCAGTGCGACGGTTGTTGGCAATGTGGTGACAACGGGAGCGGGCGCCGATACATTAGGTGCGGATGCAACGAGCGTCACGGGCGCTGCTGCAGGCACGAGTGTTGTCGATGTTGTGGGCGGTGTAGCGTTATCGATTGCCGGAACATATGGTTCAGTGGTCATCAATGCCAATGGTTCATATACCTATACCCTAGATAACAGCAACACGACCGTCCAAGGATTAGATGATTTAGAGGCTGTTACGGATACCTTTAGTTACACCATTACCGATCAAGATGGTGACAGTTCAACGACAACCTTAGTGATTACGGTGAATGGTCAAACAGATGGTCCACCAACGGTGACGATTGAAAACACTGACTTAG
>NVVW01000005.1 GCA_002733505.1 Methylophaga sp. | reverse complement strand
AGGCTTTCTGTTGCCGTAAAGTCATTTGAGGTAATGGTGGTTTTGCGGTTCGCTCAGCAGAGCGAAGTGTGAAAGCGTCATGAACGCAGGACGGCTGGGAGCCGCAGGCATTAATGGTCGCGTTAAGTTTTTGCCGCTTGCTTGGGCTCGGATGCCCAAAACAAGCTATCGCAAAAATAGCGACTCACTGGTTAAAATCCCTGTAAAACATAGAGCAATTATCAGGCACAGCGGTTTGCCTTATCTTCAGTTTAAAATAGTCCGTATCTAAAATAGCCCTGGGGATATTAAGCATGTATTACCTACCTTGTATAAAGTCGTTGTAAACCTTATATATCATAAGTTAATGCGTGTTTAACATCCCTTTTTTGTCATAATGGCGGAGAAGAGCCTTTTTGTGAGTTACTCATTTTTTTCAAAAGGTGTCGAATAAGTTAAATAGAAGTATATGCTTGACGCGGATCGTTAGGGTTTTTAGGGAATGCCCGTATTAATAGCTTATTACGACATAAAATGTTCAGTTTTCGGCGAAGATAGTCTTCATTTCTGTCAACAATTTCAGATAATAACTTTAATGTTAAATACCTACCTCGACACAGAGAAATAATAATTGCATGCATACTGTCTTCGGGAATTTGTTTTTTAGTTCTTGGATTTAAAGCAATATCTTCTAGTTGTTGTTTGAGTTGAATATCAAGATCAGATAATGATAAAAATATTGGATATTTAAGCTCTTCAATAATCAAACCTCCAGAGCTAACCTCCAGACTTCCAGAGCTAACCTCCAGACCTCCAGAGCTAACCTCCAGACCTCCAGTATCACCAAATACATCATCGGATGAAAGTAATATTTTATAAGCAAGATGATACGTCATTCCTTGACCATAGCCGTTTGATTTAAGGATTCCATCATCGGTAAGTTTATGTAATATTACCGATAAATCATGTGAATGCTCAGAAATTAGGCCATTAATTCGTGCATGAGAAATAGTAGTTTCTGACGCAGCTGTGGATAGAATCAATAACTCTTCAGGGCTTAATGAATTATATTTCTTACCTAAATGCTGTTGCAATTCATCTTTGATATTTTGGGGTATCAAGTCAACCATTCTTAATTCGAACAAAGTTTGTTCATAAGGGATGGTTTTTTCGTGCAAATAAGGTGCTTTCCAATTAGTTGAATGCCACCATTCAAAAATATTAGGGATTCCCGAACCAGCACGCTCACCCAGCCCAATAAAATGGAACATTTGATGTAATTTTCGGTTTCGACAATCACTTTCATAACCGTTGATAGCTTGTTCAATAGGTATTCTCATCAAGCCAGGATTTCTAAAGCCAAACATATCAGGACGTTTTACAATAAATATCGAGGCTCTACCCGTAAAATCGGCATGAACCAGAGTATTCACTAATGCCTCTCTCAACGCATCATGAACAAAGGTATTTTCTTGTCGAAGATCACCTTCTAGTTTAAATGGAATTTTAATATCTAAATCGGCAGTTAATTTTCGAATAACTTTATAGTAAAAATCAAATAAATTACCAGACCAACTGCCATCTAATGTCAAACGATCTGACCAGCGTTGTTCTGCTTTTGCTTGCTCTCGCTCTTGGTAATCAAGCATAAAATTTGGGAAAGCATCTTGAATAGAAATCATTTTGCCAAACATTAACAAACCTGCTGCGGTTAATGCTTCAATATTGAACTGACGGTCACGCTTCCATGCACCAATACTGGTTAGAAATGCAATATCATCATATTGATTACGTGCATTATCTGGGTGCAAAGTAGCATAAATTTGCCGATATGATTTCAAACTATCCAGATCAAGATCGCCCAAATTAAAATTGGCTAAGAGTTGATCATCTCGTGAATCATCAACTTGTTCTGCCAACATACGTTTAATCGTTTCAGCACTGCATAAAATATCAGCACTGTTTTGTCGTTGATAGCTCCCCGTCATTGGGTTATTTCGACGATAAATAGGTTTTAGATTACGTGAAGCCCGAGGGATATGGACATGAATAATCTGAACAGAATCAACGGTAATGATCCGTACAGAATCATTGTTTAAAAGATTGCAACTAATCAATTCTTGATTATTAACACCTGTCCAAATCTCACTTAATACTTTTTCAGTATTTTGAATGCCCACGGCTTCAAATTGGTGATTTTTAAACTCTTTGATGCCAAGATAAATATCACCGCCAAAGGTGTTGGCAAAAGCACTATAACTTTCCCAAAAGTCTTTTGGCAAGGCACCGTGACCATCTTTACCCTCGGCAAGTTTGCACTCAACATCAATACCTTCTGTTAAAGTAGCAATATCAAATTCAATTATGTCCATAGTGATTATTTTACCTCATCTAGTACGATATCAATTTCGCCCATTAGATGAACAGTTTCCACTAAAGCGGTGATGATGTTGAGATAGTGGCGAATATCATCAATATTAAGTGTTCTACCGTGACGATCTTTTAGCCATTTTTGTGCAGGTTGATAGCCGCCGATATAAAACTGCCATGCCACTAACGGCACAGAGTCAAAATATTGATCATCATTGATCCAGACTTTGCCGGTGGCTTCATCAATGGCTTCATAGCCGATGCTAGTTTTTGTGAGTTTTCGGCTAATCACATTATCACCCGCTTCAGGGTAGTTGGCGATAGAGCTTGATAATAATGGACTATCTAACAAATGAAGTTGGCGTAATTCACCACCGAGTTTAACCAATTGCCAGAAGGTGTCGATTGTAGGATAAGGCACCCGTGGAAAGTCTATTTTCAAGAACTCTTTGTAAGTGTCTCGGTAATTGGGACTATGTAATACCGCATAAATATAATCCAATAAATCTATTGGGGCAAAGGTGGTTATATCATCTTGTTTTTCAGAGGTGAATGTTAAGTCTAACCCTTTAGCAATCTGTTCAAGCAATATAGAGTCAAGGTTGGGAACGCGTTGTAAGTTTTCACCTGAGGATTGTTGTTGATCTGATTCTGGGTAGAGATAAAGAGGAAAAAGATAAACAGATTCTTTTGTTTGAAGAGATAAAGAATTTCTATCGGATATTAAATTGGTTACAAAAACGTGTTGAAAATCAAATGAACTTTGTTGCCTGCAGCACATTAAGCCTATATTGTTTTTTCGATTAAGGAAATGTTTCATTAATTTGAAAACAGGTCTCCGCTGAATATTTTTATCGTAATAACAATATCTTAAATCAAAAGGTCTGTAGTTAATGCTATGTATCTTAATTGAGTCATAACCTCCTTGAGAAAGGTTAGTTTTTAATTTGAAACTAGATGAATCTTTTATTCCTATTTTGGAATTATCTAAATTTAGAAACGCATCATTAACGATTTCCCCCAGTGAATTTTTATAAAAGTTAATAAAAAAATCATCTTTTCCTGTTTCCATCCCCGTACTCAAAAGCAAGTATAGCTGTTCAATAGAAAAACCAATATTGTATTCTTTTTGAGCCGTAAAATCCTTGGGTACAAAAAAATATTCAGGTGCACGGCAATCCAATTTTTGCCAAACAAGTGATTGAACGGTATTATCTTGCAGTGTTTGATATTTAAATTCTCTTCTGCCAAACAGGTCAACATGATGCACCTCTGCCAACTTGTTTGCTGATTTATTACCTGTTTTGATAAATAGGTTAATGGATACACCTTGCATAATATCAAATACATTTTCATCTTTTGAACCATCGGGGTGTGTTTCTTGTTTTTTGCTATTGCCATGCAAATCAACAATATAAATCTTATCAAAAGTCTCTAATAAGTGTTGTCGCATTTGCCGGTGGATAATGCCATCAATAAAGCTATTATTAGAAATATAAGCCAGAATGCCTTCGCCATTCTTTTCAATATAATGCTGGCCATAACGAATAAATTTGATGTAATCATCGGATAAAGGCTGAATATTACGTTCATTAAGATCTTTTTTATAATCGGCAATCAGACCTGCGATCCAATCGCCTTTATTGCTGCTGCTAACGGCATAAGGTGGGTTGCCCATCACCACCATCACCGGCGTGTCGCGTTTAATATGATTAGCGTCTTCTGCTTCTTTTGATAACCAACTGGCAAATAAAGTGCCGGTGTCGGGGTGAGATTCTTCTAATGAGTTGGTGAGAAAGATATTTAGGCGTGGGTTTTTATTGGGCTGGTAGCCCGTTTCTTGAAGTAATAATTCCAGTTTAAGATGCGCCATGGCGTAGGAGGCCATTAAAATCTCAAAACCATTGATGCGGGGAATCAGATCCTCTTCAACATATTGGCTCCATGCGCCTGCCATTGAACCAAACTGGGTGCTGTAAATATGTTTAATGGTTTCGGCTAAAAATGTGCCTGTACCGGTTGCGGGATCTAGAATTTGAACTTTATGCACTTCTTTTTCAATTGTGCCATAACCTGTTTTTGTTCTCGCATCTCGCTGTTGGCTTTTAAGTTCAATGGTGATTTTACTGGTGTCGGCTAGGCCGTCTTTTAAATTAAAATCGGTTTTTAAAATATCATCTACCGCACGCACAATAAAATTGACTACGGGTTGTGGTGTGTACCAAACACCGCGGCTTTTTCGTAGTTTAGGATCGTATTCCGCTAGAAAGGTTTCATAAAAATGAATAATCGGATCTTGTTGGCTGGTGGATTTGCCAAAGTTTTGCAAAATAGAACGTATATCAGTAGCACGAAATATATCGGCCAAGGAATCAATGATCCAACTAATACGATGATCAAGATCATAACCTGCAATATATTGAAATAGTTTACGCAAAAACGGGTTGCTTTTGGGAATGAGCTCTGCCGCTTCTTGGCGCGAGAAGGTGGAGAGTGTTTTGTCGTGTAATCTGGCGGCAAACATACCATAAGCAATGGTTTGAGCATAAACATCCGCAAATTGTTTATTGGTAATATCATGGATCAATATTGCTTTAAACGCTTCCATTTGATCTTTTAGGGTGCTGTCATCGGCATTTTCATTATCGTTGTTCAAAGATTGTTCGATAATATTCGCCAGCAACTTGGCTTTGCCCGCCATCATTTTAGATAATTTGGTAGGGGATTTGATGTTTTGACCTATATGAGCTGCAAAGTCAGTGATCAAGTCGGCAAAATGTTTGAAATTTTCAGGTTTGGCAATCAATGAACCATCAACAATATCAGCTAGGGTAATGCTGGTGGTTAGCTCTCCCTCAAGATAAAAATGAAATACTAAATAGTCAGTGATAATAAGATTATCAAGTGATTTTTTGTAGCGATCAAACTGCTCTTTGTATTCTTTACTATTGAGAGGTTTGCCAATATCTTTAGCTTCAATATAACCTAGTGGAATATCATTTTTAGTCAGAATATAATCTGGAGCGCCACAGTTAATTCTGGCCGGTTCATTGGTGACTAAAACGTTCGTTAATAGTGTTTCCAACAAGGTTTGCAAATCACCACGATAGCTATGCTCGCGTGAAATTCCCGTTTGATAACGTTGATTTATCTTGTCGAGATAGCGTGTAATTGGCATTAGCATCCAGCCCATGTCGAGGTGAAAAATTAAAGCAGATTGTAGTTGCGTGGTGGTACGCCATCTTCCACGTAAAATATAACACTGCCTGGGTGAGACTACCTAATCGGAGCGGCGGTTTCCCGATTGTCTACAACTACAACCTTGGCTGTATGATAGCCCGATTACTTGCTAAACGCACTCATAATTTTGTCTATAAACATTGTACTTAGGCGCAGTATTTGCCTGAATTGACTAGAAAAATTGAGACTTGTCTCACAGATATAGAGATTAGATCTCTTTAAAACGGAATGTCATCATCYAMWKRWKCWGMGYYRMMWTSRGGTNGATCSGYARWCKGGKCSKGCTGAGGGTGATGCTGGTTGAGGTGCGGCTTGTGGCGCTGGGGCACTTTGTTGGTAGCCGCCTTGTCCGCCATCGCTAGCGCCTTTGCTATCTAACATGCGCATTTCATTGGCGACAATTTCAGTTGAGTAGCGATCTTGACCGCTTTGGTCTTGCCATTTTCGGGTTTGGATGCGACCCTCAATATAGATTTGTGAGCCTTTGTGTAGATATTGTTGAGCGATTTCACCTAGACGGTTGTTTAAGGTGATGCGATGCCATTCGGTGCGTTCTTTACGTTCGCCGGTTTGTTTGTCTTTCCAGCTTTCTGATGTTGCCAAGCGAAGGTTACAAAGTGAGCCACCATTAGGAAATGCACGGCTTTCTGGTTCTGCGCCGAGTCTTCCAACTAAGATTACTTTATTTACTGACATGGTGTGCTCCTTAGGCGTTAATATTTTCCTGCTTATTCTACGACAAAAGTATCTAGTGCGTCGGCATCAATTTCATCCGGTGAGAACTTAACATAGGCAACACGCTCTTCAACGACAATGATGGTTTCTACTACACCGTCGATACGGTTGAATTGTTGCGCAATATTATGGGCATTATCATCGCTTATATTATGCAAATGAATAATACGAGTAGATAAATGTTTCGGCGGTGTCATCGGTAAAACAAGCAGTAACCAAAATAGCGTCAACACGCCGCCGGCAATGAATACCCCGGTAACACCTAACAGGGTGAACAATAATCCGCCTGCTACACCACCAATAAATGCACCTAGAAATTGGGCGCTAGAGTAAACGCCTAGCGCGGTACCTTTATTGGCAAGCGGGCTGAGTTTTGATATTAACGATGGCAAGCTTGCTTCTAAAATATTAAATGCGGTAAAAAATAGCCAAAGACAAAATAATATGCCGTAGAGCGATGTTGAAAGCATGCTCCAACCGAATTGAGCTAGCGCTAATACGGCAATAGATCCGATAAAGATAGCTTTCATCTTCCGCCGTTTTTCGGCAATGATAATAAACGGTATCATGCTGATAAATGCGAGGATTAATATAGGGAGATAGATAAGACCATGTTGTTCTTTAGCTAGGCCGGCATATTCAAATAATGCGATAGGGAGGGCGAAAAAAGTGAGGGTAAGTAAACAGTGCAATACCATAATGCTGAGCACCATGCGCATAATTTCGGCATTACGAAATACATTTTTAAATTGCTGAGGAGTGGGTTCAATATCACGGTGGTTGACTAGACGAGTGGGCGTGGGCACCCAAAGATGTAAGACGCCAATGCCGACTAATGATAATAATGCGGTTGCCCAGAAAATACCTGACAAACCGATCCAGTGTTCCAGTGCGGCGCCTGCAGCTAAGGCGATAGAAAATGATAAGCCGATGCTGATCCCTATGCTTGCCATGGCTTTGGTACGGTGTTCATCGCGGGTCAGATCGGCCGTTAATGCCATGATCGCTGCCGCAATTGCACCGCTTCCCTGTAATAATCGTCCAGCAATTACCATATAAATAGAATCGGCCATGGCGGCGACTACACTGCCCGCAGCAAACAGTAATAAGCCGAGGGTGATAACGCGTTTGCGACCAATTCGGTCAGATAACATGCCAAAAGGAATTTGTAATAATGCTTGAGTTAAGCCATAAGCACCAATGGCTAAGCCTATTAATATAGGTGTAGCGTGGCTATATTGATCTGCGGCAAGTGAAAACACCGGCAAGATCATAAACAAACCCAACATACGCAGGGCAAAAATACTCGACAACCCAGCAATGCTACGTTTTTCTATGGAAGTAAGTGCTGAATTAGTGTTTTGTTTTTGCGTCATTGCAGCTTGAATAGTATATTGGTCTGTTGGTTTTTAAATTAAATACCCATGATCATTCAATTTGCAGATTTTACCCCCCATACTGAATGCGCTATCTACGTTATAATAGTGAGCAATAGAACAACTATTACATCACTATTATGCCTTGCTACCCCATCCATTATGGGCACTAAAAAACTGCAAATTAAATGATCACGGGTATAGAGTATACGGTAACTGAATGAAGTTCATAAGTATTCGTGGTGCGCGCACCCACAACTTAAAAAATATTGATGTAGATATCCCGCGTGGCTCGCTCACTGTGATCACGGGCTTGTCGGGTTCAGGCAAGTCTTCACTTGCTTTTGACACCTTGTATGCTGAAGGTCAGCGGCGTTATGTTGAATCATTATCGGCGTATGCTAGGCAGTTTTTATCAGTGATGGAAAAACCGGATGTCGATCATATTGAAGGTTTATCACCCGCCATTTCCATCGAGCAAAAATCAACCTCACATAATCCACGATCTACCGTCGGCACCATCACCGAGATTTATGATTATTTGCGATTATTATTTGCCCGTGCCGGCGAGCCGCGCTGTCCTACTCATGATCTGCCGCTAGCAGCTCAAACAGTAAGTGAAATGGTCGACACCGTGTTGGCAATGGAAGAAGGCAAGCGGATGATGTTACTGGCACCGGTGGTGCAAGATCGCAAGGGCGAACATAAAGATATTCTGGCCAATTTGCAGGTGCAAGGTTTTGTGCGAGCACGGGTCAATGGCAAGGTGATTGAACTAGATGTTCCACCGGAGTTGGAATTGCGTAAAAAACACACTATTGAGGCGGTAGTTGATCGTTTTAAGGTTCGTGCTGATTTGCAACAACGTTTGGCAGAATCATTTGAAACCGCTTTGAAAATGAGCGAGGGTGTAGCACGCGTTGTGGCAATGGATAATGATAAGGATAGCACCTTATTTTCTTCTCGTTTTTCTTGCCCTAGTTGTGGTTATTCGATTGCTGAGCTTGAACCTAGAATGTTTTCATTCAACAACCCTGCCGGTGCTTGTGGAACCTGTGAAGGTTTAGGCATGAAGCAGTTTGTCGACCCTGCCCGTGTGGTGGCACACCCTGAATTAAGCTTAACCGCTGGGGCGATTCGTGGCTGGGATCGTCGCAACGCGTATTACCATCAAATGATTAAATCACTGTCTGTACATTATGATTTTAATATGGAAATGTCGTTTGACGAGTTGTCCGATCAGGTTCGAAAAGTGGTGCTGTATGGCAGTGGACGCACCAAAATTGATTTTAATTATATTAGTGATCGTGGCAGAACGGTTGTGCGAGAGCATTCTTTCGAAGGTATTATTCCCAATTTGCAAAGGCGTTATCACGAAACTGAATCAAATAGCGTGCGCGAAGATTTGGCAAAATATCATACTGTGCGAACTTGTCCTGATTGCAGTGGTGCTCGATTAAACCAAGAAGCGCGTCATGTGTTTTTAAATCAAACTAATCTGCCAGAAATAACGAGTCTGCCGATTGGTGAAGCGAAAGGTTTTTTTGACGAGCTTACCTTGCCCGGGAACCGTGGTGAGATCGCCAGCAAAATCGTCACAGAAATTGCTAAGCGACTAGAGTTTTTAGTGAATGTGGGCTTGGATTATCTCACCTTAGCCCGTAGCGCTGATACCCTTTCAGGTGGCGAAGCACAGCGAATTCGTTTGGCTAGCCAAATTGGTGCCGGGCTGGTGGGGGTGATGTATATTCTTGATGAGCCTTCTATTGGATTACATCAGCGTGATAATGAGCGTCTGTTAGGCACACTAACCCGCTTACGCGATTTGGGAAATACCGTGATCGTGGTGGAACATGATGAAGATGCAATTCGAGCGGCGGATTATGTGTTGGATATTGGCCCCGGTGCAGGTGTGCATGGTGGTGAAATAGTAGCTCGTGGCACACCCGAAGATATTATGAAAAGTGAGCAGTCACTTACTGGCCAGTATTTGTCAGGTAAAAAGAAAATTGAACTGCCGACACAGCGTGAACCGTTTCATGTTGGGCGAGTTATTGGTATTCGTGGTGCCTGTGGCAATAATTTGCAACAGGTTGATGTTGATATCCCGATTGGATTAATGACCTGTATTACCGGTGTATCAGGATCAGGAAAATCTACTCTAATTAACGACACCTTATTAAAAGTAACATCACGCGAGTTAAATCGCGCATCAGAAGAGCCTGCACCGCATAGTGACGTGTTAGGGCTGCAACAACTTGATAAAGTAGTGGCCATTAACCAAAGCCCAATTGGTCGCACGCCGCGCTCGAATCCAGCAACGTATACCGGTATTTTTACACCCGTTAGAGAATTATTTGCTGGCACGCCCGAAGCACGCGCTCGCGGCTATACCCCTGGACGCTTTAGCTTTAATGTAAAAGGTGGGCGCTGTGAAGCCTGCCATGGCGATGGTTTGATTAAGGTTGAAATGCACTTTTTGCCTGATATTTATGTGCCGTGTGATGTCTGCAAAGGCCAGCGCTATAATCGTGAAACCTTAGATATTCGTTATAAAGGTAAAACCATTACCGAAGTATTGGATATGACCATTGAAAAGGCCAATGACTTTTTTACCAATATTCCTGTGGTCGCTAAAAAAATTGAAACATTAATGGATGTAGGGCTAAGCTATATCAAGCTAGGTCAAAATGCGACCACACTATCAGGCGGTGAAGCGCAACGAGTGAAATTGGCAAAAGAATTGTCAAAGCGTGATACCGGTAAAACCTTGTATTTATTAGATGAGCCAACAACAGGTTTACATTTCTTTGATATTGAACAATTATTAAAAGTGTTACATCGTCTACGTGATCGCGGCAATACCATTGTGGTGATTGAACATAATTTAGATGTAATCAAAACAGCAGATTGGGTGATTGATATGGGGCCAGAAGGTGGTTCTGGTGGCGGTATGATCGTTGTTGTTGGCACGCCGGAAGAGGTGGCTAACAATAAAAAATCACATACAGGCCATTATTTGAAAGAATTGTTAAAACGATAAATTATGTCAAGCATTGATAACAAAGATTGACATAAAAGGCGTATATCCTTATTCTTATCAAAAATAGAGAGGAGTTAACGCCAATGAACCTTAGTTTAACGCCACAACTAGAGCAGTTTATACGAGAGCGCGCAGAATCAGGTGATTATAATAATGCCAGTGAGGTAGTGCGTGAAGCGATCCGTGTTTTTAAACGAACTGAAGAAGAATCCGCACTAAAACTTAAACAGCTGAGAGCCGCTGTGCAAGTAGGCGATGAAGCCATTGCTGGTGGCGATTCAATTAGTTTTAGATCAGATAAAGAGCTGGCGGAATTTTTTGACAGACTTTAAATTACTTCGACTTTCTAAACCCGCTGAAAAAGATTTACGGTTAATTGCTGCATATACAAATCGTGAATGGGGCGAAGTTCAAAAGAACAAATATCTTGGTATTATTCAGCAATCATTAAAATCGTTGGCTGACTTGAGTGTTACCGGTAAATTGCGCAATGATATCGCTACAGATTTATATTGTTACTCAATTCAAAAGCACCTGATATTTTATCGTGAAACAGAGCAAGAGCTATTAGTATTACGTGTTCTTCATGAGCGAATGGGTTTAAACCAGCACTTATTACGATGATATTAGAACAAGAAGTTAAGTTACAGATTTCTGGAGATAATAAGCTTGATTTGAGGTCACTAACATGGCTTTGCTCGTTAGCTGATGGTGAAATTGAAACGCAGCGATTAATCAGCACTTATTATGACACGCCCGACCACTACCTAATGGCACAAGGCTTAGGTTTGAGGTTACGTAATAAAGGTGGCCGTTGGCTACAAACAGTCAAAACATCGGGCAGTGCTGAAAATGGCTTGCATCAACGGCAAGAGTGGGAATATGGGTTAGACAGTGAAGCGTTTGACTTGTCGCTGCTNAAACAAACACCGCTGAAAGACATAATTGACGATCCGGCTGTTTGGTCAAGTTTAACGCCGCTATTTACTACGGATTTTATTCGAGAAACCTTGCAAATAACACTAGCAGAAAATACTCAAATTGAATTTGCTTATGATTATGGCAAGGTCACGGCAAAACAATCAAGTGCAGTTATACATGAAATAGAAATGGAGTTAAAAATGGGTTCCGTAGAGCAGCTAACCCAGTTTGCTAGCATGGTTGCTGAGCGATTGGATCTTGAACCTAGCAATGGCAATAAAGCGCAATTAGGCTATCAGTTACTTAAGGAAACTCAGATCAAGTCATGAACTCATATTTCACGCCCAAAATATCCAGTTTCTGCGTTAAACAACTTGGCAATAGCTCACTATTAGCTGCATTTTTCGCCTTAAAACTGACTGTTTTTGACGCAAGCTATTTTCCTTGGCGGTTACTTCGTTTCGCCCAGACTTAATCAGAGGCTCCTTAACCAGCGTTCAGGTTACAGCTTATCTACCTGAAGACAAGCCGCGATTCGTTTCAAATCGCCAAGTACGAATAATGGTTAAGGCATCATAGCCTTTGGGCAATACATCATCAGGAATAGCCGCATAGGGCGCACCTAAACGAACAATTCGCACCGCCGCTTGATCTAAAATATCGTATCCAGATGATCGTGAAATTACAATACCATTAGGGCCAACACTGCCATCTGATTCAATATCAACACTGAGCATTAAACTGCCATTGATATCTTGTTTTTTGGCTTCTTGTGGGTAGTTGGTATTACCGATCCGCTCCACTTTGTCAGCCCAAGATTTCATATATGCCGCCGCCGCAAAAGCCTTGGTTGATGAGCTGATTTTCAACCTTCTTGGTTTTTTACTCAGTGCTTTAGTTGATGCATCCAATGCTTTTTGTAAGTCAGCGATGTTATTTCTAGCTTGAAACATCATTTCTTGGGCGGATAATTTAGGCTTAGCAGGTACTGATTCTGTAGCAGATTTTACAGTGTCATCAGGTTCAGGTGTTTGTTCAACTTTGCGCTCTGCCTGTTGTTGTGTAATGATTTTTTCTTGTTGTGGTGGCTGCTTTTCTTCAATAATAGGATCGGGTTTAACGGGATCAATAGGTGCTTCGACGATTTCAGGGATAATGGGATCGGGTGTGGGTGGTTCAATAGTTTGTAGCGGTTGAGTTTGAGTAATGGGCGCAGGTGTTTGTGTTGTAAAAGGCACATCGCTATCAGAATCAGGGGCATCACTTGAAGACGAGTCAACCACATTTGGTGTGGGATCGGGCATCGCTTCTTCTGTTTCGCCGCCACCTTCATTATCAGCCTGTGCATAAAAATCAGCTTGTTCGGGTGCTTGTTCTGTTTGTTGCTTGACCAGTGTTATATCTAAATTAATTAGCGGGGTATTGGTCGGAGGTGATGTCGTATTAAAGCTAATGCCTAGAACAATCACCAAATGAATGATAACTGAAAATAATAGCGTAAAGATAAGCCGGTCGGTATTAGTTGTTCTGCTTGCCATAATATTTTAGGTTTATACCAGTGACCATTTAAATTGCGGGTTTTTAGTGCTCATAATGGCTGCGCTAACAAGGCATAATAGTGATGTAATAGTCGCTCTATTGCTCACTATTATAACGCAGCTAGCACATTCAGTATGGGTGTTAAAAATCTGCAATTTAAATGGTCACTAGTTTGTTAATCTGCACTGCGAATTATAACGGGTTTACGGTTATTAATTAATTGAACTCGGTCAACCATTTTAGGAGACAGTTCAATTTGGCCATCAGATCGCACTAGCATGACATGATCAATTGCCATGGCAGCAGCCATGTTTGGCCAGTCTTCACCGGCAACAAAAAGAGCGGTGGCGGCAGCATCAGCAAGTGAAGCATTGCTGTGTAAAACAGTAACCGACATAGCTTGATCGGCAGGGTAGCCGGTTCTGGGATCAATAATATGGGGATAACGCTTACCTTCATAGAGGAAAAAACGTTCATAATCTCCCGAGGTGAAAACACTTTCATCACCTTTTAATGCGATGGAGGCGAGAATGCCCTCTTGACGAGGGTGACGAATACCTACGATCCAAGGTCGTTTGCCGTGAGAACCAATAGCACGAAGATCGCCACCGATATTAACAATAGCATCACTAATGCCCTGTTGTTGCAAGGCGGCAATAGCCTGATCGACAGCATAGCCTTTGGCAAAGCCACCAAAACCAAGCTTAACGGCTGGATTAGTGCTAGTGAGCTTGCCATTTTCAATATCAATATCTGCCATGGTGGGATTACTAGCTAGCCAGTTATTAATATCTTCTGCACTGGGTGGTGGACGAGATTCAAACCAATTATCTTGGTGAAATCCCCATAACTCAAACAGTTTTCCTGCGGCAGGATTAAATAAATGTTGACTGTCTTTTGCCAGTGAAGAGGCTAAACTAATAAGCTGGGCAACATCTTGTTCTATGGCAATGGCTTGCTTTGATGCAATAGCTTCATTAATACGTGTTAGCGTGCTGGGTTGCCATGCATGCCAAGTATTATTAACGTTGGAAAAGGTCTGCTCTAGTATATCAATGGTGTTATTGGCGGTCTCTTTATCAACATCATAAAGGCTAACACCAATCTCGGTACCAAAGGCATAAAACTTCGCTTGACGGGCACGCGGTTCGCTGTCACATGCTGCCAATGTTAACGTGCAGCAGATGAGGAGTAGTGAAATTATTTTCATTATTGTTGTTTCGTTTCTGGGCAAATAGTTAAACCTTGTTCAAAGCATACTTGATAACGCTTGCCCATCGCTGTGCGCTGAGCTGAACTAGGATGTGTAGAGAAGTAGCCTAATAAACCTTCGCTATTATTATCACTTTGATCTAATTCAGAGTGATCAGCGTTGCTGTCTTCATTGTTCGTTTTATCACAAGCATTAGAGGTGCTACTCTCTTTTGGTTTCTTAACGCCTGCGTTATCACAAGCGTTACCATGACTATTTATCATATCTTGTTCCATACGGTTTAAGATAAGACCTAAACTTACCGGATTAATTCCCGCCTTTAAGCTATGTTGGTAGGCAAATTGGTCGGCTTCTGTTTCATGGCTACGCGAGTAAAAGCTACTAATGAAGAAAGCGCCGACACCGACACCCATATCGGCCAGCCAACTTACATCACCAAACGCCATTGAAACAACAATGGCAATAGCGCTGCCTTCGATAACTTGTTCTAGGGAATGCCGCTCAATAATATGTCCCATCTCATGCAATAATACAATATCAATTTCATCTTGAGACTGCGCTAATTCGATAAAGCGATCGGTGACCACTATATCGCCAGCAGGTAAGGCCAGCACATTCGGAATACTACCACCCTCACCTAGTGGCCATAAGCGAAAATGAAGCTTAAACTCGGGTGCGTCTTCAGCCTGATAAAGCGGCACAATAGCATCAAAAAAATGTTGGCGGATCTTTTCTTGTTTTTCTTCATCTAACTTACTAGCTTCAAAAAAATGTTTGTCTAAAAAATCTAACACATTGTTAGACAAGGCTTGATTCGCTGATGCAGGCAAGGCGTGTGCCACGGTATGACTAAGGGCGGGCAAGCCCCATTTAAAACTAGCAAATACAACACCGACAGTAATAAAAATACTGAAAATTGCCAACACCATATTGCGTTCTAGCACATGGACAAAACCCATAAAGCCAGATGATTGATTGTTGTTGACTAAGGCGGCATCAATGGCATCATTATCTTTAGTTTCAAAGACATCGCCTTCAGGGAGTGTTATTTTACGCGTAATATTGCCTAGCCTATGGGCAATGCGAAGCTGCTCAATAGTACCGCTGACAATGAGTTTGTTAGCCACAAATAGTTGGAAAGAGTCAGCCTGAAAACACAATTTAGCAGGGCTGGAGTCTGATCGCCCTGCTAAATAAATTTTACCTTCAATCATAGTTTAGTTTACGCATTCATTAGAAGGCGATACCACCCACATCAATATCAAAGGCATCAGCTAGTTCGTCACCTATGGCACCTTCATTACCGACTTTACTCATATAGCCATCAAAACCTTCTGTAGCCTCGACATCGATACTTTCTGTTAAATAACGGTAAACTCGCACTGCCGCCCAAGGGTAAGCTAAACCAAACGTAAAAACCATCATTAATAGATTAGTGATCATAATACCGAATAAGGTATTGGTGCGTAACGTTGATTCAAAATTAATGGAATTATCAAGCGTCGTTTTACCAAAAAGATAGGTACGATGACGTGCTTTAAAGTAGGCTAGAACATAGATACCAACGAGGATGAACAGTGCATAAACAGCAAAAATAAGTAAAAAGAATAATGCACTAGGTTGCACGCCTTGTTCCATGCCTTGCATTTGTTCGCCAAGTGACGTTATTTGATCTAAGCCAATAGTGAGGTAAGCTAATAAACCGATAACAATCATAGCAACAAAGGCGAGCAACAGGCCTAAGCCCATACCTTTTAACGCAATCATAAAGAAAGGCTTAAATTCAAGATCAGCAACAAATTGCCCTTGACCAAAATGCGAGCCATTGGTTAAATAATTGCTGGATATTTTATTGATCATGGCGAAAAAAGCAGGGTAAGCAAATAACAACATTAAGCCCATTATCAGCCCAGCAATACTGGTCATACCCATTACCTGTCCAATCACGCCCATTACAATGGCAATGACAATACCGAAGGCAACCATCATTCCGACTGGATAAGCTAAGAAGGTAGAATAGGCACCACCTACGTTGCCATTGAATCCAAAGCGGACATTACGGTAGCTGATCATGCGGAGGTTAAATTTAATACTACGCCAAATAATCCACGGTGCCGCTAACATTAAAATCACAACTAATACAACAGAGAGAATGGGGCTTATGCTACTTAATATAATATAGACTACGAATAGCGCCATCGCAATAAGGAAGCTGAAAAAGAGTTGTTTACCGGTAGCATGATATTCAAAGTTGGCATTATCTAATTCAGTATTGCCGAAGAAGTAGCGGCGACTACGTACTTTTGCCCACGGGTAATAAATGCCTAGTGTTATAATTGTTAAAAGAATGTTAATAATCCAAATTTTGAAATATTCCGTGCCATTGCCATTAAATTCTAATGATTTCATTGTTTTTTGATCCTTAAATTTGTAAGTGACTCCCGCTAAAAACATGCGGGAGAGACGAAGCAATGAAGCCTGCATTTCCAAGTAATTTGGGTAGTTGCTATACTAGCGTGATGTTAGCTGTTGTTCAATGCTATTCATTAAATCATCGGCTATATTTAGATTAAATTGTGAATCAAGTTCACGAATACAGGTTGGGCTGGTGACATTGATTTCGGTTAAATGCTCGCCGATCACGTCTAAACCAACAAATAATAAGCCTTTTTCACGTAAAATGGGTCCTACTTGTCGGCAAATCCAGCGATCAGATTCGGTTAGTGCTTGTCCTTGCGCCCGCCCGCCCGCAGCAAGGTTGCCACGCGTTTCACCTTCGGCTGGGATGCGTGCCAGCGCAACAGGCACGGGATCACCATTAATCATCAAAATACGTTTATCGCCATCGACAATTTCGGGGATATATTTTTGTGCCATGATTGATGTTTTGCCGTGATTGGTTAGGGTTTCAATAATCACGCTAAAATTAGGATCGCACTCTTTAACCCGAAAAATCGATGCGCCGCCCATACCATCTAAAGGTTTGAGAATAATATCCTGATGTTGTTGTTGGAAATCACGGATCAGCTCTGCTTTGCGCGTGACTAAAGTGGCTGGGCAACATTGTGGAAACCAAGCGGTAAATAATTTTTCATTAGCATCACGCAGGCTTTGCGGATTATTAACCACCAATACGCCCGCCGCTTGTGCCAGTTCAAGCAAGTAAGTGCTATAGATATATTCCATATCAAACGGTGGATCTTTACGCATTAGAATCACGTCAAGTTTAGCTAAAGGCTGGGTTAGGCTATCGCCTAATTGGTACCAATTATCAGGATCATCAATCACCGATAAGGGGCGCATGCTACCCGACACAATACCATCGCGTAACAATAGATCATCTTGTTCCATATAAAACAGTGACCAACCTTTAGCCTGTGCGGCTAATAACATGGCAAAACTGCTGTCTTTTTTGACGGTGATCGTTGAAATAGGATCCATCACGATGCCGATACGTCTACTCATACTGCCTATCTCTTAAAAGTATTTAGTAATGATTCTACCCTAATAGGATAGATCTACCCTATTTTTGCCTTATTTGATCGCCAAATAGCCCTATTTAACGCCCTTTATTTCCCTTGTTGCTTGTTGTAATGGAATCGTCATTCACTAAGAGGGCTTCTGTTCATTTTATTTCAATATGAACACGAGCCCTCTAAACGAGAGGAAAACCATGAACGTGGAAATAGAATCACCATTAAAAACTAATTTATTAATTAGTTTAGGACGTTGTGTTATTTACAGTTGCGCTATTGGTTTAGTGGTTAGTTTGGGTCTGATGACCATGATTGTTTTTTCTTCGCCTGCTGATGCGACAGAAGAGCAAACTAAACTAGAATCAATCCGACACCTCAACGACTTATCTTCTGGACAATTAGTTTTTCGTCAGGCTAACGGTCACTATCTTGCCAGCCCTAATGTGGCTACCGATGTTGAGATCACGGTAAATGGTTTGCTGGCACGAGTGCAAGTCAGTCAAACATTTACTAATCCAACATCATTATGGCAGGAGGGAATTTATGTGTTCCCTTTACCTGAAACGGCGGCGGTTGATCAGCTGAGTATGAAAATAGGTAAACGCATTATCATCGGTGAAATAAAACGTAAACAACAAGCAAAAAAGATTTATGAAGCGGCTAAAACATCAGGTAAACGAGCAACACTATTGGAACAACAACGGCCTAATATTTTCACCAGTTCCGTGGCAAATATTGCACCAGGTGACCGTATTACCATCACCATTTAATATCAACAAATGGTGGTGCAAAATAATGATGAGTTTAGTTTGCGTTTCCCGATGGTGGTAGCACCGCGCTATATTCCCGGAAAAATCATTAATCAGATCGAAGAAGTAAGTGAGATAAACAGTACAGGTTGGGCAATGAACACTGATCAAGTGTCGGACGCTTTAGAAATAACACCGCCCGTTGTTGTGGGTGCAAGCGAGCATAATCCTGTTAATCTCAGCGTAACATTGGCGGCTGGTTTTCCGCTGGATAGCGTGATCAGCCGTTATCATGAGATTGAAAATATCGAATTGAAAGAGGGCACACGCAATATCTCATTAATGGGCGCAATTCCAGCTGATCGTGATTTTGAATTAGTGTGGCAAGCAAAATCACAGTTCACACCGCAAGCTGCTTTATTTAAACAGCGCAAAAATAGCCAAGACTATGCGATGGTGATGTTAATGCCACCTAAACAAATGAATACGCAAAGCATTGCACGAGAAATGATTTTTATTGTTGATACGTCCGGCTCAATGGATGGCACATCAATCAAACAAGCGCGTAGTGCATTGTTATATGGTTTAGATCAACGTCGCCCACAAGATAGCTTTAATATTATTCGTTTTAGTGATGATTTAGAAAGCCTATTTGAACATGCACAGTTAGCAACGAAAATGAATATAGATATTGCCCGTGATTTTGTAAATTGGTTGCGTGCTACTGGCGGCACAGAAATGGCACCGGCACTGAAATTAGCCTTAAGCAGTGAACAAAGGACAAACGGTATTCGCCAAATAATGTTTTTAACGGATGGCAGTGTTGGTAATGAAGATAAGCTATTTAGCATTATCAAACAACACTTAGGCACAAGTCGCTTATTTACCGTAGGCATTGGCAGTGCGCCTAATAGTCACTTTATGCGCCGTGCCGCAGAATATGGTCGTGGTAGCCATAGTTATATCGGTGCGGAATCAGAAGTTAGACAAAAAATGCAGGATTTGTTTACTAAGTTATCGCACCCAGTTGTGACCAATATCATCCTTGATTTGCCAACAGGCACGGTGGTAGGACAATGGCCTCGCGTGATCCCTGATTTATATTTGGGTGAACCACTATTAGTGGCCCTACGTGCAGATAATTTACCCGATAATATTACGATAAAAGGTATGCTGGGTACTACAGAATGGGATACCAATGTAGCATTACATATTGGAGCTGAATCAGATTTGGTATCCACCTTCTGGGCACGCCGAAAAATTGCAAGTTTAATGGATGAGTACCGTATACAAGGTCAAAGTGACACTATAAAAGAGGCGATTGTGAACGTGGCATTAGACCATCATTTGGTGAGCAAATTTACTTCACTGGTGGCAGTAGAGAAAACGCCTGTGCGCCCGACAGAAGCTGAACTAAAATCAACAGCCATTGCCAGTAATATGCCAGCAGGTTGGAAGTTGGGTCAATTACCACAAACAGCAACAGCAGCGACATTACAATTACTATTTGGTTTTTTCTTCCTGCTGATTATGCAGTTATTACGTTGGAGAAAAGTGTGAAAATCACACGCCGAAGCCTAGTGATTATAGTTTTCGGATTACTAGCGATATGGAATGTCGGCCAAGGTAGCTATATCTTTGCCAAAGCAGAGCTAGCACAGTGGCTGATTGCATCAGCCTGGCAACAGTCAACAAGCAGTGATCGCACACAAATCAAGCCGTGGCCATGGGCAGATACATGGCCGGTCGCTCGGCTTGAAATGGCCAAACATGATATTGACCAATATGTGCTGGCAGGGACAAGTGGTGAATCACTGGCCTTTGGCCCCGGTCATATTTTTGCCTCAGCAGAGCCAACAGAGCAAGGTAATACGGTGATTGCCGCTCATCGAGACACCCTTTTGCATTTTTAGAACAAGTTAAAGTAGGCGAAAAGATTTTGCTGACCAGCGCCGAAGGTGAAATACGTGAATACACGATTCAAGATATGCGCGTAGTAGATAAAACAGATGTGGAGTGGATTAATGTTGAAAATAATCCTTATCAGTTAACCCTAGTGACCTGTTATCCGTTTAATGCTATTGCAGCAGGTGGACGGCTACGTTATGTGGTACGAGCGGTGGCTCAAGCTGTTTAATGGTTAAAACTTATCAGATCGCAACACGTCAGCATTAAGAATATATGTGATCATTGCGTAGTTTTTGTAATAATGTTCCTTTAGATGGAGCACGATTTTATCGCAAATATTAGCGTCACATATTATTTCTATACGGATATTAGCACTGCTGTCCCAGCTAGCACTGCGGGTGCCGCGATCACCTTTACCACGGACATCGGTAATGGTATAACCGCGTGCACCTAGCTGTTCAATATCTTTAATAAGGGCGGCTTCTAATATGGTTTCAGTTATTATAGTTAATAATTTACGTTGATAGACACTCATTGTTGCTATCCTCCAAGAAGGGTATGTGCTTGTTCGGCAAAATAATAATAAAGTGGGATCCCCATCAGTATATTAAATGGAAAGGTGATCCCTAAGGAAGCCGTTAAAGATAAGGTCGGATTAGCTTCAGGCACCGAGATCCGCATAGCGGCTGGGACAGCAATGTAAGATGCACTGGCAACGAGTGTTGCAAATATAGCGGTGCCGCCAACAGATAGACCCAAAGACCATCCAATCGGTGCGCTAATCAGTGCTAAAAAAATGGGCATCGCAACACCAAAGACAACGAGAAAGGGGCCATACTTTTTCAAGCTACCTAGTTGCGCTGCTGTGATCACCCCCATTTCGAGTAGGAATAACGCTAGAACCCCTTTGAATAAATCAAAAAACAGGGGTTCAATTGATTCAAGACCAGTGGGTCCGGACATCCAGCCTATCAATAAACCACCAACCAGTAATAGTACGCCTTTCCCTAAAAATACCTCATGGGAAACTTTGCCCCATTGTGTTTCTTTGCTAATTCCGCGAGCGAGCATTATGCCGACCAAGATAGCCGGGATCTCCAATACAACCAGAAGGAGTGCCATATGTTCTTCGTAGGGAATATTGCGGGATTCCATATAGGCGATCACCACGGCGAAGGTTCCCACACTGACTGAACCATAGTGAGCTGCGATGGAGGCGGCATCGGCACGTTTGAAACGGCCAGCATAACGTAATATAGGGAACGCAATTAACGGTGTAATGAAGCCGATTGCTGCGATTGCTGCTATTTGAGGTAGTAAATCGCCGAAAGGCTGTTTTGCAAGCTCTATCCCGCCTTTGAGACCAATAGTTATCAGTAATAAGATGGAGATCATCTCATAAGCTTGGCTAGGCAGTCGTAGTTCTGTGCGCATAACCCCAGCAAATATCCCGAACAGGAAAAATAATATTATCGGATCTACACTGAACATAATGAAAGTCTCTTTGTATAATTATATTTGCTTAATTTAAGTAATAAGTACATGGTCTGCTACTATTTTTCCTATGCAAGCAGAATAGTAAATTTAAAGTGGAATATCAAACAATTTATTTTGTAACTCAGTTGTTTTGCCCATGCTAAATATTTATCGAGTTCTTTATCCATAAATGAGGCGAAAGCACGACGCGATTCAAATTGGTTAGATTGCCTTCCTCCCCACGTTCCTATGGGTGTTCTTGATTGATCTTTGGGGTTAAAGTTAGCGCAGGGCTTCTTATCTTTACACATATATTGAGCATATGATTGTTCGGTCAGGCTAGCAGCAGCTAGTGAATTAATGAGGATATACCAAGTGCGATCTTCCGCTTCTACAAAGGGGTAAACCCAGCCATAGTAGTCAAATTCCTCACGTCTAACATCATCAGGACTATTATGCTTAACTGGCATTTTTGCAAAGGAGTCATCACCATAATCATCCAATATTTGTGCTTTTCTAAGATCAACCTTAGGAGGCGAAAACCTTTTGGATAAATTATAGATATCATCGTGTTTCATTTGTTTTTAGATAACGCCAAATTCAGCGCGCAGTTTAAAGGGGCGCGTTTTTTTCTCTGCAAAAAAACGTGACGCTTTAAACTTGTCCGCTGGATTTTTATTAGATTGTTTTAAAACTTAACTAACTTGGACAGTAACATGCTTTCCTGCTCTTTCCAGCATATCAACTAAGGCATCAATACTGAATTTCCCAGATTTCCCTCGCATAATATCAGATATTCTTGGGCGTGTAACATGAAGTAAATTGGATGCGTCTTCTTGTTTAAGCTGTTTTTCTTTTATCCATTCACTAATTTGACACATTAGTTGAGCTTTGATTTTTAGTTTGCTCGCTTCTTCAGAGGTAAACCCCAAATCTTTAAAAACATTTCCATTTTCAGCAGTAATATGGACAATAGAGGTATCAATACTATTCATCATTTAGTCTCATTATTGATTGCTTTGTATCGAGTTTTAGCAATATTAATATTATTTTGGTTCGTTTTTTGAGTCTTCTTTTGGAAAGTATGAAGAACATAAATTTTCTCTGAAAATTTTGCTACATACATGACTCTAAAAGCGCCATCCTTATCATAAATACGAATTTCTTTAACTCCAGAATCGACTTCTTGGAAAGACTTCCAGTTTTCAGGTTCAAGTCCATTTTGAACTCGATGAAGTTGATACCCTACCTCTCTCTTCACCTCATCAGACAAAGAAATTAAATCTTTAAGGCTTGAACCGACCGAATAAATTGGCTTTTCTTTTTCCAGTTGTTAAAATGTATCAAATTATATACATTTTGTCAATTTTCATATTAACCCTAACTCTTTCCAGTCCCAGTGCATGCGATTGTTATATGCGTTCTTCCTTGTGGTGCCATACTCGCAAAATATTTATTTCATTAGAACGAATTAAATAACGAGCAATATAATTGCCAATAATTAAATCTCGAACCATTTCTGGGTCTGGTGCTTGTTGTACCCTTAGCCCCAAATAAGGAAACGTTTTTAATTGGCTAATTCCTTTTAAAATAGCTGTTGCTATACGTTGAGCAGCCGATGAGTTTTTTACCTCAATAAATTCCCTAAGTTTTTTCAAGTCATGTATTGCTTCTGGGGAATAAGTAATCCTCATAGACTCGGTGGTTCAAGCTCATTTTCTGTTCCCCAACTTTCAAGCCACTCATTGACTTCTTTTTCTGCAATCACTTTTCCTGACTTGACTGAATCTATGGCTTTAATAGTTTCATCCCATCGTTGTTCTTCTAGGGATTTTCTAGCTAAAAACTCCTTAATTGCTTGATTTATGAGATAGTTCTTACTTCTATCAAGTTTTTTTGACAAATTTTCCAGTGGATTTTCAATTTCAGGTTGAAGCCTTACACTTGTAACACCCATAATATACCCCCTACAAAGATAATTACTATGTAATACATTGTAGGTCTTTGTTGATATTTTTTCAACCGCTTAAATAAAATAACTGAGCATATAACGCCCAAATCACTTGCCGTAAAAGGGGTGGAAATTTTGCGACAGCAAAAATTTGTGACGATTTTTACGGTCAAGTGGGTTTGATTGTTAGAATGCGTGACTTCCAAGTTTATTTATTAGATATAGTTATTTTTATAGATTCAAATTGGTTAACCATATAGGAGAGTAAAGTATATATGAATATTGCAATACCAATCATTTCAAGAGATTCTTCACACGTATAATAAAAGGAATAAAGAATATTGCTGGTTCCGTATAGTTCGGCTTGTCTACCCCCAAGCATTTCAAATCCTATTGCGCCTGCAATAAATGTAAAACCAGACACTAAAAATAAAATCATTGTGTTTTTAGGAAGCTCAAATAAAAATTTAGAGTAAGCGATTATAAAACCAATTAAACCTATGCCATAAGGTATGATCCATGCGTAAAATAGAAGCCCTGATGTTTTAAAGGTCTCTCTTGTTGGTTTTCCAAAACGTTCATGAATTGAAGCTATTTCATCAATTGATAAAAACAAAAAAATTAGCGAAAGTCCAGCCCACATAATATATGAAGACTTCAAGTTTTTATGAGTTAAAGCTATAGACCAGAGTAAAGTGCTGGCAATAATAAGTGCAATTGATGAATACAATGTAGGAATATTTTTTTCTGTATTAAAATCAAACAACGCAATCAATCCATAAACAGTATCGTGGTCAAAATAATATTTAGAAATTAATCCAAGTATATTTGCCGACAACAACAATAGAATTAAATACAGATTTTTCTTTAATATTTCTTTTGGGAGAAATTCAATACTCATTTTAACCTCTTAGCATTCTAACGCCGCAATTCACCGGCAGACCGAAGCTGCAGAGCGAGGCACGAGCGGCGCAGCTTCGGGCTGTCCGCGTGTAGTTGCATTGATATACCCCTCAATGGTATTCACTACATTTTTGAGAGGGTCTATACGCCTAGTAATAAAATTTCTTAGTTGAATATCTGACTTTCCCTCATGCGCAATGGTATTTCTTGTTTTGTAAAATTTACTCTCGCTATTTGATGGATGAAGCAAATGGGATATGTCTGCTCCTTTCAAGCTAAATTCTGAGCTAGCTTTTTCAATAGCTTTTGCATTGGGTAGGGTCATCAGCGCAATATCCGACTTCCTCATTGAATATTTACTAACGGTGATTGATTTTATTTGTGCCGTAAATTTTGTGCCGTTTTCATCAATATTAATGGTTTCTCCAAAACGTATTGATGCAGAGTATGCGCTTGATATTTCTTGTGTACTAGCAATCCACGATTTTGCATTTTTTGCAATATGCTCTGCCTGCTCAATTTTTGCGTTAATTTCTTTAAGAGCACTTCGCTTCTCATATAGTTTGCACACTATCTTTAATATAGGTTTCGAAAATATTCCATAGCCGGATATAAGCAATTGATAGATTATCTATATCGTACGCAGGTTGCTCATCGAAAGTTGGTACTTTAGCTAGCTGTTCACTTAAAAAACTAGCAAACCAATCCGGAAAGTCATGGGGAAGCACTAAATTCTCCTTGCAATATAACTTGTTATTAACGAGAATAAAAATTCTCTGTAATTCTTATACATATACGGACTTTAATTCTTTGTAAGTAGATAATCAAGGCAAAACAGAGAATCATTATGGATTATTAATACTTATTCAGCTCACAGCGGAATATCAAACAATTTATCCTGCACCTCAGGCCCAATAAACACCTCAATAACATCAGATGTAATAGTTTGATCAAATGATAAACGGTTAAAATTCAACTGTTTTGTTTCTTGATTATACGACTGTTCGGCCACCGTTAATTTAGCCTTATAGACAAGAAACAGCTGTTTCTTGTGAACACGTTCTACGATTCTTTCTGCTTCGGTTTCATTGACTTTAACCAGTACCACACCGCGCTGTTGCTGTATTGTTTTTCCAATAAAAATGGGGTGGTTTTTAAGGTTTTCACCCGTTGTGAGTAATGCACCCCCAGCGAGTCTGTTTAGCCTGATTGCGAAACCGCCTTCATCGAAAATATAGGAAGAAAGTCGTATTTGGCCAACAAAGTAAGCTTCGGGTTCGGCGCTGAGCTGTTTTGCCCATGCTAAATATTTATTGAGTTCAGTATCCATAAAAGCGGCGAAAGCACGGCGCGATTCAAATTGATTAGCAAGTATACCTCCCCATCTACCAATAGAGCCATTATTTTTCCCTGTGAAATCAGAACTAGAACAAGGGTTATCCTTGCACATGTATTTTTGGTAGGCTTGGTCGGTCAGGCTGGCGGCAGCTAAGCGGGTGATCAAACTATACCAAGCACGATCTTCCACGGCCTCTTCTGGATGCTCTGAATCATATTCTGGGTCTGGCATCACTCCAAGACCGCTTTTGAAATTCTTTTTTTATCGTGCAATATTAGCTTGTGTTGTCGCCAGTTTCATTCGCATTAAGACTGAGCATTCGTAATTCTTGTTTGCTATAAGTGTCAGATGTTAGCAGCTTGTGGCTTCCAAAAACGGGCAAATCTCTAAACGATTGGATAGGAAATGATTTTATTGTATTGGCATCAGGCGAGGGCAATAGGATAAGATCGGCATCAATTGCGAGATAAGGTTTTTGCGGTGCAGCATGTACATACGACGACAAAATAACAAATAAACATGACCCAATAATCTTTAAATAAATAGACATCTTGTACCTTAATTAGCGATTAATATTAGCTTCAAATACTTTCTTAGTGAGTAATTCATCACTATAAAATTCGATCGTTGTCCCTGTCACATCATAGGCTGAATTTATAAGTGCATATGTTTGGGTATGCCAGCGACGGCTGATATTTACTGTCGCAATGCTGGCGGCATTGTAAACTATAGCGTTCGTGTGCTTTTGGTAATAATGTGGTGACTAGGCTTTCAATATGAAAACGCGGCGTATATTGATAAAAGTAATTATCTGTAGTTTGTGTTTTCTCTCGAACGCTATAAAGCTGTTTGTGAAATTTTCTTTTAAAAGAGGCCTTATTGCTGGTATCAACTTTAAGATTTTCTGCAGTGACGTGTTTAGCCATTAAATCCAACAAGCGTAAATTGTGATAGATCAACATATCGTTTTCAAAACGCTTTGCGACAGCATTTTTTATATTAATATCTTTTTTTATCTGTAGATAATGAGGTGTTAATGCTAGTCGAGGAAGCCCTTTGTATGACGGTATATATAAATTGTTAAAGGTGGTTTTATCTAAGGGGAATACCACAATGTATTCACCCACATCGAAACCTAGGGAATCAAAATATTGCGGTCTTTTGTAGTAGTGTTCAGGGCGGTTTAATATTAGGGACACATCTTGTTCTGGTGCAGGATCTGCATTTTGTTTGTTTGGCGTGGTGCAGATGTAGTAGAAGCTTTATCCCCGGCGGGTAAGATGCCCCAACTTTTTTCATTAAATCAACAGCTTGGTTTAAATCGCCTAATAAATCGGCAGAGACATGTGATGGCAACAGAACCGAAAGCATAAAGGCTAAAGCTATACGAGAAACACGAGCGGTAGGAAATTCATTTTTCATATTCTTTCCTTAAAAACAATAACTGAAAGGTGACAGTATTACTTTAACAGTGGCAAACTGAACGTGAGCTGAATTACACGTTTTCAAGTGATTTTAGGAATGTAGCACGCTTAGATATTATCTATAAATAGCCAATATTTTGGATAATTAGTGAACAGTCTGCGACATCACTGCCATATATTAGTATAATTGCAAGGTTATTATTAATAGATTGTGATTATTGCCAATGAGTACAGCTTCGGTTTCGGTGGCGGATACGCCAAAAACCTTTCAGGAATTGATCCTGCGACTACAACAATATTGGGCTGAGCAAGGCTGTGTGTTGTTGCAACCTTATGATATGGAAGTGGGCGCGGGCACATTTCACCCTGCTACATTTTTACGAGCGATTGGCCCTGAGCCTTGGAGTGCCGCTTATGTGCAGCCTTCTCGTCGCCCGACGGATGGTCGTTTTGGTGAAAATCCAAATCGTCTGCAACATTATTATCAGTTTCAGGTGGTGTTAAAACCCTCACCGATTAATATTCAACAACTGTATTTAGATTCATTAAAAATGTTGGGTTTGGATACCTCAATTCACGATGTTCGCTTTGTTGAAGATAATTGGGAATCACCGACATTAGGCGCGTGGGGACTAGGTTGGGAGATTTGGCTAAATGGCATGGAAGTAACGCAGTTTACCTATTTCCAGCAGGTCGGCGGCCTAGAATGTCGACCCGTAACCGGTGAGATTACTTATGGTTTAGAGCGTATTGCAATGTATTTGCAAGGTGTGAGTAGCGTTTATGATTTAGTTTGGTCAGAAGGGCCGAATGGCATTGTGACTTATGGCGATGTCTTTCATCAAAATGAAGTGGAAATGTCAGAATATAATTTTGATCATGCGGATGTGGATAGTTTGTTTGCCAATTTTGATAGCTATGAGCGCGAGAGTGCAAAAATGATTGAGGCGGGCTTGCCGCTGCCAGCCTACGAGTTGGTTTTAAAAGCATCGCATACCTTTAATTTATTAGATGCGCGTAAGGCTATTTCTGTCACTGAACGCCAACGCTTTATTTTGCGGGTGCGAACATTGGCGCGTGCTGTGGCGAAGGCTTATTATGATCGCCGCGAGTCTTTGGGTTTCCCCATGGTGTCGGATAAGCAGGAGGCGCAATCATGAGCACGCGTGATTTATTGATTGAGCTAGGCACCGAAGAATTGCCGCCAAAAGCACTGAAAAAATTAAGCAGTTCATTTGAAACCAGCATCAAACAAGGTTTAGAAAAAGCAAAGCTTGGTTTTAGTTCTATTCGATCCTATGCCGCGCCTCGTCGCATGGCGGTGGTGGTGAATGATCTAGAAACTAGCCAGCAAGATCGTCTAGTCGAGCGTCGTGGCCCAGCGGTAACAGCTGCGTTTGATGACGATGGTAATCCGACCAAGGCGGTACAAGGTTTTGCACGATCGTGTGGTATTGAGGTTGAAGATCTCGAAAAGATGGAAACGGAGAAAGGCGCATGGTTGGTATTTAAGCAGCAGCAAACAGGTGCCGAAACAGCGAGTTTGATCCCTGATATTTTGCAACAAGCGTTAATTGATCTGCCCATTCCAAAGCGTATGCGTTGGGGTGATTTACCGGGAGAATTCGTTCGACCTGTGCATTGGCTAGTGTTGTTATTTGGTGATGATGTTATTCCGCTAGAATTGTTGGGTGTAACATCAGGACGTGATACTTTTGGTCACCGCTTTCATCATCCTGAAGCGATCCGCATTCAATCGGCGCAAACCTATGCCCCTCAACTAGAAACGCAAGGTCATGTGCTGGTGGATATGAGCGCTCGACGTGAGGCGATTCGTGGACAAGTGTTAGATCTAGCCACTAAACTAGGTGGTGAAGCCGTATTAAATGAAGATTTATTGGATGAAGTGACGGGCTTGGTTGAATGGCCGGTTGCCTTGTCGGGTTCGTATGATAAACGTTTTCTTGAGTTGCCTGATGAGGCGTTAATTTCTTCAATGGAAGAGCATCAAAAATATTTTGCGGTGCGCGATAAATTAGGCGATTTACTGCCTTACTTTATTACTATTTGTAATATTGAAAGTCGTGATCCTGCACAAGTGGTTGCCGGTAATGAGCGTGTTATTTTACCGCGATTGAGTGATTCTGCTTTTTTCTGGGAAACAGATCGGAAACGGCCGTTAGCTGATAGGCAACAGCAATTAAAAACCATCGTATTCCAAAATAAGTTAGGCACAGTGTTTGATAAATCAGCCCGTGTTGCCAAATTAGCCGCGGTGATCGCTGCTGAAATTGGTGGTGATGCCGCATTAGCAGAACGTGCCGCATTATTAGCTAAATGCGATCTAGTGACCGAAATGGTCGGTGAATTCCCCGATTTACAGGGCATTATGGGTCGTTACTATGCGCGTTTAGATGGTGAACATGATGAAGTGGCAGAAGCATTAGACGAGCAGTATTTGCCCCGTTTTTCAGGTGATAAATTACCAGCAACAAAAACAGGGCAAGCAGTGAGCTTAGCGGAGAAATTAGATACCTTAGTAGGCTTATTCGGTATTGGTCAGCCGCCAACAGGTGTGAAAGACCCTTTTGCCCTGCGACGTGCGGCACTAGGTGTGTTACGAATAGTCATTGAAAATAAACTTGATATTGATTTGCAAACATTACTAAAACAGGCTCAACAAGGCTTTGATACACAATTAACAGAAGACAATGTGACAGAAAAAGTTTTGCACTATTTCTTTGATCGTTTGCGTGGTTATGCACTGGATCAGGCTGTGAAAGCCGATGTGTTTGAATCTGTACTCGCCGTTCAACCAACTAAACCACTTGATTTTATGCAACGATTGCATGCTGTTGCTGAATTTAGAAAGTTAGAGCAAGCTGAGGCCTTAGCCGCAGGCAATAAGCGTATTGGCAATATATTGCGTAAAAATGATGCCGAGGGTGAAGGTGCTATTGTTGATAACAAATTGTTAATTGAGCCGGCAGAGCAAGCTTTAGCTGAAAAGTTAGCAACAGTTACACAGCAAGTCAAACCGCTAGCAGAACAAGCAGATTATGCTGGGGTACTATCGGCGCTTGCTGATATGCGAGACACAGTAGATGGTTTCTTTGACCAGGTGATGGTGATGGCGGATGATGAAGCGGTGAGAAACAATCGTTTGGCATTATTGAATCAAACACGTGCTTTATTTTTAGGCGTGGCTGATATTTCTGTGTTGCAGCAATAAGTGGAGTAATTCTACCTTATGCCTTTGATAATATTAGACAGAGATGGTGTAATTAACCACGATTCGGATGACTTTATTAAGTCGCCAGCCGAATGGGAACCCATTGAAGGCAGTTTAGAGGCGATTGCAAGGTTGAATCATGCGGACTATCGTGTGGTGGTGATTACCAATCAATCGGGTATTGCACGAGGTTTACTTGATGTCGATACCTTGAGTCGGATCCACAATAAAATGCGCCGCATGCTCACTCAGGTGGGCGGTAAGCTTGAAGCTATTTTGTATTGCCCGCATGGCCCGGATGATGACTGTTTATGCCGCAAACCTAAAGAGGGTAACTTTACAGAACTTGCTCAACGTTTACGAGTCGAACTTGATAATGTACCCGCTATTGGTGACTCGTTACGTGATCTGCAGGCGGCACAAGCGGCAGGTGCCAGACCTATTTTAGTTAAAACGGGCAAAGGTGAGAGGACATTGTCTGAAGGTGGAATACCTGAAAATGTTGCTGTTTATGATGATTTGGCAGCAGCAGTAAATGCATTGTTGGAGCCCGCTGTATAATGTTGTTTATCCGCTCAGCTATTTTTCTGATTTTTCAAATGATCACAGCAATTTTATTTTCATTAATAGGATTCCTGTTGTGGCCGTTACCCTTTAAGTGGCGTTATAAAATCATAAGTCGATGGGCTGTTTTGAATCTATGGTTTGTGGAAAAAATATGTGGTTTGAGTTATCAAATAGAAGGATTGGATAATATTCCTGATGAACCCTGTGTCATTATGTGCAAACATCAATCAGCATGGGAAACATTAGTATTACAAGCTGTTTTTCCGCCTCAAGTATGGGTGTTGAAAAGAGAATTATTATGGATACCTTTTTTTGGTTGGGGTTTAGCTGTATTAAACCCTATAGCAATTGATCGAGGGGCGGGTAGAAAAGCTTTACATCAAGTGTTGGAACAGGGCAAAGAGCGTCTAGAATCAGGTGCATGGGTTGTTGTTTTTCCAGAAGGTACGCGGATCCCGCGTGGTGAAATGGGACGATTTGGTATGGGAGCGGCAAGGCTGGCGGTTGAAGCTCAGTGCGCTGTTGTACCTGTTGCACATGATGCCGGCAAGGCTTGGCCGAGACATAGCTTTATAAGGCATCCAGGTATAATTAACTTAGTTATTGGTGAAAAAATAACAAGTGTTAATAAAAAAGCAGTAGAACTGAATGAACAAGTTTATCAGTGGATGGAACAGCAAATGACGCGGTTAGAAGGCAGTAAACCAGTAACAAGAAAGATATTGGTAAAAGAGGGTAAATAACGTGGCTAAACCTGATGAGATTTTACGACTATTGTTGATTGATGATTCATTAACAACTGCTGATGTGATTACAACAACACTTAGAAGCGCAGGTCATACAGTGCGAGCAGCACGACATGACAAAATGGTGGACATAAAAGCAGCCTTAAATGAGAAGTCATGGGACTTAGTGATTTGCCGAGATACGTTAATAACGATATCCCCTAAAGAATTCTTAGCGTATTTGCAGAACTTAGGGCGTGATATTCCTTGTATTATTCTGACAACTGAGCCCGAAAATGATGGAGCTTTGTTTGATCTTGGGGCACAAGATGTTATTGCTTATAGTGAGACAAAGCGTCTACAGTTTGCGGTTAGTAGAGAGCTAAAAAACTTATTCGTCCGCCGCTTAGCTCGGCGTAATGAGCGTGCTTTACGTGAAAGCGATAAACGTAGCCAGCTATTACTTGAAATATCGCGAGAAGCGGTGGCTTATATTCATGAGGGCATGCACATTTATGCTAACCAAGCCTATGTAACATTGTTTGGTTATGATGATGCAGAAGATCTTGATGGCTTACCTATAATGGATATGCTGGTGCGTAGTGAGCATAAAAAGTTCAAGTCTTTTTTTAAGGCATTTTCTGAAAAATCAGATACCAATGCAAAAACAGTTTCTGTCAGGTGTATAAATGAAAGTGAACAGGAATTTGAAACTCAGATTGAGTTTAGACACGCAGCAGTGGAAGGAGAAGACTGCATTCAGGTAACGGTCAAGGAGCAGCATGCAGGGTTAGTTTCAGATGAGCAGATATTAGCTGTTCGTGATCATGACACGTTAACAGGTCTTTATGGTCGTATACGTTTTATGGATGAGATTGCTAAGGTAGCGATTCAAGCTAGTGAGGATGGCAGCGTATCTCAATTATTGTATATCGTGTTGGATAATTTTCAATCAATAAAGGAGCAGGTCGGGTTAACTACAAGTGAATCAATTATAAAGGCAGCAGCTGAATTATTAAAAGCAGAGCTAATAGAGGATGAGTTCTTAGCATGTTATTCAGATCAAGTTTTTACTATTATTATACAAAATGGTGATGATAGCTATGTTGATGAACGAGCAGAACGCTATCGCAAAGCTATTGAACAGTATGTTTCACAGGCGGAAGGTAAGATAATTGACTTGAACTGTAGTATTGGCATTAGCCGAATTACAGAAAGCCTATTGTCGGCAGAAGAGGGATTAGATCATGCTGATAAAGCCTGTGCAGTAGCACATCGAACAGGAGGAAACCGTGTCTCTAGGCATCAGATAGTGCTTTCTGATAAAGAGACTGAAAGCCAAGATAAAGTGCTTTGGATCGGTCGAATGCAAGATGCATTAAAGAATGAAGGATTTACTTTACATTATCAACCCATTGTTAGCTTACATGGTGCTCCACAAGAATTATATGATGTACTTATTCGGATGAAAGAGCCGGATGGTACGGTGATTAGAGCGCGTGAATTTATGAAGTATGCGCAACAGTCACAATTAGTTATTGATATTGACAAGTGGGTCATTGAAAACGCATTAAATAGTTTGGCTGAACATCGTGCTACCTTCCCTAAAACGCGTTTCTTCTTAAAATTATCCAAGCAAACATTACTTGATTCTGCTTTTATTAATTGGTTGATTACCCAGCTAAAAGGCCATGGATTTAATGGCAGTGTTTTGGTGTTTGAGATCAGCGAGACAGCCATTATAGATAATTTAGAAGAGACACAAACGGTGATCGCAAAACTGAAAAAAGTGGGTTGCGAATTTGGTCTAGAGCATTTTGGATCAGGCTTGGATTTTTCACATACACTGAGTGTGCTTGATGTTGAATACTTGAAAATTAACGGTTCTTTTGTTGAAAATATGGCAAAAGATAAAGAAAATCAGGCAGCCGTTAAAGCTATTATTGACATGACCAAGCAGGCAGGCAAGAAAAGTATCGCTGAATTTGTTTCAGATGCAAATAGCCTAGCACTGTTGTGGCGACTAGGTGTTGATTATGCCATGGGCTATTATATTCAAAAACCATCAAAAGACTTAAATTATAATTTTGATGATGACGAATAAATGATTAATCTGACGCTAAGTTTGTAGTGAGTTCTTTCTCAAGAGCACGATAACATTGTTGTAGATCTTTAGAGGTTAATGCTTGAATTGTTAACGTGCATATAGGCTCGCCTTTAACTATGGTAGACCCGCCCAAGGGAATATCATGACAGGCTGGAGGCCAGACAATCTTAGGTGAAATGTACACATCATGATTAGCATAAAAATAATGGAGTCTTGAGGGTGTTTTATCGCTAATAATGGACTTCCTAGGCAGTGTGCCGTTACAGGCGTTGACATGATGCTGAAATAAATCCTCACACCCATTTAATAATTCAGCAGAAGCACTGATCCTAGGATTAATCTCAAGGATAAATAATTGGCTCTGTTCTGAGATTATAAAATCAATACTATTAATTCCATATAAGCCGATAGCTGAAGTTATTTTATTAATCGCTAATTTTAAATGCTGCTGATGGTGCTCAGATATAAGCCATGGTGAAGTAATACCTCCTAGCCGAAAAGCTGATGATTCACAGGGTTGCAGATACTGTTGGTTGATACTAAGCAGTTGAGATTGCTTGCCATTTGCGATAAATAATCCTGAACCACTGCTACCAGTTACATAACGTTGATAATAGTGGTTATCTGATTGTTGAGCTATTTTCAAATATTGGATATGTATCCCGCCCAATCCCGAAGGTGATTTTGCGAGCCAGTCATTATCACTAGGCTGTTTAAAGGTGGTGTCGGGGTAAGAGATCTCAAGCTGTTTGAGAAGATTAAAAAATAGCTTGGGCGTTTGGATGGCCTGAATAGTTGTTACGCTATTGCCAATAAGCGTGATGTTATCAGGCAAATTGTTTAGTAACGAATAATGTTGCTCGATGCCACTACCGCATATTAAAAGACAGTTCTCTCCTTGAGATAGGGTAGACAGAATATCTAGAATTTGTTTTTCGGAGAGCTGATGTACTGGGGCTAACTGTTGCCAGCGTTCAGCAATTTCTAGTGTATCTTGATCGCCAAAGCAATCAGCTACCCAAACACGGTAACCGGCTTGGCTGGCTGATTGGGCTATAAAGCGGCCACTTTGTGCAAAGATCAGTACGGGAATGTGCTGATTCTGCACAACAATAAACTCACTTGCTAAACTAGTTTGCGGGCACCTGCAAAGGCATTACGGAAATCCAAATAAACAGGCTTATCTCCATTTAGAGTCTCTTCTAATAATGCTTGTTGTAATTGGTATTTGATATTACCCACTGCTAATGCACCGATACCTACTGCGCCTTCAGAGTTAATCGCATGAACAAGGGGTTCACCAGCGTCCATAATGCCAATACCAGCAACGCCTAAAGGCGCTACCGCATTTACGTCTCCGACAACTTTTAATTGTTTCGCATCGGCTAGAACAGACTTGTTTAACACTTCAATTCCTGCTTTAGCCGCACAAAATACGATATCAGCATTTGAGATTAAACGTGCTTTATCAGCATCAGAAGCTGCAGCCGTTGCCGTTAATTCAACGCCATAGCGTTCTTTTGCTTCTGCAGCAAACTCTAAAGCGGTATCAATTGAGAAATGATCAACAATTGTTGTTTCAGCTCCTTCCTGCGCTGCGATAACTGCTGTTGCTAGACCAACAGGTCCTGTACCACCAAAAACAATTGCTTGAGTTCCGCTCAAAGCTTTGTTAGTAATCTTTTTGAATTCACGTTCAACACAAGCTACTAAGGCAGCAGCAGTTGTGAATGCACCACTAGGATCTGCAAAGACAGAAATTTCAAATGGTGGCACCATTGCTTTTTTGGCCGCATCAAGCATGTCCATAGCCAAGCCGATATCACGACCACCGATGAATAAGGCTGTTTTCTTAACGCCTGATGGACCACGAGAGAAGATTGCATCTTGTGTCATGCCCGCAATTTCTTCTAACTTAATATTTGGGTAAGGAATAATTGCATCAAACCCAGCATCTAATGCCATATTGATATCAAAAGGACTATTTCTTAAATTTGGATCGAGCATATGAATAATTGAACGTTTAGCCATGGTGGTTCCTTTTATTATTTATTTAGTTGACGGCATGCATAGTAATCAGAAGTGTTATAGCATCATACGACAATATCGGCACCATTTTCATTCGCTTGAGTTATTATAAGCGAAAGCCCATGATGGTCCGGCGTTTGTTGCTTAATGTGCTTAGATAGCTGGGATACCAATTTTTGTGCAGCTTCATCACTTTCTACAAAGATGCAAGCCGTTGGCCCCCAAGAGCTTTGAGCAATACCCGTATGACCTAATTTTTGCGCATATTCTAATAAGGATGCTACCTGCTGGCTGGCGTAACGGCCACCTTGCGCGGGCGCAAAATGATCACCGATCAATGATTGAATCTCGGTAATTGCCTGACCAAACGGAATGATTTCTTGTTCTGTTATAGCTGGCAGTAGTTGCATTAGAACGTGATGACAGATTGCATGTGAATCAGCTATCGGAAATGCAGGTAAATCGGTAAATGCGAGCAGCTCTTGCTCGCCATGAATACCTTGACTATTTTGATCCATAATGAGAACAATGCGCCACGATTGGGGAGGCTTACAATGTACTAATAATGGTGGAATAGTTGAATTTTCACTTAATCCACCATCAACGATAAAGCCACCATGATCAAATGTCGCAATACCAATTCCAGAGCGCGCACCACGACTTAATTGCTGGGCAATGTCATGAGTGGTGGTGGTGATATTGTGTAATCGACATAATGCTGTGCCGAGTGCAAGGGCAAGCTGAGTGCCGGAACCTAATCCTGCATGTGAAGGAATAACGTCGATTAATGTAACAGAGACGGCACGATGTTCTGCGGGGATAAGCTTTCCGAGCGAGCTATAGAATTTTTCTAATAGACCGTGGATACGATCGACCATTGATGGTGATGTGTTAACACCCGCAACTGAGGTCTTATTGGCTAATTGTATTTCGATAATAACCTGATGACTATTAATGGCTAGCCCAATACTGCCAAATTTTCTACCCGCACCACCATTGAGGTCTAGAAAACCTAGATGCAATCGTGCAGGCGCACTAACACGAACTTTAGTTTCTGTGTTAGCGGCCGCAGCGTTATGAGATACCACTTATGTTAAGGAGCGTCTGAACAAGTCTGGACAAAATAACTTGCGTCAAAAATGTTCAGTTTCAAAGCCTGCCCCGTACTTGATACGGGGGCGAAAAACGCAGGTAATAGCGCGCTATTGCGAAGTTTTTTAACGCAGAAACTGGATATTTTGGGCGTGTGATGTGAGTTCATGACTTGTTCAGAGCTTCCTTAAGTAGCTATTTTGCAAGCGATATCGTAGATGGTTGTTTCATCTAGGAATTGGTCATTGCTCTCGAAAAGAGCACTAATAGCTGCATGGTGTACTTTCATTTTATAGTTACCAATAGCAATAGCGCCATAGAAACGAAGCCCATCTTTTTCAGTGCCATTATCCATAACTTCTAGACCTTCAACACCCATCGGTGGCACCGCATTAACATCAGCAACAATTTCAAGCGTTTCATTATTCTGCCATGCTAATTTAGGTAAGATACAGACGCCGGCGGGGCCGCAGGCAATAGCAACGTGCGCACCTTTTATTAAATCAGCAACCGCTTCATCGCTACGACTTTCTCCTGGCGTCACGTCAACACCATAATCTTCTTTCATTTGTTCGGTGATAGCTTTTGCTCGAGCCATGCTACGAGAAGTGATAGTAACTTCGCCTGCACCCTCTTTTAGGAAATAAAGAGCAGAGCGTTGACCAACAGGTCCGGCACCGACAATAACGACTTTCTTACCAGTGATATCATAATCACTCATTACTTTACGAGCGACAGATGCAGCCGTCGTATTTGAGCCATTTGGATCAAGCATAACAGAAACACTAACAGGCCCAAAAAAGGCTTTTTTAACCGCTTTACCCACTAGTTCGCTGGCAGCCACATTAGAGCCGCCAATAAAAATGGCACTATTCTTTAAATTCTTACCACCTCGAGTAAAGATCATGCCATGAATATGAGGTGTAACGTTATCTCGTGTTATACCCCCGTAGGCTATGATATTATCAACACCGGCATCATAAACAACGGCTTGGTCAAATGCACTCGGTACGGGATCGGTATCAAGATGAAGTAATAATTTTTTCATGTGGTTATATTCCTAAATTCTTTCCAGAAGTTTGTTATTTGTAAAAAATGATTCTACATGAACTTATATCGGACAGGAAAACTAATACTTCACAATTAAAATTATATACCCGTGGTCATTGGAATTGCAGAATTCAGATCTAAGGCTAGAAAGTCAGCACTGCGTTGCCTACATGGATGTAGGTAAGGGGCGTGAGCAGGAGCGGAAGCTTTACAATGTTTGACAAGGACTAGTCATTGTCCGCACATTGCGCCTTGCTCTGACTTTCTATCTTAGCCCTGAAAATATACAATTCCAATGACCACGGGTATGAAACATTCTGAAATTAAGCAGAGCTAACTGCACACGAAGGAGCAAAGATCAGGTATTATGCCAAACGAGACTAGGAACTATTCACTGAATGGAAGGTCTATAGATTCTATCGTATTTAGGAATAATTTAGGAGTGAGGAATGAAAAAAACTAGTATTTCACTGATAATTGCAGGCATGATGACATTACCAACAATCGGTACGGCAAATGGTTTTTTAACGGTTACTACTGTGCAATACGTGCAGCAATGTGTTGAATTAAATAATGGCAAAATGAACATTTATGAAGCAACGTATAAATGTTCTTGTGTTATTGATGAGTTATCTAAAGATTTTACACGGGTTGAATTTGCAGAAGCGAGCACGGGTTTCAAGTTGAGAAATATGTCAGGGGATCGTGGTGCTGGGTTTAGAGATGATAAAAGTGTGCGTAGCGGTATTGGCTCATTTCAGGAAAAACAGATAGCAGCCTATGAAACATGTAAAATTAGAAGATAATTAAAAAGAACACTACAATATAAAAAAGGCCGTATCTATATTCAAGTAATTTGGGTATAAAATTAGATGCGGCCTTTTTTGATCATGCTTTATTTAAAAATAGAAATTACATGATTTCTTTCTGTTGAGTGAAGTGTTGATCTTTAGAGTCTTTTACATCTGCTTTTAATACACCTGCTTCAGTAGGTGTGAATGTAAAACGAATGCTAGGATCTTCACTTACAGAAATACCCGTATCAACAGAAATCAAAGGTTTATCGTTATAACTGATCGCTATGTTAGTGACACGGTGTTCACGTATATAGCGACGTGTTTCTTGATCATATTGCAAGCCGTTATAGTTAGGATGGCTGACAATAACTTGAGCAGTAACAGGTTCACCTATAGTAGGTGTACGCATACGGATTTGCATTTTTCCTAAGCGTGCTAATGCGGCAGCGGCATCTTTGCCTGCTGGGGCACTACAGCCACCGGATGCTTTTACAAAACGAGAAACCATATGTAACGAACCATCATTCATTTCAGCAATGACGCGCACATAGGTGTATTGATCAATACGCATACGCGTTGTAATGTCAACGAGACCTAAATCAGCTGATAAATGAAAATTAGCAGAATAGGGTTCAGGATTGTTATCAATAATAAAATGAATATTCTTAATATATTTATCCGCAGTTTGCGGCACTAATGATTTAATCGTCATGGGCACAATGGCCGCATCTTCAGCACGTTTTGGTGCTTCAAGAACCAATAAGTCAGTTGCATCCTCACGAATTGAATCCGCTTTATCACCAAAATAGAGATATTTTAATGTTGGCCATAAAGGTTCTGTAGGTGTCGCCGCACTAGCGGGCGCAGTAATAAAGGCTAATGCCAAGCAGGCCGCTAACAGACTTATAATACGATTAAACATAATCTCTCTCCACTTTTAAATTAATTATTCTTTTATTCCCATTCAAGCTGTACGAATGAGGCGGTAACATTACGACGGTGATACTGCGGGAAAAGTTCCCAACTGTTTTGCTCGGTTATTCCTACTTGCTGTGATGCTTCATCAATTGTGCCCATATCATTAATGATAACGCGAATTTCATCGCGCAAGGTTGTGAAATAGCGAATTTGGTTTTCAAAACCTTGCTGCCAAAGATCACTGCTGGCGGTGCCGTGCCCAGGAACGACATAGTTTAAGTCTAATGTTTTTAATTGTTCCATTGTAGACAACCACCCACTAAGACTGCCATCTAACACAGGAATACGTTCCATAAATAATAAGTCTCCAGTCCATAATGTTTTGGTTTTATTATCCAATACTGTTATGTCATGATCGGTATGCGAGGTTGTATAAGCCGTGACAGTTAAGAGTCTGTTACCTAAATTAAGTGTTACGGGCTTATCTACTGAAACAGTGCGTGTTGCAGAAATAAACTCTGTTCCTTCATAAGCGGCACCTAATGTTTCTTTAAATACTCGGGCAAAAAAATCTTGGCGAGCCGCCATTGCGGCAGGCAATTTTTCATGACCTACAAATTCTGGACTATCCTCTTTAAAAGCAGCATTACCAAAAATATGGTCTGGATGAACATGGGTATTAATCACATAACAGACCGGTAAATCTGTTTTCACTTTAATGGCTTGGCGTAGGTATGTGCCCTCTAAATAGCTACCACCACTATCAATCACAGCGACACAGCGTTCACCAATGATAAAACCAACATTAGCTACCGCACCGATATTTTGCTCAGACGGATCTTGATGAACACCTTGATGGTAATAAATGCCTTCCGTTACTTTTTTGATTGGGTAGTTGTTATTGCTCTCATCGTTGCTCTCACTATTACAACTAGTGATGAGTAACGATAAAAGCAAAGCAGATAAGGAAAGTAAAATTCTATGCATATTGATACCTTTTATATAGCTTACTTGCTGATACAATAACGCATATTTCAATTAAAGATCCAGTTTACAGAGACTAAAATATGACAATCCGTACTCGATTTGCACCTAGCCCGACAGGTTATTTACATGTTGGAGGAGCTAGAACAGCACTGTTTTCATGGCTTTATGCGCGCAAGCATGGCGGCCAATTTATTTTGCGTATTGAAGATACCGATCTAGAACGCTCCACCCAAGAATCAGTGAATGCTATTTTAGAAGGCATGGCATGGTTGGGTTTAGACTATGATGAAGGGCCTTTTTACCAAACCCAACGTTTTGACCGTTATAAAGAAATTATTGCGCAGCTACTAGAGCAGGGTGATGCCTATTATTGCTATTGCTCAAAAGAAGAGCTAGATGCGCTGAGAGAGCAACAACGTGCTAATAAAGAAAAACCACGCTATAACGGAAAATGTCGCCATGCACCAGCAGTAAAAGCGGGAGTTCTTCCTGTTATTCGCTTCAAAAACCCCATAGAAGGCAGTGTGGTTGTTGATGATGCCATTAAAGGCAATGTTGAATTTCAAAATAGTGAGTTAGATGATTTAATTATTGCACGACCTGATGGCACACCTACTTATAATTTAACAGTGGTGGTTGATGACTTAGATATGGGGTTAACACACGTTATTCGCGGTGATGATCATTTAAATAACTCACCGAGACAAATTAATATTTTTAAAGCATTGGGTGCTGATGTTCCCGTGTTTGCTCATTTACCGATGATTTTGGGTGATGATGGTGCGCGTCTTTCAAAACGCCATGGTGCAGTGAGTGTAATGAGTTACCGTGATGACGGGTTTTTGCCCGAAGCCTTATTAAACTATTTAGTAAGATTGGGTTGGTCACATGGTGATCAGGAAATATTCTCTATTGATGAAATGATTGCTCTCTTTGACATTACCGATGTAAATAAATCAGCTTCAGCATTTAATAGCGACAAGCTATTGTGGTTAAACCAACACTATATTAAAACAAGTTCAGCAGAACATATTGCGCATCATTTAAGTTGGCATATGGGGAAATTAGGTATTGATCCTGCCAATGGGCCAAGTTTAAGCGAGGTTGTTGAGTTACAACAAGAGCGAGCAAAGACGCTGGTTGAAATGGCGAACAACAGTCAGTTCTTCTATAGAGAAGTAACTGAATATGATGAAAAAGCAGCCAGAAAGAATCTTACGCCTGCCAGTGCAGAAATATTAGAAGATATGTATCAACGTCTATCCAGCTTGCCTGAGTGGCAGGCCGAAGCTATTCATAGCCATATAAAAAAATGCTCAGTAGCCAGGGAGATTGGCATGGGTAAAGTGGCACAACCTATTCGCGTAGCCATCACGGGTAATACTATGTCACCACCTCTCGATGTGACGCTTGAATTATTGGGATCTGAGCGCACATTGGCCGCGATCAGGTCGGCGACAATATGGATCAACGATCAAAAGTGAGATCTAGGTCAAGAATATTATCTCTTTATTTTCAGCCAGTTACGACCTCGGGAAAAACTTCCCGAAAATAATAAGGAAAATCTCTTAAAAAAAATGGGGAAGATGCTTGACTATTAAATTTAGTGGGATTAATGTTTGCAGACGCATGAGTTCCTAAGAGGAACAAATTGTGTCTTAAATTATAATTAAAAGCAATAGAGGAAAACTTTATGAAGCTGAAAACATTATCAATTGTAATGATGTCTGTCGCTGTGTCTGGTGTAGCAGTAGCTGATGAAATTGCATTAATGCAAGAAAACGAAAACAACTGGGTGTCTGCAGCCGGTAACTATAACAACCAACGTTATAGCAAACTAGCACAAATCAACAAAGATAACGTTGCTGATTTGAAAATGGCATGGGCTTTCTCAACAGGTGTATTACGTGGTCACGAAGGTAACGCTCTTGTTATCGACGGTACTTTGTATGTACACACTGCGTTCCCTAACATCGTTTTTGCTTTAGACTTAAACAATGACGGCGCTATCAAATGGAAATATGAGCCAAAACAAAACTATGACGAAACTGTTCCAGTTATGTGTTGTGACACAGTTAACCGTGGTTTAGCTTATGGCGATGGAAAAATCTTCCTAGCACAAGCTGATAACGTATTAATCGCTTTAGACATGAATACCGGTGCACCAGTTTGGGATCACAAACGTGACGATGCTAAACGCGGTGCAACAAGCACAGCGGCTCCACATGTATTTAAAGATAAAGTACTAGTCGGTATTTCTGGTGGTGAGTTTGGTGTACGTGGTTACATCAAAGCTTATGACTTAGATGGTGCAGAAAAATGGATTGTTTACAGCACAGGTCCTGATGCTGAAATGGGTATTGATCCTAATAAAACAACGTCTATGTTAAAACCAGTAGGTAAAGACTCTTCATTGAAATCTTGGAAAGGCGATCAATGGAAAATCGGTGGTGGTACAACATGGGGTTGGTATTCTTATGATCCAGACCTAAATATGTTCTACTATGGTACTGGTAACCCATCTACTTGGAACCCTTCTCAACGTCCGGGTGACAACAAGTGGTCAATGTCTTTATTCGGTCGTGATTTAGATACGGGTATGGCTAAATGGGTATACCAAATGACGCCATTCGATGAGTGGGATTATGATGGTATCAATGAAGTTCCATTAGTAGACCAAAAAGTAAAAGGTAAAATGCGTAAAACGTTAGTGCATTTCGATCGTAACGGTTTTGCTTATACAATGGACCGCGTAAGTGGTGAATTGTTAGTAGCTGAAAAGTTTGATCCAACGGTGAACTGGGCTACCCATATTGACATGAAAACTGGTCGTCCAGCAACGGTTGCTAAGTACTCAACAGCACGTAACGGTGTAGATGTAAATACCCAAGGTATTTGTCCTGCTGCCTTAGGTACTAAAGATCAGCAACCTGTTGCATATTCTCCGCGTACTGGTTTATTCTATGTTCCAACAAACCATGTATGTATGGACTATGAACCATTTGAAGTTGAATACGTTTCAGGTCAACCCTATGTTGGTGCGACTTTAGAAATGTTCCCAGCGCCAGGTGGTACCCACTTAGGTAACTTCATTGCGTTTGATGCACGTGTAGGTAAGATCGTATGGTCTAACCCAGAACGTTTCTCAGCATGGAGTGGTGCGTTAGCAACTGCGTCTGATTTAGTATTCTACGGAACRCTAGAAGGTTTCATCAAAGCGTTAGATGCACAAACTGGTCGTGAATTATGGAGATTCAAAACTGCGTCAGGTATTATCGGTAACGTAAACACGTACAAGCATGACGGTAAACAGTACATCGCAATCCTTTCAGGCATTGGTGGTTGGGCTGGTATCGGTATTGCTATTCCTAGCTTAACGAAAAGCACTGATGGTTTGGGTGCAGTAGGTGCGTACTCAGCGCTATCTAGCTGGACTAACTTAGGTGGTATTTTAAGCGTATTTAGCCTATAAGACCTTTATCTATTAGATTTATTTAATAGTTAAAAAGCTAAATAAAGAAGCCCGGCACTGGTGTCGGGCTTTTTTTACGGGTATAGTAAATCATTCTTTTAGTTAATTCGGGATTATTTCCTAGGATAAAAGGTCACATATCATAGTATGATGAGTTTTCCATATTGAGTAATGACTGACGATTCGGTGAAATAATCACTGATATAGAAAGAATAATACATAATAGCGTTTTAAGGAATATAAGATGATATCGAGAGTAATAGCCTATTTTTTGTTGGTTCTGATGGCAACAGCTGTTAGTGCAAGCGATTTTAAACCACTGAAAGGCCAAACAGCAGTTAAAGTATGTTCCGATGCTTATAACCTTCCTTTCTCAAATAAAAAATTAGAAGGTTTTGATAATAAAATTGCGGCCTTGATTGGCGAAGAGTTAGGTATTCCCGTTGAGTATTACTGGTTTCCGCAACGAATTGGTTTTGCACGAAACACAATCAACAAAGTCGATCCAACAACAGGATTATTCTTATGTGACGTAGCGATGAGTGTGCCTGCGGGACCAGGACGTTATTTAACAACAAAACCTTATTTTAAATCAATCGATACGATGATTTATCGCACTGGCGAAGGCTTTGAGTTAAATAAAGTAAGTGATATTGCAGCACTAAGAGATCAGGGTAAGAAGCTCACAATTGGGATTTTCGATAGAGCCATTGTAACGGAATTGCTATTAGCAAATGATTTACCAGATCAAATAAGATATTATCAGTTTATGGCAGGTGATGCGCGTGTCTACCCAGGTCGCCTTGTCGAAGATGCGCTAGCAGAAGGCACGATTGATGTGGCATTTCTTTGGGGTCCCATCGCCAGTTATTACGCGGATAGGTCAGAAGTTCCGATGAAAGTGGTTCCACTTAATGAGTTAGGCGAACGTTTTATTTTTAGCTTTGCAATGGGAACCCGCAAGCAAGATGAAGCTTGGCGTGATTTGCTTGACGATATTATGGAAAAACGCAAAGACGATATTGCTGCAATTATTACCGAATATAACCTTCCCTCGCTTGAAAATGTTGTTGGTTTTGAACCGAAAGAAATGACTGCAAAGGATAATGACTAAGATTTAATTTGTTCAGAGCCTCCTTGAGAGAGGCTACTATTCGACAGTAGCCTCAATAATCAACATCAAGCTTTTATTGATTCGCTTTGCAAAGTCATTTTGACGGTCATTGTTTGTATTTGTGGCCATTAACTTAGTACCAATAATAACACCCTCTTTTTCTTCACGAATAGTGACGATACACGGCATGTCGTTAATAAGATCTGAATTTATTTCCATCATTTCTTTAGCATAAGTAATATTACAGAAGCTGATGACGGTAGATAAAGGATAGTCTTTTTCACCACGATCACGCACCGCTTGGCCAATATTGCTTCGATGAATAATACGGTAATTATGCTCGGAAATAGCAACATCAAGATTTAACAAGGTTTCTTCAAAATCGTATTCGGTAGTAATAATTTGATATATTCGATTTGAAGTCTCATCCACATTATTGCACGCGGTTAAGCACGTTAAAATAAAAATAAAAATAAAAATAAAATGAATCTTTAAGGACTGTTTTGTAGTCATAGTTGTACTCACATTTAAAAATTGTTTTAACGTATACCTAAAGCGCGTTTTACGATATATTTTTAGTTAGTATTAGAGTAGAATAACATTAATTTTCAAGAGGTATAGTTTTGTGAAAAAAATTTGGTTTTCTTTAATAAGCGTAAGCATTTTAGCGTTATTTGCTATTAATGCATCTGCTATTACCGGCTTTTCTGATATTAATAATGAGCTATTTGATAAAGCACATTTAAAAAATATTTTAAAGCCAGCAACACTGCATTATAAATATAAAAAACAAAGTTTTATTGATGGTGATCGTGAAGATACCATTGATGTTGTGGTGACAAACATTCGTAATACGGGTCGCCGTGACACACGTTTTGACTTTTTTACAGGTGATTATAACCGCCCCTATGAAGATCGTAACAATCAGCAAGGTAACGGTGTTTTTGTATTGTATCTTGAATTCGATATCCGCGAACTTGATCGTTTAACAGGTGGTGATTGGGCATATTTTCAACGTAAAATACGCTGGGCCTTGGCGAAAGGCGCTAAATCTGAGGAAGTTGAAATAGAGCATGATGGTAAAATAATAAAAGCAAGGCAATACACTATTCAGCCTTATATCAATGATCCAAAAAATGCGCGCTACAGCTTGTATGCGAACAAATATTATATTTTCACCTTATCAGAGCAAATACCGGGTGAAATATATCAAATTCGTACCATCGTGCCTGATGGTAAAACATGGCAAGAAGGTGATGAGGTTGTGACTGAAGAAACACTAACATTTGATAGCATTTCTTACGAAAAATCTGAGAAAAACTAGGGTCTCTGTTCTCAGGTAGGGATGTAAATTGTAAATTGACTGTGCTATTTTACAATCTTCAAGCCAGGTCTGATTGTTCTCGGGGGAGTGGGTTTGATTGGTGGAGTCGAAGGTGATGGCGAGGATTCTTCATCAGTAAAAAACATGCCCTCATTGTTTTCTTTGCCATAGATTGCGAGTACAGCAACAATGGGGATGAATAATTCCATCGGTTTTCCCGAAAAACGCGCTGAAAAACTAATCCACTCATTATCTGTGTGAAAATTATTGACCGCACCGGGTTCAACATTAAGAATGATTTTGTCATCATTGATATACTCGTGAGGAACTTGCACCCCATCAAACGTTGTATTCACTAGTAGATAGGGTGTTTTACTATTATCGAGTAACCATTGATAAATAGCTCGAATCAAATAAGGTTTTTGAGAGTTCATGGTCGCATTGCTCGTTCGATATCACTTAGGCTGGCTTGAAAACTGTCCCGTGCAAAAATACGTGCGGCATATTCTTCCACCGCTTTTGCTTTGGTAGGTAGTTTAATATTAAGTAGAGGTAAACGCCACAATAACGGTGCTAAGCTACAATCTAATAGTGAAAACTGTTTACTCATAAAGAAAGGGCCTTGTGCAAATAAAGGGGCAAGCACGGTTAGATCTTCCTGTAGTGCTTTACGGGCTTTTGATGCTTTTCCTTGCTCTAGCCCTGTCAATACATTCCACTGTGCATACCAATCGGTATCAATTTGATACAACATTAGTCTCATTTTAGCGCGTGAGATGGGATCGTTAGGCATTAAGGCGGGTTGTAAAAAGCGTTCTTCGAAATAGCTAATGATGATATTTGAGTCGAATAGTGCAACATCTCGATCTACAAGAGTGGGGCTTATACCGGAAGGATTTATTGATGCTATATCTTCAGGCCACTGGCCATCAATAATATCCTCGATATTGGCATCTATATTTTTTTCATGGAGAACGATACGGGTACGATGACTGAAGGGGCAGGTGGGATCTGAATATACCGTCATTGCTGCATGGCGGTTATTATTGTTCATGATAGTGGCTCTATTTATTTCCTTCAACATAGTCGTTGGTGTCGCGCTGACTATGCTGAAAGAAGGTTATATACCCGTAATCATTCAATCTGTAAATTTCAGACCAAAAGCTAGAAAACCAGCACTTCGTTACAATGTTTGATAAGGACTAGTCATTACCTTCACATTGCGCCTTGTTCTGGCTTCCTATTTTTGCCCTGAATCTTCACACATTGAATGATCACGGGTATAACAAATTAGTGGATATCCTTCCAAAAAGCTTTTTTCATTGGATAAACAACTAGGAATAATAAGAAAAGATAGAGTAAAACCCACTTACCTAATGCTAATCGCTGTATTTTTGATGGCTCACCGAGATAAGCCAAGAAATTAATTAGATCTGCGACCATTAGATTGTAGTCAGCGTCAGTACCTTTGCTTGCAGCCGTTAAAGTACCATGATCATTTTCTAAATAACCTTGTTGCTTCCATAAGACATGTGGCATACCGACATCTTTAAACACTAGATTATTTGTTCCCATAATTTTATCTGCATCTAAATAAAAGGTACGCATATAGGTGTTTAGCCAGTCTGTGCCCCGTGCACGAGAGATAACTGAAAGATCGGGTGGCGTAACACCAAACCATTTTTTAGCATCATCAGGGCGCATTGCAATGGTCATAGTATCCCCGATCTTGTCTGAAGCAAACATTAGGTTTTCTACGACTTGTTGTTCGGTTAGACCGAGATCCTTTGCCATGCGGCTATAGCGCATAAAGGAAGCGCTATGACAGCTTAAACAATAGTTAACGAAGGTTGTAGCGCCACGTTGCAGGGAGGCCTTATCAAATAAGTCAATTTTAACAGGCTCAAGCTTAATACTACCGGATGCAGCGAACAGGTGGCTAGATATAACGGACATTAAGCCAATAAATAATACATAGATTAAAGTTCTCATTTTGATGTCACCCTTTCTGGTACCGCTTTATCTTTATCATATTTTGTGTAAAAAGGCATAAAGATAAAGAATGCAAAGTAGGTTCCGGTGAATATCTGCGCTAGAACAGTATTATTGATAAATAAGGTAGAGTCAGCAGATGATTTCGTACCAAGATAACCTAGGGCAAGAAAGCTTATAATAAACAGCACCAATGCCCAGCGGAAATAAGGGCCGCGATATCGAATAGACTTAACAGGGCTACGATCTAACCACGGTAACAAGAATAACAGTACTTGTGCAGCGCCCATTGCAAGCACACCAGGGAATGCCGAGCCCGCTACGCTTGGAATTGCACGCAAGATGGCATAGAAAGGCGTGAAATACCATAATGGCACAATATGTTCAGGTGTTTTAAGTGGATCTGCTGGTATAAAGTTATCTTTTTCTAAAAACCAGCCACCAAATTCAGGGGCATAGAATAGGATTAAAGCAAAGATAAACAAAAATACCACTACGCCGACAATATCTTTCACAGAATAATAGGGGTGGAAGGGAATACCATCCAAAGGGATACCATTTTCATCTTTATGATTTTTAATTTCAACACCATCTGGATTGTTAGATCCCACTTCATGCAAGGCAATAATATGGGCTGCAACTAAGCCTAACAATACTAAAGGGACAGCGATAACATGGAATGCAAAGAAGCGGTTTAAAGTGGCATCAGCAACAACAAAATCTCCCCGGATCCATAATGCAATTTCAGGACCAATAAAAGGCACTGAACCAAATAGGTTAATAATAACTTGCGCCCCCCAGTACGAGGTTTGACCCCAAGGTAAAAGATACCCCATAAAAGCCTCAGCCATTAATGCCATATAGATACACATGCCGAAGATCCATACTAACTCGCGCGGTTTTTTGTAAGAGCCGTACATAATGCCGCGAAACATGTGTAAATAAACAACGACAAAGAAGGCAGAAGCACCGGTAGAGTGCAAATAACGAATCAACCAGCCCCAATTAACATCTCGCATAATGTATTCAACAGAAGCAAATGCCAATGCTGCATCAGGCTTGTAGTGCATGGTTAGGAATATGCCGGTCACAATTTGAAGCACCAATATCAACATGGCAAGTGAGCCAAAGTAATACCAGAAGTTAAAATTCTTTGGTGCATAGTATTTGGAAAGATGATCTTCCCACATTTTTGTAGCAGGGAAACGTGCGTCAACCCAACCCATGAAACTAGAAAACATTATGCAGCTCCTTGTGGGTCTTCACCAATAACGATACGGTTATCGTCTTGGAAGAAATAGGGTGGAACAACGAGGTTTGTTGGTGCAGGCATACCTGAATAAACACGACCTGCAAGATCAAATCGTGAACCATGACAAGGACAGTAAAAGCCGCCTTTCCAGTCAGCACCTAAATCTTCAGGTGCAAGTTCAGGACGATAGGTAGGTGAACAACCTAAGTGGGTGCAAACGCCAACCAACACAAGAAATTCTTCGCGAATTGCACGGCTAGCATTTTGACAATAGTCTGGCTGCTGACTTGCCATATTACTGCTTGGATCTTGTAGTATGCTATTAAGTGATGGCAGGCTTTTAAGCGTTTCATCTGAGCGACGAATTATCCACACTGGCTTGCCGCGCCACTCAACGGTCATTTGTTGGCCAAACACTAACTTGCTAATCTCGACCTCAACGGGTGCGCCAGCAGCTTGTGCTTTTGCGCTTGGCAGCATAGATGCGACGAAAGGTACGGCAACGGCTGCGGCGCCAGCTCCACCGACAACTACACTAGCAGCCGTGGTTAGAAAACGTCGTTTACCGTTATCAATGGTGTTACTCATAAGGCAGGGCTCCCAGTTTTTATCGTACTGCAATTACAAAGTTGGTAAACAGTTTGTAATTATATCGACTTGGCATATCAAATCTTGATAATTTTACCATAGCGTGAGAGATTAAAATAAAAAAATCTACTTAAATTTAAGCGGGCTTTTGAGCTAGATCACAATTTGATACTGTTTTAAGAAGTTATTGTTTTTTTAAAGAATACTATCAAGCGCTTTTTTTGCACCTTTTAAGGTAAACATTGTTTCACCTTTTGAGCCGTCTAAAAGGGTAAAAGAAAAGGTGATTTGTTTGCCAGTTGATAGTTGCTTTATGGTATCAAGATGAGGGCGAGATGCACCTTGAAAGATGGGGCAGATAACACGTTCAGGCAGTCGCTCGGAAATAATATGATTCACACTGAAATCACGAATGGTAGAGATAGTTTCACTATCACTAACCACAACCGCTTCAATGCCTTCATCTGCAGGCACGATGGTTGCGACAAAACCACGAAGCAATTGAACTGGCTTAAAACTATCTATTTGAAAGCGTGGCAGTGGCTGCTGAGCGAATTCATCAAACGTATAATTAGATAGGCTGAAATCAAGCCAAACATAGCCTTCATCTGTTTTGAAAATTGCAAGCTCGAAGCCTTCGTCATTTCTGATCATGGCTGACTGTGTTGTAGAGCCAGTGGCCTCATGCGTAAATGTTTCGATTTCCCAATCAGCAAACAGGGCTGTCGAAGAAAATAGTATCATTAACAAAAATAGCTTATTCATTATGTATAGAACCTTCTGATTGCTGCAATGCCCACATGGCAGCGTAATGACCATTTTGGGAGAGCAGTTGATTATGACTGCCTCGTTCAATAATAGTGCCGTGATCCAAAACCAGAATCATATCAGCATTTATTATGGTTGATAAGCGATGGGCAATAACTAATGTTGTTTTGTTATCACTTATCATTTGTAAGGCTTTATTTATGGCCTTCTCAGAGTGGCTATCTAGTGCGGATGTGGCCTCATCAAAAACTAAAATTTGGGGGTTTTTTAATAAAGTGCGGGCAATAGCAACACGTTGCTTTTCCCCTCCTGATAACTTCAGGCCGCGTTCTCCGACTAGGGTTTCATAACCATCGGGCAATTTCTCTATGAACTGATGAATGTGGGCTTGTTTAGCGGCGGCAATGACGGCATTTTTATCAACGTCTGGATTACCATAAATTATATTGTAGTAAATAGATTCGTTAAATAAAACGGTATCTTGCGGCACAACCCCGATGGATTGGCGCAATGAGTGTTGCTGAACATCCTGAATATCAATGCCGTCGATGGATATTGAGCCAGATTGGATATCGTAAAACCGGAATAGTAGACGAACCAATGTTGATTTCCCTGAACCGCTGGCACCGACAATGGCGAGTTTTTGCCCGGCGGGTAAGGTAAAGCTGATGTCCTTAAGAATTGGTCGAGCAGGATCATAGTGAAAATTGACATGGCTGAACTCAATAGTACCGTGGGGATTTTTTAACGGCCGTGCATTATGTTTATCTACGATCTCTTGTTCTTCATCAAGTAGTTGGAACATGCGTTCCATATCGGTTAAGGAGTGACGAATTTCACGGTAAACAAAACCCAGAAATCCTAATGGGATATAGAGTTGTAATAAGAAAGCATTGATTAAAACAAAATCACCTATGGTCAGCTCTTGATCAACAACACCTTGTCCAGCAAACAACATTAAACTGGTTAAACCAACAGCTATAATGATGCCTTGCCCTATATTAAGAAGTGACAGCGATGTTTGATTTTTAACTGCAGCTCTTTCCCACAAGGACAGTGTTTTGTCATAACGCTGTAATTCATAGTGCTCATTATTGAAATATTTAACGGTTTCATAATTCAACAGACTGTCAATCGCCTGATTATTGGCTTTAGAATCCATCTCATTCATTTTGCGGCGAAAGCGCATCCGCCATTCAGTGACCACTAGCGTATAGATAATATAAAGGAGAATAGTGCCAGTAGTGATGAGTGCAAAAATACTGTCATAATTAGCGAGTAAAATAACGGCCACCAAAGCAATTTCTACCAGTGTTGGGATGATATTAAATATCATAAAATTGAGCAGAAAACTGATACCACGGCTACCGCGTTCAATATCACGAGAAATACCACCTGTTTGGCGTTGCAGGTGGAAGCGTAGTGACAAACTGTGCAAGTGTTCAAATATCTTGCCGGTTATGCGACGGACTGAGCGGAAGATAACTTTAGCAAACAAGGCATCACGCAACTCACTAAATAGACTGCTAGCGAAGCGCAATAAACCGTAGGCAAGTAGCATGGCAATAGGTAGATAAATAATGGCTTGTTGCTGTGGATCGAGCGCATCTACGGCACCTTTTAGCGCAAAAGGAATGCCCACATTAGCTAATTTTGCCAGTGTAAGTAGCCCTAAAGCGACCATTACGCGACCTTTAAATTGCCATATATAAGGCAACAAGCGGCGTATAGCTCTCCAGTCTTGGTTATTTTTCATGATGTAGAGTTTATCTGATTATTAGTGGTTACGGAAAAGTAGAAAAGATGAAATGTTTATTTTGGGTATATACCCGTAATCATTCAATCTGTGGGTTTTTGCTCCTCCGTCACTCCGGTATGCTTTTAGCCGGAGTCTTGTTTGTGCGGAGATCCCGGCTAAAAGCATACCGGGATGACGAGGTTTTTTTTGCAAATTGAATGATCACGGGTATAATCACTCGGTTAATAACTTGAAAATATGACAATTACCTCAATGTTATCTATGCAGTAGTTTTTAATATTGAGATGATCAAAAGGGTGGATCAGGATGCCATTATATGAATATCGTTGTGATGGGTGTGAACATGCGTTCGAAGCATTACAAAAAATGAGTGATGAGCCGTTGATTCATTGCCCCGCTTGTGACGAAGCGACACTACGGAAACTTGTTTCTGCCGGAGGCTTTCGCTTAAAAGGCGAGGGCTGGTATGAGACAGATTTCAAAAGTGGCAATAATAAACGTAATCTTGCAGACAGTGGTAAGAAAAAATCACCTGCAAAAAAGACTGATGCGGCATAGGGTGGTATACGGTGCGTAAATATTTGATTGCTGGACTGTTAGTTTGGATGCCACTGGGCATCACCTTTCTAGTGGTGCGTGCTATTGTTGGTTTCTTAGATCAATTATTATTATTACTACCACAAAGTTATCAACCCGATATGATGCTGGGCTTTCACATCCCCGGTTTGGGTGTGGTGTTAGCAATAGTGCTGGTATTGACAACAGGGATGGTAGTTGCCAACTTATTGGGCAGGCGCATCGTCGCGGCATGGGAGTCATTATTAGCAAGAATTCCAATAGTACGCACGTTATATGGCGGTGTTAAGCAAATTATGGAAGCGGTGTTGGCAACGGATGCCAAGTCATTTAGCAAGGTGTTATTAATTGAATATCCGCGCAAAGGTTTGTGGGGGCTAGCGTTTATGACATCCGATGATTTAGGTGAAGTGCAAGCGAAAGCGGGTGCTAACCTTATTAGTGTTTTTGTACCAACAACACCGAACCCAACATCTGGCTTTGTTATTATGGTGCCTCACGAAGATGTTATTGAGCTTGATATGTCCATTGAAGATGGCATGAAAATGATTATTTCGATGGCGGTGGTAGTGCCACCGTGGCAAAAAGATAAATTAGTTGACGGTGCGATCACCGACAAAAAGATTAACCAAGAAGATTAGGAAAACAATATGCGTAGCCATTATTGCGGCGATGTAAACGAAACATTAGATGGGCAAACGGTAACCGTTGCGGGGTGGATGCACCGCCGCCGTGATCATGGTGGTGTTATTTTTATTGACTTGCGCGATCGTGAAGGTTTAGTACAAGTTGTTTGTAACCCAGAAGATGCAGAAAGTTTTGCTATTGCCGAACGTGTGCGTAGTGAATATGTACTAGAAATTGAAGGTACGGTTCGCCTGCGTCCAGAAGGCAGTGATAATGCGGGTCTAAAAAGCGGTAAGATTGAAATTGTGGCTTCGCGCGTTACAATTTTAAACAGCGCTGAAACGCCACCGTTTCCACTAACAGAACAAGCTGAAGTAAATGAAGATGTGCGTCTGCGCCATCGTTATATTGATTTGCGCCGTCCTGAAATGCAGCAAAAATTACGTTTTCGGTCAAAAATTACCAGTCAATTACGCCGATTTTTAGATGATCATGGCTTTTTAGATATTGAAACCCCTATTTTAACCAAAGCCACTCCAGAAGGTGCGCGCGATTATTTAGTACCAAGCCGCACCCATCAAGGTGACTTCTTCGCCTTGCCGCAATCGCCACAATTGTTTAAACAGTTGTTAATGGTGGCAGGTATGGATCGCTATTATCAGATTGTGCGCTGTTTTCGTGATGAGGATTTACGCGCTGATCGCCAACCAGAATTTACCCAAGTCGATGTTGAAGCTTCTTTTATTGAAGAAGAAGATTTGATGAAGATGATGGAAGAAATGATCCGTAGTTTGTTTGCTAACGTATTAGAAGAACAACTACCGAATCCTTTCCCTCGCATGACGTATGCCGAAGCGATGGCACGCTATGGCAGTGATAAACCTGACTTACGTATCGATCTGGAGTTAGTTGAAGTTAGCGACTTGATGAAAAGTGTAGATTTCAAAGTATTTGCTGGCCCTGCTAATGATGAAAAAGGTCGTGTTGCCTGTTTACGCGTGCCTAATGGTGCGAGTTTAAGCCGCAAACAAATTGATGATTACACCAAATTTGTTAGCATCTATGGTGCGAAAGGCCTAGCTTATATTAAGGTCAATGATATTAATAATGGTCGTGAAGGTTTGCAATCACCGATTTTAAAATTCCTGCCTGATGATGTTATTGATGCCATTATGCAACGCACCGAAGCACAAACAGGTGACTTAGTATTCTTTGGTGCAGATAAAGCACATATTGTGAATGAAGCCCTTGGCGCACTGCGCGTTAAAGTGGGTCACGATTTAGACCTAGTGAAACATGGCTGGCAACCGTTATGGGTGGTTGCATTCCCCATGTTTGAATGGGATGAAAAATCAGATCGCTGGACAGCTTTACATCACCCATTCACCGCCCCCCGTGAATCTGATCTCGGCTTATTAGCAACAGATCCAGGTAAATGTTTATCTCGCGCCTACGATATGGTATTAAACGGCACCGAATTGGGTGGCGGTTCTATGCGTATTGATAACGCCGATGTGCAAAGCCAAGTATTTGAGCTATTGGGCATATCTAAAGAAGAAGCTGAGGATAAATTTGGTTTCTTATTAGAAGCATTAAAATTTGGTTGTCCGCCACATGGTGGTTTGGCCTTTGGTTTAGATCGCTTAGCGATGTTGATGACAGGTTCTGCCTCTATTCGTGATGTAATGGCCTTCCCTAAAACACAATCAGCAAGTTGTTTATTAACCAATGCGCCAAGTAGTGTCAGCGAAGCGCAACTGAAAGAGTTGAATATTCGTTTGCGTAAAGCCCCGGTTGTTGCTGAATCAAAGCAAGAGTAAAATAGCTCAGTAGCCACTTACGGTAAATTGGAGGTTGAAAAGATGACTGAAAAAACAACCGTTGCATCCTGTGCAGAGCAACGTTATGAAATTCATCTTGCTGATTTGCCGTTAAGTTGCCCCACGGCGGAGATGGATGTATGGGATGCGCATCCGAAAGTGTATTTAGATGTGCAAGCTAAGGGTGAAGTAGCGTGTCCTTATTGTGGCGCTATTTATACCTTAGTAGATTAATAAAATAGCGTGACAAGCACTGTTCATGTAGCCGTTGCCATTATTGTTAATACCCATAACGAAGTGTTACTAGCATTGCGTCAAGCCCATCAACACCAAGGCGGTTTTTGGGAGTTCCCGGGTGGTAAGGTTGAAGCTAATGAATCCGTTTACGACGCTTTGGTTCGTGAAATAGAAGAAGAGATCGGTATTATAATTTCTTCTGCGCAAGACTTTTTAGCGCTGAGTCATGACTATGAGGATAAATCAGTGTTGCTGGATATTTGGAGGGTAACCGAATATTCAGGTAAGCCGCAAGGGCAGGAAGGGCAGCAGTTACGTTGGTGTGCCATCAATGATTTAGCTGAAGATGAATTTCCTGCCGCGAATGTTGCAATCATTCGTAAATTAAAATCGGAGTGTACAACAAAATGAGTTTAGCGGAAACAATTCCTCATAAACTACAGGCCAGTATTGATAATATTATTGATAATGTTGTACCGAGCCCGTGGCTATCGGAAGACGAAAAAGCAGACTATATTGTTAAAATAACAGCATTATTAAAACAAAAAAATGCGGTGGTAATTGCACATTATTATGTTGATGATGAATTACAGGCTCTAGCTGAAGCAACGGGTGGTTATGTTTCTGATTCGCTTGATATGGCAAACTTTGGCGCACAGCATAAAGCGGATACTTTAGTGATTTGTGGTGTGCGATTTATGGGTGAAACTTCCAAAATTTTAAGCCCAGAAAAAACTATTATTATGCCGACATTAGATGCGGAATGCTCCTTAGATTTAGGTTGCCCTATTGAGGAATTCAGCCAGTTCTGCGATCAATACCCTGACCGTGAAGTAGTGGTATATGCTAATACCAGTGTCGAAGTGAAAGCCCGTGCCGATTGGATTGTAACTTCAAGCAATGCCATTCAAATTATTGGGCATATAATGGCTGAGGGCAAAAAAATTATCTGGGGTCCTGATCGTCACCTAGGTCAATATATTAAGAACAAAACCAATGCCGATATGATTATGTGGCAAGGTAATTGTGTGGTGCATGATGAATTTAAGCTGTATGAGCTTGAAGAATTGATGAAGAAACATCCAGATGCTGAGGTATTAGTGCATCCCGAATCACCCGAATCAGTGATTGCTAAGGCAGATTTTGTCGGCTCAACTAAACAGATCATTGCGGCAGGCAAAAAATCAAACGCACCGACACTGATTATTGCAACGGATCATGGTTTGTTTTATAAAATGAAGCAGGTGGTACCAGATAAATTATTGATCCCGGCGCCAACGGGTGGCAAAAGTGCGACCTGTAAAAGCTGTGCGCATTGCCCGTGGATGGCGATGAATACTCTAGTGAACTTGTATGAAGCCTTACGTGATGGCACCAATACTATTGAGGTTGATGAAGAAACACGTAAAAAAGCGTTACATCCACTAAATCGAATGATTGATTTTTCTAGGGAACAAGGAATTTTAACGGCAGGCGATGCCTAAGCACTAGCGAGGAAAGCTACAAACAGCACTTAGAATGGTTTAATTATTTGGGGATTATACGTATCGGGATCAAGTGAGTTTTCCACTTGGACTGATTCACCCGCAATGCTATGACCTTCGCTAGCCCATTCACCGAGATCAATTAATTTACAGCGTTCACTGCAAAAAGGTTTCCATTGCTGACCTTCTTGCCATGGAACATCTGCGTTACATGTCGGACATTTAACGATCTTAACCATTACATTGCACAGCAGCTAAGTGAAAATTCAATATCTTCACGGACTTGTTTGGCGCGTTGTTCAATATCAAATTTCATAAATCGGACCGTGAAACGGTGTTTTCCGCCACTGATTTCAGGGTAGCAATTAGCGTCTTTAGCTATTTTTATGCGGATAAGTTGGTGGGATTGACCGTTATCAAGACTTTGTTGATAAAAACCAGATTGTGCTGAATACTCATTGAACCCTGTGCTACTACGGAGTAATTTAAGTGCAATATCGATAGCTGAACGTGCACTTTTTAGTTGTTCAGTCCATGCTAATAATTGCTGTTTTTGAGCATCACTAGATGAATGCTCTAGCCAATAATGATAGGCAGGAAGATCAAAGTCACAACTACCACCGGCAATAGTAGAGCGTTGCCGAATGCTGGATAAAAATTCATTTTCGCGCAACGATTGACCAAGAGCAGATTTTTTTAAATGAAGTTCATCAAGGATTTGATCTAATTGCTCTAACAGGTCGTTAAGCGCTCCCATATCGACGCCAGGTTTATTTTCTAATGCAGACAATGTTGAAGTTAGCCGCTCTAATTCTTTGATTATCTCTTGTTTTAGATCAGAACGTTCAAAGATAGATAAAATAGTGAGTAAATTTGTTAATGCATCTCGGTGTTGCGCTATATTGCCATGTTGCAAAATAGGATCAATCCGTTTAAATAGAAATTCTATCCGAAGAAAGGTTCGGATACGTTCATTTAGAGGCTGTTCATAGATAATAGTGTCAGTCACGGGCGATGCGTTTTATGGTAATAGTCATTAAGGAGGCTATTGTCCATGACTATTGCTGTGCTGGCAACCATTGCTAATTTTAATATACTTCTGATGTAATAGCTGAATTTGCTTGCCAAGGGCATCAGCATCGTTATTATTGTCGATAATATCATCGGCATGGGCTAAGCGTTGTTGTTGGCTACATTGCGCATCAATCATGACTTGTGCTTGATAAGCTGAGATATTATCACGTTGTTGTAGACGTTGAAGCTGTAAGCTTGGATCAATATCGATAACTAGGATTCGATCAACCAAATCGTACATTTTTGACTCAATTAATAAAGGGATAGCGAGAATAATATAGCAGGCTTGTTGTTGCTGGCTTTGTAAAATAACTTGTTGGCGTATTTTGGGGTGAAGAATATTTTCTAAAGCCTGTTTTGCAGTAGGATCTGAGAAAATAAGTTGGCGAAGTTTTTTGCGATTAAGTGTCTTATCACTTTGCAGTACCTCCCCTCCAAAGTGGTGAACAATTTCAGCGTACGCCTCTTTATCTGGTTCAGCAAGGTGTCGAGCGATAACATCTGCATCAATAATGGGTGCTTTATTATAGTGTTCAAATAAGGTACAAACAGTGGATTTACCGCTGGCAATCCCCCCCGTTAGGCCTATCTTGAGCAATGCGCTGTTATCCTATCCAATTAATATAAAGCACATTAATTTGATGGCCCCACATTAATGCTATCCAACCTGCGGCAGCAAGGTAGGGGCCAAAAGGAATAGGAATATCACGTTGATGCTGTCGAAAAACGATCAGTGAAATACCAATAATGGCGCCGACCAGAGAAGAAAGCAATACAATAGTAGGCAGTAGCGACCAGCCAAGCCAAGCTCCCAGAGCGGCTAATAATTTAAAATCACCATAGCCCATACCTTCTTTACCGGTGACCAGCTTGAAACCTTGATACACCAGCCAAAGAGATAAGTAACCTGCAATGGCACCGATAATGCTTGAATGAAGATCGGTAAAAACGGTGAAGAAGCTGAAAATAATACCTAGCCACATAAGAGGCAATGTGATGCTATCTGGTAATAATTGATGATCAATATCAATAAAACTGAGTGAGATCAGCGTCCAAGTAAGTAATAATGCACCTAGGCAGCTCCAGTCAAAACCAAATTGCCATGCAACAAGGCCGGATAATAATCCGGTGAGGGCTTCAATAAGTGGATAACGCGCGCTAATAGCTATTTTACATTGGCTGCATTTTCCACCTAATGCAAGATAACTTAGTACGGGAATATTTTCTAAAGCGGTAATTTTATGATTACACTTCGGGCAACATGAGCGAGGGCGACTAAGTGTAAAAGGCTCAATAGGCTCAGCCTCTTTGCCGTTTAATTCATCACATTGCTGCTGCCATTCTTGTTGCATCATCACTGGCAGGCGATAAATAACCACGTTTAGGAAGCTACCAATTAACAAGCCTAACACGGTAATCAATACAATAAATAGTGCAGGAGATGCCTGCAATATTTCAACAATAGCCATCATGATTAAACCTTAGTATTGTTAAACAACAGCACCCAACTTGAATATAGGTAGGTACATCGCGATAACCAGTGTACCAATCACCACCCCTAAAAAGGCCATAATCATCGGCTCCAGTAACGCTGTCATATTATCAACAGCATCATCAACTTCAGCTTCAAAAAACTCTGCTACTTTGGCTAACATGGCATCCAATGCACCTGATTCTTCACCAATGGCGATCATTTGGATCACCATATTGGGGAATAAATCCTTGTGTACCACCATAGCAGCATTGAGCTGCGTACCTGATGAGACATCTTCGCGCATACTCATTGTTGCTTCTTTATACACAATATTACCAGTAGCACCCGCAACAGAAACCATCGCTTCAACCATAGGTACACCGGCTTTAAACATGGTGGAGAAAGTACGGGCAAAACGGGCAATGGCACCTTTGGTCATAATGATGCCAATAACAGGAACCTTCAGCAATGCGCGATCAAAAAAATGAGCGACTTTTTGTGAGCGGCGTATGCTTTCTTTCAGTGCAAAAACACCACCAATAATACTACCAAAGATTAACCACCACCATTCTTGGAAAAATTGAGAAATACTGATTACAAATTGAGTTAAGCCAGGAAGATCAGCACCAAAACCTTGGAATAATGCTTCAAACTGAGGGATTACAAAAATCATTAAAATGGCTGTCACCACGAAGGCAACCACCATAATTGCGATGGGATAAACCAAGGCCTTTTTAATTTTTGCTTTGAGTGCTTCTGTTTTTTCTTTGTAGATTGCAATTTCATGCAACAATGTTTCCAAAGTACCTGATTGCTCGCCGGCATGCACCAAGCTGACAAATAATTCATCAAAATGTAGTGGAAATTTAGCTAATGATTCGGCAAGGCTAGTTCCTGACTCCACGTCAGATTTAATGGCAAGAATCATCTCTTGCATGCTGGCATTTTCATGGCCTTCACCAATAATTTCCATTGATTGCATTAATGGCACACCAGCAGACATCATGGTGGCTAGCATACGGCTGAATACCGCAATGTCGGAAGGTTTGATTGCTGGTTTTCTAGCAGCAAATAAATCTTTAGATTTTTTCTTAACCTTAATCGGAGTAATGCCTTGACGACGCAAGATTGCTTTTGCGGCATTAATATTAGGGGCTGAGTGCTCACCTTTAATTTTTCGGCCTTGCTTATTGGTACCTTGCCAAGTAAAAACGGGATCAACTTTAACCTTAATTTTCTTGCGTGCCTTAGCTTGAGCCACGATTTACTCCTTAATTACACGATTGATTTCTTCAAGACTAGTTAAACCAGTCGCTACTTTTTTTAGTGCTGATTTTGGTAGGTCGTCAATACCTTCTTTTTCAGCCTGATCGGCTAGTTGAATGGAGTTACCACCTTCCATAATGATTCTTGCCATAGCATCAGATATCGGCATCACCTGATAAATACCAACACGACCTTTATAGCCATTAGTACATTTATCACAACCAACAGGTTTATAGACTGTTATCCCTTCATCAATTTGTTCTTGGGTAAAGCCCTCATCTAAAAGCGTTTCAGGCGGAAGATTATCAGGTGCTTTACAGGCACTACACAACCGTCGTGCGAGACGTTGTGCAATAATTAATGATACTGCGGATGCAATATTAAAAGCAGGCACGCCCATATTGGATAAGCGAGTTAATGTTTGCGGTGCATCATTAGTATGGAGTGTTGACAACACCATATGCCCTGTTTGTGCGGCTTTAATAGATATTTCTGCCGTTTCTAGGTCTCTTATTTCACCCACCATAATGATATCGGGATCTTGACGTAAGAAAGCACGTAGCGCATCAGAAAAGGTTAGGCCAACCCCGGGATTTACATTTACTTGATTGATCCCAGCCAAACTTATTTCAGCAGGATCTTCAGCGGTAGAAATGTTCCTATCTTCAGTGTTTAAAATATTAAGTGCCGTGTAGAGCGATACTGTTTTACCGCTACCAGTAGGACCTGTCACTAAAATCATGCCATAAGGTTTATGCATTGTTTCCATGAAAATCTTTTTCTGGTCTTCTTCATAGCCTAGTGCGTCAATGCCTAACTGCGCGCTGGTGGGGTCTAAAATACGTAATACAATTTTTTCGCCAAATAAGGTTGGACAGGTATTAACACGAAAATCAATGGTTTTTGTTTTAGATAATTTTAGTCGCATTCGACCATCTTGAGGAACGCGACGTTCAGCAATATTTAAACGAGACAATACTTTAAGGCGGGCTGCAATTCGCCCCGCTAGGTTAATGGGTGCAGATTTTATTTCATGCAAAATACCATCAATACGGGTGCGTACGCGAAATTTCTTTTCATAAGGTTCGAAATGGATATCAGAAGCCCCAGATTTGATGGCTGTAGTTAAAATGCCATTCACAAAGCGCACAATAGGTGTTTCATTAGCGCCAGATGCGGCATCGTCCTTTTGTTCTATTTCATCTTGACCAATATCAAGATCATCTAGATCAGCATCACCAAAATCATCAAAATTAGCCTCCTGCTCATCGTTTAAAGAGCGCTCAATGGTCGATGCTAATAATTGCTCTTCAACAAGAACAGGGAATGTATTAAAACTGGTGTTAAATTGAAATACATCCATCGCTTGCAAATTGGTGGGATCTGATACCGCAACATAAAGCCGCGTACCACGTTGGAAAAGAGGCAAAGCATTGTGCTCACGGATCAATTGTTCTTTGATAAGACCTGTTGGCATAGCTTCCATACTCATTGCGCTAAGATCAAAGAGCGGTACACCAAATTCTTGAGATGCGGCTAATGCAATATCTTGGCTGGATACTAATTCATTTTTTACTAAAAAACTGACAAAGGTCTGTTTAGACTCTTTAGCATCTTGTTGCGCTAATGAGGCATCCTCCTCGCTTAATAGCTTGTCATTAACGAGACGTCTGGATAAACCATTCAGGCGTAGAGGTATTTCAGTTGTTTCCATGTGTTAGCGCGACTCTAAATGTTTCATAAGTATGTCCAAATTAGTAGCTTACCATTAAAATAGCATTATTTTCGTTGCATAGTTGGCAAAAACCAATAGTTATACTCGGTTATTAATGTTAATTGTCATCCATTATGAGCACAAAAAAACGGCAAAATGAATGATAACGGGTATAAGTTGAGATGACAAACCAGATTCCCGTATACTGCTCTATACCCAAACTACTTGGAAATGCATGATTCAGAGCTTAGCACGGATGTCAGAGTAAGGCGCAATGTGCAGGCAATGACTAGTCCTTGTCAAACATTGTAACGCAGCGCTGGCATTCGTGCTAAGCTCCCGTAGGGCAAGAGGATAAGCCATTATCTTCGTCGTTATAAATCCTTAAATGAGAATGACTCATTCTGCGGATTTATGCCTAGAATATAATGGCTTCTTCTCTTGCTGAAACATGCATTTCCAAGTAGTTTGGGTATAGATATCGGACGTGGGATAAAAATCATGAAAAAAATAACTACTTGGCAGCGAGTAGCAGTAGTAATTTTCTTTGTATCATTAATAGCGGCATGCGGTCAAAAAGGCGACTTATATTTGCCTGAAGGAAATGCTTTGATAGCTTGGATGGGCTGGTAATAGATGGATTATTTTGAGTATAAAGATGGCGAACTATTCGCTGAAGATATTGCAGTATCAACTATTGTAAGCAAACACGGCTCTCCCACATATATTTATTCACGTGCCACATTAGAGCGCCATTGGCGTGCATTTGATGACGCTTTCAAAGGCATGGCACATAGTGTCTGTTACGCCGTAAAAGCGAATTCTAATATCGCGGTACTGAACGTATTAGCGCGATTAGGTTCTGGTTTTGATATTGTTTCTGCGGGCGAATTAGCGCGCGTTTTGGCTGCGGGAGGTAAAGCTAAGCAAACGGTTTTTTCTGGTGTAGGCAAAACAGTTGCGGAAATTAATTATGCATTAGAACAGGGTGTGCGCTGTTTTAATGTGGAATCGATTGCTGAATTAGAACGAATCAACAACATTGCAGGTGAGCGAGGTGTGCGAGCGCCCATATCGATAAGAATCAACCCCGATGTTGATGCACAAACGCATCCCTATATTTCTACTGGCTTAAAAGAAAATAAATTTGGGATTGCAATTGAACATGCGCAAGCAATATATCAAAAAGCAGCACAATTGCCACATTTGAATATAGTCGGCATTGATTGTCATATTGGATCACAGTTAACGTCGGTCACCCCCTTTGTTGATGCATTAAAACGTGTGTTGCTATTAATTGATAAATTAGCTTCGCAAGGCATTAAACTGGCGCATTTAGATGTAGGCGGTGGTTTAGGTATTACCTATCAAGATGAAACGCCCCCTAGCCCAACAGAATATGCCGTGGCTTTGCGTGAATTATTAATAGGACGTGATTTGGAAATATTGTTAGAGCCTGGCCGCGCTATTGCGGGCAATGCGGGTATTTTAGTGACCAAAGTAGAATATATAAAGCCAACAGATGACAAACAATTTGCCATTGTCGATGCGGCAATGAATGATTTATTACGCCCTGCTTTATATCAGTCATGGCAACGGATCCAGCCTGTCGTCATTGATGAAATGAGTGAGGTGCAGGATTATGATATTGTCGGACCTGTTTGTGAAACAGGTGATTTTTTAGGCAAAGATCGTTCGTTAGCGATTAATCAAGGTGATTTATTGGCCATTATGAGCGCAGGGGCTTATGGTTTTACCATGAGTTCAAATTACAACTCACGGCCACGTGTTGCTGAAATAATGGTGGATGGTGATCAAATGCATCTGATACGGCAAAGAGAAACCATCGAATCGTTGTATGCGGGCGAACAGGTGTTGCCAGAATAATGTTGAAATTCAGCAAAATGCATGGTTTGGGCAATGATTTTATCATTATTGATGCCATTAATCAGACTATAGATTTAACGGCGAGTCAGATCCGCTTTTTAGCTGATCGCCATTTTGGCATTGGCTGCGATCAATTATTGCTAGTTGAAAAAGCAACGCGTAAAGATACGGATTTTAAATACCGTATTTTTAATGCTGATGGTGGTGAAGTGGCGCAATGTGGTAATGGCGCACGCTGTTTTGCACAGTTCGTTTACGATAAAGGTTTAACCGATAAAACTACGATTGCCGTACAAACTAAGTCAGGGATTATCTATCCTAGCTTGCAACAACAGGGTGATATTCGTGTTGATATGGGCGTGCCTAGTTTTAAGTTAGCAGATATTCCTTTTATTGCCGAGCAACAAGCTCTAAAGTATAGTTTAGATTTGCCTAATAATGCACATATAGAAATCAGCGCGGTTTCAATGGGCAACCCCCATGCTGTCATTCTTGTTGATGATATTAATGTTGCCGCTGTGGCAACATTAGGATCGATTATTGAAAGCCACCCAGATTTCCCTGATAGAGTGAATGTTGGTTTTATGCAGATTATTAGCTCGAATGAGATTAAATTGCGCGTTTTTGAACGGGGCGCTGGCGAAACACAGGCCTGTGGTACAGGTGCATGTGCCGCAGTGGTGAGTGGCATTCAACGTGGATTGTTGGCGCGTGAAGTGACAGTATCACTGCTTGGTGGACAATTAACTATAGCTTGGCCAGATGACAATGCTTCCGTGCAGATGACGGGATCAGCAACACAGGTATTTGACGGAGAAATTGTGTGGGCGACGATAAACAATCACTAACAGCAGGGCAGGTAACAGACTACTTGGCGGAGCATGCAGATTTCTTTTTGCATCAGCCCGAAGCGATGGATTCATTGCAATTAGGTCAATCGCCGGAAGGTACCATCTCACTGGCTCAACGTCAGTTAGAACGCTTACAAGGCAAAAATCAGCAATTACACGAGCAATTAAACATGCTCATTGATAATGCGCGCCAAAATACCGCTTTACAAGCCCGTATTCATAAATTGTGCCTACGCTTAATGGATGCGCCCTCTTTTGGGGTATTGTTACCTATGTTGATGACGGAGCTGAAACAAGAGTTTAATGCTGATGAAGTGGCATTACGCTGGTTTTATGCAGGGGATAAGGCACCAGCATTACCGGAAACAGGTGAGAATGTAGTGCAGCAACATGCCGATGCTGAAGACTTACGTATATTCGATAAATTATTATCAAAACAACAGCCGGTGTGCGGCCGCTTAACTAAAGCTCAGAATGAATTATTATTTCCCCAGAAAGCAGATAAGGTGAAATCAGTGGCCTGCTTGCCATTAGGTCATCAGCCTTGTGCGGGGATATTAGCCATTGCTAGTTATGATGAAGCTCGCTTTCATGCAGATATGGCAACGGATTATTTGAGTTTTTTGGGCGAGGTGACCATGCGCCTATTACGTCCTTATGGATAAGGATTTAGTCGCATTCTTGCACTACTTAGCGCAACAAAAGCGCATGTCACCGCATACAGTGACGAACTATCAACGAGATATAAAGCGATTATTAATTTTTTGTGAGCAACAAAATTTATTATCGTGGACGGCGTTGAAAAGCAGCCATATTCGGCAATTTATAGCTGAGCTTCATCAAACAGGCTTGTCGGGAAGAACAATTCAGCGATCCTTGTCAGCAATACGCAGTTTGTATCGTTATTTGATGGGTGAAGGCTTAGCAGAGTTAAACCCTGCTCAAGCCGTGCAAGCACCTAAATCAAAAAAACGCTTACCCTCAACATTAGATGTTGATCAAATGAATGGCTTGTTGGCTATATCACCGACAGAAAGTATTATTGCCTGCCGTGATGGTGCCATTATGGAGTTATTTTATTCATCAGGTTTACGTTTGGCGGAGTTAACTAGCTTAGATATACGTGATGTTGATTTTGGTGATCAGCTTGTATATGTCACGGGTAAGGGCAATAAAAGCCGTGTAATACCCGTTGGTAAGCAAGCGATTTCAGCATTAAAGACTTGGCTAGAAAAACGAACGCAGTGGGCATCTTTCGAGCAAACTGCACTCTTTGTTGGCAAACAAGGCCGGCGATTGGGTGCGCGTGCCATTCAGCAACGAGTGAACCACTGGGGCAAAAAACAGGGCATATCTGACCGCGTTCATCCACATCGTTTACGTCATGCTTTTGCCTCACATATGTTGGAAGCTAGCGGTGATCTTCGGGCAGTTCAAGAATTATTAGGTCACGCTGACATATCCACTACCCAAATTTATACCCACGTTGACTTTCAACATTTAGCAAAAGTCTATGATGAAGCACATCCACGAGCAAAAAAGGATAAATAATAGGAATAATTCTTATTAAATTTAAGGTAAACTGACGGCTATGAAAGTACTTATTGCAGAAGATTTTCGCTCAAGCCAAATCGTAATTAAGTCTTATATTGAAGATGCAGGGCAGTAAGCGGTAGAACATGTGACGTTGAGTTTAGGTGTTGCCAGTACCCGGCCTAAAAAAACCAGGATATAAAGGAGGGTGCTTTCACATTGATAGCAGTAGCAGATGGCAGGCTTTATCAAGTTAAACAGCAAGGAGGTAATGCGGTTATCTTACCAGTAAGTAATTTGGGGATAACCTTTAAAATAAATCCACTTCAGCTTTTCCCTATGATGAGATAATTAAGCAACAGGCAAACAATAGCGGCATAAGTTACCGCTATTGTTGTATTTTGAGGTGAAACTGTAGTTTAGAACAGTAATGACCAGCCTAATTCAAGTTGATATTGCTTCATTTCTAATTCAACGGTTTGTGTAAGGCTAATCGCGCCTTTTACACTGTGCTCGGGCGCATACATCGCGGCAAAGTTAATTTCTTGGCGACCACCATCATATTTTTTGGTGAAACCAACGGTGAAATGCTCTTCCATTACACCTGGGGCTAAGATATTAAAGAACACTTCAGAATCCGGGATAGGTTGATCGCCATGGCTATAACCTGCGCGCCATGTCCAGTCATTCGATGCTTGATATTGCACGCCGAATTTAACGGTGGTCATATCTTCCCAACCAAAGCCAATACCATTATTACCACCTAAGCATGCCGGAGAAGTAGCTGTTACGCGAGTCATGCAAGTACCCATTGCCGGCATCATTGAGTTGCCAATAGCATCAACCTGGCTATACCATGTTTTTTGTACATCTAATAACACGGTAAGACTTTCCGTTGTTTTCCATGCTAGACCAATTGTGGCCGATGCGGGGATATCAAAATCGCCTTGTTCGGCAAATAAGCCTTTATAGTCATCAAACTCAGTCATATAAATACGTGAACGATAACCACCGCCTAGCGTTACTTGTGAGCCGACAGGCAAGATAAAGCCTACATTAATGCCGGCACCGAAAGAGCTATCATGACCATTGTCTGTTAAATCAGATGGGCTGTTTGATAAGCCTGCAAACTGGCTTAAGCCTTTAGCTTCAAAACCTTGATACGCTAAAATAGCCGATACACCAATGGCAGCATCATTATTAAAACGATAAGAAAAAGTAGGTGCGATAAATAGTTGTGCCAAATCAATGCCCGCCTTGCCGCCGCCAAAGGTATTTTCGCTAGACGCATATCTGGTATTCATGCCGCCATTACCGGTAACAGTAATACCTACTGCTTTATGATCGTCTAATTGCCATGTCACACCAAATTCAGGAATAATAAAATATTCACGATCACTATTCACTTTGCCCGGTGCAAGTACTGCTGCAGGTGGCGCTGAGGGTGCGCCGGTTACATCATAACTACGCCGTGGGCTAAAGATTGATACACCAAGATCAAGTCGATCACCAACAAAGGCAATTCCCGCTGGATTGGTTGCACCAATTAAAGCATCTTGCGGTAAAGCGACGCCTGTTCCCGCCATACCTTTAGATTTAATGCCGTAACCATGGGCTAAATAACCATTGGTGGCTAAGGCTGGCATACTGATCGCCAAGCCGAGTGCTATAACGGTCAGATATGATAGAGGTTTGAAAGCAAGCTTGGTCACGGTGAAAGTTCCTGAAATTAATAAATTAAAGAGGCAGTTTAAAGTGATTTCTTTATAATTGCAAATAATAAAAAAATGGATCTTTAGTTGATTTTGTTATATAGATACTAGCGTGGAGACTTACTGAAAGGAAAATAAGCGCTAAGTTCCTTTGTGGTTCTAATGTGCCTGTTGCCAATTATCGCCGGTATCCATACTTACCTCTAATGGCACATCCAATTCAGCGGCATCGACCATATATTTTTCGATAATGGTTTTCGCATTTTCGATTTGATCAAACGGCACTTCAAATACCAATTCATCGTGCACCTGCATAATCATTTTAATGCCATTATCACTTTGTTGTAACCAGTGTTGAATGTTCACCATGGCGCGTTTAATAATATCGGCTGCTGTGCCTTGCATCGGCGCATTGATTGCGGTGCGTTCAGCATATTGACGGCGCATGCCATTGCTGGCATTAATTTCGGGTAGGTATAAACGTCGACCGAATAATGTTTCAACATAACCGTCTAATTTGGCTTGTTCGCGGGTGGTGTTCATATAGTCTTTAACGCCGGGATAACGCTCAAAATAGGTAGTCATATAATCCGCTGCTTGATGCCGTTCAATGCCGAGTTGTTTTGATAAGCCATGTGCTGACATGCCATAAATCAAACCAAAATTAATCGCTTTGGCGCTACGCCTTTGATCGTTAGTCACTTCTTCTAATGTCACTTCAAATATTTCAGAGGCGGTGCGTTGATGAATATCTTCACCGGCGGCAAAGGCACTTAGCAAGCCTTGATCTTGTGACAAATGCGCCATAATGCGCAATTCGATTTGCGAATAATCGGCAGCAAGTAGTGTGTAACCTTCTGGCGGAACAAAGGCTTCACGAATCCGTCGACCTTCTTCGCTGCGTATAGGAATGTTTTGTAAGTTGGGATCAGAAGAAGATAAACGCCCGGTCGCGGTGACGGCTTGATGATACGAAGTATGGACGCGGCCTGTAGAACTGTTTACTTGCTCTGGCAGGCGATCGGTATACGTTGATTTCAGCTTGCTCAAGCTACGATATTGCATAATTACTTGTGGCAGTTGATAGCCTTCATCTGCCAGCTCTTGCAATACACTTTCTGCGGTTGAAGGCTGTCCTTTAGGTGTCTTTTTTAATATAGGCAATTCAAGTTTTTCATATAAAATTACACCTAACTGTTTAGGCGAGCCCAAGTTAAATTTTTCGCTCGCAATATCCCAAGCTTGCTTTTCCAACTTATCTATTTTCAAACCTAGCTCATCACTTTGTTGTTGCAACATCCAAATATCGATATTGACGCCATTACGTTCTAAGGTGTTGATAACAGGTAATAAGGGTATTTCAAGTTCGGTGTAGATTTTTTCTAAACTTGGAATGGCTTGCAGTTGTGGCCACAGTGTTTGATGTAATTGCAAAGTAATATCAGCATCTTCAGCAGCATAAGGCGAGGCTTGCTCGAGATCAATTTGATTAAAGGTAAGTTGTTTTTTACCTTTTCCGGCTACATCTTCAAAATGAATGGTGGTGCGGTTTAGATATTTTTCAGCCAAAGCATCCATATTATGTTGCGTTGCCGTGCTGTTTAATACATAAGACTGCAACATGGTGTCGTGTTGAATACCTTGCAGATCGATGCCGTGGTTTAATAAAATATGACGATCATATTTGAGATTTTGCCCCACTTTAAATTGCTTGGGATCTTCAAGTAATGGCTTAAATTGTGCTATTACAACATCAAAATCAAGCTGTACTGGCGCGCCCATATAATCGTGTTTTAGCGGTAAATATGCGGCTTCACCTGCTTTAACTGCAAATGATAAACCGACAATTCTGGCATCAAGATAATTTAGGCTGGTGGTTTCAGTGTCAAAAGCAAATAAGTCTGAGTCTTTTAGCTTTTTTAGCCATGAATCTAACTGAGCTTGCGTTAAAATAGTTTCATAATTCTGTTCCGCTGGCGGCTCAGTAATCAAGGGATCAGCCAGCTTTATTTCAGGCTTATCACTTGCCGTTACTGCTTTTTTTGTTAAATCAAGCTGCCTGCCCCCTTGATTGCGGACCCCTTGATTACGCACTAATTCAGCAGTCCAAGATCTGAATTCAAGGTGCTGATACAAAGCTAACAATGCGTCATGGTCAGGTTGTTTTAACTGTAAACTGGTTGGCGTATCTTCTAGCTCAACATCTAATTTTATGGTGGCAAGCTGGTAAGACAGTGGCAAGTCGGCCGCAGCTTCACGTAATTTTTCACCCATTTTACCTTTGACTTCATCTGCATGAGCAATTACGCCTTCTAGTGAATCATATTGCTGTAATAATTTAGTAGCAGTTTTAGGGCCAACACTCGGCACGCCGGGAATATTGTCGACTTTATCACCCATCAACGCGAGATAGTCAATAATACGATTAGGCGCAATGCCATATTTTTCATGCACGGCAGCAATATCGGTCATAGTATTGCTCATGGTATTAATTAAAGTGACATGCTCATTAACCAATTGCGCCATATCTTTATCGCCGGTCGATATAACAGTATCAATTTTCAGTTCAGTCGCTTGGTGTGCCAATGTGCCGATCACATCATCCGCTTCAACATCTGCAACCATTAAAAGTGGGAAGCCCATGGCTCGTACCACATCGTGAAGTGGTTCAATTTGTTCGCGCAGATCATCGGGCATCGGCGGGCGGGTGGCTTTATATTCAGCATATAGTTCGTTGCGAAAGGTTTTGCCCTTAGCATCGAATACCACTGCGATAAGCTCAGGTTTATAATCAACTAACAATTTTCTAAGCATATTGACTACACCATAAATCGCCCCAGTAGCTTGGCCTTGAGCATTGGTGAGATTGGCTTGACTCATTGCATGATAAGCGCGGTAAAGATAAGAAGAACCGTCGACAAGAATAAAAGGGGCTGATGGTTTCATAAGTTAAATTTCATTAGAATGTTAGGTTAATAATAGCTTTAATCGTCAGGCTGGAAGTGATATATTTAATCTAACCCTATTTGGAGCACAACCATGTTTTATAAAACTACATTTATGCATATTGTATGCGCTGTTGCATTATTAATGTCAGCTAATGTTTGGGCGGAGGATCTAAGCCTTCCACAACCACCGATTCTTCCTGAGCCTTTAATGGATGGTGAAAGCATTGAACCGGACATAAATATCATCCAACAAGACGATCGCACAATCGAAGAATACCGGATGAATGGGCAACTTTATATGATTAAAGTTACCCCCACGGTCGGTGTTCCCTATTATTTTATTGATACCGATGGCGATGGCTCTTTAGAATCGCAGCAGCATGAGTTATCAGGTCATCTCGTACCTAATTGGGTTTTATTTAGGTGGTAAGCCACTGTTTCTAGGTTTTAGATTATACCCAAAATACTTGAAGATGCATGTTTCAGCAAGAGAAGAAGCCATTATATTCTAGGCATAAATCCGCAGAATGAGTCATTCTCGTTTAAGGATTTATAACGACGAAGATAATGGCTTATCCTCTTGCCCTACGGGAGATTAGCACGAATGCCAGCACTGCGTTACAATGCTCGACAAGGACTAGTCATTGCCTTCACATTGCGCCTTGTTCTGACCTTCGTGCTAATCTCTGAAACCTGCATCTTCAAGTAATTTGGGTATAGATGAAACTGTATAAGCTTGTTATCTTTATATTGTGTTTAAATCTTACTGCCTGTACGGGGACAGGGCAAAAGGTTGTCGCTTCAGATCCAGATAATGCGGGTATCTCCCGGCTCGCAAAAAGTGATATTCATGAAGTTATAGAACTGCATCAACGGGCGGTGATGCAAGATTTAAAGTCATTGATGTTTAAATTGTATAAACGAAACCCTGCTGGTCGTCATGATAAAAATAAACGCGATATCAAAACCAGTGTAGATTTGTTTTTCTCGCATCACCACCATCACTATTTTCCACATTGGCAACATCTGGATGCGACCGATATTATTCGCATTGCTTTAGATGAAACGTATCAAGGATCAGATAGAGTGCTGCCCTTTATTTTTGGTATGCGAAAAATGATGATGGCATCGTATGACAATCATACCGAATTTTTCTATTTCACCAGCATTGACCAACAAAAGTTATATAACAGTGCCAGAAATATTGAAATTGCCGCATGGATGTTGGCAGAAAAGCGCGATATAAACGGTAAATTATTGCTACTAAGTGATAGTTTAACTGATGAATATCGCAATCTAAGTTATCAGCGGATTTTTGGCGAAATGATTGCAACACAAGATAATTTAGCCGAAATAATTGCCCGCAAAAATGGTCGATTAATCAAAACAGTAATGGTAAGAGCTGCTTCGATGATGTTTTTACCTATTTAGGGTATGAGTAACATTTTTAATCTTAAAGAAAATAAGGAAATAAGCAGAGGTAATAAATGATTAAGCTAATAGTTCTAATTTTGCCCATAATGCTTGTAGTTGGTTGCTCAGATGAACAAAATAAAGTTGAAGAGCATGTCTGGAAAGAACAAACAGAGATGATTGATAAAGCAAAAGATATAGAACAAATGCTTAATGATGCGGCACTACAACAGCAAAAACGAATTGAGCAGCAAACACAGTAAGTGATACGTATTAAATTACTGAAAATACCAAAAATAGTAATATTCCTTAAAAAATGATATTTTTCTTACAATTATAGCTTGGCTCTTTATTAGCCTGACTTTGCGACGTTTTAATTTATTGCCAGACTCTTTTTTGTGGGCTAATTCACAAAGACTGTACCAAGGTACAATATGAATGCTAATCCCCGTTATTTATAATGTTCCCAATATTGGAAGAAACAACTATTTTTGAAATAAGGTATGACTAATGAAAACACTTAATATATTAACCGCTTCTTTTTTAGGCTTAATGTCACTAAGCACATTTGCTGCCACAGTTGATGGTTCTATTACCGCTTCTGAATACCAATGGAATACAAATGGTGTTGAAGGTTCGGCTAAATGGAATACACATGGCGGAACACAAGAGCTTAATGATGCAAGTGGTGGTGATGTTTATGATATTAACTTCCTAGGCACTAACGTTGCAGGTGGTAAATTTCAGTTTGGTGCAGTAGGCGGCAGTATTTTAAGCGGTCTTCAAGCAGGAAGTGGTGGCGGATCGCCAATTTTTCTAAGCGATTTTGCGATTAGTGTTACTAATTCTACTTCAGCTAACCCAACAACAAGTTCAGCGGGTTTTGAGTTTGCTATTCATTTAGTAGGTGTAAACGATACTACTGGCATTGCTGATTTTCAACTTTTGAGTGGCGGCACATGGGTAGGTGCAGATATTTACGGTAGCGCTCATGGAACAGACCATATTACTGAGACCTACAGAATGCTAGGCGGAACGGTACTGACTAGCTTCCAAGGTGTTTGGACTGCGAATGGCGGTGATGATAATGTACTTGAAGGTGAGTTTAATTTAAGTGATCTAGGTTTGTTATCTGGCTCAGGCGCTATTATTAGCACATATTTAACAATGGCGTGTGTAAATGATGAGGCTTTGGTTCATGCTGACCTAGCGGCTGTTCCTGTTCCTGCGGCGCTTTGGTTATTTGCTCCTGCACTAATTGGTTTTATGGGGCTTCGTAGACGCACAACAACAACCGCTTAAATTAAAATAATCTTAAAAAATAGAAAGCAGTCGAAAGGCTGCTTTTTTTGCCTGTAATAAATTAAGTTTTATTTTTTGTAAGCTTTGGGTTGGCAAAACGATGACCGGAGGCTTGCCGCATAAACAGCTTTCGTAATAGCGCATTACTATTTACAGTTTTCAAGCCAAACTGTCTTGCCCAGCGTATCGGTGCTAAGTCACTGCCAAATGCACGTTTGAATGCATCCATGGTCATTTGTATAGTGAGATTATCGCCTTTCCTGCGGCGTTGATACTTGTTTAACGTGTGCAAACTGCCGATTTTACGGCCTTTCTTATGTGCGTCAATCACTACTTCTGCTAATGTGGCAGCATCAAGCAAACCAATATTAACCCCTTGTCCGGCAAGAGGATGAATGGTGTGCGCCGCATCGCCCACTAATGCAAAACCTGTTTCAACATAATGATCAGCATGACGCAGTGTAAGCGGAAAGCTTGCTCGTTCACTGATCTTTATTAAAGATCCTAGTTTATTGCCAAAGGCATTGGAAAGAGCGGTGTTAAATCGCTCGTTATTAAGGTCGCAGAGTAATTCAGCTTGTTGCGTTGAATTGGACCACACAATTGAACATTGGTGTGGATCAGCCAAAGGTAAGAAGGCTAAAGGGCCTTCAGCAAGGAATCGTTGCCATGCAGTGTGCTTATGCGATAGCTGTGTTGTTACGGTACATACCACGGCTGTTTGTTGGTAATCCCAACCATGAGTATCAATATCAGCCCATTCTCGCAATAAAGAGCGAGCGCCATCAGCGCCTACAATCAAATCGGCGGTTAAAACGCTACCCTCTTCAAGTGTCAATGTTTGTTCAGAGAGCGATATCGGCTTTGCGGGGCATAGCAGGCTAATATTACTGAGTTGTTTGCAACGAACAAGGCAGGCTTGTTGAATATGTCTGTTTTCAATAATATAACCGAGTAACGGTTCGCCAATATCAGCGCTATCAAAATGTAAGGTGCTGGCTTGTGTTTCCCAGACCTCCATATCGGTAAATTGGCTGATTCGGCTTGGAATAAGATGTTGCCAAATGGCTAAGTTTTTAAATAGGGCTTCACTTGCACGCGTAATCGCACTAACACGTAAATCAGGCTTATCAGATTCAGTTATTGGTTTGGATTCGAATGCTTCAACAATAGCAATGTTTAATGATGACTGTTCAGCTAAGGCTACGGCAAGCGTTGCGCCCACCATGCCGCCACCAACGATAAGCACATCGTAATGCTGTGTCATAGCTTTAAGCCGCGACTGAGCCGGGGTTGTTTTCTATCTAGCCCCATACTTTTTTGAGCTAGCCAATGTTTAGCTATTGGCAGGGCATCAACTAAGGTTAATCCGATACCACGGAGGTGACCTAAAATGGGATTATCGTGACTAAATAGTTTAACTAAAGTATGGGTATTGTTAATAACATTATCTTGATCTTGTTGTCGCCATTGCTGGTAATCATGTAACAGACGAGCATCGCCACAATCACCACTACAGTCGGCCAATACATCTGCTAAAGCAGCAACATCACGCAAACCTAAGTTAAATCCTTGCCCGGCGGTAGGGTGCAAGCTGTGAGCCGCATTGCCAATGAATACAATGCGCGCTTGAATAGGCTGGTCAGTTTGCACCAGCTTTAAGGGATAACTAGTACGTTGACCCACTTTAATCAATTTGCCTAGACGATAACCAAATCGTTCTTGTAGCTGGCTGAGAAAGTCATCATCGGATAATTGAAGGATATCTGTTTCATCACTTGTTTTAACGGTCCATACTAGGCTACAGCGATTGTCTGACATGGGCAGCAGTGCAATAGGGCCTGTATCAGTAAAACGCTCAAATGCACGACCTTGATGCGGTCTTTCAGGTGTAATATTAGCTGTGATGGCTGTTTGCTCGTAGTCATGTTCCAATGCTGCTAGGTCAAGAAGTTGGCGAATAGTGGACTGTGCGCCATCAGCAGCAACAATTAATTTAGCAGATAGACGACGATTATCATTTAAAATAAGTTCAACAAAATCGTCTTCTTGATTTAGCTTTGTTACTTTTTCGGGGCAAATTAACTCAAGTTTATCGTGTTGCTCGATGGCTTTATTTAGCATTTCCCCCATCAAGCGTGCGGTAATTACTTGGCCTAATGCAGCTACATTTTTATTTTTAGCTGAAAGACGGGTGGCACCAAAATGACCACGATCGGAAACATGAATATCGGTAATTGCGGTGCAATGGCTTGCAAGTTGAGGCCATAAGCCTAGTGATTCAAAAATACGTTGTGAGCCGTAGGCTAGGGCGATACCACGATCATCATAGCTGGGCTGCTGCTTTGACTGCGGCTCGAAGGCTTCAATTATTGCAATTTTGAGAGGCGTGTTTGCTAAGGCACAGGCAAGGCTGGCTCCGACCATGCCGCCGCCGACAATAATAAGATCAAAATCAGCCTTGATCATTTATGGTGTCTCAGCCATCAGCGCCTCAATTTCAGCTACTTCTTTGGGTGCCGCTTTTGACAGTACATCATGCCCTATTTTAGTCACCAACACGTCATCTTCAATTCGAATACCGGTAAAATGCCATTTTTTATCAATATGTTCAGGATCACGAATATACAACCCCGGTTCAACTGTCAGCACCATCCCTGCTTCAAGCTCACGCCACTCACCACCCACTTTATAATCACCGACATCATGCACGTCCATACCCAGCCAATGGCCCGTTCGGTGCATATAAAACTCACGGTATTTTTCTTTTTTAATTAACTTACTTAATTTGCCTTTTAGCAAGCCTAGTTCAAGCAAACCTTCAGTGAGTACAGCTACTGCTGCTTCGTGAGGTTGATTCCAATGGTTGCCGGGTTTGACTTCAGCAATCGCTGCTTTTTGCGCATCTAATACAATATTATAGAGTGCTTTCTGGGAAGGGCTGAATGTGCCATTAACAGGGAAGGTGCGGGTAATATCCGCCGCATAATAATCATATTCAGCGCCCGCATCAATCAATAATAAATCATTATTTTTTAGGCGATGATTGTTTTCAATATAATGCAGAATACAGCCGTTCTCACCGCCACCAACAATAGAAGGATAGGCCGGTGAACGACAATCATTTTTCATAAATTCATGAATGATTTCAGCTTCGACTTGGTATTCCCACTGTCCCGGCTGGGTGAACTGCATGGCGCGAATATGCGCTTGCGCTGACACATCGGCAGCGTAACGCATTGCTTTTATTTCACTTTTACTTTTATATAAGCGCAATTCATTGAGTGTATGATCTAACTCAATTATCTCGGTAGGTGATTGCTTTCCCTGCCGTGAGGCATTGCGCAAATGCTTGAGCCACCCCACCATGCGTTGGTCAAAACTGGCTATTTTACCCATAGTATAAAATGCTTTTTCTTTACCTTCTAATAAGCCCGGTAAAATATCGTCAAGATCGGTAATCGGATAAGAATCATCTGCGCCATAGAGATCAATAGCGCCTTCTTGACCTGCACGATAACCATCCCAAATTTCTTTTTCTAAATCTTTTTCACGACAAAACAATAAATATTCGCCATGCGGCCGCCCCGGCACAATAACAATAACCGATTCAGGCTCATCAAAACCACTTAGATAATGAAAGTTGCTATCACCACGATAATTGTAATCTACGTCACGGTTACGATTGGCAATAGGTGCATTGGGGAGTACGGCAATTGTGTCCGAACCCATAATAGCCATTAAATCTTGGCGGCGGCGTTGAAAATCTTTTTTTGTCATAGATATAATATTTTAGTGCTCAGTTGTTTGTTGTGCATTATCATCGGCAGGTTGCAGTTCACTATAAATCAAAAACAAGCCCATACGTAAATACTCAACTAGCTCTTCAAAATCCATGTCATTGCTATCGCCAGCATCGAGATCGTCACTGTTTATTTGGCTGATATTAATGACATCAGCAATGTATTCCTTGCAATCAGTCGAGAGCTCAGTGTCATCTGTTAATCCAGATGCAGCGAGACCAAAAAGCAGACCTTGGCACCAATTAGCCATCGCTAAAATGCGCGAAGCTATCGGTGCGTCGTCATCTGGCAACTCAAGTTGTAAATCAAAATCAAGGCTATTAAGTGCTTGCACTGTTTGATCAAATAAATGGGTTAAATCTAGAATTTCATCTTCATCGGGGTATACATCTTCATAAAGGCTTTTGTACCAAGTTGCGCGGCTTGCCTGCGAATTAAGGCATAACAGGCCGCATAATGCGCCTTGTAATTCGGATGTGTTAATGGGGCCTTCGCCTGTCGCATTATCGGCAGAAAGTGAAGGAAAATATAATTCAGACATATAGATACACTCTAATTTTAAAAAAATTGTGAGGTCAGTTGTTGACCACAAACCAAAAGCAAGACTATAGTTATCTTTAATTTTGGTTTAGTTAAGACTAATGATAATGGAAAAAGACATGCTTCAACAGCTAGAGCAGCAAGTAGATGACCTACTACACGTAAGTCGCCGTACACGTGAAGAAAATATGTTATTAAAATCTCAGAAAGTAGCATGGCTATCAGAACGTGCGCAGCTAACCGAAAAAACAGACTTTGCTCGCAGCAAAATTGAAAAAATGATGGAACGTTTAAAAGAATTGGATGCTGAGCTATGAGTACACCTGTATCCGTATCAATCTCAGGAAAAGATTATCAGATTGCTTGTCCTGAAGATGAGAAACCCGCATTAATTGCATCAGCAAAAATGTTGAGTGACAATATGGAAGACATTCGAGCCACAGGCAAAGTTGTCGGATTAGACCGAATTGCGGTAATGGCGGCGCTTAATATAGCAAATGATTTGATTAAGCTACAAAATAAGCAGAACGATGGTAGTGATGATCTAGACAATAAAATAATGCAGATGAAAAATAAGGTAAATGCATTTTTAGATGAAGTTAGCCAATTAGATCTTTAAAATAGAAAAACCTCACAAAACATAATAAATAAAACTAGCTAAAACTAAAATTAAGCGTATTATTAAAGCTAAGTCCCTGCGGTGTTCGAGAGTGACATTAGTTTCTTGACCCGATAAGCATTTATGCACGGGGGTTGATTGGTTGCAGGCGTGCAAGCTCATTATGAATGAGAAGCCCAGAGTTGCCAAGATGCTCCCACTTGAACCAAAAGATGGTTCGAGGACACCGTTCGCAACGGCATTGTGGGGCACTTTCTCTATTTAAGTAGTATCTCTTTTACAGCCTTTCCAACCATTGCAAAATTTTAATTTATCCCCAGTATTGCTTTGAATAAAATCAAGTAAACTGATATTGCTAGCACACATTATGTGTACACAGGAACTGTGCTAATGAATATTACACTTTCAGTTAATGAAAAAACAGTGATTGAAGCCCGTAAAGTAGCCGCTTCAATGGGTAAAAGCCTAAACCAAGTAATTTGTGAAGATCTCGAACGGTTTATTCGTAAACACACTATAAACAATGACTTAGATGAGTTTAAAGCACTAGCAGGGCAAGGAAACTCCAAAGGCTGGAAGTTTAATCGAGACCAGCTACATGAAAGAACGTAGTCCCACTCTGGGAATCTGAATAGTTCAGAAAATAAATTTCACGGGTATAAATATAATCTACAGAGCTTTACTTTGAGGGTTTTAAGGCTTCTCTAATTTCATTTTCATGCAAAACACCATTGTATTTTGCAGCAAGATCGATAAATTCCATGTCAATTTTATTTTTGAGAGGGCGTAACTCTTTATTTATTCGGCTTTTATGACCACCAGAGCTTTTATTTGTCTTATTTTTTTCTATATCRTCGATTATTTTACTGTGGAAATCAATTTTATCTTGGATCATTTGTGATGCGTGAATTAGCGCATTTATACGACCATTTTTTATGATTTCACGGCGTTGAAGGTTAAGTGCCCAAATAGCAATTGCCAGCGCTATTATTCCTACAATTATTTCTAAATATTCCATTATTTTTCTCTGCTATCTAACATGTCATGAGAGCTTAGCACTATTCCATAAATCCTGGCAACCACAGAGCCACAGCCGGAAAGCTAATCAATATGGCTAATACAACAACTTGAATAACAATAAATGGGATCACACCACGGTAGATGGTAGTTAACTCAAGTGAAGGCGCGCTGGCTTTTAGATAAAACAGTGAAAAGCCAAACGGTGGTGTTAAAAATGAGGTTTGTAGGTTGATAGCGATTAACAGGGCAAACCATAATGGATCTAAGCCTAGATGAATGGCGACGGGTGCAATAATAGGCACTACGATAAAACAAATCTCGATAAAGTCTAAAAAGAATCCTAAAATAAAGATCAGTAACATACTGATGATTAGGAAGCTCCATTTGCCGCCGGGTAAGCCGTTGAAAATATCGAAAATCAAGTCATCCCCGCCCATACCTACAAAAACCAAACCGAAAGCGGTGGCACCAATTAGAATTAAAAACACCATACTGGTGAGGCGTGTGGTTTGTTGTAGCGCTTGTTGTAGGTTTGTTACGTTTAGCTTGCCGTGCATAAGAGCCAGCACCATGGCACCGAATGCGCCGACGGCGGCTGACTCGGTGGGTGAGGCAACACCGAAGAATATTGAGCCTAGCACCGCTAGCACTAGAGCCAAGGGTGGTAATAAGCTTTTGAATACTTTTAATAGCAGATCGCCATCATTAGGATCTGTCTTAATGGCAGGGGCTAATTCAGGATGTCGCCATGCAATAAAACCGATATAGGCCATATACGCTAATACCAACATCATGCCGGGTACAGCGGCAGCAATAAATAATTGACCAACAGGCACGCCGATCACATCGCCTAACAAGATCAAAATGATGCTGGGAGGAATGATTTGCCCAAGTGTGCCAGAAGCGGCAATGGTACCTGCGGCTAATGTTGGCGCATAACCATGTTTTAACATGGCGGGTAGAGCTATCACCGCCATGGTGACTACCGATGCACCAACTACACCGGTGGTGGCCGCTAATAAAGCACCTACGGCGACGACTGAAATGGCTAAACCGCCGCGAACTCGACCAAATAATCGGCCCATCGTTTCCAGCAGCTCTTCAGCAATGCCTGATTTTTCTAAAATTACCCCCATAAAAACAAATAACGGCACCGCCAACAAGGTGAAGTTGGTCATAATGCCCCAAATTCTCAGTGGCAATAGATTAAAGAAATCTAAACCTAGAAAGAGGCTACCAAACGCAAGCGCAACAGCGCCGAGGGTAAATGCAACGGGGAAACCTGCTAACAGGAAAATAAACAACACAGCAAACATCACTAACGCCCAAACTTCCATTATTGGGTCTCCTTGAGTTTAATGATGTTTTTTAATAAGCCAGAAAGACCTTGCAAAATAAGCAGACCAAAAGCAACTAATAAACTGCCTTTAAGCAGATAGCGATAGGGCAGACCGCCGGGATCGGGCGAGCCTTCCTTGTAATAAAAGGCATTCTCTACAAACGGCCATGCGGTGATTAAAATAAGTATACAGAAAGGTAACAGGAAAAAGACAGTGCCTAGAATATTAATCCATGCCCGTTGTTTATCCGAGACAAAGCGACTTTGATAGAGAATATCAACGCGCACATGTTCATCATGTTTAAGTGTATAGGCCGAGCCCAGCAAGAATATCAAAGCAAATAAATGCCATTCTAGCTCTTGTAATGCAATTGAGCCTTGCTGAAAAAGGTAACGCATAGCTACGTCATAACAAATAAGCAGCACTAAAGCTAATACAAGCCACGAGGCTGTTTTCCCCACCCATTCGGTGAGGGTATCAATGACTGTAATAATCGTTTTCATGACGCTATGGTACATGAACCAGCCAATTTCATGTATCATATAGTTTTTATTGGAGGTAGAGATAATGGCGGAAAAACAACAATTAAAACAGAATCTTCAAGACACTAACCAATGGATGCGGATCCTGTATATGGTATTGTTTTGGATTGTTTTGTATTTTGTATTAATGGTGACAGGGCTAATAATTTTCATCCAGGTTTTATTCGCACTAATTACCGGTTCAGATAATGAAAATTTGCGTAAATTTGCTGCTGATTTAACTAAATATATTAATCAAATCATCTTGTTCTTAACCTATAATGATGATCGTAAACCTTTTCCATTTGCTGCTTGGGGTAAAGTAGATAAAGTTAAACCAGTTGTTAAATCTACACCGTCTAATGAAGTTGATGAACACGAAGCGGTTATTGAAATTGAGCCTGAATCTAAATCTAAATCGGACGATCCTGAAAAATAATAATTCATGCTAATTGTCATTTCACCGGCTAAAACGCTGGATTTTGAAACGGAGCCAGTCACTAGTGAGCACACTCAGTCACGGTTTTTAGACCAATCGCAACAACTTATCGATGATTTGAAGAAGCTTGCCGTTGCCGATGTAGCATCTTTGATGAAGTTAAGTGATAAGTTAGCGGGTTTAAATATGGCACGCTTTCAAACGTGGTCGCCGCCGTTTGATTTAAGCAATGCCAAGCAGGCAGTGTTAGCCTTTAAAGGCGATGTCTATACCGGTTTGGATGCGGATAGTTTAGATAACGCCGGCTTTGAGTTTATGCAACAGCATTTACGGATACTCTCTGGGCTGTATGGTGTATTGCGACCGTTAGACTTAATACAAGCTTATCGTTTAGAAATGGCTACTAAGTTTGGTAATAGTAAAGGCGAAAACTTATATCATTTTTGGGGAAGCCAACTTCGGCAATCAATTGAAATGGAATTATCTGATGGTGTGCTGATCAATTTGGCATCAAATGAATATTTCAAAGCCTTGCAAGCTAAAAATCTGAACGCTCGAATTATCACACCGATATTTAAAGATTGGAAGAATGGCCAGTATAAGATCATTAGCTTTTATGCTAAAAAAGCACGAGGCTTAATGAGCAGATATATCATTGACCATCGAATTGAAAAGCCAGAACAAATCCAACAATTTGACACCGATGGTTATCGGTTTAGCCTAGAAATGTCAAAAGGTGATGATTGGGTGTTTATTCGCGATCAGAGTTAATGCTCTTTTATTAAATGCCAGAGAGAGCGAACATCAGAACGTGCTTTGCTTAGGTAAAATGTAATGGCTATTTCTTCTAATGCAGCCAATAAACAAACAAAGGCTGCAATCCGGAATGGCCAAGCAATATCAAAAATAAATAGTATGAAAAATGCTAGTCCGGTAATGACAACCGCCGTCTTTACTAACCAAGTATGATAGCTAGCAAAACTGTGAAATTTGATAATGCCAATGATAACAGGCAATGCAAAACTGATGATAATGATGATGATATAGAGTATCTCGCGCTGCACTATATTAGGCCATAACCACCAGATAGATATTGCCAAGATGCCATAAATAAGCAAATCAGCCGCACTATCTAAAAATGCACCCAGCTCACTTTGTTGATTTAACATTCTGGCGGCCATGCCATCCAGCACATCGCTTAAGAAGGTTATTGCTAGTAATATTAGAAATGCATCCCCCTTGCCTGACCACGCCAACCATAATAAGAATGGTGCCGCCACAAAGCGAACATAAGTCAATAAGTTAGGTAGGCTCAATAATTCATTTAATGTGTATTTCGGCATTATTACATCTCAAATGTCGCTAACAGTGGATTATGATCAGACAATCTACTCCACAGTTCATCGGTGGGACGTTCACAGCTTACGGGGTGTATACCACGGTAATAGATCCTGTCCATTTTTAAAATGGGTAGCCAAGCAGGCCACGTCTTAGCGTGTTTATCATGTAATGTTTTATGGGCCTCTTTAAGATCAAGTTGTCTGGCAAAGCGTTTTTCAGCTTGCCCTGTCCAGTCATTAAAATCTCCAGCAACAATTAAAGGAGCATCGTGTGGTACATGCTGTTCTATACGATTAAATAAGCTTTTAAACTGATAACGCCGCTCTATACCGATTACGCCAAGGTGAATACAGATAATGTGTAAATCATTGGCAACATTAGGTAGCTGGATGACACCGTGTAACAAACTGCGACTCGCTTTGCCATAGGGTGAAACATTAATGTTTTCCCAGCTATGTAGGGCATGTTTACTGAGGATGGCATTGCCGTGGTGGCCGACATTGTAAATAGCATTTTTGGCATAAACAACGTGTGGCCATGTATCTTGAGCTAGAAATTCAGAGTGTGAGTTCTCCGGCCAATTAGGGTGTATTTTTGCGTGTTTTATATGTTCTCCCTGTATTTCTTGCAGGAACAATATATCAGCATCAGTCTTAATAAGTGCATCTCTAAGTTGGGGCAGTATAAAACGACGGTTACCTACACTAAAACCCTTATGAATATTATAGGTTAAGATTTGGAGCTTATTTTTTTGCATAAGGTATTATACATAAAAAACTTGAACTCTTATCGTTGCATCCCCATTTGCTATTTTAAGTTATAAAAAGCCGTTGGAGGCATATTCAAATGGGTGTTGATGCACATAAGGAAACGCTAGGTTTCCAAACAGAAGTTTCTCAATTATTGGATCTGATGATCCATTCTTTATACAGCAATAAAGAAATCTTTCTACGTGAATTGATTTCGAATGCCGCTGATGCCGCTGATAAATTACGCTTTGAAGCATTGTCGGATGATGCGCTTTATGAAGATGATGCTGAGCTAAAGATCCGTGTTGCCTTTGATAAAGACGCTAAAACTATCACCATTACAGATAATGGTATTGGCATGAGCCGTGAAGAAGTCATTGAAAATATCGGCACCATTGCTAATTCGGGCACTAAAAAATTCTTTGAAAAAATGACTGGTGATGAAACCAAAGATTCGCAACTTATTGGTCAATTTGGTGTGGGCTTCTATTCGACCTTTATTGTGGCAGATAATGTCACACTAAAAACACGGCGTGCGGGCATGGGCAGTGAACATGGCGTGCAATGGCAATCAGAAGGCAAGGGTGAATTCTCAATTGAAACCATTGACATGCCACAACGCGGTACTGAAATCACCTTGCACATACGTGAAGATCAAGAGGAATTTCTAAATAGCTGGCGCTTACGTAATGTCATCAGCAAATACTCAGATCATATTAATTTGCCGATTGTGATGACCAAAGACGCGATACTAGATGAAGATGGCAAAATCGATGAATCTGTTGTGTTAGAAGAAGAAACAGTTAATAAAGCAACGGCATTATGGACATTATCGAAAAATGAAATCAGTGATGATGATTACAAGGAGTTTTACAAGCAAGTTTCTCATGATTATCAAGATCCATTAAGTTGGAGCCACAATAAAGTCGAAGGTAAATTGGAATATATCTCTTTGCTGTTCATTCCTGCAAAAGCACCCTTTGATTTATGGGATCGCGATAGCAGTCACGGTTTAAAATTATATGTGAAGCGTGTTTTTGTAATGGAAGATGCAGAGCAATTAATGCCACGTTACTTACGTTTTATTCGCGGTGTAATTGATACTGATGATTTGCCATTGAATATCTCTCGTGAAATTCTGCAAGGTAGTAAAACCATTGATAGTATACGTGCTGCTTCAGTGAAAAAAATCTTGGGCGAGCTGAAGAAAATGGCTAAGAATGATGTAGAGAAATATGCAACATTCTGGAAAGAATTTGGTCAAGTCATAAAAGAAGGTTTGGGTGAAGACTTTGCTAATAAAGAAGCGTTAGCAAAACTACTGCGTTTTTCGACCACAGCAACAGGTTCGGAAGAGCAAACGGTTTCTTTAGAAGATTATGTCGGTAGAATGAAAGACAAACAAGATAAGATCTATTACATCACCGCTGAAAGCTTTGCCTCAGCTAAAAATAGCCCACATCTTGAAGTCTTCACCAAGAAAGGTATTGAAGTCTTATTATTAGCAGATCGCGTTGATGAATGGCTTACAAATTCATTAACCGAGTTTGATGGTAAACAACTGCAATCGGTTGCTAAAGGTGATTTAGACTTAGGTGAGCTAGAAGATGAAAAAGAGAAAAAAGCTCAGGAAAAGGTCGATAAGAAATTTGAAGACTTAGTGGGTCGGGTTAAAAAGGCACTAGGAGATAAAGTGAAAGATGTACGTATTACACATCGACTGACTGATTCTCCAGCGTGTTTGGTAGCAGATGAACATGATATGAGTGCAAATCTTGAGCGCATGCTGAAAGCCGCAGGCCAACAGATGGGGGCAGATACCAAACCTATTTTTGAACTCAATCCGAAACACCCAATGGTTAAACGTCTAAAAGACGAATCAGAAAATAAGAAATTTAAAGATTGGTCTTTGATTTTATTTGACCAAGCTTTGTTGGCGGAAGGTGGTCAATTAGAGGATCCTGCCAGCTACGTTAAGCGTTTAAATAAAGTCTTACTTACAATTAAGTGATGATTAAAATAGGTCATTGCCAAGATCTCCGATAAAAGATCTTGGAGATGATGCTGAGGTAGTAAAATGCTGGATAGGGATCTATCCAGCATTTTTTTTGGAAAAATTATATGAATGATACAACCGAATTTCAATCAGACAATTTACAACGTTTTATCTTTGATAATGCACCTGTTCGCGGTGAATGGGTACACCTGTCACATACGTGGAAAGATGTAATGTCTCGACGTGAATATCCAGTGGCTATACAACGATTGTTAGGCGAAATGATGGCGGCGGCGGCATTATTAACGGCGACAGTTAAAATCAAAGGACGCTTAGTTTTACAGTTGAAATCATCAGGCCCCGTTACATTAATGATGGTGGAATGTACCAGTAATCATACTTTACGAGCTTTTGCGCAGTGGGACGGTGATGTGACGGATGATGCAACATTAATAGAGATAACGGGTGAAGGCGCATTAGCTATCACAATTGATGTTGAAGGTGCTAAACAGCCTTATCAAGGTGTGGTTAGTCTACAAGGTGAATCAATATCAACGGTATTGGAAACCTATTTCAAACAATCAGAACAGCTAGAAACACGTATCTGGTTAGCAGCAGATAATAGGGCATCGGCAGGATTGTTTTTACAAAAGCTCCCAGGGAAAAGTACTAACAAAGAAGCAGATGAAGAACACTGGTCTCGCCTCAGTCAACTAGCAGATACAATTAGTAATAAAGAATTATTAGAATTAGGTGCCGGCACCTTATTACACCGCTTGTTTCATGAAGAGCAGTGTCGCTTATTGTCATCTACTGAACTTAATTTTTCCTGTGCTTGTTCGCGTGAGCGTGTTGCCGATACAATTAGTCTATTAGGTAAGGATGATGCCAATAATTTATTGCAAGAACAGGGTCATATCGAAGTGGCCTGTGAGTTTTGTAATGAACATTATCGGTTTGATGAGGTTGATGTCGCTCAGGTTTTTGCAAGTAAAATAAGTGTAAAGGCGGAACACAAAACAGTTCATTGAACCACTTGATCAAACTAATTTCTAATCTAGCTAAATTCTGAAAACCTACAAGTTGAATGATAGCGGGTAAAGAAGCTTTTGATGAATAAAGTATAAATATTCTATCCGATAAACGATGAATTAGACATTAATATCTTGATCCCAATACGGATTATCACCAAATAGTTCTACTAAAAAATCTATTAATAGTCGTGTACGTTGAGATAGATAACGGGTTTGTGGGTAGATGGCATAGGCATTAAGTTGTAGCAACTTGTAATCTGTTAGAATCGGTACAAGTTCGCCAGTCGCAATCGCCTGCCATGAAATAAAAGTAGGGCTGAACACAATTCCATGTCCGGCTATCGCCATATCTTTTAAAAAATCACCGTTGTTCGCAATCATTTTCGCATTAACACTAATGGTATACTGTTTTCCCTTTTTATCGGTAAGTTTCCAAGTATTGGTTCCACTAATACTGTAATGAAGCAAGAGATGATTTTTTAAATCATCGGGTGATTCGGGAGCTCCATATTTATTAAAATATTCCGGACTTGCACAAAGCATGTGTTTAATAGGTGAAATTTTTCTTGCAATCAAGCTTGAATCTTTTAAGTCAGCGATACGAAAGGCAAGATCAAATCCTTCCTCAATCAGATCCACTTGCCGATCAGAAAAATCAATATTGATCGTCAATTCAGGGTGCTGATTTACAAAATCATTTATTGCTGGAGACAGGTGGCTTAATCCAAACGATAAAGGTGCTGCGAGGTTAATCGTTCCTTCAAGCGATGTATTAGCATCAGTGGTTATGGTATTCAGTTCAGCCACATCATCAACGACTTTAATTGCACGGTCATAATAACTCTGACCAATATCGGTCAAACTAGATGTGCGGGTAGTTCGATTTAACAGGCGTACTCCAAGACGTGCTTCCAGATCGACCAGACGACGACTGACAGCGGATTTTGCCAAGCCTAGTTGATCAGCGGCACGGCTGATTCCACCCGCTTCTACTATGCGGATGAATATATTCATATCTTCTAGTTGTCCCATTTCTATTGTTCTCCATATATGAACAATCATTTGTAATTATCTATGTTTATCCCTTATTAAGCAACTGTTATTCTTTACCTAAGTATTTAAATCGACATCACAATTTACCGGACAAGTAACAAACTATTATGAGAACGACGGCAAACATAAAAAGTATCGTTAGAGAGTTATATATTGTCACGAATGGTTTGCCAGTAACTGATGGTGACGGAGTAAAAATGACACGTGTGATTGGTACGCCAGAGCTAAATATACTGGATCCGTTTTTATTGTTTGATGTGTTTGAGTCTGATCAGCCTCAGCATTATATCGGTGGTTTTCCCGATCATCCTCATCGAGGTTTTGAGACGGTTACCTATTTATTAGCAGGTCGTATGCGGCATAAAGATAGTGCAGGCCATGAGGGTCTGATTGAAACAGGTGGTGTGCAATGGATGACAGCAGGAAGAGGTATTGTTCATTCAGAAATGCCAGAGCAGCAAGATGGGCTGCTGCATGGGTTTCAACTGTGGGTATATATAACGGAACTGAGGTGCGTGTGATCGCAGGTACGACCAATAGCGGTTCAATAGGCCCTGTCAAAAATGTATACATTAATCCGATTTACATGGATGTCTCTTTGCCAGAAGGGCAGATATTTGAGCAAGAAGTAGGTACGGATGACAATGTCTTTATATTTGTGATTGAAGGCGAATTATCTGTTGGTGATTCTTTACGCAAGATAGAACATCGTCAAATGGGTATTTTACGTGGAGGTGATCAAGTGGTTGTTACTGCAAATGAAGAGACTCGATTTTTATTAGTGGCAGCACATCCTTTGAATGAACCGGTGGCACGGGGTGGCCCATTTGTAATGAACACCAAAGCAGAAGTATTACAGGCATTTGAATATTTTCGAAATAATCGGTTCCATACTGGAGGATAAAAATTATGACGGCCATCTTAAGAATTAATAGCCGCGCACGTTATAACGACTCTATATCACGAATACGGTAATTTGGAGTAATACGATGGGACTTTTAATAAATGGACAGTGGCAAGAACAGTGGTATGCGACTAAAGAAAGTAACGGGCAGTTTGTCCGATCAGCCGCTCAGTTTCGAAACTGGGTAACTACTGATGGTTCAGCAGGATCAAGTGGATCAGCTGGTTTTAAAGCAGAAAAAGATCGATATCACTTGTATGTGTCTTATGCCTGCCCTTGGGCAAATCGTACTCTAATTTTCCGCAAACTTAAGGGACTGGAAAAAATAATTTCTTTATCCGTGGTACATTGGCGCATGGTGGAAAATGGTTGGACATTTGAAGACGATGAGGGAGTGATCGCCGATCCAATTATTGATGCAAAATATCTTCGAGAGCTTTATTTAAAAGCGAATAATATTTATTCAGGCCGTGTCACCGTACCCATACTCTGGGATAAAAAAACTAATACAATTGTTTCCAACGAATCATCGGAGATCATTCGAATGTTTAATAGTGCCTTTGATAAAGTCGGAGCAACTGAAGGAGATTATTATCCTGAAAGCATACGGGGGGAAATTGATACCTTAAATGAACAAATTTATGACACTGTTAATAATGGTGTTTATAAGGCAGGATTTGCCACTACACAACAAGCCTATGAAAAAGCCGTTGTTCCTTTGTTTGATACGCTCGACTGGTTAGAAAAAAGATTAGAATCGCAGCGTTATTTAACTGGTGATAAAATCACCGAAGCAGACTGGCGTTTATTTACAACCCTGATCCGTTTTGATGCAGTTTACGTTGGTCACTTTAAATGCAATTTAAAACGCCTAGTTGATTATCCGAATTTATGGGGCTACACACGAGATCTTTATCAACAACCTGACATTGCCGAGACGGTCAATATGCATCATATCAAACAGCATTACTACGGTAGCCACACTACGGTAAATCCAACAGGGATTGTACCGGCTGGTCCAGAGGTAAAGTATGGTGAACTACATGATAGGAATATAAAATAAGATATGCTTGGGAGGTTGGCGAAATGTTAATCAAAAACGATCAAAATAATTTTGGCCTGATCACTATCTTGCTCCATTGGCTGGTCGCGCTGGTGACTTTTGGTCTATTTGGTCTTGGCTTATGGATGATGAGCCTTGGTTATTATGATGACTGGTATCAGCAAGCACCTGATCTGCATGAAGGTGTCGGGGTTATTTTCTTCATCTTCTTACTTATCCGGATCGTGTGGCGCTGGATAAACCCTCCACCCAAATCACTTCCTACACTTAAAAAATGGGAAAAGGTCAGTTCATATTTGGCGCATGGTATGTTAAATTTTTTACTACTGGTCATTGCCATCAGTGGTTATTTAATTATCACAGCCAAAGGCGAGTCGGTTCAAGTTTTTGATCTGTTCAATGTGCCTGCAAGTTTGACTGGGTTTGCTAATCAGGAAGATATTGCCGGTGAAATTCATTTGCTGGCGGCATGGGCGGTGATCGGACTTGCAGCAATTCATACCCTAGCGGCTCTCAAACACCATTTTTTTGATAAAGATGCCACTCTCAGACGAATTTTTGGTCTGAAATGAACACTATAGGAGAAAATAGTATGCGTAAATTAGTCATTGTTTTATTAGCGGGATTTATGAACCTGTCGGTTATAAATTCAGCAATAGCAGAAAATTATATTATTGATACCGAAGGCAGCCATGCTTTTATTCAGTTTAAAATAAAACATCTCGGTTTCAGCTGGCTACACGGCCAATTCAATACGTTTTCGGGTAGTTTTAGTTACGATGAGTCTAATTCGACTTATTCAAAGATCGAGGTTGAAATTGACACTAAAAGTTTAGATTCGAATCATGCTAAACGAGATAAACATCTACGTAGTGATGACTATCTTGATGTGAAAAAATTTCCAACAGCAACGTTCGTTTCCACTTCGTTTGAAGAATTAGGCGATGGCAAGGCTATTCTCAAAGGCGATTTTACACTACATGGTGTAAGCAAAAATATTATTATAGATGTTGAACATATTGGTCACGGCCTTGATCCATGGGGAGGTTATCGCCGAGGATTTATCGGTACCACCAGTATCAAGCCAGCAGAATATGGTTTGAAAGAGATGGATAAACTGGGCCCACATTCTGAAGCGCTTTTTCTGACATTGTCTATTGAAGGAATTCGTCAGGCTTATGAGCATAAAGTGATCGATTGAAAGTAAAGAACTGCACGCGAAAGCGTCTTGGTATGCTATTTGTTTAGGTGATATGGGGCATGCCTGCACCGCATTTGTTGCAATCCCGCAAAATCCACCGCGTAATGTGGCATGGATGAGAAAAGGCAAAATGATGCGGCTAGCAAAAGTGGCTTTTGAGAAATATTTTATTCGCAAAATGAAGAAGGGCTCTTCAGAGCCGGTGTTTGAAAAATATGTGCTAAAAGCACTGGGGATATACCCGTTATCATTGGATTTGTGGTTTTTTAGTGCCTGTAATGGATGGGTTAGCAAGGCATATTATTAACGTAATAGTCGTTCTATTGCTTGATAATATAACGCAGCTAGCGCATTCAGTATAGGTGCTATAAATCTGCATATTCAATGATCACGGGTTATAGAACGTCTAAAGTAATTTAACACAGCTAAGAAGTAAAACATTTGGTATGGTGTTCGGGTATCATTAAAAGATGAGTTAATGTGAAAACCTCCACGCATATACCGATAGTTATAAAAGCATGTTGAAGATTATTTATAGCAATGATCTAACGCAACTATCTACACGACTTGCGGAGGTACAACAATCTCAGCCTTTGCCCGCACTAGAAGCTGAAACGATCATTGTGCAAAGTAATGAACTTGCCCGGTGGTTATCACTGTTTTTGGCGGGACAACATGGCATTGCCAGCCATATTGATTTCCCGTATCCATCAGCCTATATTTGGGCGTTATTTCGTCGGTTGTTACCAGAAGAAATTCCACAGCAATCGCCTTTTTCTACTGATGCGATGACATGGCGAATATTTGAATTATTGCCAGAGTGTCGCAGGCAGGCAGGTTTTGAATCTATTGATGCTTATTTGGGGCAGCAAGATGATACTGTCAAGCGCTATGAATTAGCACATCGCATTGCCGATAGTTTTGATCAATATTTAATGTATCGCCCCGATTGGGTGCAAGCATGGGAGCAGGGCGAAACACCGCATTGGCAAGCACGCTTATGGCAACGGCTAACAAAAGGTGATGCTAAACCATGGCATCGAGCTAATTTGTTATTGCAACTCAAACACTATTTATCTTCTACAGAAACCAGACCGATAGGTTTGCCTAGTCGGATCGCCATTTTTGGCTTGTCGGCATTGCCGCCGGTGTATTTAGAATTGTTTGAATTAATGGCACGGCACTGTGATATTTATCTGTTTTTTTTATCACCAAGTGAACAGTATTGGGGCGATTTACTAAATCCTAAAACACAGTCGAAAAAACAATTAGAATCACCTGAGCAAGAACAATATCTAGCGACAGGCCATCCTTTGCTAGCAAGTTTAGGCAAGCAAGGACAAGACTTCTTCAATCAGCTGCAATACTGTACTCCCGAAGAAGAGTTTTTGTTTTCGACACCGCAACAAAACAGCTTGTTAGAAAAGCTACATTATGATATTTATGCTTTAACGGACATCGATTCATTATCTCAGAAGAAAAAAATTACTGCTGATGACGACTCTATTATGGTGCATTCCTGTCATAGTGCTATGCGTGAAATTGAAGTATTGCACGACCAGTTATTAGCGTTTTTCGAGCGACATCCTGAGCTATCGCCTACCGATGTAGTAGTAATGACATCGAATATTGAAAAATACTCACCGTGGATTGATGCGGTATTTGATAGCCAAAAAGGGATGAGTCATAATATTCCTTACAGCATCGCTGATGGCGGTATTAAAAGCCAAAGTCTATTGCTGACAGCATTTACAAATTTATTAGGCCTGCCACAATCTCGCTTTGATGTTGACAGCATTGTTAGCTTATTAGAATGTGAAGCGATTCAAAACCGGTTCTCCTTTGATCAACAGCAGCTGGCATTAATACGACGTTGGCTACGAGAAACGCATACCGCATGGGGGCTTTCTGCTGACGACAAAGTGAGTTTAGACTTGCCCGCAAATGATGCTAATACATGGCGAGCCGGTTTAGACCGATTACTGTTGGGTTATGCCATGTCGGAGTCATCAGCAAGTTTGTTTGAAGGCCGCTTAGGTTTTGAGGGGATCAGCAGCGATCGTGCTGAGACAATGGCACAATTATGTGCGTTTATCGACACGCTTGATCGTTATCGACAGCGCTTAAAAGCAGCGTTAACAACAAGGCAATGGCAAAAACTGTTAATCCGCATGTTAGAGGTGTTTTTTGTGCCATCATCAGCCAATTCAAAAGATGAAGCTGAATTATTGTTAATAAGAAAAACATTGGATAGTTTAGTAGCAACAACCGAACTAGCCGTGTTTGAGAAAAAGATAAGCATAGATTTAGTTAAAGCATGGTTTGATGGACACTTAGACACACAGCAAACGCAAATGCGCTTTATGGGCAATGGCGTTACATTTTGCGGCATGGTGCCGATGCGTAGCATTCCATTTAAAGTGGTGTGTTTGATTGGTATGAACGATGGTGATTATCCACGTAGACAAGCTACATCAGGTCTTGATCTAATGTCTCAAACGCCAAAGCGACAAGGTGATCGCTCGCAACGTGATGAAGATCGATACCTGTTTTTAGAATCACTATTATCAGCACAATCACATTTTTATATTAGTTATGTCGGTGCTAGCATTGTTGATAACTCGGCAATACCTCCTTCGGTCTTAGTGAGTGATGTGCGCGATGTGTTAAAGCTGAGTTTTGAAAGCAGTGATGGTGGTGATATTTGGCAGCATGTTTTAACAGAACATCCTCTACAAGCCTTTAGTCGGCGTTATTTTGATGGTAGTTCTGCCAAGTTATTTAGCTATGCGACTAGTCATTGCCCGGTAAATAGACCAGCCTCAACGGGTGGCTTTTTTGATAAAGCATTACCAGAACCCGATCAAAGTTGGAAAACAATCAATTTAGCTCAACTGCTTTCGTTTTATCGCCATCCGGCTCGTTTTTTATCACAACAACGTCTCGGGCTTTGGCTGGAACCCGATGAAGAACAACTAGAAACACGTGAGCCTTTCGATTTAAATGGCTTACAGGCTTGGTCTTTACGTCAACAGCTATTGGCTTATCGGCTAAATGACAAAGCCATCGCTGAGGCCTTACCACTCATTCAAGCTACAGGTGTATTACCGCAAGGCAGTGTCGGTGATATTATTTTTAATGAACAAACTAATAAGGTTGAGGCGTTTGCAGATAAGTTGTTGCCATATTATCCTGATGCATTTTTAACACCACTGCCTTTTCAATTAGCGCTAAATGGTTTTGTATTGCAAGGGCAATTAGAGGGTTTAACAAGTGGCGGCTTATTTAGCTTTCGCATGGCAAAATCAAAAGGTGGCGAATTAGTAACAGTTTGGTTACAGCATTTGATTTTAAACTGTATACAGCCCGCTAATGTCGTATGCGAAAGTCGTTGGATAACGGACGATAAAGACTACCATTTCAAGCCCGTAGAAAATGCACAAATCATATTAAGTGAATTATTAGAATTGTATTGGCAAGGCTTACAGCAACCCTTACCACTATTTTCAAACACCAGTTATGCCTATGCTAAAGCTAGTTTAAAGGGTGGCCGAGCAAATCCAGAAAAAGCTATGTTTGCAGCATGGCAAGGTAATATGAAACTTGCAGGAGAGAAGGAAGACTTATATTACCAACAAGTTTATGATTATTCACCATTAGATGATGAGTTCAAAAGACTGGCACTATCTGTCTACGAACCGTTGCAAGCCCATCTATACCCGCAATCATTCAATTTGCAAAAAAACATCGTCATCCCGGTATGCTTTTAGCCGGGATCTCCGCACAAACAAGACTCTGGCTAAGCTTGTGCTCAGCTTGACTGGGTAAGTATACCAGAGTGACGGAGGAGCGAAAACTCACAGATGGAATGATTGCGGGTATATTATGAGGGTGAGTTATAGACTTGAATTTAATCCTATTTAGTCTTAAAATAGGCTGAAACGAACAAATCGAACGAAATAAGCGGTAATCATATGAAAGCACTATCAGCAAATGAAGCAAAAACTCAATTTGGTAACTTATTACTCAATGCCCAGCGAGAGCCTGTTCAAATCAATAAAAATGGTAAAGCTGTTGCAGTGATGATGTCGATGGATGATTATCAGGGTATGGAATCATTAAAGCTAAAACTACTGCAAGACCGAGCAGAAAAAGCAAAAGTAGATACCAATACGGTTGATGGCACGCCATTCTTCCAAGACTTAGCTTCAGGAAAACACGACTAAGCGTATGACAAGGTTTCGCCTTAGCTCGGATGCTCAAACAGATCTAATTAATATTCGACACTATACTTTGAAGAACTGGGGTAGTGAACAGTCTGAAAAATATTTAACAGAATTACAGCAAACAATTGAATTGCTAGCAAGCTCACCCGAAATGGGTAAAAAAAGAGTGGATGTTTCAAATGATACTTTGAGTTTCCCTCATGCTAGCCATGTTATTTACTATAGCGTACAAAACGATCATTTATTAGTTTTTGCTGTGTTACATAAAAGCATGGTGCCGAATAATCATTTGAAAAATAGATAATGAGATTACTAGAAAACCAAACTGTTACAAATATATTATTCTATTGTTAGGCGACTTTAAACTATGAAAAAAATACTATTATTGTTATTGCTTGTTTCACAGCATAGCTATGCTGTGATTAATCCTAATAAAGCTGAATTAGTGCAACAGAATAATGCCTTCAACAATGTGAAAGCAGATTTGGTAGGCATGAAGGCTCAACAACAGCAAACTCTGACTATATTAAACAAGCTAAACCAACAAATAATACAGCAAGATAATATTATTTCAGAGTTAGAAAAACAACAGCACAATAAATTGCAGCAACAAGATAAGCTACTAGCAGAGTTAAAGCACCAGCAAGCTATCACCGATGAACGACTAAAATATCAAGATCTACGCAAAGAGTTATTAGATAGACAAGAAAATTCAATTGATAAATGGTTAACCGTAGTTGGACTATTTTTAACCGTCTTTGCTTTATTGGTTCCTGTGGGAGCTTGGCTTTTTAATAGGCGTGTTAATAAGCATATCGATGATATTAGACAATTAAAAGAGCAAGCTCAAAGTCATGTTGATGAAATTTCAGGGCTTAAGGAGTTGACTGCTGAGGGAGTGAGTAACGATCCTGAGCACGCTGAAGCCATTATCAGTGAGGCGAAAAAATCAGGAACAAGACTTGAAAAACAAATAGCGAAGGCATATCAAGTACAGAGAAATGGCAATATAAAACAGGCAATTAATATATGGCATAGGATATTAGGAGTAGCACAATATATTGATGATGGTAATTTGGAAGAGATGTGTTATGTTAATTTATCCCACTTACTCTATAAAGACAAAGAATTTGATCAAGCGCTTAAAATGCTTCAGCAGACCATAGCACTTAATCCTAAAAATGATAAGGCTTATCAAAATATGGGGGTTCTCTATGATGAATTAGAGCAACATCCAAAAGCATTTGAAGCCTACCAACACGCCATAGCACTTAATCCTAAAAATGCTGAGGCTCATTATAATATGGGGATTACCTATAGTAAATTGAATCAATTTTCAGAAGCAATTGAAGCCTATCAAGGCGCCATAGGAGTTAATCCTGAATATTCTTATGCCTATATTAGGTTACTTGAACTTTGCCTGATTACTGAGGAGAAGTATCCCCCTGAGTTAGTCGAGCAATTCAAGAGAAAGTGTGCCGACAATAGAGAAGCGATGATGATATTGACTATGCTTGAAGTTTTCAAAAATATGGATGCCAATAATGAGGAGCTTACCGCTGCACAACGAGATGATTTTAAACAAAAGTATCAAGGCATAGGTTTTAGTGATTGGGGCTTGCAAAACATAGAGCAGTGGATTAATGAAAAAGAGAATAAAGCCGCTTTTTTAGACGCTTTAACATTGTTTAAAAATTTTAAAATATAGCAGAACTTAATTGACCGACATGACATTATTCAATGTTCAAAGTGTTCCCTTAGGTGACTTAAACATCATTGAGGCTAGTGCAGGCACGGGCAAAACCTATACCCTAGCGGAGCTTTATCTACGTTTAATATTAGAAAAAGACTTAACCGTTGATCAGATCTTGGTGGTGACGTATACCCGAGCTGCCACGGAAGAGTTGCGCGACCGTCTACGCCAAAAATTAGTGGATGCACGGGATGGACGATCAAGCGATGATGCAGCACAGCGACTAGAACAGATGAAACTTAATCTAGCCATTCAAAGCTTTGATGAGGCGGCTATTTTTACTATTCATGGTTTTTGTCAGCGTGTTTTGGGTGATTATGCGTTTGAAAGTGGCTTGCGTTTTGAGCAAGAGATGGTGGGCGATGATAATGCGTTATTGCAATCAGTAGCCGATGATTTTTGGCGTAAATATATTACTACAGCAGATAAAGAGTTTGTGGCGTATTTATTGGCTAAAAAGGAAAGCACAGAGACCTTATTGCAATCGGTACGAAGTTATATCAGCAAACCTTATCTTAATGTTTTGCCTATACCTGAGTTTGATATTGCTCAGTTTATGCGGCAGGCTCAGACGCAATTTAACCGTGTTAAAAAAACATGGCTAGCACAGCAAGAAACTATCATTGCAACATTGCATAATAAGACCTTATTAAACGGTAATAAATACCGCCAAGCCAGTGTTGACAAGTGGTTGTTATTATTAGCTGAATTATGTGAGCATAAGACATTAGCTGCTTCATTATTTGATGGCTTTGAGCGCTTTACACGCGCTAAATTAGAAGATGCACTTAAAAAGGATCAGCATTTACCCGAGCTTGGCTTTTGGTCTGAGTGCGAGTTATTACTAGAGAATTTTAATCAGTTACAGCATGCTAAAGCGTTGCAGATTCAGACATTACGCTTGCAGTTACTCAATTATTTGCGTGAAACTGTGCCACAACAAAAACAGCAACAAGGCGTGTTGTCATACGATGATTTATTATTGAATTTAGAACAGGCTCTAAACGGTAAACGTGGTGATTGGTTAGTTGAGAAATTGCGAGAAAATTATCGTGCCGCGTTGATTGATGAATTTCAAGACACCGATCCTATTCAATATGCCAGTTTTAGCCGTATTTTTGCCAATAGTGGTTTGCCGACTTTCTTGGTGGGTGATCCTAAACAAGCGATTTATAGTTTTCGCGGTGCCGATATATTCACCTATTTGAAAGCGAAGTCAGCAGCACAACATGAATATACACTAAGCACTAACTGGCGTTCTCATCCTGATTTGGTTAAGGCGGTTAATACCTTGTTTAGCCAACAATCCGAGGCCTTTATTTATAAAGATATTTCTTTTCATCCTGTTGATGCCGAACGCTCGAACCAAACGGTATTAAACATTAACAATGATAATACTGCACCCTTAAATATTGTTTGGGCTGCTAGCGATAAAGCGATGACCAAAGCTGATTTAACCGCACTTTCAGCTAATGCAACGGCCAATGATATTGCTAAATTATTAAACCGATCTCAAAGAGGTGAAGCTACCCTAGGCGATACTAATTCAGCGATCACGGGTGGTGATATTGCGGTGTTGGTTCGTAATCACCGACAGGCACAGGCTGTGCAAGATTGTTTGCGAAAACGGGGCATAAATAGTGTGCAACAAGGACGAGAAAATGTCTTTTTATCGGCAGAATCCCAAATGTTGGAGCGGGTATTATTAGCGGTTGCCGAGCCCAGTAATGACGCTAGAATAAAGGCGGCATTGACGACAAATTTATGGGGTTTAAACGCGACAGCGTTATATCAGTTGCAACAAGATGAAACGCAGTGGCTAGATCAGCTTAACTTCTTTTATGACTTACACCAATTATGGAACAAGCACGGTTTTATGCGCTTGTTCAGGCATTTATTAATTGTCGGGGGAGCACAGCAACGCTTACTAAGCTTGGCTGATGGTGAGCGACAATTAACCAACTTATTGCACCTTGCCGAATTAATTCAAGCGTATTGCAGCAGTCACAGTGAAGGCATCGAAGCTGTTTTACAGTGGTTATCACAGCATCGACAATCGGAGAATAGTAATGATGATACGGCACAGTTACGCTTAGAAAGTGATGAGCAGTTAGTCAAAATTATCACCATACACAAAAGCAAGGGCTTGGAATACCCCATCGTGTTTTGCCCGTTTTTGTGGGATGCTAATTTGCGTGCGGCGAATAATAGTGTGATCAGTTTTCATCAAGCTGAAAATGATAACCGTGCCAGTGTCGCCTTCTCAGAACCTGCTTTAAGTCAGGCTACTGAATCGGTGACATTAGAAGAGCGGGCAGAAGATCTACGGTTATTATATGTAGCATTAACGCGGGCGCGAGAACGCTGTGTCATTGTTTGGGCGAATGTTAATAATGTGGCTCAATCTGCGTTATTTAGTTTACTTCACTCTAATTTAGATGAAGCAGATGGCACGGTAATGTTGAGCGAGTTAACGGCACTAGCGGAATCGAGTGAAGGTGCTATTTCAATCGAAGCACTAGACGCGGATGATGTGGTGCTTGAAACGTCGAGCCAACAACAAGCACACTCATTATCAGCCAAAGTATTTTCTGGCACGGTTCAACAACCGTGGCGCATAGGTAGTTTTAGTGCGTTGACACAAGGTCATGATGCTGAATTGCCTGATTATGATCAAAACACCTCGTCTGTGGTGAGCTTGTCGAACTATGAACTTGCACCAACCCTTCGGCAGGCTCAGGACGAACGAGTGGATCGGTTTAGCTTCCCTCGTGGTGCGCAGGCCGGCACCTGTTTGCATGCTATTTTTGAATATTGGGATTTTACCAGCCAAGATGATGAAGCCCTAGGCGTTTTGGTATCACGCCTATTATTGCAGCATGGTTTTGATGAAAAATGGCTAGCTGTAGTGTGTCAGTGGGTGAAAGAGGTGGTGGCTACACCATTGGCGGAGTCTGCTATTAAACTTGCAGATTTAATGCCTGCTAAACGCTTAGATGAGTTGGCGTTTTATTTCCCCGTGGCAGATTTATCGGTGACGAGTTTACAGCAGGCACTTTTGCCGTTAGTGGATAAAAATTCAGCGTTGGCGACCGTTATCCAACGGCTTAATTTCTTTGATCTCACTGGTTTTATGAAAGGCTTTATTGATTTGGTGTTTGAACATAATGGCAAATATTATGTGGTGGATTATAAATCAAATCATTTAGGTAATAGCGAGGTAGCTTATCAGGCTGAATCATTAAATGAAGCCATGGTGGCGCATGACTATCCTCTGCAATATTTAATTTATAGCCTTGCTCTGCATCGTTATTTGAAACTGAGAATTGCCGATTACACGCCAGAGCAACATCTGGGCGGTGTGTACTATTTATTTATTCGCGGTATGCATGCTGAATGGGGGCAATCAGGTGTTTTTTATGACAAACTCGATAGCACATTATTAGAACAATTTGATCGTTATCTGCAAGGAGGGGCATGATGAAACTGCTTCGCCAAACAGGCTTTAGCGAGTTAGCATGCCAGTTTGCCAAATTTATCAAACGACTTGATAAAACGGATGATGATATTGTGGCAGTGACTGCGGCATTACTGAGTGATGCCAATAGCCAAGGGCATGTCTGTTTAAATCTGGCTCAAACAATGAGCAACGAACACTACAGTACCTTGGCTTTACCTGAAAATACTGCGGCATGGATCCAACGATTAAAACAAAGTAATGTGGTAGGAGAAGCAGGTGAGTTCGCGCCGCTTATATTAACCGAACACGGCATGCTGTATCTCTATCGTTATTGGTTAGATGAACAGTATGTGGCGAATGCAATACGGCAACGCTGTCAGCCAATGGTGTTAAACAATCCAAAACAAATCCAGCAGCTATTCACTGATTGGACTAGTAATATTGATGGAATCGATTGGCAAAAAGTAGCGGTATTTATGGCGTTAACACAGCAGTTTAGTGTGATATCAGGTGGGCCAGGCACGGGTAAAACTACCATTGTATTGCGCTTGATAACAATGTTATTTGCAGAAAATAGTGAAATAAAAATTGCACTGGCCGCGCCAACGGGCAAGGCGGCCGCACGATTACAGCAGTCCATTAATGATAGTGGCTATGAGGGCATTGAATCTAAAACGCTACATCGCTTACTGGGGATCACAGCTGAAAACCAACAAGGTCGTTATAATACGCAGCGACCTTTAGCAATCGATATAGTTATTGTTGATGAAGCCTCGATGATTGATATTAGTTTAATGGCACTATTAATGGCGGCACTGCCTGAAAATACCCGCATAGTCTTACTGGGAGACAGTCAGCAATTAGCCTCGGTAGAATCAGGTGCGGTGTTGGCAAATTTATGCCAGCAAACACCGCAATTCTCAACAGCATTTTGCGATGATTTGGTTGGAATAACAGGAATAAAACTCAAAGCCAGTAACAACAATGCAGCATTAGAAAATACCGTTGTTGAATTACAACATAGTTATCGATTTGATCAGCAAAGCGATATTGGCCAACTGGCTAAGGCCGTACAATCTGGAGATATTCAGCCAGTATTTGATGTTATCTCAACGGCCCAAACACCAATTTGGCAGCAACAGTCCGATCTCGCCACTCTCTTATTAAGTGTTAGCTCACTCTATCAACCATTCTTTGAAGCGATTAGCAATGATGCTACGCCACTAGTTTGTTTACAATTATTTGAACAACAACGCGTATTATGCGCCTTAAAGCAAGGGCCACAATCAGTCCAATCTGTTAATGATGCTATTGAGCGATATATTCAAAAACAGAGCTGGCGAACACAGCAAGGCTTTTATCATGGCAGACCGATTATGGTGACGCAAAATGATTATCGCCAACAATTATTTAATGGTGATACGGGGTTAATATTGCGTGATGCTATGGGCAATTTAAAAGCGTGCTTCTTATTTGATAATACATTGCATTGGTTTGATTTAGCCAAGTTACCAGCACATGAAACAGCCTATGCCATCACCATACATAAAAGCCAAGGATCAGAATTTGATAAGGTATGCATATTATTAGCCGAAGAAGAAAACCCATTGCTAACCAGAGAGTTACTTTATACGGCAATCACTAGAGCAAAAAAACAGGTCATGTTAGTGTGTAGCAAAGCTATTTTAACTAAAACTGTGATGACGCAACATCAACGTGAAACAGGATTGGCAAGATTATTAGAAAGTTAAGTAAGTAAAGTATCTAGGAAGAACATGGCACACTCATTTTGAGATATTAAAAATTACGTTCACCTTGAACGGACAAGCGGGTTACCACTAATAGTAGGTGTTATACCCGTGATCATTCAGTTTGCAGTAATTTTAATAACCCCCGTCATTCTCGAGTGCTTTAATCGAGAATCTTTTTTGTTCATTTAATCTTTAAGCTAGCCTCATAGATCCCCGATAAACATGTGCTCAGCTTGACTGGGTAAGATCTCGGAGATGACGCATAAACTTTGCAGATTGAAGTATCATGGGTATATATTGATTAAGTAGAAAAGGAGCTCACATGAACCAAACAATTTTTATCGGACAAAGTAATGAAGGTCAAGCCATTGGCTTGTTAGCTGAAATGGCGAACAAACATGGTTTAATTGCCGGTGCGACGGGTACAGGAAAAACCATTACCATGCAGGGGCTTGCCGAAGGCTTTAGCGAAATAGGTGTGCCGGTATTTTTAGCAGATATAAAAGGCGATGTATCGGGTGTGACTCAGCCGGGTCGGGAGCACCCTAAAGTGGCTGAACGGGTTGAAATCATGCAGTTGGATCATTTTAAGTTTCAAGGTTTCCCCGCCACTTTTTGGGATGTATTTGGTAAAAAAGGCCACCCGGTTAGAACCACCATTTCTGATCTAGGCCCGTTATTATTGTCTCGTTTATTGAATCTTAATGATACGCAAGGTGGTGTGTTGTCGTTAGTGTTTCGAGTGGCAGATGATAATGGTTGGCTATTGCTGGATCTGAAAGATCTGCGTGCCATGCTCAAATTCGTGTCTGATAATGCTAAAGAATTCCGTACGTTATATGGTAATGTGTCGGCGGCTAGCGTGGGTGCAATTCAACGGCGATTGATCAGTCTTGAAGACCAAGGAGGCGATCAATTATTTGGCGAGCCAGTATTAAATTTAGATGATTTAATGCAAACCGACCAAAATGGTAAAGGCATTATCAATATGCTAGATGCGACAACTTTGATGAATTCACCTCAGTTATACAGCACCTTTTTATTATGGTTAATGTCAGAGCTATTTGAGCAACTGCCCGAAGTAGGCGATCCCGATAAACCTAAATTAGTGCTATTTTTTGATGAAGCACATTTAATTTTTAAAGATGCACCGAAAGTATTATTAGATAAAATCGAGCAAGTGGTCCGTTTGATCCGCTCTAAAGGCGTAGGGGTATATTTTGTGACGCAGAATCCAACCGATATTCCCGATGGGGTATTAGGCCAATTAGGTAATCGTATCCAGCATGCTTTGCGTGCGTATACGGCACGCGATCAAAAAGCCGTGCGTGCGGCGGCTGAAACGTTTCGAGATAATCCGAAGCTCAATACCCGAGAGGTGATCACGGAGCTGGGGGTAGGGGAGGCTCTAGTCTCTTTGTTAGATAGTAAAGGTCGCCCCGGTATTGTAGAACGCACACTCATTAAGCCACCAAAAAGCCAAATTGGACCGATTGATGCCAGTCAACGAACGGTTTTAATGTCAAACTCAATAGTGGCGGGCGTGTATGAAAAAACAGTAGATAGGGAATCTGCTTACGAGATCTTGGCAGTGCGTGCTGAAGCGTTGGCTAAAAAACAACATGCTGAAGAAGTCAGCGTTGCGCAACAAAAAGAGCGCAACAAAAATGAGAAATCCAAAAGTGGTCGTCAACGTCAATCGGTGATGGAAACCTTTATGAAAAGTGCGATGCGGGCAGTGGGTAGCCAAGTGGGGCGCAAATTGATTCGAGGTGTGTTGGGATCACTGCTTGGCGGCAAGTAACGGTACGGTGCTTAAACTAAAAATTCCACCGCCTATCTATTTATTAATAGCAGCAGGAATAATGTGGCTGTTAGATAGCTACTTGCCGATTATAAAGTTGATTTCCAATCCTTGGAATAAAGCGGGTTTTATTTTTGTAATCTTGGGCTTGTCTTCAGATGGCGTGTCACTCGTACAATTTTTCAGAGCACATACAACGATGAATCCGATTCATCCTGAAAATGCTGATAAATTAGTAACAACAGGAATGTATCGGTTTACGCGGAATCCAATGTATGTCGGCCTAGTCCTATTATTGCTGGGCTGGGCCATATTTCTTGGTAGTTTATTACCTTTCATGATGTTGCCTATTTTTATAGTGGTTATGACCAATCAACAAATTATCCCAGAAGAACAAATCTTAGAACAAAAATTTGGTCAGCAATATAGAGACTTCAAGTATAAAGTGAGGAGGTGGTTTTAAACTATGGAAGCTGGTAATAATTGGGAGCAGCGCTACCAAATCGGACAAACAGGTTGGGATAGAGGTGAAATCAGTGCCAATTTATTGCATTGGATTGAGCTTGGTTTGTTAAAGCCATGCCGAATACTTATTCCGGGCTGTGGTAATGGTTATGAAGTAATAACGCTTGCTGAACTTGGCTTTGAAGTCGTTGCTATTGATATTTCAGCTACGCCTATTAAAAATCTGTCACAACAATTAACAGATAAAGGCTTAAGCGCAGAGTTAATACAAGCTGACTTCTTTACATGGCAAGCGGATAAACCTTTTGATGCCATTTATGAACAAACCAGTTTATGTGCCTTGCCACCGGAACTGTGGTCAGACTATGAGAACTGTTTGTATAAATGGCTAAAGACCACAGGAAAAGTCTATGCCCAGTTTATGCAATCAGATCAGGACGGCGGCCCACCCTTTCATTGTGAGATCAGTAAAATGAAAGCCTTATTCCAAACACAACGCTGGCAATGGAGCCAGCAATATAGCACTCAGCTTACCCATTCATCGGGTAAATATGAGAAATTATATATTGCCTTAGCAAGGTGGCAGGCGATTAATATAAGCTTACTTAAAGAAAAATATTAGGTTACTCTTTTATAAACTGACCTTTGTCAGCATCAGCTAATAAGGTAAGTAAATCACTGCTTGCTAGTGATAAGGCATAGCCCAATACGCCACTGCTAATAATGACATGCTCATAATCCGCTATACTATTATCAACCAGCACCCGAATCAAGTTTGGCAGTGCAATAGGAGGAACAGCGCCCACAACGTAGCCGGTTGCTTCTGAGACTTCATCAAATTCAGCCATTCTAAGTTTGCGTTCACCGAGGTGTTTACGTAACACCGCCCAATCAGCACGACCGCTGCCTACAACAGCAAGCAATACAAAATCAGCTGATTTGGTTTTGAATAATAAACTGCGGACGACTGAATTGGGATCTCGTCCTTCAGATTGGAGCAACTCTTCTAAGTTACGGATCGGTTTTTTATCTTCAGAAAGCGGAATTTCAACCACATCAAAGGCAATATTTTTAGTGTTGAGTAATTCTGTAACAGCAGATTCAATCATGAGACCACCTGATTTCGACCATTATCTTTAGCTTTATATAAATTCTCATCACCCAGCTTCATCCACTGTTTCCAATCCATTTCGGCTTGAAGGCTAGCTACGCCAATGCTGATAGAAATAGTATGGCCAGAGATTAATGGCAGTTGCAAAAACTCTTTTCGGAGCTTTTCTGCAACACGGATAGCGTCAGTTTTATCACTATTATAAATAAGAGCCATAAACTCTTCACCGCCAATTCTAAATACGCTATCGCTGGCACGAAAAGACTGTTTTAAAAATGCACCTGTTTTTTTCAAAACAGTGTCTCCTACATCATGACCGAATTGATCATTAATTGTTTTAAAGTGGTCAATATCGATCATAAGAATGGCCATATCTGTGTTTGAGCGATCACTTTGGTGAAGTGCATTTTCAAGGGAACTTTGTAGCGTAGAACGATTATATAAGCCTGTTAGATTGTCAGTAATAGATTGTTCTTTTAGTAAATAGTATTGTTTATAGATCTCATGTGTTGAAGTAAAAGCAAACAAGCTTGTGCCAATTAATACCGAAAAAAAGCGTAGTACAATGCCCTGCTCAAGAACATGCCATGCAATAGGCACAATAACACTAACAAAAACAATATTGACTATCCATGCTTGCTTTAGCGGTAGAATAAGATATAAAGCGATTACAAGCAGTAAGGACCAATAGGACGCTATAACCTCAAGTTGGTAGAGTGAAATGGCAGCAGTAATTGCGGTAACCAATATCCCCAATAAATTAATTTTGTTATGGTATTGGTCTTTACAACCAAGCCAAACATTAGTACCGCAAGCTAGTAGCATAAGCATTATCAAAGTAGCTATGAGGTAACGATCTTGGATAATGCTTATAATGGAGAAGGGGATCATAAGTAAGATCACACTTAATGACACCCCTAGTGTGGATCTTATAATAAAATCAGGCATTTCTTGTGTACTTTTTTGTTGCATATCACGATTTACCCTGAGTATAAATAAACATTTTTTTGGCAATAGCGTCGTGGTGAACTAAAAATCTATAACCTTGTCGCTTCAAATGTATTACAGCTTTCAACGGTTCCCTTGCTGAAACCCGTTTTAAACCACCGCACTCGTTGCTCGGATGTGCCGTGAGTAAAGGACTCTGGTGAGGCATAACCGCGTGCTTGTTTTTGCAGGCGATCATCGCCAATGGCGCTGGCGGCGGTCAGAGCTTCTTCGATATCACCTTGCTCTAATACGTGTTTTGCACGTTCGGTATGGTGCGCCCATACCCCAGAAAAGCAATCGGCTTGTAGCTCTAACATCACTGATAATTGATTGCCTTTTTCTTTGCTCATTCTTTGTTTTGCTTGTTGGACTTGCCCAGAGATACCGAGCAGATTTTGCACATGATGACCGACTTCGTGTGCAATAACATAGGCTTGAGCAAAGTCTCCCGGGGCATCATGTCTATTTTTTAGTTGCTGATAAAAGCCAAGATCGATATAAATTTTATTATCGCCTGGGCAGTAAAAAGGCCCCATGGACGCTTGGGCATGACCGCAGGCGGAACGCACAGCATCAGTAAATAATACTAATCTGGGTTCTTGATAGCGCTTGCCCATTTGTTTGAATAAAGGGTGCCATACATCTTCTGTGTCAGCGAGCACCACACCGGTAAATTGAGCGAGCTGTTGTTCAGCAGCACTGGGGCGATAGTTAGGATCGACTTGAGAAGTGGTTTGTATTGCACCTCCGCCTAAGATATTCATTACCAACTGAGGATCAACACCAAAAAAATACATGGCAGCAAGTGCAATAACAATAGTGCCAACACTACCTTTTGCGGCTTTACCTCTTCGGCTTGTTTGGTTTCGCCTATCTTCAATATTACTGCTAGTTCGTCGATTACGCCATCTCATTTTTATTTCTCTATGGTTCTGATATATACCCAAAATCATTGAAACTGCAGTTTCAATGATTTTGGGTATAGTTTTAACAGGGTACTATATAACGGTTAGATTTATAACATGTTATTACTTAATCAGCATACAATGACCGTTATTATGAAAGGAGATAGTTAATGCTGACAGTAATGTTATCAATATTAGGTTTAATCATTGGTGCAGCTGTGGCTGAAGAAGAAGGTTTAGTTATTGGTTTATTCGTAGGGCTTGCCTTTGGCATGATTTCATCATTAAAAGGGCGTGTATTTGAACTGGAGCAAGTCTTAGCCAAGGTGAAAAAACAAACGTTAGCTAAAACTCCAAAACAAGAGCTGGAGTCAAAGCCCGATATACCGCCAGAGCAGACTGAGAGTAAGCATGTAATCACACCAAAACCAATGAATGAGGCGTATAAAACACAAGCTGAAACAGCTGGTTATGTAGAGTTTATAGAAGCATTAACACATAATGAACCAGCAAAAGCCGCTTCAGTGGAACCAACGCGGCACACGGTGACAGCAACTAAAGCCACTGCAGTTGTTCCAGACTTTGGGGAGAAGCTATTTTTTAAAGTGAAAAACTTTTTCACCACGGGCAATGTGGTGGTTAAAGTCGGTGCGATTGTACTGTTCTTTGGTGTAGCATTTTTATTGAAATATGCTGCAGAAAGAAGCCTATTTCCCATTGAATTGCGTTTATTAATCGTTGTCGCTTTTGGCATTGCTATGTTGGTGATTGGTTGGTGTTTGCGTGATGAAAGATTAGAATACGGCTTGATATTGCAAGGGGCAGGTGTTGGTTTGTTATACCTAACCGTATTTGCCGCCAGTAAGTTTTATCATGTGTTGCCCGTGGCCATCACCTTTGCTGTAATGTTATTACTGGTAGCATTATCAGGCTGGTTAGCCGTTAAGCAAGATGCTAAGTCACTGGCTATTTTTGGTATTGTAGGTGGCTTTCTAGCCCCAGTATTGATGTCAACAGGTGGTGGTAGTCATATTGCCTTATTCTCATATTATGCTTTGTTAAATATGGGGATCTTAGGCATTGCGTGGTTTAAATCGTGGCGTTTCCTTAATCTTATTGGTTTTGTGTTTACTTTTATCATCAGTGCTGCATGGGGCTATCAGGCCTATCAACCTGAGAATTTTGCTTCAACAGAGTTCTTCTTAATTTTATTCTTCTTTTTCTTCTTAGCCATCTCGATATTATTTGCCTTTAAAGAAGCACCGAAATCAAAGTTTTATGTCGATGGCACCATCGTATTCGGTTTACCGATAATCGCGTTTGCATTACAAAGCCAACTAGTTAAACCGTTTGAATATGGTGATGCCATTACCGCCGTTGCACTGGCGGTCATTTATTTATTATTAGCTTGGCGATTATGGTTGCCAGAAAAGAAAGGCGTACGCTTATTAGCAGAATCGTTTTTGGCTTTAGGCATCACCTTTGCCAGTTTAGCAGTGCCGTTATTATTAGATGGTCGATGGACAGCCGCCATTTGGTCATTAGAAGGGGCGGCGTTAGTGTGGATTGGTTTGCGTCAGTCGCATCTCGTATCGCGTGGTTTTGGCTTATTATTATCGATAGGCGCTGGCTTAGCGTTTATATCAGAAAATCATCATTTAGTAGATAGTGTACCGATTCTAAATAGCGCCTTTATCGGCATGATACTAGTGAGCTTTTCTGCATTATTAATTGCTTATCTTTATGACAAATATCACCAAAACTGCTATCAATTTGAACGAGAATTACCTATTGCCACGATAATGGTTATTTGGGGATTGTTTTGGTGGTTTGTTGCTGGCATGATTGAAATAGAACGCTATGTAGCAAGCGATTATGAAGTAAAAGGCTTTATCTTATTTTTCTCATTGACTACGTTTGTACAAGTGCTACTTAGTCGACTATTATTATGGCGAACAATTACGTTGTCATTTATGCTATTCACACCGATGATGGTGTTGTTATTAATCAGTACATTTATTGATAAACGCTATATTGGCCCCTTTGAATATTTGGGTTATTTAGTCTGGCCGACAGCACTTTTTATTCATCTACTTGTATTAAAAAGAAAGCAATTAATATGGTCTAAAACAACATTAGGTCTCTGGCACGCAACGGGATTGTTGATGCTGGCCTTTATCATTACATGGGTAGTTTATGACAGCCTTTCAGCACTTTCTATGGTGTGGAAAGCAAGTGCAACAGCATTTGTGCTAATTGCAATTGCAGAAATTGTTATGCGCAGAGGCAAGTCAATCGCATGGCCAATCAATCAATTTAAACGTGGCTATTACACATGGGGATTATTGCCCATTATGTTATTTTTATTAATATGGCAGCTATTTGCGATCAGCAGTGCAGCGACAACAGGTTTAATCGGTTATATTCCGGTGCTTAATCCACTCGATATTGCACAAGCATTAGTAATTGCCGTATTCGCTGGCTGGTTATGGTTTATTAATAAATCAAAAGAAACCCAAATCATCATAATGCCAAACGTATTTATTTACGGCGTGGCGGCAGTGATGAGCTTTATATGGCTTAATACGGTCATTGCTCGTTCAGTTCATTCCTTTGCTCAAGTGCCGTATGGGATCTATGAATTAATGGGTTCAACAATATTCCAATCAGTAACGTCTATTGTATGGAGTGTGATCGCAATGATATTAATGAGTATAGCTTCCAAAAAATCGACACGTATATTCTGGATTGTTGGTGCAGGATTGCTGGCCTTAGTTGTTTTGAAACTGTTCTTTATTGATTTGGCAGGTAGTGGCACAATATCACGTATTATTTCATTTTTAGTAGTCGGTGTATTGATGTTAGTGATTGGTTATCTGTCACCATTACCGCCGAAGAAACAAATTAATGAAGAAAGGATTAAACTATGAAAACAATTACTATTGATATGTGCCATTTTATGGGCGATAACGACATTATTCTGTGGACAAAGCAGGAATAAAGCATACTATTTTGCTGTAAAATACAGGCATGAGTGAAGAGGAGAAAACAATGTTAGATACCAAAAAGATTGAAGAAGTGATTCAAACCATTAGTGATGCCATGCCTTCTGGCTTAACCAGCTTGCAAGCGGATGTTGAAAAGAATGTGCGGGCGGCGATGAGTGCGACCTTTGCGAAGCTAGATTTAGTCACGCGGGAAGAGTTTGATGTGCAAACACAAGTATTACATCGTACCCGTGAAAAATTAGAAGCCTTAGAAAAGCGCGTTGCAGAGCTGGAAGGAAAATAATGTCTGAATTTAAAAATGTAACGATTACCCGTGAAGCTAATGTCTATTTTGATGGTAATGTCACTAGTCGAGCAGTCACGTTTGCTGATGGCACAATAAAAACATTAGGCATTATGATGCCCGGTGAGTATACATTTGGCACAGATAAAGCCGAATTGATGGAGCTTTTAGCAGGCGAACTAGTTTATCGGCTTGACGGTGGCGATGACTGGATTACTGTTAAAGCGGGCGAACAATTCAATGTGCCTGCTGAATCATCATTTGATTTAAAAGTGAGTCAGTTAGCAGATTATTGCTGCTCTTATTTAGATTTTTAGATTGAGTTATATCACAAGGATGAGAATACGTGAGTTTAGCAACTGTTTATAGCCGAGCCATAACGGGCATTGATGCTCAAGCCGTTACGGTGGAAGTGCATTTATCCAATGGATTGCCCAGCCTAAATATAGTTGGCATGGCAGAAACGGCAGTTAAAGAAAGTAAAGATCGAGTGCGATCTGCATTGATTAACTCTCAATTCAGCTTTCCACAACAGCGTATCACCATTAATTTAGCTCCGGCCGACTTACCGAAAGAGGGCGGGCGTTTTGATCTGCCGATTGCATTAGGTATTTTAGCCGCATCAGGGCAAATACCGCTTTGCTCACTAAGCGATAAAGAATTTATAGGTGAACTGGGGTTAACGGGTGAATTGCGCGCTGTTCGCGGTGTTTTGCCTACCATATTGGCGACGTTAAGAGAAAACAGACAAATGGTGCTACCAGCGGGTAATAGTGCAGAGGCGGCATTAGTTGAAAAAGCGAATTGCTTTGGCGCGGATAGTTTATTGGCGGTGTGCGCGCATTTACATGGGCAACAGTTATTAGATATTGCCGTGCAAACAGCAGCTTATAATGAGGTGGCTTATCCTGACATTGCTGATGTGCGTGGTCAAGCTCATGCACGACGTGCCATTGAAGTGGCTGCTGCTGGCGGACATTCTCTACTATTAAGTGGGCCGCCAGGAACAGGAAAAACCATGTTAGCCAGTCGTCTGCCCGGAATAATGCCAGAAATGACCGAGCAAGAAGCAGTAGGCACGGCAACGGTGCATTCTATTTCCACTCGTGGTTTTAATGTTGAGCAGTGGCGACAGCGTCCTTTTCGCTCACCGCATCACACAGCATCAGCTGTAGCGATGGTCGGCGGTGGCAGCCCACCGCAGCCGGGTGAAATTTCTTTGGCACACAATGGTATTTTATTTTTAGATGAATTGCCGGAGTTTGATCGAAAAGTATTAGAAGTATTACGTGAACCGATAGAGTCGGGTAAGATCACTATTTCACGTGCGGCACATCAAGCGGAGTTTCCGGCACGATTTCAATTAGTGGCGGCGATGAATCCATGTCCGTGTGGCTATTTGGGGCAAGTGCGCTGTCATTGCACCGAAGATCAAGTGCGACGCTATAAAGCAAAAGTTTCAGGGCCATTAATGGATCGCATTGATATGTTGGTAGAAGTACCGCCAGTAGCAAAAGCAATGTTGCGACCTGCGGCAACAGACCAACAACAAGAAAATAGTAGTACGGTACGCGAGCGAGTTGTTGTGGCAAGAGAGCGACAAATACAACGCGCGGGCAAGGCTAATTATTTATTAGAACACAAAGACTTACAGGAATATTGTCCATTGAGCGAAGCTGATTATCAATTATTAGAACAAGCCATTACTCGTTTAGGTTTATCGGCGCGCGCCTACCATCGCATTTTAAAAGTAGCACGAACCATTGCTGATTTAGCAAGTTCGGAGCAAATTCAAACAGCTCATTTGAGTGAAGCCATTGGCTATCGTCGCTTAGATACCATCACGCGTTAATGCAAGATTTAAACCCCGAGCAGCGGGAAGCCGCTCGGCATATTGATGGACCTTTATTAGTTATCGCCGGTGCGGGCAGTGGTAAAACACGGGTAATCACCCGTAAGATCGCTTATTTAATCGAACAATGTGGTCTTGCCCCTCGCAATATTGTGGCGGTCACCTTTACCAATAAAGCAGCGCGTGAAATGAAAAGCCGTGTCACGCAGTTAATGACATCACGCGGCACATCGGCACGAGGTCTGATGGTGTCGACTTTTCATAATCTAGGCTTAACTATTCTGCGTAAAGAGTATGCACATCTTGGCTACCGTGAAGGTTTTTCAATATTTGATGCCCACGATACATTGGCTGTATTACGTGATTTAATGGGCAAGGACTTTGCTGCAGATAGTGAACATGCCGAGCAATGTCAGTGGCAAATATCGCAGTGGAAAAATAAGCTGATTATGCCAGCTCAGGCGATGCAAATAGCAGAAGAGGGTCAGCAAGTGGCAGCGGCTAAAGTATATCAGCGTTATGTAGAAGCTTTGCAAGCCTATAATGCCGTTGATTTTGATGATCTGATCCTCAAGCCTGTTTTATTGTTTCGCGAACATTCCGAAGTATTAAAAAAGTGGCAGGCACGTATTCACTATTTGCTGGTGGATGAATACCAAGATACCAATGGTTGCCAATATGAACTGGTGAAACAACTGGTCGGAATTCGTGAAGCCTTGACCGTGGTCGGCGATGATGATCAATCGGTATATTCGTGGCGAGGGGCCAACCCGGAAAACTTAAATTTATTACAACAAGATTTCCCACGCCTTAAAGTGATTAAATTAGAACAGAATTATCGGTCGATGGGGCGGATATTACGCGCTGCTAATCAGCTGATTAGTAATAACCCTCATATCATTGAAAAAAAGCTGTGGAGCGCACGCGGCGAAGGTGATCCTATTCGGGTGATTGCCTGCCGTGATGATTTTCATGAATCAGAAAAAGTGGTTTCAGAGCTGCTTTATCACAAGCTAAAGCATAATGCTGATCACAGAGATTATGCGATTTTATATCGAAGCAATCATCTTTCTCGACCTATTGAAAAAATTCTGCGTGAGCATAATGTGCCCTATGTGTTAACAGGCGGCACTTCTTTTTTCTCACGGGTTGAAGTCAAAGATATTATGGCGTATTTGCGCTTATTGGCCAATCAAGATGATGATAATGCTTTTTTAAGGGTGATTAATACGCCGCGCCGAGGTATTGGTGCCAGCACACTACAGAAAATTGGTAATTATGCGGCCAAACGTAAATGCAGCATGTTTGCGGCTTGTTTTGAATTAGGATTAGCTGAGCAATTATCAGCACAAGCCATGCAACGTGTAGAAAAATTTAGTAATTGGTTAGTCGATATTGCAGATCGTGCAGACCGGGGCGATTTATTAGAAACCATCCGCGATATGATTGAAGAAATTGATTATCGCGGCTGGTTAGAAGAAGTGACTGGTGATGCTGATAAAGCGATCAGGCGCATGGAAAATGTCGAAGAACTGCAGGTGTGGATCAAGCGAATAGTCGATAAAGATAGTGAACAGAATAATATTGGTGATATCGCCGCTAGATTAACGTTAATGGATTTGCTAGAAAGGCAAGCCGAAGAAAACCAAGAAGACGCAGTAAGTTTAATGACATTACATGCTGCTAAAGGCTTAGAGTTCCCACATGTTTTTATTATCGGAATGGAAGAAGAAATTTTGCCACACCGCACCAGCATTGAAGAAGAAAATATCGAAGAAGAACGGCGCCTAGCTTATGTAGGCATTACTCGTGCCCAACGTACTTTGGTTTTTACCCTTGCCAATACTCGAAAACGCTACGGCGAAAAAGTAGATTGTGTAGAAAGCCGTTTTTTACGTGAGCTACCAGCCGAAGATTTAATTTGGACAACGGAAAGAACAAAAGTTGACCCAGAAGAACGTAAACAACGCGGCAAAGCACATCTGTCAAATATTCGAGGCTTGTTAAAGTAAGGTTCACTTGCTACCACGTTTTATTTTCATCTGGCGTTTGTGGAGTCAGTTCTTTTTTAACTTGTTGTAATAAATCCCTAACATTTTCATGCATCGAACTTGGATCGCCTGCTATTTTAGTCACTAACGCTATAGCTGAATTGGCTTGTAGATCTGAAAACGCTGCTTTGCTGGGTTCAAGGAAGCTATTTACACTATTGCTTAGTTCTTGCCCGTTGCCTAATAGATGAGCACTTGAAATTAGCAAGCCAGCTGCATCTTTTTTAGATAAATTAAGTTCGGTTTCAAATAGCTTAAGCAATAAAGCCTTGTCTTCTCTGCTCATATCGCCATCTGCTTTAGCGGTGGCAACCATAAGTAATGCGGTTGCATCCATCGGATTATCTATTTTGAATAAGGGATTACCGTCATATTTTTTTTGCCATTTACGCCGACGATTCCATAAAAAAGGATTTAGACCACCGAGATCAATGCCTGCATCAGCAAGTCTACTTAGTATCATCAAAATAGTGGCAATGGAGCCAAGTAAAGCGAGGACAATATGCATAAGGGCTCTTTTTGAGTGTTATGTGTGGGCTATTGGTTTATCAGTAAATAGATAATCTTTTAACTCTTTATCAAAAGAAGGATCTTTACGGCGGATCCATTCTAGCACCATTGCCGCGTGTTCTTTTTCCTCATCGCGGTTGTGGGCAAGAATAGCTTTTAATTCATTGTCTTTACAAGCATCAACACGTTGATTGTACCAGTCCACCGCTTCTAATTCTTCCATCAGCGATCATATCTCGAGTTTGATCTGTTAATTCGTTAATGGGTTCATGGTAGCCTTCGTTTGCCATGATATACCCAAATTACTTGAAGATGCAGGTTTCAGCAAGAGAAGAAGCCATTATATTCTAGGCATAAAACGCAGGGATTAGTCGTTCTAATGCTAAGTTTTATAACGACGAAGATAATGGCTTATCCTCTTGCCCTACAGGAGCTTAGCACGAATGCCAGCACTGCGTTACAATGCTCGACAAGGACTAGTCATTGCCTTCACATTGCGCCTTGTTCTGACCTTCGTGCTAAACTCTGAAACCTGCATCTTCAAGTATTTTGGGTATATATCTCCGGTATGGTTTTTGATATTTAATAATACACCAATCATCAAATCCTAGCGATAGCTAATCATATCCTGTAAACTGCACTCCTTCAAAAGGTGAATCATTAACTAGAGTTGTTATTTTCTAACGGTTAAAGTTGCTGCCTTTATCCCCAGTATTAATGAGTTTTATATATGAGTTTTAGTTCTTTAGGTTTGTCTGAATCTATTCTTAAAGCAGTTGCAGAACAAGGTTACGACACACCATCGCCCATTCAACAACAAGCTATTCCCGCTGTGTTAGAAGGTAAAGACGTAATGGCTGCTGCGCAAACCGGCACAGGTAAAACGGCTGGATTTACACTACCGATACTAGAATTATTGTCTAAAGGTCAGCGAGCCAGAGCAAATCAAGCTCGAGTTCTGATTATCACGCCAACACGTGAATTAGCAGCTCAGATTGGTGAGAGTGTGGCTACTTACGGTAAATATTTACCGTTGAGTTCTACTGTTGTGTTCGGCGGGGTAAAAATAAACCCACAGATGATAAAGCTACGTCGGGGTGTCGATGTGTTAGTCGCAACACCAGGGAGATTATTAGATCTTTATAATCAAAATGCAATACGCTTTAAGCAGCTAGAAATTTTGGTATTAGATGAAGCAGATCGTATGTTAGATATGGGCTTTATCAATGATATTAAGAAAATTTTAGCGCTGTTGCCTAAACAACGTCAGAACTTACTATTTTCGGCTACCTTTTCGGATGATATTCGTAGACTTGCCAAAGGCTTGGTGAATAATCCTGTTGAGATTTCAGTTACGCCACGAAATACCACGGTCGAAGCAGTGGAACAGTGGATTTATTCTGTTGATAAAAAGCAAAAAACGGCTTTATTGATTGAGCTAATTAATGGCAAGCAGTGGAATCAAGTATTGGTTTTCAGTCGAACCAAACATGGTGCCAATAAACTAACAACACAATTGGCGAAAGTGGGCTTAAGCGCCTCCGCAATTCATGGCAATAAAAGCCAAGGGGCACGCACACGTGCATTGGCCAATTTCAAAAATGGCAAAATCCAGATTTTAGTTGCTACAGATATTGCAGCACGTGGCTTGGATATAGATCAGCTTCCCCATGTGGTGAATTTTGATTTACCGAATGTGCCTGAAGATTATATACACCGTATTGGTCGTACAGGGCGAGCAGGGGCGAGCGGGCAAGCCGTGTCATTAGTGAGTGCCGATGAATTTAAGCAATTATCAGATATTGAGCGCTTGATAGGTCAAATAATAGATCGCAAAGTAGTCGATGACTTTGAACCGGTTAATGCACTGCCTGAATCAAATCTAAGCAAGCGCCCACCACGCATTAAAAAGCCGAAGAAACCAAAATCAGGCCATCGAGATGGTCAGCGTTCAGGTGAAAATGCTCAAGGCCATAATGCCGGTAATCGCGCTAGAAATAGTCGGCGACGTAGCGGTGGAAATGAACGTTCAGGTAATCGTTAAGTCACTCGAACGGGAATTATTTGTCGTTTTGCATGTTTTAGTGGCAATTCCAATGATCACGGGTATATACCCGTAATCCTTCAATTTGCAGATTCTAGCCGTTGAAAGTTATCATTAATTGTACTGTTTAATGAGTCTGCTATTTCGGGCAA
>NVVW01000004.1 GCA_002733505.1 Methylophaga sp. | reverse complement strand
TTGCCCGAAATAGCAGACTCATTAAACAGTACAATTAATGATAACTTTCAACGGCTAGAATCTGCAAATTGAAGGATTACGGGTATATACCCGTGATCAATGAAATTGCAGTAGTAACTGAACGTATCGAAAACTAAAAGCCCTCCCATGCTGGGGAGGGCTACATCCAAACAATTTGCAAATGTAGGTTTCATTGCTCAGCTTGACTGGGTAAAATATTGAGGATTAGTTGTGGTCTTTTAAGCTGTCAGGCTTTATCATTTCCCTTAAATTATTAATTTTAAGGAATAGAAATGAAAGCCAAGCAAAAAATCATGGCTGATGGTGCCAGTTTAATAGAAGCTGCAACAGAGCAATTTGTCACATCCGCACGTGCCGCCATTGCAAAACGAGGTGTGTTTCATGTCGCACTTGCTGGTGGTTCAACGCCAAAAGGTTTGTATCAAAAACTAGCCACATCACCTTATCTTGAACAAATAGATTGGTCACGAGTGCATTTATTCTTTGGTGATGAACGTTGTGTGCTACCCACACATGATGACAGCAATTTTAAAATGGCACGCGAAGCGATGATCGATCATCTGCCAATTCCACAACAACATGTCCATCGTATGCCGACCGAGCTAGGTGATGCCGCTGATGTGGCAATAAGTTATGCTATAACTATGACGGAAACATTACAGGGTGAGCCTTTAGATTTAGTCTTATTAGGCTTAGGTCCAGATGGTCATATTGCCTCACTATTCCCCGGCACACCGGCATTGGATGTGACCGATACATTAACAACCGGCTTGTATGTAGAAAAATTTGATTCATGGCGCGTAACCATGACCTATCCGACAATTAATTCAGCACGACAAGTTATTGTGTTTATTGGTGGCGAAGCTAAAGCGCCAATAATTAAAGATATTACTACTGATGCAGTTGAAGGTTTGCCTGTGCAACGCTTAGCGCCACAAGGCGAATATTATTGGTTTATGGATAAAGCGGCGGCTGGCCAGTAATTAATGAAGCACTTTTTAGCCGCTGATTTGGGCGGCACTAAAATCTTATTCCAGCTTATCACCGATCAAAATGAAGTGGTGCTTGAGAAAGAATATGTGAGCGAGAAGTTTTCTGGTTTTGATGCGGCCGTGGCGGCATTTTTGAACGAAGATGAAATTAAAAACAGTACAGTTGATAGCGCCTGTTTTGCTGTTGCAGGGCCGGTATCAGGACGAAATGCCAGCATTACTAATCTACCGTGGCAGATTAATGCTGATAAATTAGCGGAGCAGTTTACTATAGAACATGTTCATTTATGCAATGACTTTGTAGCGGTAGCACACGGTATTTCCTGCCTTACTGATGATGAAATTATCACCCTACAACAAGGTGAGCCAAATGAACATGCGCCTAGAGCGGTGATTGGTGCAGGAACAGGTTTAGGGCAAGCTATAATGTTGCCAGAAGACAAAGGCTGGCGGGTACTGGCGACAGAAGGTGGCCATGCTGACTTTGCACCGACAGATAATTTACAACTTGCACTACTTGAACATGTTTTAGAACAATTCAGTCACGTATCGTATGAACGTATTGTGTCAGGTGATGGACTGGTTACTATTTATGAGTTTTTATTAATCTACCAAGATTATATTGAAAATACTGAACTACGCCAAGCAATGAAAAGCGGTGATGCCGCCGCCGTAATCAGCCAGTTTGCCCTTGAACAGACCGATGAAATTGCAGAACAAGCCTTAGACCTATTTATCAAAATTTACGGCGCACAAGCCGGTAATTTGGCGCTAACCGTGTTACCCATGGCGGGTTTATATATCGCTGGCGGCATTGCTGCGAAAAATGTGCAACGTTTTATTGAAGGACCTTTTTTAACGGCATTTTTAGCTAAAGGTAAGATGGCTAAGCTCATACATAAAATTCCTGTTCGACTAATTTTGCAACCCAAAGTAGGTTTATTAGGTGCAGGCTTATTAGCACGTCAATATCAAGTATAATAAATATATGACAACAGAAAATAACAATAAAATTTCAATTAATATTCAAACGAATTATCTAGTCAATAAATCTGAGCCCGAAAATGAGCGTTATGTATTTTCCTACACAATAACAATAAAAAATTCAGGCAATAATGCAGCCCGATTATTATCACGTTATTGGAAAATAACCGGTGGTAACGGCACCGAACAAGAAATAGAAGGTGATGGCGTGGTAGGTCAGCATCCCTATCTAGCGCCAGAACAAGAGTTCACCTACACCAGCGCTGCAATGCTAGATACTCCGGTAGGCATGATGCAAGGCCATTATATGATGATCGACGATGATGGTGAACAATTTGAAGTTGATATCCCTGCGTTCACTTTAGCTGTGCCACAAACATTGCATTAACGCGTTTTGAAAAGTCCCGGCGAGAGATAACAGGGTGAATTCACCCTTATTCGTAAAGCCATCAAGAAACGTAAGCTATTTCAAACATCCATCTTGACTTATAACTACAATATAATTATATTTAGTGCATGGATAGTTTAAAATTCGAGTGGGACGATAATAAAAACACCTTAAACCAGAAAAAGCATGGTGTTTCATTTGAAGAAGCTAAAACTGTTTTTATGGATGAGTTAGCTCGGCTAATTCCTGATCCTGATAGCTCAGAAGGTGAAGAACGCTTTATTCTTATGGGTCTCAGCTCACAGACAAAACTATTAACAGTTTGTCACTGCGAAAGAGACCTAAATATTATCCGTATCATTTCGGCACGAAAAGCTGATAAACAGGAAATAAAACAGTATGAAGGTGGTAGCTATGCGTGAATCTTATGATTTTTCAAAATCTGTAAAAAACCCTTATGCAAAACGGTTAAAAAAACAAATTACTATCCGAATTGATGAGGATACTATTTCTTATTTCAAAGAAATGGCTGATACAAAGGGTATTCCCTATCAGAGCTTAATAAATTTATATCTCAGAGACTGCGCAAGTGAACATAGGCAACTAGAAACAAAGTGGGGATAACAGCTAACAAAAAATCGCAGCTGACCGAAGAGTAATAGGGGACAGACCACCTTTAATGTTATAGTTAGGTTGCAACTTAAGGAAGGAAGCAAAAATGCCAAGACGCCCTAGACTAAAACTTGCTGGAATACCTTTACATATCATCCAGCGAGGTAACAATAGAACAGCCTGCTTTTTTGCAGATGAAGATCATCAATTCTATCTCGACCATCTCCATCAAGCTTGCAATAAGCATAAAGTCTCTCTCCATGCCTATGTTCTCATGACGAATCACGTTCACCTGTTGCTTACGCCTGAAACAGCAGAAGGAGCATCACAAGTTATGAAACAGCTAGGGCAACGCTATGTTCAATATATCAATCGAACTTATCAGCGTAGTGGCACCTTATGGGAAGGGCGATTTCGATCCTGCATCGTCGGTGAAGAAGATTACTTTTTGGCTTGCCATCGTTATATTGAACTGAACCCTGTGCGAGCAGACATGGTCAATCATCCCGCCGATTATCCTTGGTCAAGTTATCGTTATAATGGGCAAGGACAAAACAATCCACTTATTACACCTCACCCACTCTACAAACAACTTGGAGCAAGCTATCAGCAGAGGCGACACGCTTATCGTGAATTATTCCAGCATCAAATTGAGCCGAGCTTAATCGACCAGATCAGACAAGCCAGCAATGGAGGATATGTGCTAGGAACCGAGCGTTTTCAGCAACAAATAGCGAAGACAATAGGGCAGCGTACATGGCGGGGAGAGCCTGGCCGACCCGTTAAAAAAAGCAGGAACAGCAAGTGAAAACCCTATTGCATTTAATCTAAAAATAGCACTATACTCAGATTATAAATGTGACACGGCTCACTATTTATAGCTTGGATAAAGCATCAGCACAGAACTCAAATAAAGCACCACAAAACAACTGCCTTAGCAGTTAATGGTGGTCTGTCCCCTATTCTGGTGCCCTATTCTGTTATACGATTTTCTTTTATTTGTCACTGGATCCTCCTTAAGCGATATTGTCGCCTATTTAAAGTGTCCGTTAAACTAGGGGAGCTTCAATCTGCCCCCTATTGTTTCATGAAATTATCACTAGACTAGCGGCTTAAATAATGCTACTTTTCGAAAGCGTGACTGACATCACACAAGGAAAAGGAAAAATGGAAAAATCAAAAATAAATATGGGCAATACAAGCCGCTATAAAATGAACAGCATTCTACAGCTGTTATCGCTGAGCATAATTAAGTATTGTGTCCCCAGAACTCATTGTGTCCCCAGAACTCATAAAATAGGGAGCACCTTCGCTTATCATATTTACAATTTTAACTCGTCCGTGGCAAAGATAATTAAGTATTGTGCCCCCAGAACTACCAAAAATCATGCCGCACTGATAGATGAACACTTAGCTGAGGCGGCATAACCATGATAGCTTTATTGTTTATAGGTGTTTTTGTTATTTACCTAATCATTAGCATCAAGGTGATTGGTATTGGCAGAACACAAGCACAACGACGTGGTTATAAACGCTGGCACGGTGGATTATTAGCCGCGCTTATTATGTATAACTTGGTGTTTTGGGATTTGATCCCTGTTTATGCGGTTCATGCCTATCAATGTAAAAACAATGCAGGGTTTACGGTTTATAAAACATTAGAGCAATGGAAGCAGGAAAACCCCGGGGTGGCAGACACGTTGATCCCCATTAAAAATAGCCCATCAACAAAAACAGATAAAACCACACGCTATCAACTCAATCAGCGTTTTGCATGGGACACGACTTACACCAAGATTTGGAATGTCGTGCGCAAAACAGATGAACGCATTATTGACACCGAAACAGGCGAGGTATTGGCACAATATATTGATTTTAGCGCCAGCGTAGGCCGTTTATATAATGCAAATAAAGTGAGTGATTATAAGTTTTGGTTTGAGGCTAGATCGTGTGAGCGGAGTTATGGGACTATAGTCTACCGAGAAGATAAAAATGCTTATGAATGGATTGGTAAGGGTTCACCACCTACAGGGTATCAATTCAACAAATTAAAATCACACTTTAAATATTCAATAAAGGAGTATAAATAATGGATACAAAGACGTTATTTGAGCATGCATTAATGGCAGAAGCTGCCTATGCTGACTTTAGCAAAATTAGTAACAGCAGTGATGTCAAAACTGCCCTACAACGCATCGGCAATAAAGACGGCGAAGCTGACGATCCTGAAAAAGGCTTCTCGCCTTCCCAAGCTGACTATTTTATTAAGCATTGGCAAGTGGTGAGTCATCAGCCTGATACCGATTCGGGCTTTTCCGCCACCTTATTTAAAAGTACCGATCCTAATGCCGCCCAACCTTATGTGCTGGGAATACGAGGTACGGCTGGATCCAAAGATTTATTTGTTGCCGATGGTTCAGATATTGCGCTTGATGGTATTGCTATCGACCAAGTTCTTGATATGTGGAATTATTGGGGCAGATTAACGACAGCTAAAGGCGATAGTTTTATCGGTCTTAAATTAGAGACTGATTTAGCTTTAACAGCGGGGTTAGCCTTAGCCAAGGCAGGTCAATACGTATTAGATTTTAATATGACAGCGGCAGTATTTATTGCTCAACTTTATGCAAGAGATGATATTGTCATTGACAACAATCCTTTGTTTGAGAGAGTACGTGTTTTTGAGTCGATCTTCCCAGCCCCGAACGATCCACATTATACCGGTATTTTTAATACACCCTTAACCGTAGCACAATTGGCTAGCACGACAGGCCACTCTCTTGGTGGTCACCTAGCCACAGCATTAACTAGATTGGTTCAAGGTGTTAATGCTATTACCATTAACGGCGCTGGGTTTGCCACCGGCTCTACACCGGGTCTAGGCGGGGATGCAGAGCTTAATATTAGGAATGTATTTGGTCTGTTAGGTGGGGCAGACCCTGGTTTCGATCCCTCACGTAACCTTAATTTATATGGTGATAAAAACCTAGAATTTGTAACCCAAAACATTGCTTTTGGCCTGGTGCAGCAAGGTGGCCATGAAGGCGTGTTTATTGAACAAAAAACATTATTAGGTAATACGGTTGGCCATGGTTCTGGTCAAATGACAGATAGTTTGGCGGTGTATAATTTACTTTTTAGTTTAGATGTTGCGCTTGCCCAAAAAGAACCCGCAGTAGCGATTGCCCAACTACAGCCATTATTTGAACAGGCCAGCAATAAACGAGAAAGTAGCCTAGAAAATATTGTTAATGCAGTAGGCAGTTTATTAAACGTCGGCACAGATATTGGCATTGATAATCGTGAAGAGCTGTATGCACGACTTAACCTTATTGAAGAAACGATTTATGTTGAACCCTATAAAGATATCCCACAACTCAAACCCCAATATCAAAACCTACAACTAGTCGATGTCAACAGCCTGTCGGATTCGTCCCACCTTGACAGTGCCGAAGGCTTTGCCTACCGCTATGCACTTGTCAATCTAAATCCGTTTGCGATAACCGGCAATGTTAATTTATACAGCCAGCATAATAATGCCGGTGAACTTAATATAGAACACTTCAGCGACCACTATCTGCAAGATAGAGCAGACATGCTAGCGTGGAAAATAAAATATGACAGCACAGACACCGACTACAGTGAATATCTAAATCCCGATGATTTTGCAGACACAAACGGATTTAAAGGCAACTTCCACTATACCGACTACAGCATACTGAATTCAGGTTCACCGCTTAGACTTAATATTGATGGTGAAGGACTCGCGTTACCTTATCAACAAATTAAATTTGGTAGTGAACAAGGTGAAACCATAGAAGGCTTATCTAAACCTGATCGGCTTTACGGAGGCGGTGGAATAGATACTCTTCACGGTATGGCTGGTGATGATTATTTAGAAGGTGGTCAAGGAAATGATACGCTTTACGGTGGAAGTGAAAATGATACATTACTTGGTGGTACAGAAGTTGATACCCTTTATGGCGGATCAGGTAACGACACCCTAAAAGGTGGCAAAGGCAACGACCACCTCTACGCAGGCACCGGCAATGACACCCTGATTGGCGGCACGGGCAGCGACAGCTATTATATTAACAGCGGCGACGGTATCAACTTTATTAAAGATACTGGTGTGGGGGACAAACTCAAGGTTAACAGTAAAACATTAGGTGGTGATATCACCGCCATTAACGGCCAACAAGCTGTTTATACCGATGAGCATCAAAACCGCTACACCCTCTCAGCTGAAGGCTTATTGGTTATTGATATTGCCAGTGGTGGTAATATCAATGGCGCCGATAAAATCCTTATCGAAAACTTCAACCAAAATGACTTTGGGCTTAGCCTGACTCATGGCAATGATAACGGCAGTGGCATCAGTTTCACAGGCAATCTCTATTTAAGAAAAACCAACGAAAATATCAAAGGCGGTAAAGGTCGCGACATGATCTTTAGCAATGACACCACAAGCCAAAACTATTACACACTGGAAGGTGGAGACGGCAGTGACTTAATCTATGCCGGACGTGGTAAAAAATATAGTTATGGTGGAAAAGGCCGAGATCTGATCACCGGCATTGATGGCGGCGGCATTGCCTTTGGTGGCGATGGTGACGACGCCTTAATCGCCACCTCCTACTATCATTTTAATGCAAGTGGTGCAGACGACGACACCAAACATCTTATCTGGCGAGATATGATCAGCGTGTTTAATCCTGCACCTGGATCGGGCGGTGGTTTTGGCTCAGGCGGCAGTGAAGAAAAATATAACAACGATCCCTGGGCAGGCTTTCAGTTTGACTTAGGGACAGTAATTGGCGACTCAGAACGATTTAATGATATCCAGTTTCGTTTTACAGCCAATCTGGTCAATGGCAAGATAATAGACAGCCTAAGCTATAAAAACCGCTATAGCCCCAGCGACGCATGGGGCTCTGTATCAGGCTATGGTGCAATGGTGAGTGATCCTTTTAATCCTAGTGATGACGCAGGCGTTATGCTTGATGGCGGCGCTGGTAAAGACTACCTAGAAGGCTCAAACAGTCACGATGTATTATTGGGTGGCAATGATAATGACCTATTGTTTGGCCTCAAAGGCAATGACGTACTGCAGGGTGGTCAGGGAGAAGATCGGCTTAACGGTGGCGAAGATAATGACATACTCTATGGTGGCAGCGAAGCTGATCAACTCCTTGGGGAAGAGGGTGATGACTACCTCTACGGACAAGCGGGTAATGATTGGCTCTATGGTGACGATGCCGCGAATACTTTTTCAGGTGACGATGTATTAGAAGGTGGCCGAGGCAATGACAGTCTTCTTGGTGGTCATGGTAATGACACCTATGTGTATTCAACTGGCGATGGTGTTGATACGATCTTTGATAAATCAGGTAATAATGACATTTTACGCCTGCTCGATATTGATCCAAATGATATCAACGTAACACTCAGTAGTGATGGCTTTTTGATCTTGCTTAACCCTACTACCGGCGATCGAATCAATATTCAAAACTGGGGCACTGACAAGCCAATAGAGAAAATTGAATTTTCAGGTGGTACGGTTTGGGATCATGACTTTATTGCACTAAAATTACTAGAAGGTAATAAAATTACAGGCACAGCTGGTGACGATATTATAAACGGCACAACAGGGCCTGAAATCATTATTGCACAAGCGGGTGATGACCAAATCACGGGTGGAAAAGGTAATGATCGGCTTTTAGGTGGAACAGGTAATGATACCTATTATTATGCTGTAGGTGATGGTCAGGATGTGATCGATGATTCTAAAGGTAGTGATACCATTAAATTTGCTGAGGGGATTGACTTACACAAAATAAAATTTGTCAAAAGTGGTAACGACTTAGTGCTTGAGATGAAAGATAGCGATGATTTTATCCTTATTAAGGATGGCTTTAGCAAACCAAGCAGTCAAATTGAACGAGTAGAGTTTTTTGATGGTAGCAGCTTAACAGGCGAACAAATGCTTAGCCGTGTTGGGCAGATTATTCAGGGTACGATAGGTAATGATATCTTGCATGGTGGGTTAGGCGATGATTTCCTGTATGGCAACAAAGGCAATGATATCTATCAGTTCAACTTGGGTGACGGTCATGACACCATTAATGACAATAGACGTGTTGGTGGGTTTAATCAAACTAAGAATGGAATTGACACGCTGGTGTTTGGAGATCAAATTGACCCAACACAACTAACAGCTCAGCGTGGAACAGGCACACTAGAAAATGACATTATTATACATATCGACAATCATAATAGTGTCACGATTAAAGGCTGGTTTGATTCTGCGTTTGATTCAAGCTATAACATTATTTCCCCACGCAAAATAGAATTCTTTGAATTTTCTCACGGTAGAAAAGCAGATCAGGCGGATATTCTACAGTTTGTTAATGGTGAAAGATTTAATTTTGCACCCGTTATCACCTCGACAATGGATGAGCAACATGTTGATTTTAACCAAGCATTTGATTTTACGATTCCTGATAATGTATTCACTGACTTAGAAGGTGATGCACTGACATTCACTGCAACCTTAATTGATGGTAGTGAGTTACCTGAATGGCTGAGCTTTGACAGTCAAACTTGGCAGTTTAGTGGCATGCCTCCAATTAGTGCTGCATCACAACAAAATATACAGATCACTGCCACTGATGCAGGCGGCTTAAGCTCTACCCCTGTGAGCTTTTCATTCACCATTGCACCTGAGATTAAGTTGGGCGGTGAATTTATTATATCAACAGACTACAGCACACCTTCAATTACTGCCCTAGCAAACGGTGGCTCATTCGTTCAATGGATAAATTACAATGGTATTGCTGGGCAAATGTATGATGAAAATGGTCAGCCACTTGGTGGGCAAATAACGATACAAGACTATGGCTTAAATGAGCCAGTATCTACCACAGCGTTAGATGATGGCAGTATTGTTATCGTGTGGAGTGGTGAGTCGGTTTATGGTGAAAAAGGAATTTATGGTCAACGGTATGACGCGGGTATTGCGATGGGAGATAAATTTCTTATCTCGGCAGATGGGTATCACCATTTTGATGATCAATTAGGGGATGAAATTGAAGCAGCCGGTGGCGATTTTGGTGGAACAGGATCGGATGGCCCATTATTACCTCGTGCTAGCTCGCCGACTATTGCCAGCAATGCAGATGGTTTTTTAGTGACATGGACGGAACGGCAAAGTGAAAAGAACTATTTTGGTGGCAGTGAAACCTATGTTCAATATCATCAGTTTAGTAGGCTATATGATGTTTCAGGGCAAACACTATCACCTGCTCCGATTTCAGAACCTTACCTCGGAAATATTAATAGTTTAGCTGTTTTTAATGATTTCTATAATAGTAGTGAGGACGGCCATGAAGCTTATGGTTATTATGATGAACTTGCCGATCAGCATTTAATCGCTCTCAATGATGGTAGTTTTGCCTCTTTCTACTGGGTTCCTGCTGGTTACGGTGACGCTGGACTGACGGATGTCTATGCGCTAGATGCATCACACATTTATAAAGATCCTTATAATGGAGGGCAGATTTCTCAGGATAACTTAGCTGAATTTGGAAGCGGATCTGCTACTGGGATTAGCAATCGTTATTTCCGTCCAGATCAATCAGAGTTTTCAGTAACTCAACTAGCAAACGATGAATATATTGTTGTGTGGGAAGGTGGTGCTGGCTACGGCGGTGCATTTACACACGATGGTATTTTTGCAAAGCGATTTCAATATTCAACAGATGACATGGGAAACAGTTCATTAATCTTTGAAGATTCATTCAAAGTCACCAGCGGCGGAAGCGAACCCTCTGTCCTGTCATTAAGTGATGGTAGCTACATAATTGAATGGACAGGAGCAAATAATAGTTTTGGAAAGCGTTATGACATTGACGGAAACTTGGTTGAACGTAAATTTCAAATAAGTAGCTCAGGTTTAGAAAATGCCAGTGGTGATCCCATTGTCTTCGGTGGAAAAGCTGAGTTGGTCGAAACTAGACCGGGTGAAATATTTGTTACATGGCAAGGTGTAAATGCTAATAATTATGATCGGGATATAGTCGGTAAACGCCTAAACTATAACTTCTTAGGCTCTAATAATGCTGCCCCAGAACTAAGCCAAGCCATTAATGATCAAATCAGCGACGAAGATTCGCTTTTCACCTTCACCTTACCCGTAGATACATTTACGGATAGTGATGTTGGCGATAGTTTAACGTTCACTGCCTTACTAGCTGATGGCGGAACTTTACCAAGCTGGTTAAGTTTTGATGCTATTACGCAAACATTCTCAGGCACACCTGATAATGACCAAGTAGGTCTATTAGATATTAAGGTCACTGCAACGGATAACGGTGGTTTAACTGCTAGTGACACCTTTGCTTTAACCATTAATAATGTCAATGATGCCCCTACAGTGACGACAAGCTTGGTTGACCAGTTCATTGATGAAGACAGTTTATTTAGCTATCAACTTCCTATTGATACCTTTACTGATGTTGATGCAAATGACAGCTTAAGCTTATTAGCCACATTAGCAGATGGCAGCGTCCTACCAAGCTGGTTAAGCTTCGATGCGTTAACCCAAACCTTTTCTGGTACACCACCATTAGATGTATCAGGTGTATATGAATTTAAGATAACCGCGACAGACAATGGAGGCCTAACGGCAGATACTAGCTTTGCCTTAACCATTAACGATATCAACCCCGACATTATAGGCGGAACAGGGAATGAAACCCTTACTGGCACCAACTATGCCGATGTGATTAACAGCGGAGACGGTGATGATGTGCTTATCGGTGGAGCAGGCAACGACACCCTAATTGCCGGCGCAGGCAGTGACTGGCTACAAGGCGGTGCGGGTAATGATACCTTGGTGGTGTCGGATGATGCCCGCTGGTCAAGCCGATTTATCGCCTATAATGCCGGTAGCCCTGGCAATCGAGGTACACGAGAACGCGTTCGCATCACTGCCATGCAACGTAGTCATGATTTATTTGATGGCGGACAAGGCTTTGACACTGTTCAAGGCACCGATGGCAGTGATGCCATCTTCTTGCATGATACCTTCAGCCCACTACCCAATGGTAGCGGCCCAAGAGTACAAAATATTGAACGATTTAATATGGGCGCAGGCGATGATATTATTGATTTGACCAGCCCCATTCATAATTATGGTGATGTTGAACTTAATGGTGAAGCCGGCAATGATGTGTTATGGGGAAGCTCAGGCAGTGACATCCTAAACGGCGGCACCGGTAATGACAAGCTCAGCGGTGGTGCCGGAGATGATACCTATCTAATGAATGCAGGCGATGGCCATGACACCATACGTAACTTTGCAGCTGACCATGCAACAAGTACCGACACTTTGCAATTTGGCCAAGGCATCGAAGCCGATGACTTATGGTTTGAACGCGCGGTTAATGACTTGAAAATTACCGTTTATAATAGTGGCGATGATGTCACCATTAAAAACTGGTATGCCAATGACAGCCATAAACTGGATAGCATTCAACTTGGCAATGGACAAGCCTTGATGAATAACCAACTTGACCAGTTAGTACAAGCGATGGCGAGCTTTAATGTCCCAGCACCGGGTACGATGGATCTGACTGGCCAAATCAAAGATGAAATAGTGCCGGTGATTGCGGCAAGTTGGGGGTAATGATACATGCTGTCATCATAAAAAACTAATAGAGAACTCAGCTCGTTTTTCGTCAACCCGGTAAGCTTTTTAGCTGGGATCTTAAGGCTAGTAGGCTGGACTCCCGCTTAAAATATGCGGGAGTGACGGGGTGAGAAAGTACACGGGAGTGACAGGGTCGGTTTGCAATTAAGGTAGGAATAGACTATTATAAGACCTATTAAAAGACTGTTTAAGGTATAGTTATGAGTGCTACATATCCTATTTTGGCAGATATTAGTGCAGGGATTTCTGAGTTAAAAAAGAACCCCATGTCAGTGATTGAACAAGGTGAAGGCTTGCCCATAGCGATTCTGAATCGAAATAAACCTGTGTTTTATGCGATCCCGGCAGAAGCCTATGAAGCGTTGTTGGATAAATTGGAAGATATGGAGTTAGCAGAAATCGTGCGGGCACGAAGAGATGAGCCTGAAATAAAGGTAGCCCTAGATGCATTATGAGCTGGTCTTTAAAAAACCAGCTAAAAAAGAATGGGATGCTTTAGATGCAACGATCCGCAAGCAATTTAAAAAGAAACTAATTGAACGTATTAAACAGCCAAAAATTGAAAGTGCACGGCTTAATGGTATGACGGACTGTTACAAGATAAAACTACGTGGTGCGGGCTATCGTCTAGTTTATCAAGTGCGCGATAATGATTTGATTATCTCGGTAATTGCTGTGGGTAAGCGTGAACGCAATCATGTTTATAAAGCAGCCATAAAACGAATTTGATTGAAAACAAGGAAATCTAGCTAACAGAAAATATCATGGAAGATAAACAACAAACACAAACCCCGCTGGATACCGGCCTTATTTGCCTAATCAACTTAGCCAAACTGCATGGCTTGCCAGCCGATCCCGATCATCTTAGCCACACCCATGCCGATCCGGGAAAACACTTCACCGAAAAAGAAATCATCCTCGCTGGTCGTGATTTAGGTTTAAAAGTACGCGGGCATAGCAGTCACTGGCAAAAGCTCAATGAAACCGCCTTGCCTGCGATGGGGCAACACCATGATGGTCACTGGTTTCTGATTGCTGACATTGAAGAACAGTCAGATAAAGTGCTTATTCACGATCCCCTGCAACAAGCACCATTAAGTTTAAGCCGCGACCAATTTGAGGCACAGTGGTCTGGTCGTGTTGTGTTAGTGACCCGTCGTGCATCTCTGTCTAATCTAGGTGGCCACTTCGATTTTAGCTGGTTTATCCCTGCTATTTTAAAATATAAAAAACTGCTGATAGAAGTCTTGGTGGCCTCGTTTTTCTTGCAACTATTTGCTTTAATGACACCCCTGTTTTTTCAAGTAGTCATTGATAAAGTATTAGTGCATAAAGCCCTGACGACACTACATGTATTGGCCATTGGTCTATTAGCCATATCACTTTTTGAAGTGGTGTTAAACGGCTTGCGTACTTATTTGTTTTCCCACACCACCACCCGGGTGGATGTGGCACTGGGTGCTAAATTATTTAAACATCTATTGGCATTACCGATCAGCTATTTTGAAGCACGTCGTGTTGGTGATTCGATTGCACGGGTACATGAGCTAGAAAATATTCGAAACTTCATCACGGGTTCATCTTTAACTTTGGTGATTGACTTATTCTTTACTATTATTTTCTTTGTAGTGATGTATTACTACAGCCCGACACTGACGTATATCGTATTAGGTGCTATTCCGTTTTATCTTATTCTATCAATCCTTATCACTCCCATCTTACGTAAACGCTTAGATGATAAGTTTAACCGCGGTGCAGAGAATCAAGCCTTTTTAGTAGAATCGATCACCGGTGTTGAAACCTTAAAAGCGATGGCGGTTGAACCGCAAATGCAGCGGCGTTGGGAAGAACAATTAGCCGGTTATGTCGGCGCCAGCTTTAAAGCTTCGAATCTAGGCAATATTGCAGGTCAAACAGCAGGCTTTATTAATAAAGTCACCACCGTATTAATATTATGGATAGGTGCAACACTGGTAATGAAAGGTGAACTGTCAGTAGGTCAACTCATTGCCTTTAATATGCTGGCAGGAAGAGTCAGTGGCCCTATACTAAGACTAGTGCAACTGTGGCAAGACTTTCAACAAGCGGGGTTATCAGTAAGACGGCTGGGTGATATTCTCAACACCCAACCCGAACCGGGCTATAACCCGGGGCGAGCATCATTGCCCGATTTAGAAGGTGCGGTTAACTTTGAAGGCCTAAGGTTCAGATACCGCCCCGATTTACCGGAAGTATTGCGCAATATTAATCTCAGTGTAAAACCCGGTGAAATCATTGGTATTGTGGGTCGCAGTGGCTCCGGCAAAAGCACCTTAACCAAACTCATCCAGCGACTATACACGCCTGAAAGCGGTCGCATATTAATTGATGGTATTGATTTAGCACTTATTGAACCGACATGGTTACGCCGTCAAATCGGTGTGGTATTACAAGAAAACTATCTATTCAATCGCAGTGTTAGAGATAATATTGCACTCAGTAATCCCGGCATCAGTATGGATGCCATTATTGAAGCTTCAAAGCTCGCCGGTGCCCATGAATTCATCCTGGAACTCGCTGAAGGTTATGACACGCCCGTAGGTGAACGAGGCAGTACGCTATCAGGCGGACAACGGCAACGTATTGCCATAGCACGCGCCTTACTTACCCAGCCCCGCATTCTAATTTTTGATGAAGCCACCAGTGCACTCGATTATGAATCAGAACGTATTATTCAAGACAATATGAAGTCTATCTGTAAAGATAGAACGGTGTTTATTATTGCCCATAGACTGAGTGCAGTAAGGCGCTGTGACCGTATTATCGTCATTGAGCAAGGTGAAATAGCAGAGCAAGGTAGCCATAAAGAACTGCTCAACAACAATGGCATTTACAAAAAACTCAATGATTTGCAAAATCAAGACTAACGCGCCATGCTATTTAAAAAAAGACAAACCGAACACGAATTCCTACCCGCGACATTAGAAATTCAAGATACACCGCCGTCACCCTTAGGGCGGCTCATCACTTGGGTGATTATGCTGTTTTTTGTGGTGGCAGTGATCTGGGCACTAATCGGCAAAGTCGATATTGTAGTATCCGCCCCCGGTAGAGTGATCACCAGCGGTCATGCTAAAGTGATTCAACCTTTAAATACCGGCATTATCCAAACGATTTATGTGCGTGAAGGGCAAGTTGTCAATGAGGGTGATATTTTAGTTGAACTTAAACCCGATAGTGCGATTGCCGACGAGCAGCGTATTGACGATGAACTCACCTCCTTAAAGCAAGATAAAATTAGACTAGAAACCATACTGGACTGGATAAAAAATAATCAATCCGATAGCAGTAACATTTCAACAACGCTCAATAGCTTGCAGCAACAATTATTGCAGTCACAATGGCAACAGCATCAATCGCAACTCACCACGCTGAAACACCAACAAAATAAACACCGCTCAGAACGCGATAGCATTGAGCAGCAAGTACAAAAATATCAAGCTATTTTGCCGATATTGACTAAACGTGCTGATAAATTAAGAATGCTCAGCGAAAAACAATACCTGCAAGAAGATCAATACCTGGAAATAGAACAACAACGCTTGACCGCCTATCATGATTTAAAGGCTAACGAGCAACGTAGCGAAGAAACCAAAGCGGCCATTGCTGAAGTAGCCAGCCAAATCGAACAAACTAAAAAAGCCTTTAATAGCCAAATGTTGACTGAATTGCAACAGGCTACTGTGCAATATAAAGCGTTAGGTCAAGAATTAATTAAAGCCGCTGCCACCCGACAAGCCCAAACACTCAAAGCGCCGGTATCGGGCACAATACAACAACTGGTGTTACATACCGAAGGCGGCGTAGTGACGCCTGCACAACAATTAATGGTGATTGTGCCTAGTCAACAGCCTCTAGAAGTAGAAGCGATGGTGGCTAATTTAGATATTGGTTTTGTCAAAGAAAATCAAATAGTTGAAATTAAAATCGATGCCTTTCCGTTCACCAAATACGGTGTAATAGATGGCACGCTCACCCATCTGTCTAATGACGCCATTGCCGATGAGCAATTAGGGTTGATTTACAAAGCGCAGGTGATCATGGATCAAACAGATATTCAAGTTGGAGATAAAATGGTCAAACTCAGCCCTGGCATGACGGTGGCAGTTGAAATTAAAACAGGCAAACGACGTTTGATTGAGTATTTCCTCGCCCCGCTATTACGCTATAAGCAGGAGAGTATTCGGGAGCGGTAGCGTTTATTAGATCAAAATTTACATTGTCCTATAGAGTGTTCTTTACACACCCGCCCATCAATCCAAATAGCATGGTCAAAACGTACATTATCCAGTTTACTGCCACCTAAATTAGCGTGGCGAAGATCAGCATAGGATAAATCGCTGTTGCTTAGATCGGCGTAGCTTAAATCAGCATTTTGTAGATTGGCACCTTTTAAATTGGCATTTTGTATTTGGCTGTAGCTAAGGTTGCTTGCGTGTAAATCAGCATAGGAAAGGTTAGCACCACTTAATTTTGCATTCATTAAGTTGCTTTGAGATAACTGACTATTACGCAGTTGAGCATGGCTGAGATCTTTATTTTCTAGGTTTATATTTGGTTTTAAGCAATTTTCCCAGTTCACATGGCTGGAGGCGGGTTTATCACAATTTGAGAGCGACGTGGGAAATGATTCACCACGAAATACACCTAGCCAGAGTATTAAAATGAGCAACGAGACTAGTGCAAATACGGGCCAAAAGAATGATTGTTTGCGTTGCCTGAATTTTTGCATAAGTTGGGTGCGCGCTTGACGACGATGGATGTCATCATCGCTTTCGAGTATTCTTCGTTCTTTTTCACTTCGCTGAATAGTTTCTTTATGTGATTGTTGTTCATTTCGCCTGTCAAATCCATCGCGTTCATCAAGCTGTTTAGCGGTATCTTCACTGTGAACCACCCTAAATTCAGGCCAGTGAGATAAAGGGTGCCAGTTGATTTGATCTTCGCTTGCTTTATCGCTAGTTTTTAAACGGTGTAGTGAAAGTTGGTTACGTATTATTGATACACTAAAGGGACCTTTGACGGTGCCGTCAGGTTCACGTATATACCATAATATTGAATCATCCATGGGTATATACTAGCATTATCTCTATAAAATTTAAAAATAGGTTGTATACCCAAATTACTTGAAGATGCAGATTTCAGAGCTTAGCACGAAGGTCAGAGCAAGGCGTAATGTGAAGGCAATGACTAGTCCTTGTCAAGCATTGTAACGCGGCACTGGCATTCGTGCTAAACTCCCGTAGGGCAAGAGGATAAGCCATTATCTTCGTTGTTATAAATCCTTAAACGAGACAAGAAATTGCTCCTGCATTTCTTGCATACACTCCATCCATGGAGATAAATGACTCATTCTGCGGATTTATGCCTAGAATATAATGGCTTCTTCTCTTGCTGAAACCTGCATTTTCAAGTATTTTGGGTATATACCCGTGATCATTGAAACTGCAGAAAAAGCTTGCAAATTCCTGCAAAGAGATCATGCTATAGACATGATAGCACTTTCACTAAGCGCCACTGAAAAGCAAGCACTCGAAACACGACATAAATCCTGTCGTGACAAACGTGAATGTGACCGAATTAAAGCCGTATTACTGTTGAGTGAAGGGTGGAATACGAAACAAATAGCACAAGCATTACGTAAACATGAAGACAGCATTAAACGCCATGTATTGGATTATATTCAACACCATAAACTCACCGAAAACAGAGGCGGCTCAACAGGCAAATTAACACGACAACAGACCGATGAATTAATCACCCACTTAATGGCGCATACCTATCTACACCAACATGAAATTATTGCCTACATCAAAAAAACATTTACTATTACATACAGCGTACCAGGGCTCAACAAATGGCTACACCAATACCGTTTTAGTTATAAACAACCTAAAGGCGTACCTCATAAGTGTGATAGCGATAAACAAACCACCTTTATCGAACACTATACAACACTAAAAGCCTCACTCAATGACGATGAGCCCTTACTGTTTATGGATGCGGTGCATCCTACGCAAGCCACCAAAATAACCGCAGGGTGGATAAGAAAAGGCTGTGATAAGGCCATCGAGACCACAGGCACCCGCACCCGACTTAATGTGATAGGCGCCATACAACTAGGGCATTTATCACGGGCTGTTATTCAACATACTGACAAAGTCAACGGTGAGACTATTAGTGAATTTTTTCAGCAATTACGTACACAATATAGTGACAGTAAAGCTATCCATCTGGTGTTAGACGGTGCCGGTTACCACACCTCGCATCGCGTGCTTGCACAAGCGAAAAAACTGAATATTATTCTACACAAACTGCCCCCGTATAGCCCCAATTTAAACCCCATAGAGCGACTCTGGAAAGTAATGAATAAACATGCCCGTAATAATCAGTATTTTTCAACAACAAAACAGTTTCGACAGAAAATCGAACAATTTTTTACAACTACATTGCCCGAAATAGCAGACTCATTAAACAGTACAATTAATGATAACTTTCAACGGCTAGAATCTGCAAATTGAAGGATTACGGGTATATATATGATTATTTCTCAATCAAGCAGAAGTGATGTTGGATCCGTTCAAGACGTTCCTAAAGCGATGCTTGTTGAAAAAGTAATGGGGCAGCGTATTGAAGCGCGGGTAATGCAGGCAACACTTGCGGCTGAGATGGTATCAATAAAAGTAGCAGATCGCATTTTGCAGTTACGTACACCTGTTGATTTGCAAGCGGGTCAGAAAGTGCAACTGGAATGGGTTGAGCAAGCGGGTAAGCCTGTTCTTAAATTAGTTATGCCATCAGCAAATAATCAAAAGCTCATTACAACTTTGCAAGTAGGCCAGCAGTTGCCTGTGGAAATTGTAAAGGTTCTGGCACAGGGCAGGGTGCTAGTTCAGGCGCTTTCTGCTCAGAATGCCTTGTTTGATATTGATATTTCACAGCTTTCAAAGCAATTTAAGTTGGGCGATAAGTTGATGATGGATATTATCAATATTAAACCCTTACAAATACAGTTGCAGTCAGAATCAGGCCAACAAAAGCTAGCAAGCCGCTTGCAGCAGTTACTTGGGCAGCAGGCGCTTAATCCAAGTTTAACGGCTGTCATTAATTCATTGCAAAATAAAGTGTTTCCTGATGCAATGCAATCGGCCATTAGTAATTTAGTTCAATCTTCCTTAGATAAAATGGCTGTTACGCAGTCAAATTCATTAAAACAGGCTATATCGCTATCAGGCACATTTTCTGAAAATAAACTACTGAACCAGCCGACCAGTAGTAATCAAGATTTTAAAGCAAATTTGGTGAAGGTTTTGGCAGTAATAGAAACTGTGATGTCGCAAGTGCGTGGTTCAGCAAGTGGTGAACAAATTAATAAATTGCCTGCGCACGTTTTATCGGCATTAGCCTCACAGGGCAAAACGGTAGAACAGTTGCTACATGTTTTATTATCAGGAAGAAATGCGGCTTCCCCCGCTGCTGTGCAATCGTTACTTCCCGGTTTGTTGAATAAAGAGCAAGCACTATTGTTAACACAAATGTTGTCATCATCAGGCACGGCTAATGCTGCAACAGCGGGTAGACCAATGCCGCTTAATTTGGCCGAGTTGATGATGATGTTTAAAGAAGTAGAAGGGGTATATAACAAATTGCAGTTAAACCAATTATTGATGTTACGAGAAGCTGATACTGGCACCAGTAATACAGCAAGTTGGTTATTTGATATTCCTATTAAAGATAAGCAAAACTTAGATTTATTACATATGCAAATTGATCAGCATAAAAAAGAAGGGGAACAAGATGATGAGATATGGAATGTTCAGCTACGTTTAGATACGCAAAATTTAGGGCCAGTGCAAGCGACGGTGACACTAGTTGATGAGGATGTCAAAGTGGTCTTTCGGGCTGAGCGAAACGAAAGTTCACAGTTATTAGAAGAGAATATGGATACGCTTATTGCTTCGCTAACTGAGTTAGGTGTGACATCCAGTCACATGAGTTGTGTTTGTGGCGATGTGGCTGAAGCGACAGTTATAGACAAACATTACCAAATAGAACCGGTGTCACGGGTGGATATTTCGGTATGAAAAACCCTAATGAACCACTTCGTGCGATTGCACTGCAATATGATGGTGATAATGCGCCTGTGGTAACGGCTTCTGGTGAGGGTGATATTGCACAGGAGATCATTCGTATTGCAAAAGAACATGGTGTGCCTTTGCGGGAAGATGTGATGTTAGCGGCGATGTTGAGTGAGTTAGAGTTGGGCGAAGAGATCCCACCGCTACTTTATCGGGTGATTGCTGAAATTATTGCTTATACCTATTTTATTGCTGGCAAAGTGCCTAAAGACTTTAATAAAGACTAATGGAGCCCTTGTTGATCTTCACTACCATGAAGGCGGCTGATTAAGTGCGCTTCTTCATCACTCAAATTACAATTATCAATCAATTGTTCAATGGCTACACCTTTCCTAGCTAGACGAATAGCATGTTCATAGGATTGTGGCGATGATGTGGTGCCAAGTGATAATGTATTGTGTCGTTCTTGTAATGTAGAAAGTGTTTTTTCAAATTGGTGAATGCGGTCATCGGTGCCGACTGCACCGGCACATAATATTGATAATTGGCTTTGCAAACCGGCAATTTTTGCTGTTTGCATGCGGTTTAATTTAAATAGCCGATAGCTGGTAGTGGCTACAACTAGTGTAATAAGTGCAACTACTGCTGCGATAATCATTGTTGTGGTAATCATATTGCTTTACTCCTAATTAGAGTGTCATACATATTCATCAAATAAGCCATGATGGGGACGCTCAGCTTTATCTTGTTTGTCATCATCATCCTTGTCCTTTTTAGGCTTTTTTCTTTGCTGCTGCTCTTGCTTCTCATTTTGAGCTGGCTTTATGGGTAATGTTGGTACTACCGGCTGACTAGGGTTTATGTTCTCTGCCATGATAAATAACTGCTATATTCGTGATCATTCAGTATGCGTGCTAAAAATCTGCATTTTGAATGGTCACGGGTATATATACCGAATTAAAAACTAGCAAAATCTGCCGTTTCTTCTTCTGATAGAAATTTATCTACATCAACAATAATAAGTAGATAGTCTTTACGACTGCATACACCTTGAATAAAGCGAGAGCTATCGTCGTTGCTCACACTCGGTGCAGTATCAATTTCAGATTGATGTAGATAAACAACCTCTGCCACACTATCAACTAGCATGCCAATCACATTGCCATTAACTTCAACAATAATGATACGAGAAAGATCATCTGTTGCTTTTGGCATTAATCCAAATCGACTACGCGTGTCAATTACGGTAACAACGCTACCACGCAGATTAATAATACCTAACACATAACTTGGAGCACCCGGAACGGGCGCTATTTCTGTAATGCGTAGCACTTCTTGCACTTGCATTACATTAATGCCATAGACTTCATCTTCTAGTTGGTAGGTTACCCACTGAAGAATTGGATCTGATATTTCATCATCTTGTTGGCTCATTACTCTTTAACCTTAAATACGCTTGACTTAAAATACTGCCAAAATACAGGCAGTTGATACACATTTGGATGCATTGTTCATGCCATTTTAAAATTTCTTTATTAGCTCATCAATATTAAGAATGCTACACATTTGCTTTAATACTGTTCCTGCTAGCCACGGCCTTTTGCCAGAATGTTGTCGCCACCGTACGTCATCGGGGGACAGTGTAACAACACTTTCAACTTTGTTACATGCTAAACCCCATTTACCATTAGCAATAGCAATAATAAACTGAGATTTATTTTTACTATTCTGATACTGGCTAGGTAATACAATATGACCGGTATCAATCACTTGGGTATGCTGATGTCCTTGGCTATATAATCCACTATACCAGTTTGGTTTGCCAGGTATTTTGGGCAAAGACTTTTCGGGCCACGTTAAAATGCCATTTAAATCATGTAATGGGATGGCTAGCTTAAGTCCTTGCACATCAAAAATGAGCGCTTGAAAATCTGAGGTGCGCCAATCTTTATTGTTAGCTATTGGCTTGGCTTGTTCTATCGCTTTCTCAAGTGTGGTAGCGGCTTCATAAGCATCGCTGCTTGTATCTGAAGGAATAAACAACATGTCATTCAAATAAACAGAAAGTGCTTCTTTCTGATCTACTAGTTGGGTTGTCGGTTTACTATTGTCGAATAAACTTTTCCTAGAAGACACGTGGTAATTTCTCTATATCATGTTGAGGATCAGTAAGGTATTGGAGTAACTGCTTATAGGCAAGTGTTCCGCGAGATTTTTCATTCATTGATGGCAATGGCATGCCAGCCTTGCTCGCATCACGAAACTGAGTATCAATAGGAATAACACCATTCCATACTCTATCAGTGTGTTGCTCGCGTAACATGCGTAGGCTTTGGGTTGATGCACGGGTGCGACGATCAAACATGGTAGGAACAATAAGATAAGGCAGACCTTGTTTGCGGGCATGATTAATCATATCTAAGGTGTGAAGCATACGTTCTAAGCCTTTTAGTGCTAAAAATTCAGTTTGTACCGGTATCAGCAATTGATCACAAGCGGCCAGGGCATTAATCATCAACACGCCTAGCATGGGCGGGCAATCAATTAATATATTAGGAAATCTGTTAGCTAATAGTGCTAAGTTTGATTTAATAACAAGACCCTTACCACCTTGTGTACCTAACTGGCGATCAAGTGTAGCCATGGCTGTGGATCCGGGTAGCAAGTACAAATTGTCAAAATTTGTTTTCTGTAATGAGTTAAATAAAGCTGCATTGGGGCTACTATCACTTTTCTGAAATAGTGAATAAATACTGTTTTCTATGGTATCAGGATCATGGCCAAAATAGGTTGTGAGTGAACCATGCGGATCCATATCAAGGATAAGGGTGGGCTTGCCTTGTTGTGCCAATAAACCAGCAAGACTTACTACGGTAGTTGTTTTGCCTACTCCGCCTTTTTGATTGGCAATAGCCCAAATGGTCATTGTGAGCCTGTAGCGATAGGCTGTTGTACCGGTCTTGCCGGAGAACCTGCTGGTACAATAGGCGAAATAGGAGATAATGCCGTGGGCTGGAATGTGTCGATCGTTCTTCGGCTAATATTATCACCACCTAATACGACTAGTACAATACGCCTATTTTTTTGACGGCCACTCTCGGTTGTATTATCTGCAATAGGTTTAAATTGACCATAACCAATTGCGGACATCCGATTGGGTGATACGCCGTAGCGGTTTAAAAGATGAACAACACTGGCGGCACGTGCTGCTGATAATTCCCAGTTGGAAGGAAAGCGTGGTGTGCTTATCGGTTGATTATCTGTGAAACCTTCAACTTGAACAGGATTGGATGATGTCTTTAGGATTTCAGCAGCCTTGGCAATAATAGGAATGGCTGTTCTCTCGAGTCGAGATTCACCGCTATAAAATAAAGCGCTGGATTTTATTTCTAACTCTAACCAATTATTACCTTGCTTAATTGAGATATCTTCATTTTCAATTTTTTCTGCAAAAGTAGAATTAAATTGTTGTGCTAAATCATTAATCGTTCTAATTATTTTTTCAGAAACAGGCGGCGGCGTTGGTGGTAATTCGATAAGATTGATGGGAGTAATGACGGGAGGAGCGGTAGTATCATGCTCTTCGAGCTGAATTGGATCCGTGCTACCGGGGCTGGAAAACACCGATTCTAATGTGTCAGATAAGACGCGGTATTTGCTTATATTTACAGAAGAAATAGAATACATCACCACAAAAAATGCGAATAATAAAGTAATGAAATCAGCATAGGATACTAACCAACGTTCATGATTTATATATTCTTCCTGTTTTTTTCTACGACGCGCCATAATCAAATTCTAGTCGAGATAAGCTTGCAAACGCGTTTCAATATTTCGAGGGTTATCCCCATTGGCAACACTGATTAATCCCTCTATAGTCATGGTTTGTAAGTGGGAACGATTATCTATAAGCGCTTTTAATTTATTGCCAACGGGTAAAAAGAATAAGTTGGCAAATGCAACACCGTAAATTGTGGCAATAAAGGCAACGGCAATGCCTGCACCTAAAGCGGAAGGATCAGCAAGATTACCCATAACATGAATCAACCCTAATACAGCACCAATAATACCAATTGTCGGAGAGTAACCCCCCATGGCATCAAATACTTTTGCTGATTGAAGATCGCGGTATTCTTGAATATCAAGATCATTTTCTAGCACTTCGCGAATCATTTCAGGTGAAGCGCCATCGGCAATTAATTGCAAGCCTTTTTGGGTAAATAAATCTTCCTCAAGCTCAGCCACTGTTTCTAATTTAAATAGGCCTTCTTTACGTGCAATTTGATTCCACTCAATAATTTTATTTAAGGTTTCTTCTAATGGTTGTTTGGGTGGTATAAATACCCATGCGAGCATATGTAACGCACGGATAAATGTTTTAAAAGGTGTTTGTAGCATGACCGCACCTAGCGTGCCTCCCAATACAATTAACAGTGCAACAGAATTGAGGATACTGTCAAGATGACCACCATCTAATTGCTGACCGACGATGATGGCTCCAAATCCAACAACTAGACCAATAATGCTCAGACTATCCATTTTTAATGTATTTCCACTGTGCTCTTTTTAGATTAGGAACACTATTATTGTTAATATCCACGATTGGCATAGGCATTCATCAGTTCAGGAAAATCAATAATCAGTGAGATCCGCCCATCTCCTGTAATAGTAGCACCTGCTAAGCCTTTAGTTCCTTGAAGTAATGCACCTAATGGTTTAATTACTACTTCTTCTTGCCCGAGTAGTTTATCAACAACAAAGCCAACGCGTTGTGTGCCAACATTGACGATAACAACATGTTCAATTTCTGATTGTTCTGCTTCATTGAAGTTGCTCGCTAACCATTTTCGCAAATAGAATAAAGGTAATGTTTTATTGCGAACCATGATTGTTTGCTGGCCATCAACTATATTTATTTTTGTGGTATCTAAATGGAATATTTCATTTACGCTCACCAGTGGGAAGGCAAAAATCTGGTCACCTAATATCACCATAAGTGTCGGCATAATAGCGAGTGTTAGCGGCACTTTAATGGTTAATGTGGTGCCTGTTCCAACATTTGAATCAATTTCAATAACACCATTGAGTTTTGAAATGCTTGTTTTAACCACATCCATGCCTACACCGCGACCAGAGATATCTGAAATCTCTTGTTTCAGCGAAAAGCCAGGGGCAAAAATCAATGCATAAGACTCTGAATCCGTTAAACGAGAAGCAGATTCTTCATCCATCATGCCTTTTTCAACTGCCTTTTGACGTAAAATTTCGGCATCCATACCAGCACCATCATCAGAGATAGTTAATAAAATATGATCACCTTCTTGAGCTGCTCCCAAGACCACTTGACCTAAGCGCGGTTTGCCGGCGGCTTCACGAACATCAGGCATTTCAATACCGTGATCAACGGCATTTCTAACTAAATGTACCAGTGGATCGGCTAATGCTTCAACTAAATTTTTATCTAAATCGGTGTCTTCACCGCGTAGTTCAAGATTAATTTCTTTCTTTAAAGTCCTTGCCAAATCACGCACAACACGAGGGAATCGACCAAATACTTTTTTGATGGGCTGCATGCGTGTTTTCATTACGGCAGTTTGCAAATCACTGGTGACAACCGCTAAATTACTCACAGCTTTTGCCATATTTTCGTCTTCAATAGCTGCTTCTAATGTGGTAATTCGGTTTCTTACTAATACTAACTCTCCCACCATATTCATAATTTCATCTAAGCGACTAGTATCAACGCGGACAGATGTTTCCGCCTGCTTGGGCGTTGCGGCAGGTTTTGCCGGTGCTGCTTTTTTAGCTGGAGTAGGAGGCACGATTTCTTTTTTTGGCTCTGGAATTTTTACTTCTGGGTCGGGCGCCGGTTTAGTCTCTTCAGCTGGAGGCGGTGTTTTGCTGGTATTTGTTTTTTTGCCTTGTAGATTGTCTAATAAAGCTTCAAATTCTTCATCGGTAATATCGTCACTGTCATTTTTTGTATCGACGATAGATTTAACTTCAGCTTCAGTTTTGCCGGGTGTGCTTTCACCATGGAGTTGGTTCAGTAAAGCTTCAAATTCATCATCGGTAATATCATCACTTTCTACTGTGTTTACGCTTGCCGTAACTTCGGGTTCAGGCTCTGATTCTTCCTGTGCGGTAACCTTGGCACTATCACCATCAATATATTTTTGGAGTTGATTTAACACTTTAGGATCGGCCGGGCTAGGGAATTCACCAGACTTTGTCTCTTCAAACATAATATTAAGGAAATCTAATACCTTGAGAAAGACATCCATCATATCGGCATCGACGATTAAATCGCCTTGTCGAAGTATATTAAATAGATCTTCGCCTTTGTGGCATAAGGCCACCATTGAATCTAAGGCTAGAAATCCAGCTCCACCTTTTATGGTGTGGAAACCACGAAAAATGGCATTTAACAATTCACCATCTTCAGGTTGTGATTCTAATTCAACAAGTTGTTCATTGAGCCCTTCTAATATCTCTTCAGCTTCAACTAGAAAGTCTTGTAGAATTTCATCATCGGTGTCTAGTGCCATTATTTACTATCCTTCTAGAAGCCTAGACTTGATAGCAAATCATCGACCTCATCTTGGTTGTTGAGAACATCTGGGTTGTCTTTCGCATTAATTTGTGGGCCTTCAGCCTTAATCGGATCAACCGGTTTGTTATCTTTTGTTTTATTATCAATATGTTTGCCAGCCACTTTAACGAGCTGAACTAAATTATTTTCTACCTCTCCAACCAAGTCGATAACTTGGCGGATCACTTGTCCTGTTATATCCTGAAACCCTTGTGTCAGAATCATTGCTGATAAATTGGCATGGATCTGTTCAGAATGCTGTTTTACAATTGGCAAATAAGCTTCAATGTCTTTACTTAATAATCGAAATTCATCTGCGTTCATTTCTTTCATGCGAAAACGATGCCAACTTTCATCTATTTTCTCGGCAGTTTGTTTTAAATCAGCGGTGAGTGGTAAAGTTTGATCGATAAAGCCCAATGTTTTATGTGCGGCGTCTTCCGTCGTTTTAATAACGAAATTAAGTCGATCACGTGTATTGGGCATTTCATTTTCAGTTAAATCAACTAAACGTGCATCGACATCAAAATTATTAAGCGCATCATGCAATTCACGGGTTAATTTTCCTACTTCTTGGAATAAATCACTTTCTTGGGATTGAGTTAAGATGATGAGCTGTTGTTCAGCCTGTTGTTCATTATTACTTTCTAAGGCGGTGACCAGAGCACGAGCGGCTTCAAGTTGAACTTGAGTATTATTGTCCATAAGGAATCCTTTGCTTTATGAATCGATACGTTCAAAGATCTTGTCAATTTTTTCTTTAAGTGTCGCAGCAGTGAAAGGTTTAACTATATAGCCATTAACACCTGCTTGCGCTGCCACAATAATTTGCTCACGCTTAGTTTCGGCTGTTACCATTAATACTGGCATCGTAGCCATTTTTTCATCAGCACGCACTGCTTTTAGCAAGTCAATTCCTTGCATCCCTGGCATATTCCAGTCGGTGACAAGAAAATCGATACCACCAGCTTGTAAAATAGGTAATGCAGTTAGGCCATCATCAGCCTCTACAGTGTTATTAAACCCCAAATCACGGAGTAGATTTTTTATAATTCGTCGCATTGTTGAAAAATCGTCAACAATAAGGATCTTCATGTTCTTATCCAAGATAAGTCTCCACTTTTAATTAATTAAACCAATCACCTAATTTTGCACGAAGCCGAATAACCGTTTGACTATGAATTTGACTGACGCGTGATTCGCTTACATCCAATACTTCGCCGATTTCTTTTAGGTTGAGTTCTTCATTATAATATAGCCCCATCAATAAACGCTCACGATCAGGTAACATTTTTATTGCATTGGCTAAGGCATCTTTAAAATCACTTGATTGTAATGAATCGACAGGGCCTGATGCTACTGCTGAAATAGGATGTGCATTGGCTTCATCACCATTATTAAATTCATCTAAGCTGAATACGTGATGTCCTGTAGACTCATGCAATTGTTGATGGTATTGTTCGATGCTTAAGCCTAAGGCGGCTGCAATTTCTTTATCATTTGCATTGCGGCCTTTTTGTTGTTCGATGGATTGTATTGCAGCAGAAATTTCACGCGCTTTACGGTGAACCGAACGAGGAGCCCAATCGTTTCGACGGATCTCATCGAGCATAGAACCACGAATACGAATGCCGGCATAGGTCTCAAAACTTGCACCCTGATTGGCATCATAGTTTTGCGCTGCATCCATTAATCCTATCATGCCTGTTTGAATTAGATCATCAATATCAACGGTGTGGGGTAGACGTGCAATAAGATGATAGGCAATACGTTTTACCAAAATTGCATGTTGTTCAACAATCTCACTCATTGAGCGGGGTGATGTTGTTGTTTCAGAGTACATTGCTAAACTGTTCATTACGCTATATCCAAACTGGCTTGTATAAGTCGTTCAATAAAGAATTCCATATGACCTCGCGGTTGTTTTTGAACAGGCCAGTGTGCCACTTTTTTAGCTAAGTGAGTAAAGGCGGTGGCTGATTTGCTACGTGGCAGAAAATCAACAACAGCACGTTGTTTTTTGACTGCTCGACGTAAATCGTCATCAAAAGGTACGATGCCCATAAAGTCAAGATTAACGTCAAGAAAACGATCGCAAACTAATGATATTTTATTAAATAGTTCTCGACCTTCTTGAACGTTACGAGTCATATTGGCAATGATATGAAAACGTTCTAAATCATATTCTTTACTTAATAATTTAATTAATGCGTAGGCATCTGTAATAGAAGCGGGTTCGTCGCAAACAACGATAATAACTTCTTGTGCTGCGCGAGTGAAGCTAATGACACTATCAGCAATGCCGGCTGCACTATCAATAAGTAAAACATCAATATGCTGATCCATATCGCTAAAGGCTTGAATCATGCCCGCATGTTCAGCAGGACTTAATTCGGCCATTTTTTGAATACCAGAAGCGGCAGGAATAATTTTCAAACCAGAAGGGCCTTCAACAATAATATCACTGAGTGATTTGCTACCATCTAAGACGTGGAGTAAATTATACTGTGGGTGTAAGCCCAGCATTACATCAATATTTGCTAAACCTAGATCAGCATCTAATAGTAATACCTCTTTACCTTGTGCAGCCAGTGCTACACCAATATTCACGGTAATATTAGTTTTACCTACGCCGCCTTTACCGCTTGCGATAGCGATTACTTTTACGGGTCTGGGTTGAGATGTCATTTGTCGTAGACCATTAGCCTGATCATCGAGTGTATCAGCCATAAGCGGCGAAACCTCCATAAGTAGATACTGTTTGTGGATCTAAATGTTCTTCATTCATCAGTACACTTGCTTGTTTTACCAATGAATTAGGGCGCGCCAAACTAAAGTCTTCAGGCACTTGCTGACCATTACAAATATAGGCAAGTGGTAAGTTATGCTGGACTAAAGCCGAGATCGCACCCCCTAGGCTATTCGTTTCATCTGTTTTAGTCAAAATACAGCCTTTTAAATTAAGATGTGAGAATGCATTAATAATATCTGTGAGCACACTAGATTGTGTGGTCGCGGATAATGTTAAGTAATTCTTAATCATAGGTGATTGATGTTGTAATAGCGAGAACTTCTCGGTTATTTTCATATCGCGCTGGCTCATTCCTGCCGTATCAATGAGGATAAACCGTCGATCAAGTAATTCATTTAAGGCATCACCTAATTCTTGGTGTGTTTTTGCAACACGAACGGGTACACCTAGTATTTTGGCATAAGTGCGTAATTGTTCTTGGCCACCAATACGATAGCAATCCGTGGTGATTAATGCGACATTTTTAGCGCCATGTTTCAGTGCACAACGCGCGGCTATTTTAGCGATTGTGGTGGTTTTTCCTACTCCTGTTGGCCCAACTAAGGCATAAATACCGCCGCTACTAATGATGTCATTATCTTGTGTTTCAATTTGACTTGCTAATGAGGCAAGACAGCGTAGCCAGGCCGTTTCTAAATCATCGGTATCACGCGCGTTGGCTGTTATTTGTTTTGCTAGATCAACATGAATTCCCATTTTTAAGCAACGCTGTAATAGCTGTAGTTGCATTGGGTTTGCATGCTTCATGTCTTTCCATGCTAGGTCAGACATCTGATTTTCTAGCATGTTTTTTAGCCCAGCCATTTCTTTACGCATTTGTATTAAAGTGGGTTCTTGCGACCAAATATTCTGTGGTGGTTGCACTGGAGGAGAAGCTATATTCAGTGATGGGTTGATTTCCACTGGCGGGATTTCAGATTGAACGGCAGCTTCCACTTTAGGGCTACGGTTGAATTTTGTTTCATCATAATCAGTCGCGGCAACAATTTCCACACCACCGTCAACACGGTTATTAGATAAAATAACGGCATCAGCACCCAGTACATCGCGTACTTCTTTTAGGGCTTGGCGAACATCTGTTGCGTGGAAACGTTTAATTTTCATAAATATGTCCTTAAGGATACTTTAAGTACTAACGACCGACATTAGCAACGATTCTAATTTGTTTATCATCCGGTATTTCGTTATACGACAATACATTTAGAGTAGGGATGGAATGACGGATAAAACGCGAAATCCATGTTCTTAAACCGGCTTGAACAACAAGAATGGATGATTCTCCGGTCATTTCTTGTCGTTGTGCCGCGTCTTGTAAATTTTTATGCATATTTTCAGCAAGTCCTGGTTCTAAGCTCGCGCTACCTTCACCGGTAGCTTGTAATGTTTGAAGCAATATTTGTTCCAATTCTGGATCTAAAGTGATTATAGGAAGATCAGGTTTTACGCCATTAATATTCTGAATAATGGCGTGACTCAGTGCCAAGCGGGTGGCAGCGGTAAGTGCATCTGCTTCAGGGTTGCGCGCTGCCTGCTCTGAAATAGCTTCGGTAATGGTTCTTACATCACGAATAGGCACATTTTCTTCAAGCAAATTTTGCAATACTTTATGCACACTACCCAAAGGCAAAATATCTGGCACTAAACCTTCAACCAGTTTTGGTGCTGTTTTAGAGAGATTATCAAGAAGCTGCTGCACTTCTTCCCTGCCTAATAAATCATGGGAATGAGTTTGTAATATTTTACTTAAATGAGTGGCGATAACCGTATCAACGTCAACAACGGTATAACCTTGTGCTTGAGCATGATCTTTCTGATTGGGTTCAATCCAAACAGCATCTAGTCCAAACGCGGGATCTTGTCCTTTAATGCCATCTAGTTCGCCAAAAACTTGACCCGGGTTAATCGCCATCATTCGCTCAGGGTAAATTTCAGCTTCGCCAAATATGACACCAAACAAGGTTATTTGATAGGCGGTAGGTGCCAAGTCAAGATTGTCACGAATATGTACTGGTGGAATAAGAAAACCCAAATCTTGAGAAATCTTCTTACGGATCCCCTTGATCCTAGACATTAATTGACCACCTTGGTTTTTATCAACTAATGGAATGAGTCGATAGCCAATTTCTAGGCCGATAGGATCAACAGGGCTAAGATCATCCCAACTAAGATCACGTTGTTCTGGGGGAACTTCTGCTTCTGTTGTTATCGGGATCACGCTTGCTGCTTCGGCAAGTTTTTGACGTTGTATCATTGTCCATGATAAATATGCCCCTAGTCCGCCTAACAGTAAAAAAGGTACATTAGGCATGCCAGGAATTAAGCCCATGCCCCCGATAATGCCAGAGGTCATATAAAGTGTTTTGGGATTTTTGAATAATTGACCAATAACTTGCTCACCCATATCTTGTTCTTTAGTTGAGCGCGTTACCAATAGCCCCGCCGCACTAGCTAATAATAATGATGGAATTTGAGCGACTAAGCCATCACCGATGGTGAGTAGCATGTAGTTATGCGCCGCTTCGGAAAAACTTAAATCATGGTGAACAATACCAATAATGAAACCACCGATAAGATTGATAAACAAGATCAATATGGCAGCAATGGCATCACCACGCACAAATTTACTAGCACCGTCCATCGAGCCGTAAAAATCAGCCTCTTGCATGATCTCTTCGCGGCGATCGCGCGCTTCATCTTGATCAATTAAACCTGCATTAAGATCGGCATCAATGGCCATTTGTTTGCCTGGCATTGAATCTAAGGTGAAGCGGGCGCTGACCTCAGCAATACGTGTGGCACCTTTAGTGACCACCACAAAGTTAATGATGACTAGAATCGCAAACACTACGAAACCAACGGTGTAATTACCGCCAATAACAAACTCGCCAAATGCTTCGATTACGTTACCTGCTGCTGCAGTGCCAGTGTGCCCTTCTAGTAACACCACACGCGTTGATGCAACATTAAGTGCAAGGCGAAGTAGGGTAGCGATAAGAAGGATACTGGGGAATGAAGCGAAGTGTAACGGTTTTAGAACATAGATGCTGGCAAGCATTATGATAAGGGAGAGGGCGATATTAAAACTAAAGAGCATGTCTAATATGAATGGAGGAAGCGGAATCATCACCATTGCCAATAAAGCAACTACTATTAAAGGTGCACCTAAATTGTTTGTTAACAATGGTTTTAAACGGCTGAAGATATTGTTATTTTCCATAGCTATTGTCTAATCTCGTTGTAATTCATCTGGTATAGGCAAGCCCTCCGTATCAAGTTGTGGTTTATTACCACCGTGGTTAGTGTAGCGACGTAATTGGAAGACAAACGCTAGTATTTGAGCTATTGCAATATATAGACCAGCTGGGATCTCTTCGCCCAATTCGGTACTAAAATAAATAGCACGAGTGAGTGGCGGTGCTGAAATAACAGGCACTTCATTGGCATCACCTACCAGTCGAATTTGTTGAGCAATCAAATCTACACCTTTGGCAACCACCACCGGAGCACCGGTGCCGGACTGTTCATATTTCAATGCGATAGCATAGTGAGTTGGATTGGTTATAATCACGTCAGCCTGTGGCACGTCTTGCATCATGCGTTGTTGAGATAGCTCCACTTGCATACGACGGATACGTCCTTTGAGTTCAGGATTACCATCCGTTTCTTTGCTTTCATCTTTCACTTCTTGCTTGGTCATTTTAAGTTGACGAATATGATTCCAATGTTGAAATGGCACATCAATTAAAGCGATCAGTAATAGGCTACTTGAGATGGCAAGAAATACCCAAATTACCAATGTTCCTAATGATGACATAGCGACATTCACTTCTTGCATGCCAAACGTCAATAATTGGTCACGTAGATTCCATAATATAAGTGTAGAAATTATGCCGACAAGTAAAAACTTTGCAAATGCTTTAACTAATTCTATTAGCGCCTTAGGACCAAAGATACGTTTTAGACCTTTAAGCGGATCTAATTTTTCAGGTTTAACGCTCATTGCCTGGGTGGAAAAATTCCAGCCTCCAATACTTGCTGGTGCAATTAAAGCTGCTAATGCTGTGATACCCAAGAATGTACCCAGATCAAGCGCAATGATTTCAATAGAATGCAAAAAATGCAGTGCCATAGCGGCGGGATCAAATATTTCTTTTCGAGTCACACTCAATGAAACACGCATAACCTCAGCAACGCTACGTAGCATGCGTTCACCTAAAAACAGCATGCCGACAGCGCTAGCAATAAGCACGATAACGGTAGTGAATTCTATTGATCGTGGAACTTGTCCTTTTTCTCGGGCATCTAATAACCGTTTGGCCGAGGGCTGTTCGCTTTTTTCTTGACCTGATTCTTCAGCCATTAGACTGTTCCTCCAGGTTGTACTAATAGTCTAATCATTTGTAGCATTTGATCGGATAGGCTTACTAAATGGTTTGAGGCGGCGGGTAGAGTAACAAATATAATGACAAAACCCAGAATAATACTCATGGGGAAACCAATAGAAAAAGGACTGATTTGCGGTGCAGCACGAGATAAAATACCGAATGACAGATTGACCATCATTAAGGATCCAATGGCAGGTAGTGCAACCAGTACACCGGCAGCATACATCCAACTTGCTTGTGCCACCAAATCTCTCAAACTGGTATGAGGTAGACCTGTAGAAGATACGGGTAAGGTGACAAAGCTTTCAGCCAAAACTTGGATTAAGATTAAATGACCGTCTAAGCTGATAAATACTAAGGTAACAAAAATTAAATAGAATTGACTGATCACGGGGACGGTAACGCCATTTTGAGGATCGACCATTGAGGCGAAGCCTAAGCCCATTTGCATGGCGATGATTTGTCCGGCGATAATGAAAGCATTAAATAATAATTGCAGCATAAAGCCCATACATGCGCCAATAAGAATTTGATGAGCAATAATTAATAATCCAGTGCCACTAAGCGGCTCTACCGCAGGTACATCGATAGCTGGCATAGCGGGGATAATGACAATACTGATGGCGATGGCGAGGAGTAGTCGACTGCGAGCATTAACAAATTTACTGCTAAAAATAGGTGCGGTCATGACTAATGCGGTAATGCGGATAAATGGCCACATATAACTGCCTAATAAGCCTGTTATTTCAGCAGTACTTAGTTCCATGATTAATAATCTCAGCCAATTAAGAAGGGAATATCTTCAAAAACCCGGGTGGCGTAACCCATTAGCAAACTTAGCATCCAGGGACCTGCAAAAACTAGCACTAAAATGGTGACTAATAGTTTAGGGATAAAGCTTAATGTTTGTTCATTAATTGAAGTTGCAGCTTGGAACATGCTCACTAATAAACCGACGAACAAAGCAGGCAGTAAGATCACTGCAATTAACATGGTGATCACTTGCAAAGTTTGTTGCATTATTGTGAGGACTGTTTCGGGCGTCATAAATAAAAGCTAGCGGCCAATGTGCCCATTAATAAGGCCCAACCATCAATAAGAACAAATAACATCAACTTAAAAGGCAATGAAATCAACATAGGGGAGAGCATCATCATACCCATTGCCATAAGTACGCTGGCGACAACTAAGTCAATAATAAGAAAGGGAATAAAAATTAAAAAACCAATCTGGAAAGCCGTTTTTAATTCGCTAGTGACAAAAGAAGGTAGTAATAAACTAAGTGGAACATCTTCTGCTGATGCTATTGGCCCATAGCCGCCAATACCCGCAAATAGCTCAATATCACTCTCACGTGTTTGTGCCAGCATAAATTCTTTAAAAGGAAGTACGCCATTTTGAAATGCAGTTGTAATTGATATTTCACCATTCATATAAGGTTGAACACCATTTATATAGGCGTTATCGAATACGGGATGCATAATGAAAAAGGTTAAAAAGAGTGTCAAACCAATCAGCACCTGATTTGAAGGTGTAGACTGAATACCCATTGCTTGGCGTAAAATTGCTAAGACAATAATAATACGGGTAAAAGAGGTCATCATGATTAATGCCGCGGGCAACAGTGACAATACGGTCATTAATGCCAGTATTTGAAGGGTTACGCTATAACTTTGTTCACCATCGGCACCCGTAGTGAGTGTTATTGCTGGAATACCTGATTCTGCACTGGCGATTATTGGAAAGAGTAGCAATAGCAGTGGCAGTAAAAGCCGGATCATGATTGCGGCCCAGTATTTTTTTTCATCATTTGCTGAAGTTTGTCAGCAAAGCCAGATGTGACTGCTTTTGCTTTGTTTTGAGTTTCAATATTGTTTTCAAGAATATGTAAAGTTTGAATATGCTGTGGTGTCACACCAAGCAGAATTTGTTGCTCACCTACTTGTAATAACACGGCTTTTTCACGAGAGCCTAAAGATAAACCAGCAATGATCTTAATTTTACCATTAGCGGCACTATTAAACTGGCCTGTGCGACGCAATAACCAAGTTAGAAAGGCGATAATGGCTAATACTAGCAATAATCCGCCCAGTGTTTCTAACAGGACGGTGCTATTTAATGGCGATCCCGAAAGTGTTTTGAGATCAGCTGTTTTTTCGATCTCAGCTGCAAAGCTTATACTAGTGAAGCATGCTAGAACTAAGTAAGATAATAGCTTCATTAGCGTAATTTCTTAATGCGTTCTTCGGCACTAATAACATCGGTTAATCGAATACCAAACTTATCATTGACTACCACAACTTCACCATGTGCGATGAGCGTGTCATTGACCAACACATCCATAGGTTCACCAGCAAGCCGGTCAAGTTCAACAACAGAACCTTGGCTGAGTTTTAATAAATTATTGATATTTATTTTAGTTCGACCAATTTCCATTGATATGGTGACGGGGATATTTAAAATCATATCCAAATCTAGTTCGGAACCTGACCCTGACCCTGCGTCATCATCAAGTTGTGTTATCGGCGCGGCATCAACTTGTTGCTCAGAATCAGCTTGCTCTTCTAAAGCTGCAGCCCATGGATCTTCTTCAGGTGTAGCTTCTTCAAGTGCACCTTCATCATCGGTTTGCTCTTCTAAAGCTGCGGCCCATTCGTCAGCCACTTCTTGATCTTGCGACGTTTCTTCTTCACTCATTATTTCCCCCTTTGGAGCTGGTATTGCGGTGTAGTATCTTTAGGTTGTTCAATCATATCGATGACTTTCAATGCGGTTTTATTTTTGTGTTCACCAAATGAAGCATTAAAAGTAGGCACGCCTTCAACCTTTGCCGTAATGGTTGAAGGCATATCAATGGGTAAAATATCGCCCACCTTTAATGCCAATACATCACGTAGATTTGTATCAATTTGAGTCAATTCTGCAGATAACTCAACATCGGCTCCCAATATTTCTTCGCGCATAGAGCGCCCCCAACGACCATCATCAGAAGCACTGTCACTTTGTAAACCGGTATCCAACATTTCACGGATAGGTTCAATCATCGAATAAGGCAAAGTGACATGAATATCACCACCACCGCCATCTAGTTCAATATGAAAAGTTGAAATAACAAGCACTTCACTAGGGCTAACAATGTTAGCAAATTGTGGGTTCACTTCATGGGTAACAAATTCAAATTCAACATCCATGATAGGAGACCATGCTTCTACTAAATCTTTAAAACACAGTTCAAGCACCATATGAATAACGCGTAGTTCAGTGGCAGTGAACTCACGGCCTTCGATACGCGCTTGGAACCGGCCTTCGCCACCGAAATAATTATCTAAAATGGTGAAAACAAGTTTGGGCTCAAAAACGATAAGACCAGAACCTCTAAGCGGACGGAACTGAATGATATTAAGACTAGTGGGTACAAATAAGGTATGAATGTATTCAGAAAATTTCATTATCTGAATGCCGCCCACTGAAATTTCAGCACTGCGACGTAACATATTGAAAAAGCTGATCCGAAGATAGCGACCAAACCGTTCATTGATCATTTCCAGCGTCGGCATGCGCCCCCGGATAATACGATCTTCATTTCCAAAATCGTAATCACGTGCGCTACTGTCGTCCTCTGATTCAACTTCGGTATCTATTTCGTCGCCGCCCATGCCAGTTAATAGCGCATCGACTTCGTCTTGAGAAAGAATATCTTGAACAGCCATATCTACAACCTATTGCATGATCAAACTGGTGAAGTAGACGGCTTCTAATTCGCCTTCAGTTTGCTCTGCTTTTAATACATTATTAATAGTTGAAAGGGATTGTTTTTTTAATGTGTTTTTACCTTCAGCGGTATTTAGAGCGTCATATTTTTGGTCAAAAAACAACATCAGTAATTCGTGTTGAATAGCGGGCGTGTTTAATGTGAACGCATCAATAACAACTTGATCGCGCGCCATTACTTTTAATTTAATTTGAAGATAACGCACTTCATCATTACTTTGATCGGCAAAATTAACGACAAATGCTTTTTCAACGGTGGCATAGATAGGGGTTTGTTTTACTGGTGCTACCTCTTCAGCCTCTTCACCTTCCGCAGCTTCATTGTCACCGCCCGCCATCAAAAACCAGCCACCGGCACCCGCTAAAGCCAGAACAACAACAACAACAGCAATGATAATAATCATTTTTTTAGATTTTCCGCCGCCGCCTTCTTCGCTTAGATCTACATCGTCTATTTTTTCTGCCATTTGAACGTTCCTAAATTTGGTTATATTTTTGATAGCAATTAACGTGCCTTTTATTGAAGAATAAAACTAGTGAAGTAGACAGCGTCAACATTATCTTGTCCTGTTTCTTCTTTTAAAATAACTTTTATTGTGCTGAGAGCATTAGCTTGTAACGCTTTTCTTCCCTTAACACTCGTTATTTCTTCAAATGATTGATTGGAAAATAAAGTGCGAAGCGCATCTTCTAACATAGGTAGATTTAATTCAGCACTGCTAATTATTTCTGAGTTACGTGCCATTAAGCTGACTTTTATCTGTAGATAGCGCACTTTCTTTTTGCTTTGACTAAGAAAGTTAATCGTAAAAGCCTCGGGAAACTCGAAATAAATGGCTTGAAGTGGTGCTTCTTCCTCATCTGCTGCCGATAAAGGCACAGCAATAAAACTAAGAGTAATAAATACAAATAGTAAGACGTTTGTTGTTGTCAGTCGCATGCTTGGTATACTCCGTAGTATTCGTTAAGCTTTATCTAGCAAGAAGTGTGACAATTTTGATTAAGCAGTATTAAAAGGGCAGATAGATTGAATAATAACCGTAAAACTAAAGCCGCTTCATGGCAGGATAAATTGGCTACATTGCCACAATATTTAATACCGCAACACTTGCTATCAGTCACTATGCACCGCTTAGCGAATAGTAAAGTGGCTTGGTTTAAAAAAGCATTTATTCATTTTATTGTTGCTCGTTATAAAGTAAATGTTAGTGAAGCAGCGGAAACAAAGCTATCGACCTATTCAAGTTTTAATGCTTTTTTTACGCGTGCTTTACGCGAGGGGATTAGACCGATTGCTGAAGGTGACAATATTATGACGTCACCGGTTGATGGCGCGATCAGTCAAATAGGTAATATCGAATCTGGGCGAATTATTCAGGCAAAAGGACGCGATTATAGTGTGGTTGAGTTGTTGGGTGGTGACATCGCTTTAGCAGCACAATTTGAACAAGGACAATTTGCAACTATTTATCTTTCACCTAAAGATTACCATCGCATTCATATGCCTTTAGATGGCAAGTTAAAACAGATGCACTATATTCCAGGAAAGCTATTTTCAGTCAACCCACGGACGGCGCGTGCAGTGCCTGAGTTATTTGCTAGCAATGAACGTGTTGTCACAGTATTTGATACCGCACAAGGCTCCTTTGTGATGGTATTGGTAGGCGCTATTTTTGTGGGTAGTATGGAAACAGTGTGGGCAGGGAAAATAACGCCACCGTATAGTCGGAATGTGAAAACATGGGATTATGAAGGTAAAGAAGCCATTAGTTTAGACAAAGGTCAGGAGATGGGGCGGTTTAATATGGGATCGACGGTTGCATTATTAGTGCCTAAAACAATGTCATCATTCAATACGGACTTAGTTACGGGTGGAGAAATCAAGCTAGGTCAAGCAATGATGTGAGCATTCAATTTGCAAAAAAAACCTTGTCATCCCGGTATGCTTACCCAGTCAAGCTGAGCACAAGCTTAGCCGGGATTTCCGCACAAACAAGACTCCGGCTTAAAACATACCGGAGTGACGGAGGAGCGAAAATTCACAGATTGAATGATCACGGGTATAAACCGGCTTTTCAGGGTGTCAGAATAGAGTTTTAATCAACATTATTGCGCCATTGGTGACATGAATCATCAAAAATCTGACTGACTTCTTCTGGTCCCCATGTACCAGCAGGATAAGTATGAACAAAGTCTTGCTCTTTAGACCATTTTTTAATAATGGGATCAACCGCTTTCCAAGCTAAATCCACTTCATCAGCACGCAAGAATAAAGAGCGATCACCTAAAATTGCATTGAGGATCATCGCTTCATAAGCATCTAATTTATGTGCGGGATCTTCTTCTTCATTGGTTTCTAAACCAACAGTTTGAGCAGTAATTTCTAAGCCAGGTTTTTTAGCTTGTAATTCAATGCGCAAGGTATTATCGGGTTGTAGCCCCATAGTGATCCAGTTAGCATGACTATTACCAATTTCGGTTTCTTTAAATAATTCTTGAGGCGGCTTTTTGAAACGAATGGCAATCATTGCTTTTGATTCGGGCATACATTTACCGGTGCGTAGGTAAAAGGGCACATCACGCCAGCGCCAGTTATCAATATAAAGCTTCATTGCGGCATAGGTTTCAGTCACACTGTTGGCAGGTGCATCGTCTTCTTCTAAGTAGCCTTGTTGGGGTTTACCATCAACCGTACCGGCGGCATATTGGCCACGAAAAGCATGGCTATCAACCATGTCTTCGGTAATAGGACGAATAGATTTTAATACTTTTACTTTTTCATCACGTAGTGATTCATCATTTAAATCTGCAGGTGGCTCCATAGCAATTAGCGTCATCACTTGTAATAAATGGCTTTGAATCATATCGCGCATCGCGCCTGAACCATCATAATAACCCGCACGACCACCAACACCTTGTTGCTCGGCATGGGTAATTTGCACATGGTCGATGTAATTACGGTTCCATAACGGTTCTAATAATAAGTTAGCAAAACGGAATACGAAGATATTTTGTACTGTGCCCTTACCTAAGTAATGGTCAATTCGATAGGTTTGTTTTTCAGTAAAGTTGCGGCTGATCACTTGTTCCAGTTCAGCAGCACTTTGTTGATCGTAACCGAAAGGCTTCTCTACTACTAAATGGCGCCAGCCTTTATCTTCTTTATTCAAGCCAACAGCGGCAAGCTGATCGCCTACTACACCAAATAATGATGGGCCAATAGACAAATAGAACACAATATTAGCTGAGTAGCCTTGTGTTGGATCATCAAGCAGATCTGCGAGCACTTGGTAAGAGTCGGCATCATAAATATCACTCTTAAAATAGCTGATTTTAGCTAAAAAGTTTTCCAAGGTGTCAGCAGCAGCACCATCACGCGCTTTTGCAGATACGTATTCACTGACTTTTGACTTCCACTCATCTTGCTCCATGTCTACGCGGCCTAAACAAATAATTTTTGTGTCATCGGTTAAGCGGCTTTCAATATCTAAGTGATAAAGCGCAGGCAATAGTTTCTTTTTTGATAAATCGCCCATAGAACCAAAGATAATAATTGTACAAGGTTTCATGTTTTCTCCCATTGCAGCTTGTAATTTTGCAGGTGAACTATACTCAAACTACTTGAATATGCAGGTTTCAGCAAGAGAAGAAGCCATTATATTCTAGGCATAAATCCGCAGAATGAGTTATTCTCATTTAAGGGTTTATAACGACGAAGATAATGGCTTATCCTCTTGCCCTACGGGAGTTTAGCACGAATGCCAGCGCCGCGTTACAATGCTTGACAAGGACTAGTCATTGCCTGCACATTGCGCCTTGCTCTGACCTTCGTGCTAAGCTCTGAAATCTGCATCTTCAAGTAATTTGGGTATAGCCAAAATCATTGAAACTGCATGATAACGGTTACACATCATCCTCTAATGGTATTAATACCCGTACTTGTAAGCCGTGTCCTTCCTCGGTGTCAAATGCAATTCGCCCACCCAATGCAGACACGCGTTCTCGCATACCTATTAAACCGAAACCCCGGGCTGTATCGGCATCCAGCCCGATACCATTATCGGTAACCGTCACTTTTAATGTTTGACTATCAAGCTTCATTTCTACACGCACATGACTTGCTTGTGCATGGCGAACACAGTTGGTTGTACATTCTTGAACTATACGATAAATAGTAACCTGTACAGTATCAGCTAAATCATGGAAATCACCTACAAAATCCCATTCCCAATCTATTTCTGGTTGTCTATCACGCCAATTTCGTAACATATCACGTAGCGCATCAGGCAAACCTAAATCATCCAATGTCATGGGTCTTAACCGGCTTAACATCTTGCGAACTAATGATTGAATATGCGCCGTTATCGTTTTAACTGAATCTACTTTTTGTTGCACTTCAACCAGTAAATGTTCTCCGCCTATACGTTCAATGTCGGCTAAGTCAACACGGATCCCAAATAAACAGGGAGCCAACTCATCATGAAGCTCGCGCGAGAGTTCTCTACGCTCCGTTTCTTGTACGGTTAACATGTTTTTGGCTAAATCATGATTTTCAGCCATTGTTTTTTCCATCACATTCACCATATGGTTAAAACGGAGCTGAATAGAAGATAACTCTTTAACTACTGATGTTTCCACTTTTGCAGAAAAATCACCTTGCTCTAATTGACCTAATGCATATTCTAATTCTTCTAGTGGTTTCAATCCTTGCCTTAGCGCCATATAAACTAATGCTACAATTAATATTAAAAAAAACACCCCCAACCAGAAGAGTACACGCACATCTCGCCACACTTCCATAACTTCATCACTGGGATCAGCTTCAACTACTAAATAGCCATAGGCTTTGCTACCTTTGTTAATAAGCCGCCTAAATGCAACCGCTTCCGGTTCCATAATTTTAATAAACCAATCCGGGACATCTGGTTTATTGAAAAATTTTGCATTGTCCTCTTGGCCAATCAATGGTTGACCATGCATATCTTCAAACCATGCCCGAATATGGCGTGTATCGCGTACGCTATCAACAATGAGTGATAAACGATTACCTATATCATTAGAAAAGCGTAATGTCGGTAGCGCATTAATCAGTAATCCTTTCGCCAATTGCGTACTTGATTCCATTTCAGCTGATAATGCCTGTTTGGCATTTTTAACCATGAAATAGCCCGCAGCCATAAAATTGATTAACAATATAATGGTGACAATCACTACTATTCGAAATTTTAAACTCATAATCAGTCGGTATTTTCTGTCAGATAAGCTAGAATTATCGCATATATTTACATTAGATCTTTAGGATTCCACCATGACCAGTAATCACGACCTATTTTCTCAAGCCCAACAATATATACCCGGCGGGGTAAACTCACCCGTTCGTGCTTTTAACGGAGTAGGCGGCGACCCCATATTTTTCCGTGAAGGCAAAGGCGCTTGGGTGACCGATGAAGAAGGTAAGCGTTATATTGATTATATTGGTTCATGGGGGCCGATGATCCTAGGGCATGCTGATGCTAATGTCATCAGCGCTGTGCAAGCGGCTGCCGTAAAAGGTTTAGGATTTGGCGCACCCACATCTATTGAAATTGAAATGGCTGAAACCTTATGCCGACTTGTTCCTTCAATGGAATTAGTTCGCATGGTTAGTTCGGGTACAGAAGCTACCATGAGCGCGATTCGCCTTGCTCGTGGTTTTACGGGGCGCGATAAAATCGTTAAATTTGAAGGCTGTTATCACGGCCATGCTGATTCATTATTAGTTAAAGCAGGTTCAGGTGCATTAACACTGGGCGTACCTTCTTCTAGCGGCGTGCCAGCCTCATTAGCTGAACATACTTTAACCTTAATCTACAACGATCTTAATTCTGTTCATGAGTGTTTTGCCAAACTAGGCGACCAAATCGCTTGTATTATCGTTGAGCCCGTTGCCGGCAATATGAATTGCATTCCACCTCAAGAGGGGTTTTTACAAGGCTTACGTGAAATATGCGATCAATCCGGTGCCGTGCTTATTTTTGATGAAGTGATGACAGGATTCCGTGTCGCTCTAGGCGGCGCACAACAATATTATAATGTAAAACCTGATCTAACGACCTTAGGTAAAATTGTTGGCGGCGGTCTACCTGTGGGGGCTTTTGGTGGCAAACGTGAAGTGATGGAATTTATCGCACCGCTAGGCCCTGTCTATCAAGCGGGCACATTATCAGGCAACCCCGTTGCTATGGCAGCAGGGCTGGCAACACTCAAGGGTGTTCAAGCCGCTGATTTCCACAAAAATTTAAGTGCAAGCGCTGAAAAATTAGTAACAGGATTAAAAGAACGTGCAGATAAAGCAGGAATTGGCCTCGCAACTAATCAGGTTGGCGGTATGTTTGGCATATTCTTCACTGATGAAGATGAAATAACACGCTTTGAACAAGTGGTTGCCTGCGATCAAGAGCGTTTCAAAAAATTCTTCCACGGCATGTTAGAGCAAGGCATTTATCTTGCCCCCTCTTCTTATGAGGCCGGTTTTGTTTCAGCAGCCCATGGTGATACAGAAATTCAAGCCACTTTAGATGCCGCTGAAAAAGTGTTTGCGACACTTTAAAATAAACTATGCCAGTCTATCAACCGCCCTTCACCATCACGCCAACAATCATTGGTTTAATCTCTGATATAAGTGAAAGCTTAGGGCGTTTATCGGTTTTGGAAGATGAAATGAGTTTGCGATTGCGCAGAATTAACCGTATTCGTACTATTCAAGGCTCATTAGCCATTGAGGGTAACACTTTAAGCGAAGAGCAAATCACTGCTATTGTTGATGGTAAGCACGTTATTGCACCACCACGCGAGATCCAAGAAGCACGTAATGCGATTAGTGCCTATGAGCAGTTTGAAAGCTGGCAACCTACAAATGGAAGTGATTTATTGAATGCCCATCAATTAATGATGACAGGCTTAATTGATGATGCGGGGCGTTATCGTAGTGGCAATGTAGGTGTGATGAAAGGTAAAGATGTTGTTCATATGGCGCCTCCTGCTAATCGTGTCAGACTGCTTATGGAAAATCTTCTTCAATGGCTTGCCACCACAGATCAGCACCCTTTAATTGTAAGCTCCGTATTTCACTATGAATTTGAGTTTATTCATCCCTTTGCTGATGGTAATGGGCGTATGGGGAGGTTATGGCAGACATTAATCCTCAGTCAATGGAGTCCATTATTGGGTCAGTTACCTGTCGAAAGTATGGTTCACCAGCATCAAAATAACTATTATCAAGCCATTCGTAAAAGTACAGAAGAAACAGATTCAGCATCGTTTATTGAATTCATGCTTTCAACTATTTTAGATACGATTAAAGCCAATACCACCCCTCAAGTCACACCCCATGATACCCCCCAAGTAAAAAGATTGTTACTCACCTTGTCCGCTCAGTTACAGCCGATGAACCGTGATGAATTACAAACACTGCTTAAACTTAAAGATCGTAAATCATTCCGAGAGCGCTATCTCAAGCCTGCGTTAAATCAAGGCTTAATTGAAATGACCCTGCCAGATAAACCTAATAGTCGTTTGCAGAAATATACTTTAACAGCACGAGGTAGACTGGTAGCCAAATCATCATGAGCCTACGTCATAAACTCATTATTAACCTATGCCTATCTCTATTTATCTTTTTTAGCATTATATCTTATGCAAAAGATGCCAACATATTACTGCTCAAAACCTATGATAGTTCACAGGATGTAACAGGCTGGTTGATGAGTGAAAAACTAGATGGCATGCGCGCTATTTGGGATGGAAAAACACTTAAAAGTCGCCAAGGAAATAAAATTTCCGCACCTGAATGGTTCTTGCAGGCGTTACCTGCCTTCGCTGTGGATGGTGAATTATGGACGCAACGTGGTGACTTTGAAAATATTATATCCATTGTTCGCAAACAAACGCCCGATGAGCGCTGGCATAAAATCAGCTATCAGATTTTTGAAGTCCCTAGTCAACAAGGTGGCTTGTTAGAGCGCCTCGCTATTTTGCAGGACTATTTAGCACACTATCCCAGCTCATTCATAATGATCATTCCCCAATCCACAGTTCAGTCAGCCGCACATTTAAAAACTGAACTGGATAAGGTTATTTTATTAGGCGGTGAAGGCTTAGTGGTTCGCAAACCCACTATTCCATACCATACCGGACGTTCAAGCTACGCTTTAAAAGTAAAACAATATCAAGACACCGAATGCACCGTTATTGCTCATAAAGAAGGCAAAGGTAAATACGTTGGCAAGTTAGGTTCATTACACTGTCAATTACCGTCAGGGCTCACGTTTTATATTGGCTCTGGTCTATCCGACCAACAACGGCAATTTCCACCTGCAATAGGCAGTATAATCACCTTTAAATATTATGGCTTTACTAAAAATAATATACCGCGTTTCCCTGTATTTCTAAGAATTAGAAAACAACAAATTGAATGATTATAGGTATCTAAATGAATACACTCTATTGGCATGATTATGAAACTTTTGGTATCGATCCTCGTTATGATCGCCCGTCTCAATTTGCCGGCATTCGCACCGATGAAGATTTAAATATCATTGGTGAACCATTAATGATTTATTGCAAACAAGCGAATGACAGTCTGCCGCACCCGCAAGCTTGCCTGATCACCGGAATTACACCGCAACAAGCCAATGAAAAAGGGGTAATAGAAGCTGAGTTTATTAAGCAAATTCACGATGAGTTTACAGTGCCTAATACCTGCGGTGTCGGTTATAACAGTCTCCGTTTTGATGATGAATTTACCCGTTTCACCTTATATCGCAATTTTTATGATGCTTATGCCCGTGAATGGCAAAATGGTAATTCGCGTTGGGATATTATTGATATGGCACGGCTTACCCGCGCCTTACGCCCCGAAGGCATCAATTGGCCAGACAATGAAGAAGGCAAACCTAGTTTTAGACTAGAAGCACTCACCGCCGCTAATAATATTGAACATCAAGGCGCGCATGATGCCTTGGTCGATGTTTATGCCACTATTGCGTTGGCTAAATTGATTAAAACAGTTCAACCCAAATTATATGATTTTGTGTATCAAAATCGACGTAAGCAAGCTATTTCACCTTTACTAAATCTACGTGACCGCACCCCCGTTATTCACGTATCAAGAATGTATCCCAGTGAATATTGTGGCACAGCCTTGGTGGTTCCTATTGCCAAAGATCCTACTAATAATAATGGCATTATTGTTTACGATCTTCGTCATAATCCTGAAGCATTGATTAATGAGAATGCTGATACATTGCGAGAATGGTTATTCACTCGTACAGCTGATCTTCCTGAAGGCGTTACTAGACCGGCATTAAAAACACTGCATATCAACAAGTGTCCGGTGGTAGTGCCTGAAAGTACGCTTAATGACACTGCTGCCGAGCGACTTGATATTGATCGTGAATTGCATTATCAACACCTGCAAATGCTGAATGATGCAGGCGATTTAACTAAAAAAATTAATGAGATTTTCACCAAGCCCGATTATGAGACCATTGATGATCCAGATGCCGCATTATATGGCGGCGGTTTCTTTGGTGATAATGATAAGCGTAAAATGGATCTTATACGCAGTGCCGATCCTGAACATTTAGCGACTATGTCTGTTCCCTTCGATGATCAACGCTTACCAGAAATGCTATTCCGTTACCGCGCTCGCAACTGGCCAGAAAGCTTATCGGAAGATGAACAGCAGCAGTGGCAACAATACCGCCAGCAACGTTTAACTGAGCAGGGAGATGGAAAGATCCTCACGCTGGATCGCTTTTTTGAAGCTATTACCGCCAGCCGAACAGATGAACTGACAGCCACCCAGCAGCAGGTTTTAGATGATTTAGAAGCCTATGGACAACAACTTGAAGCCGAAACAAACCTGAATAAATGATGGGGTTATTATGAAATATTTTCTATTCTTAATGTTATTTTTCTCAACTTATGTAAAGGCATATGAGCATTTGATACAAATTGACATCTCACAATGTGTGGAAAAATCTTGTTTTAGTGTATTTCAACAGACATTTAATCCAAGTGATGATTTGAAAGTCATTGCATGGGCAGATATCACAGATACACTAGATGACGGTACACCTAGCTTCTACCCATTATTTAATATATACAACTATAAAATATCTGCCATTAATGTAGAAATCGGTATGCAATTGCTTGATGAAAATCATTCCGTATTATCAGAGCGAGTTTCTAACACAAAGTTCTCACCCTATGATGAGTCTGAATCACAATACAAGATATATCGCAGCTTATTTGCACTCGATTTGTCCGATGAAATTATTAATAAAACCCGTTTTGTTAATATCATTATCAGAAATAAATAACCGTTCTATTTATCAATTATGGCTGCTTTTCCTCTCATATTATTAAGCACAGTCAATGCACGCTATATGCACACCGCTTTTGGCTTGCGTTATCTGTATGCCAATATGGGGTCATTGCAATCTGACACTGAAATCATTGAATTCACCATTCAACAATTAGCTATCAATATTGCTGAAAAATTATTAGCGAAACAACCCAAGATCATTGGTTTAAGTGTCTATATTTGGAATATTGAAGAAATCAGCAAAACCGTGGCCATGCTTAAACAGATTGCACCTGATGTACTGATTGTTTTAGGCGGCCCTGAAGTCAGCCATCATCCCGATGTGCCTGCCGTTACTGATCTTGCTGATTATGTCATTTCTGGAGCTGGAGAAGTAAGCTTCCCTCATTTATGTGAACAATTATTAACTGACGCTCGGCCCGACAATAAATTTATTGAAGGCAAAGTTCAGCCGCTTGATGAGATAGCTCTGCCTTATCAATATTATAATGACGAGGATATCCGCACTCGTTTGATTTATGTTGAAGCGTCACGGGGTTGCCCGTTTAAATGTGAGTTTTGTTTATCCGCTTTAGATAAAACGGTCACCGCATTTCCACTTGAATCCTTTTTTGATGCCATGGAAAAACTGTTACAACGCGGTGTGCGGAATTTCAAATTTATTGATCGTACATTTAATCTTAAAATCAGTACCAGCGTGGCGATTTTAGAATTCTTTTTAGAACGCATGACTGATGATTTATACCTACATTTTGAGGTAGTGCCCGATAACTTACCTGACAAATTGAAAGTAATATTACAACGTTTCCCTAACAACAGTTTACAATTTGAAATTGGCGTGCAGACTTTTGATGCTGAAATCCAAAAATTAATCAGCCGCAAACAAAATAATGAAAAAACCAAAGAAAATATCGTATGGTTACGAGAAAATACTGGGGCACATTTACACACCGATCTTATTTTTGGTTTGCCTAGCGATACCTTAGAAAACTTTGGTCATAGTTTCGATCAATTAATTGCTCTCAACCCGCATGAAATACAATTAGGTATCCTTAAACGCTTACGCGGTGCACCACTCAATCGCCATAACGAACTTTATCAATTACGCTACAACCCCGAAGCACCTTATAATATTCTGACCACACGCGATATTACATTTAATGAAATGCAACGCGTTAATCGTTTTGCACGCTATTGGGATATGATTGGTAACTCAGGGCGATTTTCACACACTTTGCCACTGATATTAACCGATGACGCTTTTGAACGCTTTATGCAATTATCTGATCAATTACATCTACGTGCCGGCAGTTCATGGAAAATTGCACTAAAACGTCTATTTGAGCTAATTTATGAAATTCTTACGGAACACTTTGCTCTATCTGCTGAAACAGTAAAACACGCGCTAGCCCTCGATTATAAACGTATAAAGCTAAAAGGGATCCCTGCTTATGAGCAGCAAGGTATGGTTGAAAAACAAAAAAGACAAGGTGTAGCTAACAAACGCCAATTATCACATCAATAATTCACTAGGATCTAAATAAAACATTTTCTTCCAGCCTTGTGTCGAGTTATCTATTCGCCAAACATAGGGCAATAAAGTCACAATGGAATAATGTACATGTGGCGCTTTACCTTTTGCATTGCCACTGTCACCCACTAAACCAATTTGCTCGCCACCTTTAACCCATTGCCAGCGTTTAACCGCTGAATATTCTAAGTGGGCATAATAATGTAAGCGCCATTTAGAACCTAAGCTTAAGATTACTTTACCGCCGCGAGCTAGTTCACCTGTGTAAAGAATAATTGCAGGGCTAGAGGAAAGTAATGCTTGGCCTTTATCTGCAAAAATATCAATGCCTTTATGCGTGCCTGATTTTCCCCAAGGCTCATACCAAAATGAGTGCTCATTCCAATCTTTAGAGCTGGCGCTATCGACTGGGATCTGTAAATTTTCTGGAATTAAAAATCCAGCAAGTAAAGCTATAAATACAAAAGTGAGAATAGCTCTTTTTATGCTCATACGGTCTTATTCGTATTTGGCAGCACTTTTCTCTAATGCCACACATTCAGACGTATCAGTCGCACCATCCATTAATTGCGGACAAGTCAATGAAGATAAACTAGCCATACAAGCTGTTGCCTGTTGGCGTAAATCGTCATATTCCTTAATGCTATCATTGCTAAACTCTGTAGCCATGGCCTGACACATCCCGTCCATTGATGACAGTACCATGGATTTCATATCGGCCGACATGTCCTGCCCTTCTAACTCAGCTAATGCACATGACTTTATCTTTTCACATAGCTGCAAGGATTGTTGATCAATAGTGTCAGCAGATGCAATTTGAATTAAACTTAAAAACAATATCGCCACAATGTATTTCATTTGTTCACCTATTTTCTATCATTAAACGATTAATTGACTTAATGCCTTAAATTGCGGATGTTTGGCATCAGCCAACCATTCAAATAAGACTGATTCTGCATTGGTAATAATCACGCCCGCTTGGCGTAGCCGCTGCATAGCATTGTCTTGATTTTGTTGGCTACGCGAACACACTGCATCTTCAACCACAAATACTTGAAAGCCTTGTGCAAGCAATGCCAATGCCGTTTGCAATACACAAATATGTGCTTCCATGCCGGTTAAGATAACTTGCCGACGGTGACTGGCTCGTAATGTTGTCATAAAATCATCTGCGCTGGCACATGAAAAACAGGTTTTTTCTATTTGGCTTGCTGACGACAAATGAGGCTGTAGTGTTGCCACTGTTGCGCCTAGCCCTTTAGAATATTGTTCCGTCACCATTACAGGAATATCCAACGTATTTGCGGCTTTAGCCAAAATAGTTGCCTGCAAAACCAGTGCTTCGCCTATAGGATTAGGCATGGCTGCTAGTAACCGCTGTTGAACATCAATAACGACTAAAAAACTATTATCTTGCTTCAATACCATTGATGCCGAGGTGGCCATGTTATTTTATTCAGACAACCATTGATTAATCTGTTCGAGATCAGCTTGTTCAATCGACCCTGCCGCTTGTTTTAAGCGAAGACTAGAGAGAATGTAGTCATAACGTGAACTTGCATAGTCTCTTCGAGCCCTAAATAAGTCACGCCGTACATTTAACACATCAACGGTAGTACGGGTGCCGACTTGGTAGCCTGCTTCCGTTGCTTCTAATGCCTTTTCATTTGAAATAACCGCTTGTTTCAATGCGGCTGTTCGACTGATACCTGCCATCACCCCGTTATAAGCTTCGCGGCTTTGTCTTACAACACTACGGCGCTGCTGTTCTTCATTTTGCATTGCTTGACTCAAACGATGTTCTGCTTCACGAGTTTGCGAACGCACACGTCCGCCTACATCAAATTCCACATTAAATTGTAATCCCAATATTGATTGATGTGTTTTTGAGCCGCCAAAGCCACCATCACTCGAAGAATTATAAGTCTGTTGTCCCACTAAATCTAACGTTGGATAGTGAGCACTTTTTTGCAATTCAATTGTTTGCTTTGCATCTTCAACCGCAAACTGGGCAATAACAATGGCTGGGTTTTGAATTAATGCATTATTACTCCACGCGTCTATATTTTCAGGTTGTGGCCGCACTAATTCAGTGTCTTCTTTCAAGGCTGCCAGTGTATCAATATACTGCCCTAAAGGCTCACGTAGACGTTCTTTACTATTTCTCACTTCATTCTCAGCACTAATAACCGATGCATGAGCCAAATCATAAGCCGCCTGTGATTCCGTTACATCGGTGATAGTGGCAATGCCGACATCAAACCGCTGATTAGTTTGCTCTAACTGGCGTGCAATAGCTTCACGTTCAGCAAGGGCAAATGTTTCATCGTCTTGTTTTGCAAGTACATCAAAATAACGTTCAGCAACACGCACAACCAAGTCTTGATTCACTAAGGCATAATTTGCCGCAGCCTGCTCAATAGCAATACTCGCTTTGTCTTTTTGAATGAAATTTTGCCGCTTATATAATGGCTGCGTAATGGTTAATGCATAACCGTGCGTATTAAAATCTCTATTTCCACCAAGATTCAAACTCCCACCTAAGCCACTAGACGATGTATCTTGCCAATTACGGTTTGTATTCGCATTAAGCCCCAATGTCGGCAAGAAATTAGCTCTACTCTGCGCGTCTAACTCGCCCACAGCTAATTGCGAAGCATACTCTGCTAAGATTTGCGGATCATTTTTTAAGGCTAATTGATAAACATCTAGCAAATCTTCTGCATAACTATTTGCAGAAATAAACATTAATCCAATTAGTGTGCTTACCGTTAACTTCTTCATTCTTGTTCCCTCTAATAAACCGTCATACTGGTATCAACATCGGTAGCCCAGCCATTCATGCCGCCTGTTAAGTTGATAATATCACTAAAACCCATTTGCTCTAGAAATTGCCCAATCTGATCACTACGCTTGCCTGAGCGGCAGATCAAAACCACTGTATCATCTTTATGTTTTTCCAATGTATTCAATTGGCCCGCTACACTCTGCATCGGAATATGAAGTGCATCTTCAAGCATGCCAAATTCTAATTCTATTTCTTCACGCACATCTATCTTCACGGTTGCAACACCCGTGGCTAAAAAGTCACGTAATTCTGTGGCGGTCATTTGTCTCATTTATTCTGCTCTTAAAACTCAAATTCAGGTTTAGGTTCGGCATTAATCATGGCAGGGATCACGGTTTCAAATACGGTCTCAGTTTGCCACTGTCGCTCTGCTGTACGCTTGATTATCTGTACTTCCATAGCAGGAGACACACCGACTACTACCAGCATACGCCCCCCCACCTGTAAAGCATGTTTATAACGTTCAGGAACAGTAACAAATGCGGCTGTTATTACAATCACATCAACTCTATCAGGTAGCGCCCAGCCCTGTGAAGCATCGCCTATATATAAGGCTATATTTTCAATTTCTCTCAACTTCTGTTGAGCTTGTTCAGATAATTCAGCAATCAGTTCAATACTGCTTACCTGTTTAGCCAGCTGTGCTAACAAGGCTGTAAAATAACCCGATCCCGTACCTATCTCTAGCACATGTTCTTCTTGCTGAATATCTAAAGCTTGTAAGAACCGACCTTCAACAACTGGCGACAACATGGTTTGACCATAACCAATGGGTAACTCCGTGTCAGCATACGCTAGCGGCACCAAATCTTCGGCTACAAAATCTTCTCTCATAATCGCGGCTAACGCGGATAAAACACGTAGCTCAAGCACATCACTAGGCCGAACTTGTTGCTCGATCATATTGTAATGAGATTTATTAAGATCATGTTCCATCTTATTGTCCTAAAACAAATTTCCATTAATCCTATCAAGGATAAGTCTTTTTTTATATCGGTGCAAGCTACTTAGCTATTTTAGCCCATGTGTCACGCAAGGTCACTGTTCGGTTAAACACTAGATTACCCGCTTCACAAAGTTCACTATCGGCACAAAAATAACCTTCCCGCTCAAATTGATATACCGTGCCTGGCTGAACTGTAGCCAAATTCTTTTCTACAACACTGGTAGTTAAAGTCACCAATGACTGTGGGTTTAAATGAACCGTAAAATCGTCCACTTCCTTATCACTATCTGGGTGAGGATGGTTAAACAATCGGTCATAAATTCTTACTTGCGCTTTGATTCCATGCTCGACAGAGACCCAATGAATCACCCCTTTAACCTTACGGCCTTCAGGATTTGCACCTAAAGTGGCAGGATCATAACTACATAACAGCTCAACAATTTTGCCTTTCTCGTCTTTTATCACTTCATCACAGCGGATCACATAAGCATTGCGAAGACGCACTTCTTTGTCTTTTACTAGGCGTTTAAATTTGTTATTGGCTTCTTCCTTAAAGTCCGCTCTATCAATATAGAGTTCACGTGTGAAAGGTACAATGCGTGTTCCCATGCTTTCATTTTGCGGATGATTAGGCGCAATCAGTTCTTCAGTTTGGCCTTCAGGATAATTGGTGATGACTACTTTAACCGGATCAAGCACTGCCATTGCACGCGGTGCATGCTCATTTAAATTTTCGCGAATACACGCATCTAATATTTCCATTTCAACAGAGTTATCTGCTTTGGTGACACCAATACGTTCACAAAACTCGCGAATTGCCGCTGCCGGATAACCTCTTCTTCGCATGCCCGATAGCGTAGACATTCGAGGATCATCCCAGCTATCAACAATATTATCTTCTACCAATTTAGTAAGCTTGCGTTTGCTGGTAATCGCATATTGCAAGTTCAGCCGAGAAAACTCAATTTGCTGCGGTCTGCTATCAGTATTAAGCCTTGCTAAAAACCAATTATAAAGCGGGCGATGATCTGCAAATTCTAAGGTACATATTGAATGCGTTATTCCCTCAATTGCATCAGAGATACAATGGGTATAATCATACATCGGGTAAATACACCACTCCGTGCCGGTTTGGTGATGCACCACATCATGACGAATGCGGTAAAGTGCGGGGTCACGCATATTGACATTAGGCGATGCCATATCAATTTTGGCACGTAATAATTTACTGCCATCAGCAAATTCACCAGCACGCATTCGCTTGAATAAAGCTAAATTTTCTTCGATACTGCGATCACGGTAAGGGCTGTTTTTACCCGGTTCCGTTAAAGTGCCACGATACTCTCGCGTTTGTTCAGCACTTAGATCACACACATAGGCATCGCCCTGCTTAATAAGCTGAACGGCATAATCAAACAGTTGTTCAAAATAATTTGAAGAGAAAAACAAACGGTCTTGCCAATCAAAACCCAACCAGCGCACATCTTCTTCAATCGCCTTAACAAACTCTTCATTTTCTTTTTGTGGATTAGTATCATCAAATCGCAGATTACATAAACCATTATAATCATTGGCTAAACCAAAATTTAAGCAAATAGATTTAGCATGACCAATATGCAAATAACCATTAGGCTCAGGTGGAAAACGGGTATGAACACGTCCATCATTTTTGCCCACCTCAAGGTCGGCATTAATAATATTTCGGATAAAATTATTCGGTTTAGTGGTTTCTTCGCTCATCTCTCTCTCAGGCTACAATGGTCACGACTATATACCCGTAATTATTGAATATGCAGATTTAAATTTTTCGTCACTCCCGCATGTTTTAAGCGGGAGTCTAGTATTTTAACCGTAGATCCCCGATAAAAGATCTCGAGGATGACACCTAAATTCTGCAAATTGAAGTGTTTTGGGTATTTATCGGCAATATTGTATCATGGACACATCAAATATAATGTGAGATTAAACCATGGCAATAGCAACATTCGCAGCAGGCTGTTTTTGGGGAATAGAAGCACAGTTTAGGCAAGTAATAGGTGTTGTTTCAACCCGTGTTGGTTATATGGGAGGGACAACCGATGCGCCGACATATGAAGCTGTCTGTACTGGCACAACAGAACATGCAGAAGTTATCGAAATCACTTTTGATTCCAACATTGTCAGCTATGAAGCGTTGTTAGAGCTATTTTGGAAAATGCATAACCCTACCACCTTAAACCGTCAAGGGCCTGATATAGGAACACAATATCGTAGTGCGATTTTTTATCATGATGAACAACAACAAATCACTGCAATAGAATCAAAACAAAAACTAGCAAAAAGCATGTATTATCCCAACCCTATTGTTACTGAAATTACTGAGAGAAAAAATTTCTGGCCCGCTGAAGAGTACCACCAGTGCTATCTTGAGAAGAAAGGCCTAGGGAGTTGCCATTAATTTATTGCAAATAATAACAATTCGCATAATCATCTAGAATCGCATATAATGCCTGTTTCGCAAGCCAATCATCGTGCATAAGTCATCGATATAGCCAGCAACGTCATTAAATCTTCTTAGGGGAAATGCATGCGCGGCATGAAAAATAATGGGCTTAAACAACGCTCTGCGGTAAAACCACAGTTTTTATCACACAAAAAACTTCTTGTAACATTACTTTCAAGCCTATGTATTAGCCCAGCATTTGCCGAAACTACAGCGGCACAGCTCGACCCTATTACCGTTACCGGTGAGAAAACAGACCGCTCATTGCAAGATACCGTTTCTAGTGTCGGCGTTGTCACAGCAAAAGATATTGCAGATGGCAATATGCTCGATATAAATGATGCGTTTGAACGTATTGTAAATGTATCGTCCACGTTTGGTGGTGAAGGTTTTTCTATACGTGGTATCAATAGCGGCACCATTGCGGGCGGTGCTACTACAGGATCGGGGCTTTCTAGTTTATATATTGATGGTGCATTTATTCCCAACTTTGGTATTCGTGTAGGGCAGAAACAACTATGGGATGTGGAGCAAATAGAAGTATTCCGTGGTGCGCAATCAACTGTGCAAGGACGAAACGCACTGGCAGGTGCGGTTATTATTCACACTAAGGACCCTACTTTTGATTGGACAACAGATCTACGTTTTAATGCTGATAACTTATCATCAAGAGGGCTTTCTCTCGCTGTGGGCGGGCCATTAATTGATAATGAGCTAGCATTTAGAATTGCCATTGATGATCAAGAAAGCGATGGCTTTATCAGCAACCCAACACTCAATGATAGTGAATATGGCGATAGTGATAATAAACTATTTCGCGGGAAATTACTCTATACACCTTCTAATTTTTCAGACTTCTCTGCGTTATTAACGCTTAGTCATTCACAAAATGAATCGGGCGATGATGTGGTTGCCACACAAGATCCTGCTGGCAACCCCATTGATCCGTTCAAACACAAAGTATTTTCTAATATTGATGGTTTTGAAAATGTGGAACAAGACATCATCTCTTTAGATCTAAATTATCAACTGTCATCCAGCTTACGCCTAGAAAGTGTGACCGCTTATAATAGTACCGACTATAAGCGCCAAGATGATGATGACCAAGGTGCGGCAGGCGGCAATAATTTACGTAGCCGTGACAATGAAACCGATACCTTCTCGCAAGAAATACGTCTACATTTTGAACAAGACAACTGGCGTGGTCTAGTGGGCGCTTATTATTTCGATCAAAATCAAGATGATCAATCTAGTTTTACTAGTACTCTCAACGTACAGTCTTTGGTGGGACCATTAGCACCTTTTTATTCAGATGCTTTTCCGCTTGCACGAAATGCTGATTTTGATGTTGATATTGAAAACTGGGCTGTATTTGCAGATTTAGAATTTGATGTGACCGAAAAGATCAGTATTTTTGGTGGTGTGCGTTATGATAAAGAAAAACAAGATTATAAAAACGTACAGGACACTGTTGCACTAGCGGCATTACCTGATCCAGGTTTGCATCCAGCTATTGGTACGACCAATGCTTTTCTTCTTGCGACGCTTGCTGCACAATCGTCCGATGTTAACTCAGATGCCGATTTCTCAGCCTTTTTACCTAAAGCCGGATTTACGGTGAACTGGAAGGATGACTTAAGCACCAGCTTTACCGTGCAACGCGGTTATCGTGCAGGTGGTGCCGATCTTAGCCCGGGTGCACTCAATGAATATGACGAAGAATATACCACTAATTATGAAGTGGCTTTTCGGTCAGTTTGGTTAGACAATCGGCTGGCATTCAATGCCAATATCTTCTACACCGATTGGCAAGATCAACAAGTATTAGTACAAGACGAGGTTATTGCTAATCTATTCCATACAGAAAATGTAGGGGAGTCAGAGCTGTATGGTGCAGAAATTGAATTGCATGCCCAACCCGTAGCAGGGCTTGATCTATTTGCAGGTGTTGGTTTTGTTAAAACCGAATTTAAAGACTTTGAGACAGGCGGACGAGATTTATCAGGTAAAGAATTCACCAATGCGCCTGAGTGGACTGCTTCTGCCGGTGTCACCAAGCGTTGGTTCAATGGTCTAATATTATCTGCAGATGCCACCTATCAGGGCAGTAGTTATGGTGATGTAGCAAATGAAGACAAGCTAGATAGTCGTACTATTGTGAATTCTCGCATCGGTTATGAATTTGATGTATTAAGTGTATCTTTATTCGCCCGTAATATTTTCGATGAAGAATATGTCACACGGATCCAATCGCGTACTAATACTGTGAAAGTGGGTGAGCCTCGTGTTATAGGAATACAATTACATGGCCGTTGGTAATATACCCGTAATCATTCAATTTGCAAAATGAATGGCCACGGGCATAGATGAAACTGCTTGTTGCTTTTAACCTTTGTTATATTGCAATCACACTGATGTTTGCCGCCAAGCCTGAACGGCTGGCGGCAGCATCAATTCACTTTCCCCTAGCTGGTAGAGGTTTACATTACTTAGCCTATTGTTTATTAATAATAGGGCTTTATCTGGTTAAACTTCACCATGGCTGGGAAATTGGTGTTCCCATCTGGCTGGCAATGGTGATGATTGCTGGTGCTATGGTGGTGGCGATGACCACGGTTATACCGAAATCTATAAAAGCGATAACAGCTATTAATTTGGCATCGCTTGTTATAGGTATCTATCTTATACTTTCATAATGTCAGATAAAAAAGGAGAACAGCTCTCCAAGCTACAAGTGTTCTCCACACTATTATTTAGCCTATTCAATACTGCACTTGCAAGCTTGCTACTATCTATTTATTGGCCCGCTGAAGCAATTGAACGCATGGCTGCCGCTGGCTTATTTCTGCCTGTTTTCTGGATAATTTTTTTGCTTGTTGGGTTTCTTTCTCGCAATATGAAACATGCCTTAGCGTGGCAGAGTGGGATCTTGTTGGTATTTTCTGCTGTTATTGTCAATCATTTTATCTAATGCGCCAAGGTAATCTCAGCTTATTTTATAAGCTTCATTCGTGGACGGGCTTAATTACTGCCAATCTATTATTTGTGGTATGTTTTTCAGGTGCAATCGCCTTATTTAAACATGAACTACACGCATGGGAAAAACCACAACAACGCCTTGCCTATATCAACACCACAGGACAAATTGATGCGCTGGTTCAGCAAGCACTTTCAACAGCGCAGCCTGATCCACAGCAAAGTATTTTAATTACTCTGCCTAGCCCCGACCACCCGCAATTGGAAGCACGTTTTATTGAGCAAGAAAGTCGCCTGATCCGCTCAGTATTTGTGAATCCTACTAGCCATGAATTGGTGGAAGATCATGGTAACGACGTAATGCATTTGATGAAAATGATGCACACCGACTTAATGCTACCTAAGCCTTGGGGGCGCTATCTGGTCGGTTTGCTGGGGATCATAATGTTGTTTTCTATCGTGACTGGTGTGGTGATGCACCGCAAAATATTTCGTGATATTTTCAAATTGAGAACCCTGCGCAGTGTGCGTTTGCTTTGGTCTGATACCCATAAATTATTAGGCGTTTGGGGATTGTTTTTCCATCTTATGATTGCGTTCACTGGCGCAATCCTTGGTTTAAGTGCTTTAATTCAAGGGCTTACCGCAATAGGTGCATTTGATGGCGATGTGCAACTTGCACGTGAGCAAGTGCTGGGCAAAGCGCCTCAGTATAGCGATACACCAGCCAAAATGCTCAATCTTGATGATTTACTGTTAAAGGCACAAATTGAAATACCCGATGCAGAGCTTAAATCATTAAGGCTGGATCTATGGAAAGATGCAAATGCTCACGTTGAGGTAAGCATGAATCAACCTCAAGCGCTAACATCTGTGGCAATGGTTCAATTCTCCGGTGTAACAGGTGAGAAAATTAAAAAAGTAGATCTGTTGGAAGAATCAACACCCTTTTTCCGAGCATTTATGGCGATCACACCGTTACATTACGCACAGTTCGGTGGTCTATTGCTGAAGTTGCTTTATTATTTGTTAGGTTTAGGCACTGCAATGTTAACCGTCACTGGCATTTTAATCTGGGATACACGGCGTAGGCAAAGAGAAAAGCACTATGAAAATAATCATAACTACATGGGTCGTTTTACCGTTGGGATTTGTGCGGGTATGGTCATTGCGACAGCCATGGTGTTTTGGGCAAACAAGCTAATACCCCTATTTGAACTAAGCCGTTCTCCCTACTTCTGGATCACAACTATTTACTTTGTAAGCTGGAGCTTATGCCTAATCTGGTCTTGTGTTTGTGAAAATACACGTAACACAACCATCCAGTTACTCGGATTAGCTGCTTTTTTAACGATGGGGCTTCCTGTTTTAAACGGTTGGCTCACGGGTGATTGGCTGATTTATACACTTATCAATCAGCAATGGTATATTGCTGTGACAGATATAATGATGTTGTTAACAGGAATATTGTTCGCAACAATCGCCTATCAATTAAATCGCTCAACAAACTAAGGTTCGTTGCTATTTATTGCCTAGTCGGTGGAATAAAGGCGCATGCACTGATTCACGCGAAAACTGCCAACATGCTATTAGAATTGCACTAGTTGAAAACACTACAAGCACGGCAATATCTGTCCATATTGAGAAGTCAGTAGCTACGTTGGGTACGGCATGTTTCAATAAGTCTACGCCATAACTAAATGGGTTCACCAACACAATATAGCGTAGAAACTCCGGAAGTTGACTCACTGGATAGAGTGCACCGCTTAGGAAAAACAAGGGGAAAATAAAGAAGTTCATAATAACGGCAAAGTTATCAATACTTTTTGAATAAACCGCGATTAAGCCACCAATTGAGGCACAACAGATTGCGGTTAATACTGCGGCAGGTAATAAGCTTAGTGCAATTTTGATGCTTATCAAGCCTAACAATACAAAAAGAAATAGCAGTAATAGTGCTTGTACCATGGCTGTCAATGTGGCGGCAATCAGTTTAGACAGTACAATCCAATAATGAGCGATCGGCGCGATCATCATCATTCGCATCACACCAAATTCTTTGTCATAAACCAAGGTTAATGCCGACAATAGTGATGCAAATAATAATGTCATTGCCAAAATACCGGGCACAAGAAAGGTTAAATAGCCTTCTTGCTGCTGGCTTTGTAACATGCTACCCACACCCGATCCTATCACTAGCAACCAAATCATTGGGCGAACCATAGCGCTAATTAATCTGGCACGTTGGCGAAATAATTTACTCATTTCACGGCCTACCACCGCTTTAACTGGCCGCCAGCTCATTGTTTTTCTACTGTTGAATCTGGGGCGCAAAATCGCCACAGGTAAACATCATTCAAATTAGGTCGGCGCCATTGCATAGCGGAGACAGAATCCCCTAAGGTTTTTTGTAACGCAGAAAAATCGACATCACTGGCAGTGATCTTAAAGCTTAATTGCTGATCTTCTTGTATTGGCTCTCCAAATAAGGGCGACAGTTGATCGGCTATTATTTGTGGCTGTTCGGTATCAATCTCTAGAATAGTTTCAGCCAGTTGTTGAACTAATGCTGTCGGTGTGCCGCCCTTTTGCAACAAACCCTGTTGAATAAAATCAACGTGATCACAAGCAGCGGCTTCTTCTAAATAATGCGTTGTTAAAAAGATTGTCATCCCTTCCTCGCGGCGTAACCTATCCACAAATCGCCAAATAGCACGACGGTTAGGCAAATCCAAACCGATAGTAGGTTCGTCTAAAAATAATACTTTGGGTTTGTGTAATACACCCCGTGCTATATCCACCGCTCGACGTTGACCACCCGATAAGGCCAGTAGTTTTTTGTTACGTTGATCTTGTAGCCCAAACACTGCCAACAGTTCATCAATTCGCTTATTTGCCTGCATAGGCGTTAAATTATAAAGTGCAGCAGCAAACTGTAGGTTTTCATCAATCGACATGGTGCGATCAAGTGCTGAATCTTGAAATACTAGACCCACGATACCGCGTGTAGCAACGGGATCCTCTTCAATATTTTGACCCGCAATCCACGCCTCACCGGATGTCGCGACCGTCATGGTTGTCAACATATGAATAGTCGTCGTTTTACCTGCACCATTAGGCCCCAGCAAGCCATAAAACTGACCTGCTTCAATCTCTAAATTGAGCTGGTTGACCGCAAAGCTCTGCCCATACTGTTTACACAGCCCATGCGTTTTAATTGCTAATGGTGTATTGATACTCGTAATCATCCAATATGCAGATTTCTAGCACCCGTACTCAACGCGCTATCTGCGTTATAATAGTGAGCAATAGGATGGCTATTGCATCACTATTATGCCTTGCTATCCCGTCCATTACGAGCACTAAAAACCTGCATCTTGAATGAACACGAGCATATTAAGCGTTAAAACCCAACTATCTTCCTAGAGTTTCTAGGGTTTCTAAACACTAATGGCTTCTGATCTACAATAGGTTTATCCGCTTCAGCCTTGCCTGCTGCAATAGCTTCCTCTACTAAATGATGATGAGGTGATTTGCTACACACGGGATCAGTATTAGCCGCATTGCCTGTTAACATAAATGCCTGGCAACGACAGCCACCAAAATCTTTTTCTTTTTCATCACACGAGCGACAAGGCTCGGTCATCCAGTCAAAACCACGGAATTTATTAAAGTCACTTGAGCCATTCCAGATCTCATCAACGGACATATCTTTTACATTAGGCAGTGTCATACCCGGCAGTTCACGCGCCGCATGACAAGGCAAAGCCACACCATTAGGGGTAATAGTGAGGAAAATATTACCCCAACCATTCATGCAGGCTTTGGGACGATCTTCATAATAATCCGGCACCACATAATAGATTTTCATCTTACCTTTTTGTTCTTCTTGATAACGATGCGCTGTTGCTTCCGCTCGTACTAGTTGATCTTTCATCGGCATTAGTTGATCGCGGTTATGCATCGCCCAACCATAATACTGTGTGGTCGCTAGCTCAACATAGTCTGCTTCAAGCTCAATGCATAAGTCTAAAATCTCATCCACTTGATCGATATTCTGACGATGCGTTACAAAACACAAGACCATAGGATAATCATTGGCCTTTACTGCTTTTGCCATTTCAATTTTATGCTTAAAGGCATCGGTACCCGCAATCAGATTATTCAAATCTTCTGAGCTTGCTTGAAAACTGACTTGAATATGATCTAGACCTGCTTCTTTAAACTCCGCAACTTTCTTTGCGGTCATCCCCACACCAGAAGTAATAACGTTGGTGTAAAAGCCTAAATCTCTTGCCGCTCTAATCAACTCAACCAGATCTGTTCGCATTAACGGCTCACCGCCCGAAAATCCTAATTGCGTCGCACCCATTGCTCGTGCCTGTTTAAATACATCTATCCATTCTTCGGTGCTTAGTTCACTTTTAATTTTTGCAAAATCCATTGGATTAGAACAATAAGGACATTGCAAGGGACAGGAGTACGTTAATTCAGCCAATAACCATAATGGTTGGCGAATTTGATCATTTACTTTACCAATAGCACTGCCTATACTGCCTTGCGCTCGGTCTGGGGTATTATTATTTTCTGAGCCAGTCATTATTATATGCCTCATCTAAAAATTGATACACATCATCCGTCAGATCTACACCATCAAAGGCCGCTTTCAGATCAGCAACCAACTCGGCAACGGTTTGTTTTTTCTCGCTAATTAACTTTACTATCTCACCAGCACCACCGTTGAGCTTTACCATGCCTTCAGGATAGAGTAATACATTACAATTCTGTGCGGGCTCCCACTGAAAACGATAGCCTTGTGCTAACTGCAACACAGTTTCATCATTAAACATGCGTTCACTCATTTTTGAACCTCAAGATCAAACGTATATGGAGGTCGTTTTTCAATATAGGCCATCCACATGGCATCACACATAGTCCACAGTATATCTAATTTGAACTGTAGAAGATCAACAGCACGTTGCTGCTGCTGCCGTGTTTTATAATAATCCAAGGTGATTTCCAAGCCATGCTGGACATCACGACGCGCTTCCGTTAAACGTTTACGGAAATAATCATATCCTTTTTCATCAATCCATGGGTACATATCAGGCCATTTATCCAATCGATCCTGATGAATTTTAGGTGCGAACATTTCCGTTAGTGATGAACTTGCACCTTCTTGCCATGGTGCACGACGAGCAAAATTGACATAAGCATCAACAGCAAAACGTACACCAGGCAACACATGTTGTTCTGACCATAGTTCTTCACGTGTTAAACCAACCGATTCACCTAATTGTAACCAGGCTTCGATACCACCCACATCACCTTCGTGACCATCATGGTCTAAAATACGCTGCACCCATAATTTACGCACTTCACGCTCAGGACAATTAGCCATAATCGCAGCATCTTTAACTGGAATAGCCGTTTGATAATAAAAACGGTTAGCGACCCATCCTTGTATTTGCTCTTTCGTCATATCACCTGAATGCATTTTGACATGCAATGGATGGCGGATATGATAAAATTCCTCTTTGGCACGCAATACTTGTTCAAATTGTTCGCGGGACCAAGGTGTTAATTCTTCTGACATGTTATTTCCTTCGTAATTTATTTGTTCAAATATCCTTGATTTTTGTGTCATCCTCGCATGTTTTTAGCGGGAAGCCATCATGTAAATATTCAAGGTCTTAGATTCCGGCTAAGCTTGTGCTCAGCTTGACTGGGTAAGCTATCGGAATGACGTACATAATAAAATTATGGCTTATAACTCAATGTCCATGCCATCGTACGAAACCTCTATCCCTGCTTTATCGAGGATTTTTCGTTGTGGAGACTCTTCATTTAAAATAGGGTTGGTATTATTAATATGGATCAAGATCTTTCTAGGACGCTCCATGCTATTTAAAAGATCCATAATGCCGCCTTTACTAGATTGATCTAGGTGACCCATTTCTTGAGCACGTTTATCACTAATGCCTTCATGAGACATTTCATCATCCGTCCACACAGTACCATCAACCAATACACAATCTGAATTGGTCATATAGTCAATCACATGTTCTTCTACTACACCTAAACCTGGTGCATAGAACAATATTTTACCTGTCCGCGTATCTTCGATCTTCATACCTATATTGTCACCAGGAACCGTGTTGTGACGGTGTGGAGAGTATGGGGGAGCTTCACTCTTAAGTGGAACCGCAGTAAAAATTAGACCTTCTGCTTTTGGAATGGTGAATGTTCTTTCATCAGTAGAAATCTCATGCCAATTCACCCCACGGAAATGCTCTAAAATACTAAAAACGGGGAAACCATTTGTTAGATCATCGTGAACAGCCTGAGTGCAATATACATCCCATGGTTCAATATGTTCACGCAACATTAATATGCCTGTTGAATGATCAATCTGAGCATCTACGATCACAATCGCTGCAATTGCTGTGTCACGTACTTTTCGGCCAGGTTGAAACGCAGGAAAATCGTCCATTTGTTTCTTAATATCGGGCGAAGTATTAAACAAAATCCAATCATCACCATTAGCACTGACTGCAATAGAAGATTGTGTACGAGGTGTTGCTTTAATAGAGCCATCACGCACGCCCTTGCAGTTCACACAATTACAATTCCATTGTGGAAATCCACCACCAGCACCCGAACCTAAAACATGTACATACATAAATAATTATTCCGTTGGGTCACGATTAAATCAGATGATTCTGACAGTTCAAAATCATCTGATTTAGTAGTAAAAATACTCGGGGTTAAGCAAGCCTAACCCCAAGATCTATCCGAAACAGATATTAACGGTTGCAGATGTACATTGTTACTTCAAAACCGAAACGCATATCTGAATATTCTGGTGTAGTCCACATAATAAATCTCTCTTTTTATAATAATACTGTCCGAGGAATTTCAAACAGTAGTGAGAATAATACATCGCTATTCTCTTGCTTTCGTCAGGAATACCCGCTACTCATCTCAGGATTTTCCTTAATCCTTATTTAGTCTGAGAATGGGATAAGGCTGAGAAAGTAATAAAATGGCTTAAACAATTTCAATTATGGGGGCTCCATAATCATATTTCCCTGCTTGCATTTGCCTTGGTCAGCCGCAGTTCAAGCCCATTCATTGTTCACGATAAATTATAGGAATTTATCCTGTTTTTTGATTCACATATTCACTCGCGCTATAACTTTCGTTACTATCAGGTGATGACTGACATAAATATCAAAAATAAACCCGACTTGAAGCAGGTCAAAATCATTCGCGATATAATGTTCATCATAGCTATCACAGTACTAACCTTTGTATTAGCATTTATTTTTGATTTATCCGAACGCTATTATGAATGGAGTCGTTTGTGGGAGCAATATCAAGCTGATGAATTGATCTTTCCATTATTGAGTTTTTCTATTGGTCTGATATGGTTTAGCTGGCGGCGCTATCGTGAAGCTAAAGCAGAATCTATCGCTAATATATCACTGTTATCAGAAAATCGGCTTTTAATTCATAATATGACTGAAAACCAACAACATGAACGGCTGTTCATTTGTCAAGAATTACACGATGTATTTGCCCAAGACTTAACCGCACTCCGTACCTATGCCGAGCTTATTCAGACTATAGCACCCACTGAAAATAGCCAACTTAGTAGCACTACACAAAAAATCATTAATCACGTCGATAAACTCCATGGTGTGACGCGTTCTTTACTTAAAACACTGCGTCCACCATTATTAGAATTTGGTGTTGTTATGGCGGTTGAAGATTTAGTGACCCAATGGCAACACACTCATAAAGATATTCAATGCCAACTTGAGTTTCACGGCATGGAACCGGATCTAAATGAACAACAATTATTGACGCTTTATCGTACCATTCAAGAAGGCTTATCTAATATTGCTAGGCACACTAAAGCCAGCCATGTTGATATTGAATTATATTTCCCCACCGACCAACAGCACTCTCCTGCTATGCTCACCTTACATCTTATTAATGATGGTGTAGAACATTTTCAAACTGAGCCCATTAAAACAGGACTAGGGCTTATCGGTATTAGGGAGCGCGCCTCCATACTCAATGGTCATTTTAATATTGGCCCTTACCCTCCTTCTGGCGTCAAGCTGGAACTCAGTTTTCCTATTCAAAAACAGAGTATAGCTTGATGATAACGCCCATTACTGCCTTGCTGGTAGATGACCATACGGCTGTACGCGAAGGCTACTGCTTATTACTTGCACAATTTGATATTAAGGTTATTGGTGAAGTCGATAGCGGCGAGCAAGCGTTGCAAAATTACCCACAGCTAAATCCTGATATTGTCATTATGGATCTATCACTTAAAGGTATGAATGGTTTGGATTGCACCGCCCGCCTGATACAACGCCACCCCGATGCTAAAGTCATTGTTTTTTCCATGCATGATAATACTAATTTTGTTACTAGGGCAATTCAAAATGGGGCCATGGCCTATGTGCTAAAAAGCGATCCTTCCTCGGTATTGATTGAAGCTATAAAACAGGTTTATTATCAATCAAAACGCTATTTATCTAACAGTGTTGCCCATGCACTTGCCATGGAAAAAGTTCAAGCTTCAAATGATAAGCTCAGCTGCTTATCAGATCGAGAGCATGCCATTTTTTTGCTACTTATTGAAGGCACATCACGTAGTGAAATTGCTGCCACACTTTCTATCGCATCAGGCACTGTTTCTAATAATAAAGCCAACATCATGCGGAAATTACATGCTACTAGTCTAGTAGATTTAATCGCTATATCTTTGGAAGACAATGCGCTTAAACAAAATCAACTTGGCAATAATAACTAATTACTCCTTTTGCCCAGCAAACATCAGGAGTTTATCACGGTCATATGCGTTAACCACATCATCTTAATACGCATCATTCTTAGTTATCATTCTCCTTGAAAACTTTAATTTCATCAGGAATGCATACATATGCCAAAAAAACTCAATCAGCCTACTTTTTATCCGGTCTCTATTTTAACATTGACTTTATCACTCTTTATTCCAATATCTGCTGTTAATGCCGAAGAGACATTGGAGCTACCTTCCATGAGTATTGAGTCTATCTTACCCGGTGATATTCGTGAAACACCGGGAGCCGCAGCAACTATAACGGCTCAACAAATCGAACAATTTCGCCCTTATACATTACACGATGCTTTTGATTTTATGCCTGGTGTTAGAACGATTGATGACGATGCAACCGCTCGCCGTTCAGGTATTAGTGTGCGGGCTGCCCCTTCACGCCGTTCACGTAAAACACTGTTACTGGAAGATGGTGTACCGATCAATGGCGCCGCCTATCTTGATCCCAGCGCTCACTACACTCCGCCGATGGAGCGCTTAGAGGGGATTGATGTGTTGAAAGGAACGGGACACATTTTACATGGTCCATTAAATAATCACGGCATTATCAACTTCCGTAATAAACGCCCTACGCTCACACCAACAACTTCTATTGATTTAGCTATCGGTGAAAATGACACCTTTAAACGCCATATTATGCACCAACGAACGGAAGGTTCACTGGGTATGGTCTTTGCCTACACCGGCATGAATGCAGACGGTGTATTTGATAATGAAGAAATGCAATACGATGATTTTTTTGCTAGCCTTGATTGGCAAATTAACGATCGACATGCGCTGGGGGGATCGTTAGTGTATTTACGTGAGCGCTTTGATGGCTATGATGAAAGTAATTTGCTACCTCAGGAATATGCCCGCGCACCTTATAACAAGAGCAACCGCCTGATTCGTCATAACGGTGTGACCTCTGCCACTGGCTGGGGGCAGCAACACAATAATATTTCGGTTAATTACCACAAACTCGATCTCAAACACGATTTTCAAATCACCGATGAATTATCGATGTCGAGTAGCTTTTTTGCTACCGAGCTAAACCGCCCTCGTTTTACTGTCGATCCAGATGATATAGTATTTGATGCTAACTCCCCCGTGCTTGATTTTGATGCGGGTGGCGGCACCCCATTTATAAAAGGCGTTCAGGGTGAAATGGTAGGGCGCGAGCGTATCTACCGAACCTATGGTATCGAATCCCGAATGGAATTGACTGATGTCGCAGCATGGGGCATGGATCATACCTTACAGTGGGGTCTTCGATATGAGCGGCATTTACAAGATGATCGCCGTCGAGGAGGAGATATAGGTGAAGTACTTAAGGAAAACAATCGTGGCGAACTGACGCGTGATATTACCCTGCAAGCTTGGGCTGCATCGGTGTTTTTCCAGGATGCCATGCGCTTTGGTGACTGGACGGTAACACCAGGGGTACGAATGGAGTATTACGAACAAAAACGTCACCGTAATTTCCTAGCAGTGCATGATGAAAATCACCGACCCACACTCACCACAGAGCAGTCATTGTTCCTGCCCGCCATCAGTGTTCTGTACACCGGCTTCAATGATACACAGTGGTTTGCCAGCATAGGTCGTGGCTACACACCTGGTTTTGCTCGTACTGCCGGTGATGATGATTTTCCGTTAAAACCAGAAATCGGCATCAATTCCCAAATTGGGCTTCGCACTGAGGCAATTAAGGGAATAACCATGGAGGCCGCGCTATTCTATAATGATATTGAAAATACTATTGTCCAGTTACCGTTCACTAACGATTTTCAAAATATATACATCAATGCCGCAGATTCGGAATCTTATGGTGTTGATTTAGGTTTACGGCTCGATTCGAATACCTATACTGATTCAGCGCTTAATGTTTACGGTATGTTGGCATACAGCTATACCAGAGCCGAATTTAATGGCGGTATACTGGATGGCAACCGCGTACCAGAAATACCGCTGCATTCGGGTAGCTTTACCTTAGGTCTAGAACACCAAACAGGTTGGGATATCAGTGCCACCTTAAGTTACTTCGGTAGCTTCTATACTGATCCAAACAATACCAAAGATCTCACAGTAGCTAATGAAGATGGTGATCTACTTGTTACCGGTGATGATCTCGAAATTCGGGAGCCAATAATACTGGGGGTGGTAGATAATTATACGCTGTTGTCCGCACGAGCCAGTTATACATTACAAGGCTCTAATACTACCTTCTGGATCCAAGGACGAAATTTAACAGATAAACTTTATATCGTTGATCTTGAAAATGGTATCCGTCCCGGTGCAAGACGAACTGTTATCGCAGGGGTGCGGCTAGAATTCTAGTCACCTTTTTTCTTGTAACCAACGTGACCAGAGCTAGCAATCTGGTCACGTTTTCTGGGAAGTAAACTCCCAGCATACTGAGCTTGCTCTAAATAATCCCCATAAAATCAGGATTAAATCATATCTTTCACGCGAATAATTCTGGTTTATATGATGTTCAAGTTAACTATACTAGCTACAGTTTATTGAAAATTTCAGCTTCATTAAACGTCTCTTGTTGGCCAGACTCAATGTCTGGCCTTTTTTTAGCTTTTACTTTTTATGGTGAGCAGAATGACAACATTTCTAAAAAGATGTTTTTTATTATTTCACCTGACACTTTGCCAAATATCAATCGCCGCTGAATTAGATCAAAACTTTATTTGGAATCAACTAAAACAAGCACATTTTGGTGATCGCACGGTGCGTGATAATGCAACTGACTTATTATTCATTGAAGTGCCGAATAAGGTTGAAGATGCGGCCATTATGCCCATCACCATTAAATCGCTTGGCGCACAAACACCAGAGCACCATATCAAAACACTGCACCTTATCGTCGACAATAACCCACAAGCATACTCTGCGGTCTTTCATCTTTCCCCTGAACTAGGTGCAATTAACATTTCAACCCGCATTAGAATGGATAATTTTAGTAATGTACGTGTGATCGCTGAAATGAATGATGATAGCTTACAGATGGTAAAGCAATTTGTTGTTGCTTCAGGTGGTTGCTCAGCACCTGCAAGTAAAGATGCTGCTGCATCACTGGCCAGATTGGGGAAAATACAATTACGGATGCGTAAACCCGTTATTGGTGAACAAGTAACGGCACAAATTATTATCAGTCACCCAAATTCTAGCGGTATGCAATTTGATACGAAATCTCGCCATTTTATCCCTGCTCACTATGTCACCCACTTTGAGATCAGTTTTAATGATCAGCCGCTGATCACGGCAGAATTGGGAATAACCATCAGTGAAAACCCTAGTATCCGTTTTAACTTTAGCCCAAAAACCGAAGGTATTTTAAAGGTTATCATCACCGATAGTAAACAGGCTGTTTTTACTGGCGAAAAACACATTTATTAATGTATGGGAGTTTAGATCATAGCTTATATTATCTACCCATAAGCAATCAATCCGCAGATGATCCTGTATATACCCAAACTACTTGAAGATGCAGTTTTCAGAGCTTAGCACGAAGGTCAGAGCAAGGCGCAATGTGCAGGCAATGACTAGTCCTTGTCAAGCATTGTAACGCGGCGCTGGCATTCGTGCTAAGCTCCCGTAGGGCAAGAGGATAAGCCATTATCTTCGTCGTTATAAATCCTTAAATGAGAATGACTCATTCTACGGGTTTATGCCTAGAATATAATGGCTTCTTCTCTTGCTGAAACCTGCATCTTCAAGTATTTTGGGTATATACTTTACTAACGATCGACACTATATTGTTGGATATTTCATGATTAGAATTTTACTACTTTCTTTAATGATAATGAGCTATGCATGGGCGGCTCCATTAGATAGAATTGTTGCCGTAGTCAATAATGAAGTATTGCTTGAAAGTGAATTAGAGGAGTTGGAACAAACGGTTCGCCAACAGTTGCAACAACGCAATGCTGCAATACCTCCAGCAGATATTTTAAGTGAGCAAGTATTAGAAAGACTAATCATGAAGCACTTACAGATGCAAGAAGCGGCAAAAATTGGTGTTCGAGTGGGTGATGATGCATTGAACGCAGCATTAACTCAGATTGCAGCAAATAATAATCTATCCTTACGCGGATTCCGTGATGTATTAGAAGAAGATGGTGTTAGTTTTATTGATTTTCGTCAATCAATTCGAGAAGAAATGACTATAAGTCGGCTACGAAAGGCGGTAGTAGAAGATAAAATTCTTGTGTCAGATAGGGAAATTGATGGTTATTTAACGACACAGCTAGTACAAGGCGGACAAGAGGAAAGCTACCATTTATTACATATTCTAGTGAGCGTGCCTGATGCGGCAGAGCCAGAGGAAATCCAGCAGGCACAGCAAAAGCTAAAGAAAATACAGGGTTTATTAGATGAAGGCACCCCTTTTTCTGAGGTGGCGGCGGGCTATTCAGATGGTCAGAATGCATTGGAAGGCGGAGAGCTAGGTTGGCGCAAAAAGGGTGAGCTACCCTCCTTATTTGCTGATGTTGTACCCAYACTAGATGTGGGTGAAGTGAGCCCATCGCTACGTAGCGGTAGCGGCTTTCATTTAGTGGTAGTGACAGATAAGAAAAGTGAAGAAACACATATGGTGAAACAAACATTAGCAAGCCATATTTTAATAAAAACCAATGAATTAACAACAGATGAAGATGCCGAAAAACGCTTATTGCAATTACATGAAAGGTTATTAAACGGTGATGACTTTGCTGAGTTAGCAAAAGCACACTCTGATGATACCGGTAGTGCTATTGATGGGGGTAGTTTAGGCTGGAGTAGCACTGGAGCGATGGTGCCTGAATTTGAAGAAAAAATGAATGCGTTAGCCGCTGGCGAAATAAGTGATGTGTTTAACAGCCGGTTTGGCTGGCATGTGATAAAAGTCTATGATCGCCGCGAAGAGAATATGGCTGAAGAATTTAATCGAAATAAAGCTCGGGCTCAAATCCATAAACGTAAAGTTGAAGAAGATCTAGAAAATTGGTTACGCCAACTACGAGATGAAGCTTATGTGGAGTATCGTTGACTCACTGTCCACGAATTGTTGTAACAGCAGGTGAGCCTGCTGGCATAGGTCCTGATCTATGTGTTCAGCTTGCACAATATCAACAACAATGTGAGCTTATCGTGATAGCTGATCCGCAATTGCTAAAGCAAAGCAGTGATAATTTAGGTTTATCTATAACATTAGAACTCTTTAATAGTAGTAAACCAGCTGAAATTTCGAAGAAAAACAACTTGAAGTATCTACCTATTAAGCTAGCTGCTCCTGTTCACGCTGGAATATTGAACAAAAAAAATTCCCACTATGTTTTAGCCACCTTACAAAAAGCGTTAGATGGCTGTTTAACAAAACAATTTGATGCGGTTGTTACTGCACCGGTGCATAAAAGTATCATTAATGAGGCAGGGGTAATTTTTACGGGTCATACTGAATTTTTTGCTGATGGTGCTAGTGTTGAACAAGTAGTGATGATGCTGGCCACACCGACACTACGGGTTGCATTAGCGACAACACATCTACCATTGAATAAAGTAAGTGAAGCGATCACGCAACCATCACTAACACGCGTAATTGAAATTATAAACAGCAGTTTGCAGCAGCAAGCAGGCATTGTTCACCCCCGTATTGCTGTATGTGGATTGAACCCCCATGCGGGTGAAGAGGGTCATTTAGGACGAGAAGAGATTGATATTATTTCGCCAGTCATTGAAAGGTTATCGCAACAAGGAATAGATTTATCAGGCCCTTGGCCAGCAGACACTATTTTTGTTGCGGACAAACTGCCTAATTATGACGTGGTATTGGCGATGTATCATGATCAGGGCTTGCCAGTTTTAAAACATCAAGGCTTTGGCAAGGCAGTGAACGTTACCTTAGGTTTACCTTTTATACGCACATCCGTTGATCATGGCACAGCGTTAGATTTGGCTGGTACAGGAAAAGCCAGCATAAGTAGTCTACAAGCAGCGATTGATATGGCAGTTGATATGGCAAAAAGAAAACAATCTTATGAGTAAAAAGTTATATCCAAAAGCTAGAAAGCGCTTCGGGCAAAATTTTTTGCAAGACCAATCTGTTATTGATGACATCATTGCCGCAATTGATCCGCAGTTGGGACAACACATAGTCGAAATTGGTCCAGGGCGAGCCGCGCTAACAACACCGCTGTTACAAAACAGTGATCAATTGGATGTAATTGAGTTAGATCGTGATCTTATTCCGCTATTACGGATCCAATTTGCAGCACATCAACATTTAACCATTCATCAAGCGGATGCGCTTAGTTTTGACTATCGAACATTAGTGACAAAGCATGAGAAACTACGTATTGTAGGCAACCTACCTTATAACATTACTACGCCATTATTATTTCATTTGTTGGCACAATCTGAGTGTATTGAAGACATGTGTTTCATGTTGCAACGCGAAGTTGTAGAACGGATTTGTGCGCAACCAGGTAACAAACAATATGGTCGTTTAACTATTATGGTGCAATACCAGTGTCAGGCAGAGTTAGTTTTTATTGTACCTGCCGAGGCATTTTACCCCGTTCCTAAAGTAGAGTCGGCAATTTTGTATTTAAATCCGTACTCGCATGACCGCTATATAGGCGGTAGTGTAGATATTGATGCATTGGGGAAAATTGTCACCCAAGCTTTTTCTCAAAGGCGTAAAACAATCGCTAACACTTTGAAAAGAATGGTAACACCAGCGCTTATTTTGCAGGCAGAAATAAGCTTAAAGCAAAGACCAGAAACAATATCGATTGCCCAATATGTTGCGTTAACACGGCTTTGGCTTGATTCACTGTAAGGTGATAAGTTTATCATATAGCTAACATAAGCATCTGTATGAAAAGAAAATGTTTGATTGGCAGAGCTCAATCCTTAAATTGTAGGTTGACAGGCTGTTTTTGCTGTAGTTATATACACGTTCCCCCGAAAGGCTAGAGTGCTTAGATTGTCTGGTGGGACATATAATAATTTTAAGTTAACGAGAGGAATTAAGTTGTGAATAAATCTGAATTAATTGATGCAGTGGCAAGTGCGGCTGACATTTCAAAAGCAAAAGCGGCATTAGCAGTAGATGGCATGACCGGTGCAATAACAAAAGCACTAAGTGGTGGCGATCAAGTAACATTAGTAGGCTTTGGAACATTCTCTGTTCGCGACCGTGCAGCACGCACAGGCCGTAACCCACGTACCGGTGAAGAGATCCAAATTAAAGCGGCAAAAATTCCTGCATTTAAAGCTGGTAAGGCTCTGAAGGATGCTGTAAACTAGCCGATTTTCTGGGGTGTTTAGCTCAGCTGGGAGAGCATCGCCCTTACAAGGCGAGGGTCGGGGGTTCGATCCCCTCAACACCCACCAGATAAATTAGGAGCGGTAGTTCAGCTGGTTAGAATGCTGGCCTGTCACGCCGGAGGTCGCGGGTTCGAGTCCCGTCCGCTCCGCCAGTTAAATCAAGAAGGCGCATTTAAATGCGCCTTTTTTTTGCATACTTATTTTTGAAGGTTATCTTCTATGTTAAATTTCATTCGAGTTCACGCACAAGGTTGGGTAGCTTGGCTTATTGTAGGCTTAATTAGTATTCCATTTGCATTGTGGGGTGTTAATTCGTATTTAACCGGCCCATCAAGTGTTGTCGTTGCTAAAGTCAATGGCGAAGAAGTGCTACAAACAGAATATCAACGAGCATTGCAGCAATATCGTGATCAAATGAGAACACAGATGGGCGAAAAGTTTGACCCTGAAGTTTTTGACCGATTTGAAATTAAACAAGCCGTTTTGAACGGCATCGTAGATAAAAAATTATTACGAATGGCGAGCCATGATATTGGCCAACAAGTGAGTGATAAAAGCATATTTAATAATATTAGTACAACGGCTGCTTTTCAGAAAGATGGTCAGTTTGACGTAAATATCTATAATAGATTGCTAGCACGCTCAGGTTTAACCCCAAGCAGTTTTGAAGCACAATTACGCTCAGATATGTTAAGCCAAGAAATTAGCAGCAATATTCAACAGTCTGGAATTATTGGTGACTATTTTGTTAATGATATATCAAGATTAGAAAATCAAGTACGTGAAGTTGCTTATGGTGTGATTTATCTACAAGATCAAGCAGAATTAATAGAAATAAATGATGTGGCTGTACGAAATCATTTTGAGCAGCATGCGGCGAGTTACTTAGCTCCTGAACAAATGGTGGTTGATTATATTGAGTTATCTATTGTTGATCTTAGTAAAGAGATTGAGTTGGATGAAGAAAAGTTACAACAATTTTATAGTGATAATGAAAGTCAATTTATTGGTCCAGAACAACGCCAAATTAGTCACATTCTTATAGAACAAGATGAACAACAAGCATTAGAGACAGTTGCCATCATTAAAGGACGTTTAGAGGAGGGTGAGGAGTTTAGTGTGCTAGCAGCTGAGTTTTCACAAGATCCTGGCTCAGCAAATGAAGGTGGGGATTTAGGGCTATTTCAACGTACAAATATTGAAACCGCATTTGAATTAACTGTTTTTGATGAAATGAATGAAGGCGATATTAGTGACCCCATAAAAACGGAGTTTGGCTATCATTTAGTGAAAGTCACTAAGGTCCAACTGGGTGAAGGGCAATCTTTTACTGAGGCTAGGCAAGATATTGAAACAATGTATAAGCAGCAACAAGCGGAAGAATTGTTTTATGAAAAAGCGCAATTATTAGCTGATTTAAGCTATGAAAACCCGGATGATTTAACTATTGCATCCGAAGAGCTTGGTTTAGCAATAAAAACAAGCTCTAGCTTTGCACGCGGTGGAGGTAGTGGCATTGCATCGGAAAGAAAAGTGCTTGTGGCTGCATTTAGTGAAGATGTGTTGGTTAATGATCTCAATAGTTCAGTGATTGAATTGAGCAAAGATCATATGATGGTTCTTCGTAAAAATAAACATACCCAGTCTTCACAATTACCCTTTGAATCTGTTGCACCTAGTATTCGCGAACAACTTCGTTATGAATTAGCACGTGATCAATCTAAACAGCAAGGCCAAGCTATTATTGAGAAGATTAAAGCCGGTGAATCAGCCTCTAACTTATTTAATGAAGGTAGCTGGCAATCAGAGCAATTGGTAAGTCGAGCCAGCACAACAGTGAATAGGCAAATATTGGAACAAGTATTTTCAACACCTAGGCCTGAGAAAGAAAATAAATACGCTGGCTTTACAGCTGATAATGGTAACTATATTGTTGTTCAACTTTCAGCGGTTTTAGAAGGTGATGCTATTCCTGACCATTATCCACAAAAAGAAAATGATAACTTACAGGCCTATTTGGTATCGACATATAGTGAGAGCGAATTACGCGCTTTTGTTGCAAGTTTGAAAGAGTCAGCTGATATAGAAATATACGAGCAATTCTTATAAGATGAGAAATAACAACAATAAAAAAAGAGGCCTTACGGCCTCTTTTTTTGAGCTATATTTTAGGGTGAAAGTATTAGCCGGTAATACCCACAATATTAAAACCATTATCCACATAGGTAATTTCACCGGTGACTCCTGATGCCAGATCGGAGCATAGAAATGCTGAAACATTGCCCACTTCCTCAATGGTAACGTTACGGCGCAAAGGTGAAGCGGCCGCACCTTGAGCCAGTTTTTTGCCAAAATCTGCGATACCTGCGGACGCTAATGTTTTGATTGGGCCTGCAGATACAGCATTGACGCGAATACCATCTGGACCAAGAGATAACGCCATGTAACGAACGCTAGCTTCTAAACTTGCTTTAGCTATACCCATAACATTGTAGTTTTCAATAGCGCGTTCAGCACCCAAATAACTTAAGGTTAATAATGAACCATTGCGACCAGCCATCATTGACTTGCCAGCCTTCGCTAAGGCTGCAAAACTGTATGCACTGATATCATGAGCAATGGCAAATCCTTCACGGGTCACACTATCTACATAGCTACCTTGCAACTGTTCACGTGGTGCAAAGGCAACAGCATGGATTATAGTATCTAGTCCGTCCCAATGTTTACTAAGCTGTTCGAAAACGGCATCAATTTGCTCGTCGCTGGCAACATCACATGGGAATAGTAGGCTGGGATCTGCACCACATTCTGTAGCAACTTTTTCAACACGTGATTTTAATTTGTCAGTTTGATAAGTGAAAGCGAGTTCAGCGCCTTCTCGTGCCATAGCAAGTGCAATGCCTGAAGCAATAGAACGAGGACTCGCAACACCCACAATGAGTACGCGCTTGCCTTGTAAAAAACCCATGTTGATCTCCTGATTTTTATTGGATAAGCTTAAGTTAAATTGACTAACTTAAGTTTGAATTAGAATCATAGTATAGCAAGGCAATCGCTGTAGGATAAAGATAAAGACGTTCTTTGGATAAATTATTTGTTATTATATCCGTGACCATTCAACTTACATATACCCGTTATTATTCAATCTATAAATTTTAGGGCAAAAATAGGAAGTCAGGGCCAAGCATTGTAAAGCTTCCGCTCCTTACCTACATCCATGTAGGCAACGCAGCACTGGCTTTCTAGCTTTTGGTCTAAAATTTATAGATTGAATGATTACGGGGATATTCATGTACCATGGCTATAATTCTGAGCACACTTAAAATGAAAGCGTCCAAAGTTTTAGTAATTTGCACTATTTTACTCATAAATAATTTTATTTATAAGTTAGCTTTTGCTGATGAACAAACACAACATTTGATTACGGCAGGCTGGTTAGAAGGTGTGCTCTTGCAGCCGGGAAATATTAGGATGCGTGCAAAGTTAGATACAGGCGCTAAAACCTCTTCGCTACACGCTGTTGATATAAAACGTTTTGAAAAAAAAGGTGAACAGTGGGTGAGTTTCCGTACTGGTATAGATAAGATGGTACAAATAAAGTTACCCTTGGTTCGTGAAGTTAAAATAAAAGATCATAAACTCAAAGCTACAGTTAGACCTGTCGTTGAGATGAAATTTTGTCTCCATAATAGAATTTTTACCAGTGAATTTAGTTTGATAGATAGAAGCCAGTTTAATTACCCAATCCTTTTAGGAAGATTACTGTTACAACAGGGGATAATTGTAGATCCTTCATTAACATTTACTGTTCGTTCAAACAAAAAGAAATGTGAAGCTGCATTAAAAATGGACGAGAAATAAACTGTACGTTTTCAGGGAGAAAGTGCATTGAAAAATTGGCATGTAAATTTACTGTCATTGGCCTTATTGATATTTGCATTAAGTCTTATATTTTATAAGGTCTCAAATCTAGGATTGCCGTTATTTCCAAGCGATGATATTGAAGTTTGGAGTGTGGAAGCACGCCTAGCTTTTACTGCGAAAAAAGGACCGTTAAAAGCGCAACTTATGTTGCCGACCCTATTGCCTGGTTATATGATGATCGATGAAAATTATGTTTCAGGTAAATATGGTCTTGCGATAACGACCGTTGAAAATAATCGTGTCGTAGAATGGGCTGTTCGCCGAGCTAAAGGCGATCAAGTGTTGTATTATCACCTACAATTAGCACGAGAGGGTGCTGAATCTACAAAATCTACTTCAGAGCAACAACATATTATAGTTGAGGCTCCTGATATACCTTTATATCCAGAAAATATAGCAACTGCAATTACAGCCTTGCTAGAAGAGGTACGTCAAAAATCAGCGGATGTAAAAACGTTCACACGCGAATTATTACTACGATTTAACGCCAAAACACCAGATGAAAATATTCAATTATTATTGCGTGATGTCACTACACGAAGTGAGCGGGTTGAATTAATCAGACTAGTACTGGCGGGTGCCAGAATCCCTTCTAGAACGGTCAATGTGCTGTTGTTGCGTGAAGGGGCTAGACATAGCAAATTGGTACCTTGGTTACAAGTTCATAACGAACAACAGTGGCTTTCTTTTAATCCTGAAAATAGCAAAAGTAAACTCCCTGACAATGTATTGATTTGGGAGAACGCAGGGCAGACAATATTTAATGTCGATGGTGGTAAAAATAGTAGTTTAGATTTTGCTATTAGCCGCCATACACAAGAGCCGGTTCGCTTAGCTGAACAACGAGCACGAAGAATGGATTCGAGAGCGATGGAATTCTCTTTATTCAGCCTTCCTATCCAAACTCAAAATGTGTACCGAATATTGTTAATGGTGCCATTGGGCGCATTATTAATTGTTTTATTGCGAAATGTAGTGGGGATCAAAACTTTTGGCACCTTCATGCCAATATTGATTGCGCTAGCATTTCGAGAAACTGAATTAGTTTGGGGAATATTACTATTTACCTTGCTGGTCGCTTTAGGGCTTACAATCCGCTTTTATTTAGAATATTTACAATTGCTGTTAGTGCCTAGATTAGCAGCGGTATTAACGGTTGTGATTATTTTAATGGCCGGAGTTTCTGTGTTTAGTCATAAATTAGGGTTTGAACAAGGCTTATCTATAGCCTTATTCCCAATGGTTATTTTAGCTATGACGATTGAGCGTATGTCTTTGATATGGGAAGAACACGGTCCTTCAGAAGCATTACAACAAGGTTTTGGCAGTTTGGTGGTAGCCTCGTTGGGGTTTTTATTGATGAGCAATGACACAATGGAACATATTATTTTTGTGTTCCCTGAGTCATTATTAATACTGTTAGCGGTAATATTATTACTGGGAAGGTATACCGGCTATCGTTTAACTGAATTATGGCGCTTTCGTGCCAGCTTATCTAAAAATGCGGACTAAGTTGAACATTATTCCATTTTGCAGTGCTAGAGCATCATAATGTCATTCATTGAACAGCTACTTCCTTGGCGACGAATGAAGCGCATGGGTATACTGGGCATGAACAAGCGTAATGGCGATTATATTTCAGCCTATAATAAACGTGCTTTATATCCTTTGGTTGATGATAAAATTCAAACAAAACATCTGGCAGAATCTGCCGGTGTTGCCGTGCCACAATTATATGCTTTGGTTGAAATAGAAAGACAAATTGTAGCGTTATTTGAGAAATTAAAATCGTATGATGACTTTGTAGTTAAACCCGCTCATGGCAGTGGTGGTGAAGGCATATTGGTTATTGTCGGGCGCAGTCAGAATGGTTATCGCAAGAATAATGGTCAAATTATTAGTGAGCAAGAGCTTGCTTATTACATTTCTAATATTTTAAGTGGCATGTATAGCTTGGGCGGCTTGCCTGATGCTGCGCTTGTAGAACAGCGAGTTAAGTTTGATCCGGTGTTTGCTGAGGTGAGTTATCAGGGGGTTCCTGATATACGGACAATCGTATTTCGTGGCATTCCTATCATGGCAATGATTCGCTTGCCTACTCGCCAATCTGATGGCAAAGCAAACTTGCACCAAGGCGCGATTGGTGTGGGTATTGATTTGAGAACAGGAAAAACACTATCAGGTGTATGGCATGAACAGTTTATTGACCAGCATCCAGATACGGGTACATCCATAATCGACTTACAGATCCCAAATTGGCAACAAATTCTTTATCTAACGGTTCAGTGTTCTGATCTAGTAGGGTTAGGATATATTGGCGTAGACATTGTGCTTGATCATGATCATGGCCCGCTTATGCTAGAAATGAATGCACGACCGGGGCTGAGTATTCAGTTAGCCAATCGATGTGGCTTATTAACACGACTAGAAAAAGTGGAAGCAATTAAAGACATTCCTGATAGTGTTGCGGAGCGGGTGTCTTTAGCTAAAATGTTTGAGCACACAGAAAATTTAAAGTAACGTATGAATACTATGCGCTTATCATTATTCTTATATATTGTTACTTTATTTGTTTTAGCTGGGTGTGATTTCCCCGCTATTAACTCTCCGTATCCGGAACAGATATCTGATGAATCTATTTTATATACATCCTTCTCATTGCGACCAAAGCACCTCGATCCCGCTCGGTCTTATTCAAGTAATGAGGTAAGTTTTACCGGCCAGATTTATGAGCCACCTTTGCAATACCACTATCTTAAACGACCTTATCAATTAATTGCTTTAACGGCAGAACATCTGCCAACAATTCGTTATTTTAATGAGGATGATATTGAGGTAGATGTTAATGAAGCAGTAGAAAATATAGCTTATAGTATTTATCAAATAACGATTAAGCCCAATATTTATTATCAACCTCATCCTGCGTTTGCTAAAACACATGATCAGCAGTTTTTATACCATCAACTTACTGATGAACAGTTAAGTGATGTTTCTACCTTGTTTGATTTTGAGTACAACGAGACTAGAGAATTGATTGCGGAGGATTATGTCTATCAAATTAAACGGTTAGCGCATCCGAAAGTGCATTCACCTATTATCGGTTTAATGGGGGAATATATTTTCGGCCTAGCAGACTATGCCAAGCGATTACGACAGTATCAGCAGCAAAACAAACAAATTGATTTGCGAACAATGTCATTTGAAGGTGTGAAAGTCATTGACCGCTACCGCTATCAGATTAAAGTTATAGGTAAATATCCCCAACTAAAATACTGGTTAGCGATGCCATTTTTTGCACCAATGCCGTGGGAGGCAACTGCTTTTTACAATCAGCAAGGTTTAATAGACAAAAATATTTCACTAGATTGGTATCCGGTGGGTACAGGCCCCTATTATTTAACGGAAAATGATCCTAACCGCCGCATGGTGCTAACTAAAAACCCTAATTATCACCCAGATCATTATCCGATAGAAGGTGAGGAAGGCGATCAAGAGCAAGGCTTGTTAAAAGATGCTGGGCAGCGATTACCCCTCATAGATAAAGTTGTTTTTACGCTAGAAAAAGAAACGATTCCCTATTGGAATAAGTTTTTACAGGGTTATTATGATATTAGCGGTATTAGTTCAGACAGTTTTGAACAAGCAATTCAAATGAGTAATGCAGGTGATTTTGCTTTAAGTGAGCAGATGGAACAACAAGGCATTGCCTTAAAAACAGCAGTGGAAACATCCATTTTCTATACGGGCTTTAATATGCACGATCCTATAGTCGGTGGCTATAGTGAGCGAGCTAAAAAGTTACGACAAGCGATTTCTATTGCCATTGATCAAGAAGAATATATTTCAATATTTACCAATGGCCGAGGCATTGTGGCACAAGGGCCGATCCCTCCCGGAATTTTTGGTCATAAAGAAGGCGAGCAAGGCTATAATCCGTTTGTTTATAATTGGCAGCAAGGAACAGCAAAGCGCAAATCAATAGACTATGCGCGTGATTTATTAGTAGAGGCGGGCTACCCCGAAGGCCGAGCACAGCAAACGGGAGAGCCACTTATTTTGTATTTTGACGTTACCGGTAGTGGATCCGATTCAAAAGCACGGTTTGATTGGATGCGAAAGCAGTTGCAGAAATTATCGATCCAGCTGGTGATTAGAGAAACAGATTATAATCGTTTCCAAGATAAAATGCAGACAGGGCAGGCCCAAATGTATCAATGGGGTTGGAATGCGGATTATCCCGATCCTGAAAATTTGTTATTTTTACTTTACGGCCCTAATAGCAAATTGCTTTCAGGTGGGCAAAACACCAGCAATTATCAAAATGTTCAATTCGACCATTTATTTGAACAAATGAAAGTGATGGCTGATACCCCACAGCGTCAACATATTATTGAAAAAATGTTAAATATTGTACGTGAAGATGCACCATGGATATGGGGTTATCATCCAAAACAGTTTTCGCTCTATCATGGTTGGAATAAAAATGTAAAACCAAATTTAATGGCTAATAACACCACTAAATACCTTCGTATTGATGTAGAACAACGATCTAAATTACAGCAAAGGTGGAATCGACCGATACTATGGCCATTAGTATTGTTTATATTTATCAGTGTGCTGCTGTTATTACCCGCATTGATCAATTATAGGAATAAAAAAACAACAAAAAATTAGCTAATGAGAGCAAGGTACAGATTTTTTAATTATTTTTGGGTAAAATTGGATTTTTATATCATGCTTCAAATAAGCTCGCGCTATACCCGTGAGCATTCATTTGCGGTTTTTAGTGCTCATAATGGATGGGGTAGCAAGGCATAATAGTGATGTAATAGTCGCTCTATTGCTCACTATTATAACGCAGCTAACGCATTCAGTATAGGTGCTAAGAATCTGCAAATGAATGATTACGGGTATATATCTTTAAGGAGATAATTTAGTGGATTTAGCTACATTAATAGGGGTGTTACTTGCTTGGACACTCATCATTGGCACTATCGCTACAGGTTCCGGTGCCATGGTATTTGTCAGTATACCTTCTTTAATTATTGTAATAGGCGGCACCTTGGCTGTGGTGATGATGCGTTACAGTATAGGGCAAATGATGGGTTCAATAAAAGTAGCGATGAAAGCCTTTTTACATAAAGCTGAAAAAACAGAAGAACTTATTGTAATTGTAGTCGAATTGGCGGGTATTGCCAGAAAAGAAGGTTTACTTGCATTAGAAGGTCAAGAAATAAATAATCCGGTATTAGCCACCGGTATTCGTATGGTAGTAGATGGGCATGAGCCAGCGATTGTAAAAAAAGCACTCTCTATCGAAATGAATGAAACAGTGGCGCGGCATAAAATAGGTCAGAACTTATTCAAAGCCGCGGGTGATGCGAGCCCTGCCATGGGTATGATTGGAACGTTAGTAGGCTTGGTGCAGATGCTCGCCAATATGTCTGATCCCAAATCTATAGGCCCAGCAATGGCTATAGCACTGCTCACTACGCTTTATGGCGCGATGATAGCCAATATGTTTGCCTTGCCTATATCTGACAAATTAAAACTACGTAGTGCTGAAGAGCAAATGAATAAAAATATTATTATTCAGAGTGTTTTAGGTATTCAGGAAGGTCAAAATCCAAAAGTATTAGAAGAGTTGTTAAGGAGTTTTTTGCCAGCATCACAGCGCGAAAATAATGATGAAGCAAAAGCAGAAGCAGTGGCAGAATAATGGCTAAATCCGCTAAGGTGAGCTTGGTATGAGTGAAATAGCTGAAGAAGAAGAGCATAATTGTGATTGTCCTCCTGAGGGTTTACCCGCTTGGTTGGCAACATTTGCTGATTTAATGTCGCTACTGATGTGCTTTTTTGTATTACTACTTTCATTTGCAGAAATGGATGCCTTGAAATATAAAATGGTGGTCAAATCATTAGATGATGCCTTTGGTGTGCAGCGTGAAGTGGCGGCTAATGCGATCCCCAAAGGCACTAGCATCATTGCTCAAGAATTTAGCCCAGGTGAGCCACGACCTACACCGCTGAAAGAAGTACGCCAAGATACTATTGATGAAACACGCGATGCATTAAAAGTAAAAATGGATGCCGAAGACGTAGCAAAACAGCAAGCTAAAGAAATAGCTGAAGAGGCTGAAGCATTTAAAAAGGCCTTAGAAGGTGAAATCGCAGAAGGTTTAATTGATATCGAAACAGAATCAAACCGGATTGTTATTCGGATCCGCGAGAAAGGCTCGTTTCCTTCAGGTGATGCAAAACTTAATAGCGCATTCCTTCCAATAATAAATAAAATTAGTGAGGTTTTAGCTAAAACTGGCGGGCAGATTGCTGTTGCAGGTCATACTGATAATATACCCATTAATACACCGCGTTACCGTTCGAATTGGGAGTTATCAACTTCACGTGCAGCCTCAGTAGTTCACGAGTTATTAAATAGTGGTGACATGCCAACAGAGCGTTTTGTATTGGAGGGTTATGCCGATACCCAGCCATTAACAACCAATGACACAGCAGAAAATAGAGCTAAAAATAGACGAGTAGAAATTATTATAGTCAAGGCACCGATACTTGATGGGGTAACTAAATCGATAAAAGCACTCAATGAAAAGTTTAATGCCGTTGAAGGCGAGGTCACTAAAAACTAAAAGACAATGATTATGGGTATGAAATAATGACCATTAGCCTAGTCTTGTTTTTATTAATATAACGATTGATTTGGCGAGTGTTGATATCCTATTCAAAACGCTATTTGCGCCGAGCGAAGGAAAAATTATTGGGGATTGACACTTCTTCAATAGCAATACGTTCTGTAATAGTTGATAAAGAAGTCATTGATACGATAGCTAAACGTTAGCAAATCATTAAAAATAGGTGTTATAATTATACGCTTAGTTCGGGAGAGAGTATCGATGGTGAGTGTAACGCCAGCGAATCAATGCAGCTGACTTCTCCTTAGTCGCAGGTATTGATAAATTAATGGTGTTGGTTAGACTAACGCGTATTAGCCAAGATGTAGCAGTAACGTTATAATTCGAAATGAGATTAACAAGTAGAACCCCCTTTATATGCAAAAATTCTCCGTAGAACAAGGTTTAGTTGTCCCTTTAGATCGTGCTAACGTCGATACTGATGCCATTATCCCCAAACAATTTTTAAAATCAATTAAACGCAGTGGCTTTGGTCCTAATTTATTTGATGAATGGCGTTATCTTGATCTAGGTGAACCCGGTAAAAGCTGTGAAGACAGAGCTTTAAATCAAGATTTTGTGCTTAATCAAGCTCGCTATAAAGAGGCCACCATTTTATTGGCTCGTGAAAATTTTGGTTGCGGTTCTAGCCGCGAACATGCGGTGTGGGCATTAGATGGCTTTGGCATTCGAGTGATAATCGCGCCGAGCTTTGCGGATATTTTCTTTAGCAATACCAGTAAAAATGGTATTTTAGCGATCAAGCTGGATGAACACGTAGTAAATGATTTGTTTGATGCGGTTGAGAAAACGAAAGGCTTTCAATTATCAGTAGATCTGGATCAGCAAATCATCCATTTACCGACAGGTGAGACGTTAAGTTTTGACATCGATCCGTTTAAAAAATATTGTTTATTAAACGGATTAGATGATATCGAGCTAACATTACAGCATGCTGATGAAATTGAACAATATGAGAAAACACGCAAACAACAGGCACCTTGGTTGTTTTCCTGAACACGTAGTGAGTTATGCGTAACTCCCCCTTTAACGTAGTGAACATAAAAGAATGACAAAGAAAATAGTAATATTGCCGGGCGATGGTATTGGCCCCGAGATTGTTGAAGAAGCAGTCAAGCTTTTAAAAGCTTTAGAAAGTGAAGGGCTAAACATTGAATTAGAATATGGTTTGATTGGTGGTGCTGCATATGATGAAACTGGCACGCCGCTGCCTGATGAAACAGTGGCTATGGCACTAAAAGCAGATGCAATTTTATTAGGTGCAGTGGGTGGTTATAAATGGGAATCATTAGATATTAGTGTTCGCCCCGAAAAAGGATTGTTAGGCATTCGTAGTAAGTTAAATTTATTTGCTAATTTGCGCCCAGCTATTTTATATCCACAATTAGCGGATGCTTCTTCGCTCAAGCTAGAAGTGGTTTCAGGGTTAGATTTAATGATTGTACGCGAACTAACAGGCGGCATTTATTTTGGTCAGCCCCGGGGCATTCGAATTTTAGATAATGGTGAAAAAGAAGGTTTTAATACCTTGGTCTACAAAGAAAGCGAAATAATCCGAATTGGTAAAGTGGCATTCGATATTGCCCAAAAGCGACAAGGGCGCTTGTGTAGCGTTGACAAAGCGAATGTATTAGAAAGCACCGAACTATGGCGTGAAACAATGGAAACAGTGGCTCAACAGTATAGCGATGTTGAATTGAGTCATATGTATGTTGATAATGCTGCTATGCAATTGGTACGCGCGCCCAAGCAGTTTGATGTGATGGTTACCACTAATATGTTCGGTGACATTTTGTCTGATTGTGCGTCTATGCTAACCGGTTCAATTGGTATGCTGCCATCAGCATCGTTAGATGAGAATGGCAAAGGCATGTACGAACCTATTCATGGTTCTGCGCCAGATATTGCCGGTCAAAATATGGCCAATCCATTGGCTACTATTTTATCTGTAGCGATGATGCTGCGCTATACCTTGGATGAAGAAAAGTTGGCGGATCGTGTTGAAAACGCAGTTAGCAAAGTGCTTGATCAAGGTTTGCGAACCGCGGATATTTATTCTGATGGAATGACAAAAGTGGGTACTTTGGAAATGGGCGCGGCAGTTATTGCGGCTCTTTAATATTTGGTTAAACCCAAATATACCCGTGACCATTCAAAATGCAGATTTTTAGCACGCATACTGAATGCGCTAGCTGCGTTATAATAGTGAGCAATAGAATAACTATTGCATCACTATTATGCCTTGCTATCTCATCCATTATGCGCACCAAAAAACCGCATTTCGAATGATAACGGGTATAGTTCTAATTATTTCTTTAATTTAAAATACTATTGTAAGGTGAAATGTGAGTAAAAAAGTTGACGTTGCTGTTGTGGGTGCAACAGGTGCTGTGGGTGAAACAATGCTAGAAATTCTGCACCAGCGGAATTTTCCTGTGGGCAAGATATATGCCTTGGCGAGTGAACGCTCTGCGGGTAGTACAGTAAGTTTTGGTAATAAAACATTAATTGTTGAAGATTTAGCTACATTTGATTTTTCTAAAGTGCAAGTGGGTTTATTTTCACCTGGAGCTAGTGTTTCAAAAGTGTATGCACCTAAAGCTGCTAAAGCGGGCTGTGTAGTGATTGATAATACATCGGAGTTTCGTTATGACGATGATATTCCATTAGTTATTCCAGAAGTGAATCCACAAGCCATTGCTCAATATAAAAAACGTGGCATTATCGCTAACCCCAATTGTTCAACCATTCAAATGTTAGTTGCGATAAAACCGATTTATGATGCGGTAGGTATTACCCGGGTTAATGTCTGCACATACCAAGCGGTATCTGGCACAGGTAAACCTGCTATGGATGAACTGGCTAAACAAACGGCGGCACTATTAAACGGTCGCACAGTTGAAAGCACTGTTTATCCAAAACAAATAGCATTTAATGTTTTGCCGCATATTGATGTGTTTGAAGACAATGGCTACACCAAAGAAGAAATGAAAATGGTGTGGGAAACTAAGAAAATCATGGCTGATGACACTATATTAGTAAACCCAACAGCGGTACGAGTCCCCGTTTTTTATGGGCATTCTGAAGCGTTGCATCTTGAAACAAAAGAAAAGATTACTGCAGAACAAGCTAAAGAATTACTTGCTAATGCGCCAGGAATTGTTGTTATTGATGAGCATACTGATGGTGGCTACCCGACGGCTGTAACCGATGGTTCAGGCACGGATTCAGTGTATGTTGGGCGGATTAGGGAAGATATTTCTCACCCAAAAGGTTTAGATTTATGGGTGGTGGCCGATAATGTGCGTAAGGGTGCAGCATTAAACAGTATTCAAATTGCGGAAATACTGGTTAATGACTACCTTTAAGTGGTAGGATAATGACTTAGCTTAGATGTTTAAAGGAATTTGTGATGATAAATAGAACGTTTTCCAGTGTTGCGGTAGTAATAGCATTAGGGATATTAACGCCAATACAGCTCAATGCCTTCGGGTTAGGGAAGCTTGAATTATCATCAGCACTCAATGAACCCTTTAAAGCAACCATTCCCGTTACCGCTTTAAGAGAAGATGAAGAGGGTAACCTCCAAGTTCGCTTGGCCACCAGTGACGAGTTTGCACGAGCAGGCATCGAGCGTAGCTATTATTTGACTAAGCTGGTATTTAATGTCATTGAACACCCCGGTGGGGCAACGATTGAAGTAACTTCACTGCAGCCTATTAAAGAACCGTTTGTGGATTTTTTACTTACAGCAACAACGGGTGAAGGCCGATTGATTCGTGAATATACCGTGCTACTCGATCCGCCTAAATCGATATTTGCTAGACCTGCCACAGTAGTAACGCCATCACCAACAAACACAACACGTCCGCAATCATCTAATAAAACGACTTATCAATATCCTGATAGTAACTATCAAGCGCCAGCAACTAGTTATTATTCTGCTAATAGCTATGGACCTACTAAGCGTGACGACACCTTATGGGACATTGCATTAGCAACAAAACCAGCATCAGCGTCAGTCCACCAAATGATGTTGGCACTACTTGATGCTAACCCAACGGCATTTATAAGAAGTAACATTAATAACCTTAAAATAGGTTATACCTTGACCGTGCCAAGTTTAGATGAAATTACTAAACTATCTAACCGCCAAGCTGTTGCACGTGTTGCTGAACAGTATCAGCAGTGGAAAGATGCAAATAATGTGGCTGTAGTAGCAGTTCAAACAGAATCAAACAATACAGAAAGTGATGGTCAACATTCGGCGAATGACCAGCCAGCAGACATAGCTAATACTGATGCCCGTTTACAACTTGTTGTAGAACATGATGACACTACAATGGGCAGTGATGATCTATCGCCATTGGGCAGTGACTCGCTCACTAAATTAAGAGACCAACTAACGCTTGCGCAAGAAACGATAGAAGGTCAAGAGCAAGAAAATATAGATTTCAAGGCACGAATGGATGCCATGGAAGAACAGTTAGAAATCCTGCGCAGAATCATTATGTTGAAAGATTCTGATCTTGCTCGTTTGCAAGGTATGCTAGGAGAGGAAGAAAACGTTGAGCTTGCTTCAGATGATTTGTCTGAGGAAATGCAAGATGTGCTTCAGCAAGCGGATGCTGAGAATATTGTAAATGACTTGCCGGCTACAATAGAAGAAGTTGAAACTGAATCAGCTATGGATGAGTTTGTCGATGAGATAAGCCAAGCGGATGAAGAAATGAATGTCGACACTTCCATGAGTGATGCCGTTGTGCAAATCGGAAGTCTACCAGCAAGAATGTTAGATGAAGAAGCTGTAGCCGCTGCCGCACAATCTGCGCGAGCTGAAGCAGAATTTAGTGGCAGTCATATATTTGTTGAGGCAGATCCAGTGCTCTCTGTAGCAATAGATGAAGCAGGTTTTGATGCTAATATGGATGTTAGCGCTTCAATAGGCGAAGATTTCTTACAAGAATTTAGAATGCTTGATGAGGACGCGGTAGCTGCTGCTGCTGAAGCGGCGAGAGCTGAATCAGCGTTTAAAGGCGACAAGCTATTCTCAGATATAGAAATTGGCACGCCAATGCAAGAACAAGAAATGGATAACTCTTTCGATGAGATGAGTGAATCTATAGATGAAATGGAAGAGGAAGTGCTTCCTTACCCTGAGATAAATGCTGTTGAAGAATTAGCGGTAGAAGATGAGAGCCAGTTAGGTTTTGCTGAAAAAATAAAAGCGTTTATTGCAACAAATAAAACAATATTTTTGGGCGGGCTTGGTGCATTATTTTTAGGGCTTCTTGGATGGCTATTTGCGCGACGCCGCAACCAAGATGAAGAATATGAATGGGTTGATACTGGGTCAGTAGATGGTGCTAGCGAAGTGGAGTTATCAAATGTCGATGCGACTGTAGCGACTGAAAGTGAAGGACAAGCTGAGGATGAATCTTCAGAAATATTAATTGATCCAGCAGAAGAGATAGATGACTTGCTTAAGCAGGCAGAAATGTCGATTGCTTATGGTGAATTTGATGATGCCCACGCTGCCGTAGAGCGAGCAAGAGTTCAAGATCCTAGCAGTCAAGCTGTAGCTTTAAAATTAGTAGCCTTAGCTTATCATCAAAAACAAGCCGAAGAGTTTAATAGATTAATAGCGGATATTGATTTAGATAAAGATTCTGCGGAGTGGCAAGAAATTGTTGCTTGGGGTGAAGAGTTAGCGCCTGAAAATGAGTTATTGGTGGAAGAGGTAACGGAAGTTCCAGCTCTAATAGCTGATAGTTTAGACGTTACCAAGCTTGAAGAAACTTTAGAATCTGAAGAAGTAAGTATAGAAAGTGATGATGCTGATAGCGTACTAGAGTTTAATTTAGATGAACCACTTGAAGCGCCGGCTCAAGATCAAATTAAAGAGAATGCTGAAGATGAGCAGAACCTCTCATTTGATACTGATTTTGACTTAGAAGACACATCTAGTAATGATGACGATTTGGAAATAGATGCCCCATTCTCATTTGATATTGAAACAGATGATAGCACTGAATTAACTGAGGATAATGATTTACTTGAAAATGCTACAGAACTAGTGCTGGATGATGCTGAGTTGCCTGAGTTATCAAGTGAAACAGATGAATTAGTTGAAATTAATCTTGATGACATTGCTACTGATACCACTGAAGAGTTAGCTGAAGTTACGACTGAAATTGATGCTGAAAAGCTTGAAGAATTAGACATTGGTACAGATGATTTAGAATTTGATATTGGTGACTTCGATGAAGTTGATGAGGCTGAAACTAAATTGGATTTAGCGGCTGCATACGTTGATATGGGTGATCCTGATGGTGCCAAGAATATATTGAATGAGGTTTTACAAGAGGGCAATGACGAACAAAAATCACGTGCCCAAGACTTGTTAAATAACTTGAAATAGTGGGCGGTGAGTGAGAGTAGCACTAGGGCTTGAATATGATGGAACACATTATTCTGGTTGGCAAGTTCAGCCCTCCCAGCCTACCGTTCAAGCCAGCATAGAGACGGCCTTAAGCAGGGTAGCAAACGAGCCTATAAAAACGGTAGCCGCAGGGCGAACAGATTCAGGTGTTCATGCCTTACAGCAAGTAGTTCATTTTGATACGCGTGCTGAGCGTAGCGAGCGTAACTGGATTTTAGGTTTAAATTCTAACTTACCCGACGATATCAATGTGGTCTGGGCACGGCCTGTAGATGATGCGTTTAGCGCACGCTTTTCTGCTCTAAATCGAAGCTATAGATATTTAATCTATAACCGCGTAGGCCGTTCATCTCTTCAACATAATCGTATGTGGTGGTTATTTACTCCTTTAGATGAACTAAAGATGCAAGCGGCGGCAGATTTATTGGTAGGTCATCATGACTTTTCCGCTTTTCGCGCTAAGCTTTGTCAGGCACATAGCCCAATCAAAACAGTAGAAAAAATACAGGTCATCCGCCATGATAATTGTATCGCAATTGATGTGACGGCGAGATCCTTCCTGCACCATATGGTTCGTAATATTGTGGGAGTATTAGTGCCTATTGGTCAAGGTGATAAACCCGTCTTATGGGCACAAGATGTGCTTGAGAGTCGTGAACGATCTCAAGGTGGGATAACCGCTGCTCCTGAAGGCCTTTATTTTGTAAATGTGGATTATCCTGAAAAATATGATCTACCAAAGGTGTCAGCTTTCCCCGTGGTCTGGTAAAATGGCTTCTTTAATTCTCAGATAAGATTAATGAGAACACGGGTTAAAATTTGTGGAATCACTCGACGCCAAGATGCTGAATTTGCAGTTGAAATGGGGGTTGATGCGTTAGGCCTAGTATTTTATGCGCCTAGCCCGCGAGCGGTAACGATTGCGCAGGCACAAGATATCGTTGTAGGTTTATCTCCTTTGGTGAGTATTGTTGCTCTGTTTGTTAATGCCGACTCCGAATATGTAAAAGCATGTCTGGCGGCATTACCTATTAGCATTTTGCAATTTCATGGCGATGAATCCGTAGAATACTGTGAACAATTTAATCATCCTTACATGAAAGCACTAAGAATGCGTGAAGGGATTGATTTAAAAGCAGTTGCGCATCAATATAAATCAGCTTCTGCAATATTATTAGACAGTTATCAGCCTGGAGTACCCGGAGGAACAGGCCAAGTGTTTGATTGGTCGTTAGTTGATAATATTAATATGCCGGTCATTCTTGCGGGTGGACTGGATGCTGAAAATGTAGTTCAGGCAATAAAACAAGTAGCACCCTATGCTGTTGATGTGAGTGGCGGTGTAGAGTTGGCAAAGGGAATTAAAGATAACAATAAGGTAAGGAATTTTATGCAAGAGGTAGTAAATGTCTGAAAAGAGTGATAATTATTACGATAACTATCCGGATGACAACGGTCATTTTGGGCAATATGGTGGTCGTTTTGTAGGGGAAACCTTAATGGAAGCGATTTATGCGCTTGAAGAGGCGTATAACCACTATAAAGATGATGCTGAATTTCAGGCTGAAATGGATAAGGACTTGGCTGACTATGTCGGACGGCCTTCACCACTTTATCATGCAGAAAATTGGAGCAAAAAATTAGGTGGCGCTCAGATCTATCTTAAGCGTGAAGATTTGAATCATACCGGTGCTCATAAAGTAAATAACACCATTGGTCAGGCTTTATTAGCTAAAAGAATGGGTAAAACGCGCATTATTGCTGAAACAGGAGCTGGCCAGCATGGTGTGGCAACAGCCACTGTTGCGGCGCGCTTAGGCATTGAATGTGTGGTTTATATGGGTGCGGAAGATGTGCAGCGTCAAGCACAAAATGTCTACCGGATGAAATTATTGGGTGCTGAAGTTATCCCCGTTGAATCAGGTTCTCGCACACTAAAAGATGCGCTCAATGAAGCACTACGTGATTGGGTGACTAATGTTGATAATACCTTTTATATTATTGGCACCGTCGCGGGTCCACACCCTTATCCTGAAATGGTAAGAGATTTTCAAACTATTATTGGCCGAGAAGCACGCGAACAGATTATGAAGTCGGCAGGGAAACTACCTGATGCACTTATAGCCTGTGTCGGTGGAGGCTCAAATGCGATTGGTTTGTTTCATCCCTTTATTGGCGATGAAAGTGTTGCTATGTATGGTGTAGAAGGCGGCGGCCATGGCATTGAAACAGGCAAGCATGCCGCACCATTATGCGCCGGCTCTCCTGGCGTGTTGCATGGTAACCGTACCTATTTAATGCAAGATGAGAATGGCCAGATAATTGAAACACACTCTGTTTCAGCAGGTTTGGACTACCCAGGAGTAGGGCCTGAACATGCTTTATTAAAGGATATTGGTCGTGCTAACTATGTATCCGTTACTGATGAGGAGGCGCTACAGGCTTTTCATGATTTAACACGAACAGAAGGTATTATCCCTGCATTAGAATCAAGTCATGCCTTGGCTTATGCTACTAAATTAGCGCCGACAATGGCAAAGGATCAGATATTATTAGTGAACTTATCTGGTCGAGGTGATAAAGATATGCATACTGTTGCAGCCTTAGCAGGATTAAATTTTGAGGAGCAAAAGTGAGCCGTATTAGTCAATGTTTTGAAAAGTTAAAGGCGGATGGGCAAACGGCTTTAATTTCGTATATCACTGCGGGTGATCCTGAGCCGTGGGTGACAGTGCCAATATTGCATGCTTTGGTGGATGCGGGTGCAGATATATTAGAATTAGGCGTGCCGTTTTCTGATCCCATGTCAGACGGCCCGGTTATTCAAAAAGCCTGTGAACGTGCTTTAAAGAATAATGTATCGATCCATCATGTACTAGATATGGTAAGTCAGTTTAGAGAGAGAGATACCATAACACCGATTGTACTGATGGGCTATGCTAATCCTCTTGAGGTGATGGGCTATGAATCTTTTGCTCAAAAAGCACAACAAGCGGGTGTAGATGGTGTGTTAACGGTCGATCTTCCACCAGAAGAATCAGCTCAGTTTTTACCGTTAATGAACCAACATGAAATTGATACCATCTTCTTAGTCGCGCCAACAACAACAACTAAACGTATGGCTTATATTGCAGAGCACGCACAAGGATTTATTTACTATGTTTCAATTAAAGGCGTGACTGGCTCAGCTGTGTTAGATGTAACAGAGGTTGAAAAGAAAACGCAGCAATTAAGAGAATTTACAGATTTACCAATTGGCGTAGGATTTGGTATTGGTGATGGCCAATCTGCTGCAGCGGTTGCAAAAATTGCTGATGCAGTTGTTGTTGGCAGTACTTTAGTGCGTTGTATTGAAGAACATGCAGAGAATCCAGAAGCACTACCGGTAGCTGTTGCTGCAATACTCGCTGAAATGCGCCATGCTATTAATGCCAGTGATATGGCCTAAAATATATAGGTGACAAAATGAGTTGGTTTGAAAAATTAATTCCTTCAAAAATTCGCACAACAGCGCGCAGAAAATCCGTACCGGAAGGTGTTTGGTGCAAATGCCCTGCCTGTAATAGTGTGTTATATCGTGCTGAATTAGAACGTAATTTACATGTTTGCCCTAAATGTGAACATCATCAACGAATCAATGCGCGTACGCGTTTAGAAAGTTTTTTGGATGAAGGTGAACGAATAGAAATTGCTGTTAATCTAAAACCTGTCGATACGTTAAAATTTAAAGATAGTAAAAAATATAAAGATCGTATTACTCAAGCACAAAAGAAGACAGGTGAAAATGATGCTCTACTGGCAATGGAAGGCACAATTAATGATCTTGCTGTGGTAGCAGTATCTTTTGATTTTAGTTTTATGGGCGGCTCTATGGGAGCTGTAGTAGGTGAAAAATTTGTGCGCGCGGCTTACGTTGCACTAGAAAAAAAGATACCACTGATCTGCTTTTCAGCAAGTGGTGGAGCGCGTATGCAAGAAGGCTTATTTTCATTAATGCAAATGGCAAAAACAAGTGCGGTATTAGCCCAGCTTAGTCAAGCGGGCATTCCTTATGTGTCAGTATTAACTGATCCAACAATGGGAGGAGTATCAGCAAGCCTGGCAATGTTAGGCGATATTAATGTGGCAGAACCAAAAGCACTAATAGGTTTTGCAGGCCCTCGCGTTATCGAGCAAACAGTGCGTGAAACATTACCTGACGGTTTCCAGCGTAGTGAGTTTTTATTAGAACATGGCGCGGTAGATATGATTGTAGACCGGCGAGATATGCGCGATCGTTTATCCAATATATTGTCGATGTTGCAAAAGCACGCTGCGGCTTAATTTAAGGCAGTATAAAATGCGATTTGAAACCTTGCCTGAATGGTTGCAATGGCAGGAAAAACTCCATTTTACCAAAGTTGATCTGGGTCTTGATAGGATAGGACACGTTTGGAAACGATTAGGTGGGACAGCAAGCTTACCCTTTACCGTTGTTACTATTGCGGGAACCAATGGTAAAGGTTCCTCTGTCGCGATGCTTTCATCCATTTTGCGTGAAGCAGGCTATAAGGTTGGTAGCTATACCTCACCACATTTACTAGAATACAATGAACGTATTTGTATTAATAACATTCCCTGCGATGATGATCTGATTTGTCATTCCTTTGATCGAATTGATAGTGTTCGTGATGCTGTTTCTCTTACCTATTTTGAGTTTGCTACTTTAGCAGCAGTTGATATTTTTTGTGAGCAGAAAATAGAGATTGCCATATTGGAAGTAGGCATGGGAGGGCGTTTAGATGCCACTAATTTATTTGATTGTGATATTGCATTAATTACACCTATAAGCCTAGATCATATGAACTGGCTAGGTACAAATAGAGAACAAATTGGTGCTGAAAAGGCGGGTATTATTTGTCGTGGCACACCCGTTGTAAGCTCTGAATCTTTGCCCCCGCAAAGTATATTAGATCATGCCAAAAAACTAAATGCACCACTTTATCATGCTGATCGAGACTATAACTATGTTAAGGATAAGGATTGTTGGCACTGGTCCAGCGATCAGAGAGATAACAATAATGTGTCAATGCCAGGGCTGATAGGAAATTATCAGTTACAAAATGCAGCGGCTGTGCTACAGGTAATTGAATTATTAAAYTCTGAAAAGGGTTATRCRGTGTCAGATCAGCATATTAATCAAGGTTTAGMATCGGTTAAATTAGCAGGGCGGTTTCAGCGAATAATGGGTGATATCGAACAGATATTTGATGTAACCCATAATCAACAGGGTGCTGAGAATTTAGCAAAATTATTAGCTGAAATACCCTGTAAAGGTCGAACGATAGCAGTGCTTGCTATGTTACAAGATAAAGAACCAAATACAGTGGTTGAGGAATTAAAGTCATTGGTTGATAATTGGCATGTGGCAGGTCTAGATGGTAGCCGTGGAATGGATAGTGGAATATTGGCAGCTAAAGTCAATGCGATTGTAGGTCAGGATAAAGTCACACGACACAAAACGGTTAAGAATGCCTATGAAAGCGCGATGAAAGAGGCGAGAAAGGGCGATCGAATATTAGTTTTTGGTTCTTTTTATACAATAGAAATAGTGTTAAGGATAAACACTATTTTAGATAAGGTTAGTTCTATTAATTGAAGATTACGGGACTGAACAATTAGCAGAATAATTCTTCAATTAATCAGAGATGTTAATCAGAGGCTCCTTAACTATCGTACATTTTGTCAATATCAGCTTGGTGATGCTCAATAACTTTAGTTCGTTTTATTTTCATTGTCGGTGTCATTAATGCATTTTCTACCGTCCATGGGTCTAATGTCAGGCTAACACGACGAATTCTTGCATAGGCTGGGAATTGATGTAGTAACTCACGTAAACGTTTTATAACAGCGCTGTGAAGTGCTTTATCATTAAGACTATCGTGGTCAAAACCATCTAGGCCGTGCTCTTTTGCCAAAGAAAGCCAAAGCTCAGGATTAAGCACTAACAAAGCAGACAAATAAGATTCACCTTCACCTAGCACTAATGCTTGTTCAAAGACAGGATCCATAATAATGGCGGATTCAATATCGCCGGGCGGTACTTTTTCACCGTTACTGAGCACTAAAATATCTTTTATTCGACCGGTAATATGAATATGACCTTCCTCATCAATACGCGCCTGATCGCCAGTATGTAACCAGCCTTGCGCATCAATAGTTTGTGCGGTTGCTTTATGATTATTCCAATAACCGATCATGTTGCCCGGACCACGCACTAATAATTCGTCATTGTTGCCAATCATCACGGCAACGCCGGGAATGGGGCGGCCTACACTGGCTGGAATATTGTGGTTAGGTGAGTTAACACTAATAACTGGGCTAGTTTCAGTTAGACCATAGCCTTGTAATAAGCACATATCTAAACCGATAAATAGCTTAGCGATTTGTTCGGGCAGAGCGGCACCACCACTGACAATAACACGCATATTGCCACCAAAACGCTCTTTTACTTTTGATGCTACTAATTTATTTAGAATAGGCCACATTATAAAGCTAGGTCGCCACCATCCTCGGCCTTGTTTATGCAGGAACTTCGCCCAACCGACTTTAGATGTTGCTTTAAACAGACCTTTGGCAATAATTGATTTATCAGCTAGTTGTGCTTGTAAGCGGGTATATATTCGCTCAAAAATACGTGGCACAGCAATCATAATACTAGGTTTCACGCTGATCATATCATCGGCAAGCTGAGGAATACCACGTGCATACGCTACTTTTGCCCCCGCCATTATCGGCAGATAATAACCTGCGGTGCGTTCTAAAGTATGCGAAAGCGGCAAAAATGACAGAAAAACATCATCAGGTAATACAGCCATAAATTGTAATGAGCCGGCGGCTACTGATAGCATATTATGGTGGCTAAGCATCACACCTTTAGGTCGACCTGTTGTGCCGGAGGTGTAGATAATAGAGGCGAGCTGATGCGGATCTGTATCCCAATCACGAATAATACTCCAATTTTCCGGTAACCACTGCTCGGCATACACGGCGGGTTCAGTCAGATCATCGTCATCATTATTACGGATCACGACACGTTTAAGATGATGTTCATCTGTTATTGAAGGTAGCAATCGCTTCCATTGCGCCGCCGTTTGTAAAAATAATAACTTAACATCGGCATCTTGTAATATATAAGCCACATTATCGGGGCGATCATCAGGGTAGAGTGGCACCACAATTAGCCCTAATCCCATTGCGGCCTGATCGAAAAAAACCCATTCTTTACAGTTTTTTAGATTGATAGCTACGCGGTCGCCAGGTTCAAGCTCCTCTTTTGCTAGAGCATCTTGCCAACGTGCAACTTGGCTTGCTACCTCTTCCCAAGTAATGTCAGACCAAACCTTATCTGTAGAAGAATAATTTTGATAAGCAGCGTGGTGTGGGCTACGCTTTAGTCGCTCACGAAATAAGCCATATAATGTGCCAGCTTGTTCCACAGGGATTATATCAGTAGGTATGTTAGACATTAGGTTTCACCTTTAGTTTTTAGAGAAATAACCAACGCATTTGTACACCCAAAATATCTACGCTGGTATCGTAATCGCCTGATAAGATATAGCCCTGATCGGTGTGATCATTGATACTAGGATCACTGACAAAAATATGGGTGTAGGCCGCATCAATGGTAATGTGGTCAGAATATTGATAACTGGTGCCGATAGCTAGCCATTTACGATCTTCGCCTGGAATACGGGGTGTTCTATACTCGTCTAAAATAGGGCTTTCATCATAAGCAATACCTCCACGGAATGTCCATCTGTCATTATGATCATAACTTAAACCTATGCCATAGCGCATATTATTACTCCAGTTCTCTTCTTTTATACCATTAAGCTTATTAGTTGGATTGGGTGAGAATATTGCCAGCTCTTGGAATCGTTCCCAGCGGGTCCAAGATACATCAGCTAAAACAGCCCATTTATCATTAATTTGATGATGAATAGCAAAAGAAGCAGATTCAGGTAAAGTGACATCGCCAGAAATGGCGGCATCGACAAAGTTGCCGCCCGCAGCAACGGCTTGCACAGATGGGTTTGAAGGTATTCTAAACTTACCTTCTCCTGTTAAATGATGAGATACCTTTGAACGATAAGCTAAGGCAAAACGAGTAGCATCGGTTGCTTGGAATATTAAACCAAGGTTAAAACCCCAGCTCCAGTCATCAGCCGTTAGCTTAGCTTTACCATCATGTTGTTGTGGCTGTGCACAAGCCGCACCAGCCGCAACACAAGCCGCACCAAAATCAACCGCTTGTGTTAGTTCCAGATCAATATATTGCAAGTTTATTCCAAAACCAACAGAAAGTCGTTCGGTAGCCTTAATCCCAATTGAAGGGTTAATGTTAACTGTCATCATGTCCGATCTTATTGCATGATAACGTCCGATCCAATCATCATCATATTCGGTAACCAGACCAAAAGGCGCATTGACCCCAATACCTAACACAACATCATTATTTAAGCGATGTGCATAATAAAGGTTGGGTACGATAGCAAGACTTCCTGCATCGCCTTCACCCCCTGTTAATGCTAGTGGATCGGGTAGAGTAGGGTTTATTGTTGAGCCCTCATTATTAAATTCACTTTTAGGTAGAATAAAATTCAGCCCTTGTGCAACTTGAGAATGGGTTAAATAAGTAAGCCCTGCGGGGTTAAAAAAGATAGTGCTGGCATCTTCAGCTACTGCTGCGCTACCCGCAAAAGCATGACCAAGTCCAGTAACACTTTGCTCCATAATGGCAAAACCAGCACCATAACTTAGAGTACTAAATGCTGAAGCTATCAGTAAGCTGCTAATTTTTAATGTTTTATGCTGTGCCATAGTCTTATTCCTTCGTCATGTTTGTTATGAAAACCGAAACTTAGCGTATGCAGGCTAGGGGCGCAACAATTATTTCCGTTTGAATAATAGATCCCATACGCCATGGCCTAATTTTTGACCCCGTTGTTCAAATTTAGTCAATGGACGATAATTGGGCCTATCTATATATGTAGCATCATCTGAGCAGTTTTCAAAAAGATTGTTTTGAGATAAATCATCTAGCATTTGCTTGGCATAATGCTGCCAATCTGTAGCCATATGCAAGTGACCGCCAGATTTAATTTTTGCTGTGAGTAAGCTCACAAATGCGGGCTGAATAATGCGTCGTTTATGGTGGCGTTTTTTATGCCAAGGATCAGGAAAGTAAAGTTGAACACGATCTAATGCGTTATTGTTTATGCGATGCTTTAATAACTCAACGGCATCAGTGCAGGCTACGCGTAAATTTGATAAGCCATGCTTATCTATACCTTTAAGCAATTGACCGATACTAGGGCGATGCACTTCAACACCCAAAAAATCTTGTTCTGGTTGATGGATAGCCATCTGGATTAATGATGCACCATTACCAAAACCAATTTCTAACACTTTGGGTGCATCTCGACCAAATAGTTCATGAAGATCAAGCAGTGAATCACCTTCATCAATGGCGAATTGTGACCACAGTGTTTCAATTGCGCGTTGTTGTCCCGGGGTTAAGCGTCCTTCTCTGCGAACAAAACTACGGACGGTACGAAGTGTTTTTTTTTCAGTCATAAATTACGGAGTTTATTTTAGGGTGTAGAAAGAAGTGCGATCATACCTTATTAGGAAATGCTATGGGATCCGATTACGTTCTATCGGAACTCGCTGAACAGTGGCGATGGCAATACCCCCGTCTGTTACCCAGTCGAGCTGAGCACAAGCTTAGCCGGGGTCTTGTTTGTGCGGAGATCCCGGCTAAAAGCATACCGGGATGACGAGGAGTTTTTTGCAAATTGAATGATAACGGGTATAAATAGTCTCACTGTNAGAATGAAGATGACGAATAAAAATTGGCAGCTCCAAGCATTTTGGGTATAAACCCCGATTACAGCAGATCTAGTGGCGCGTGCGCACACGCCGGGCAATGGTTTTGCCTTTTTGATGACAGCTGTTTCTACAGGTCACACTGAAATCATGTCTTTACACGAAATAAGCAAGTCATGGGAAATAGTATTGTTTTTTCTCTTAGTGACTGTTTCACAAGTGATTTTATTTTCTTGGGTGATGAGTTTATCAGGGGCTAGATGAGCCGTTTAACAAAGTTGTAGGTGCGAAAAAAGCGCATTCACGCTATAATTAGTGGGCACAAAAATGTTTATGCCTTCAATTTTTATTTAGCCAAATTATAAATAATTTGATGCTTATTTAATTGAAACAACGTGTTGGAGAGAAGAAATATGGTTAATCCCGTTTTAGCAGAAGTGACTAATGATGTTATTGAGCGTAGTAAAAARAGCAGAGCTAAATATTTAAAACGAATCGATGCCGCGATTGAACAAGGTGGCCCTTATCGTACCCAATTAGCGTGTGGTAATTTAGTTCATGGTTTTGCAGCGTGTGGACCCAATGATAAAGCAGATTTATCTGCTGATATAAAAGCAAATATCGCCATTATCTCGTCCTATAATGATATGTTATCAGCCCATCAACCCTATATTGATTATCCTGAGCGCATTAAACGTGCGGCTCAACAAGCAGGAGGTGTTGCCCAGTTTGCCGGTGGCGTACCTGCCATGTGTGATGGTGTAACACAAGGTCAGCCAGGCATGGAGTTATCGTTGTTTAGTCGAGATGTTATTGCCATGTCGTCGGCCGTTGGCCTTAGTCATAATATGTTTGATGGCGTACTGTTTTTGGGTATTTGCGATAAAATTGTGCCTGGCCTATTGATTTCAGCATTAAGTTTTGGTCATTTGCCAGCAATTTTCATTCCTGGCGGCCCCATGCCTAGTGGCTTGCCAAATAAAGAGAAAGTGCGTATTCGTCAGCTTTATGCTGAAGGTAAAGTGGGTCGCGATGCTTTATTGAAAGCAGAGTCTGAGTCCTACCATAGCGCTGGCACATGTACCTTTTACGGCACAGCCAATAGTAATCAAATGATGGTTGAAATGATGGGCTTACATCTCCCAGGTAGTTCATTTATCAATCCTGGCACACCCTTGCGTGATGCATTAACAGAAGAAGCAACGCGACAAGTACTAAAGTTTACCGCCTTAGGTGATGATTTCCGTCCTATGGGTTATATGATTGATGAAAAAGCGATTTTAAATGCGCTTATTGGCTTAATGGCAACGGGAGGCTCGACCAATCACACTATGCATTTGGTCGCCATTGCCCGCGCAGCAGGTATTATTATTAACTGGGATGACTTTGATAAAATTAGCCGTTTTATCCCACTATTAACGCGTATTTACCCTAATGGCGAAGCGGATATCAATCATTTTCAAGCAGCAGGTGGCATGGGAGTACTGATCGGTGAATTGCTCAAGCATGGTTTAATGCATGAAGACATTATGACCGTGGCAACAACTAAAGGCATGAATACCTATACACAAGAGCCAAAACTGGTTGATGGTGATTTAATATGGGAAGAGGGGCCGGGTGTTTCGCTTGATCTGAGTGTTGTCGGTTCGGTAGAAAAACCTTTTTCAAGCAGTGGCGGCTTACATTTAATTCATGGTAATTTGGGGCGTGGTATGTCTAAAATTTCCGCAGTAGCAGAAGAACATCAAATTGTGGAAGCGCCTGCTATGGTATTTGATGACCAAAATGATGTGGTAGAGGCATTCAAGCGTGGTGAAATGGAACAAGATTTAATCGTAGTGTTACGCTTTCAAGGTCCCAAAGCAAATGGTATGCCAGAGCTACATAAATTAACGCCGATACTGGGATCGCTTCAGGACAAAGGTTTCCATGTGGCGCTTGTAACGGATGGCCGTATGTCAGGTGCATCAGGTAAAGTGCCATCAGCGATTCATTTGTGTCCCGAGTCCGCCGAAGGTGGTCCGTTAACACGGGTACGCACTGGCGATATGATACATCTTAATACGCAAACCGGTGATTTGAATATTTTGATTGATGATGATGTGTTTGAAAATCGTGTTTACTGCATTAAAGCAGATACTGAACATCACTATGGTATGGGGCGTGAATTGTTTGATAGTTTCCGCAGGGGGGTTTCATCGGCTGAAACGGGTGCAATTAACCTATTTAATGCAGACTAAATTCAATTCCCAGAATAGACAACTTTTTAACAACGCCGTTATTCTCGTATATTATTAGCGGGGATCGTACTGAATTTTTTAATTAAAGTTCAGCTAATTAGCTAGATATTTGGAAATTTAAAAATGAGCAAAACAATTAAAGAAATAATGAATTCATCACCGATTGTACCGGTAATGGTCATCAATAATGTTGAGCATGCGGTACCATTAGCAAAAGCATTAGTTAAAGGCGGCATTACCGTTTTAGAAATTACATTGCGTACAGAAGCGGCTTTAGAATCAATCACTCGCATTAAAGCTGAAGTGCCAGATGCCATCGTGGGTGCTGGAACAATTATCAATATCGACACGTTAAACAAAGCAATTGCAGCGGGTGCAGAATTTATTGTTAGCCCGGGCACAACGGATAAAATGATTGATGCTGCTATCGCAACCGGTGTTCCATTACTACCTGGTGTTGCTAACCCAAGTGAAGCGATGCGTTTATTAGAAAAAGGCATTACTGAAATGAAATTCTTCCCTGCAGAAGCAGCCGGCGGCATTCCAATGTTGAAATCGATTGGCGCACCGATCCCACAAATTACATTCTGCCCGACTGGGGGGATAAACCAGAACAATGTTAAAGACTATTACAGCCTACCAAATGTTGCCTGTGTAGGTGGTTCTTGGATGTGTGCAGCTAATTTGGTTGATGATGAGAACTGGGATGAGATCACTCGTTTATCAGTAGAAGCTATAAAGCTAGCAACTAGTTAAGTTTAAATTATTCACCACAGAGACGCAGAGAACATAGAGTTCTAAAATAGTTTTATTTTCCTCTGTGTTCTCTGCGTCTCTGTGGTTTTATACTAAAATTTGGCGTTGTAGCCAATCATTGATTAAAGCCCTAGCACCATCAATAACAAGCTGTGGATTGGGATGTTGTAACTCTTCGGCTATTTGTTCAGCTGCCACTTGTCCTGTTAAACCTTCATTTAATAAATCTATGAGTCGTGCACTGACCGGGTTTAATTCTAAAAAACTAATGCTATCGTTCATATCACGATAAACCAATAAATAAACAGGCTGCTCGCTGGCTTGGTGTGGCTTGAAATCTGGAGCAATTTGGTGAACAGGAAAGGTGTAAGCTAGAGACCAAGCTAATGGTGATACTTTTAACTCTAATGCCAAAACATCTTGGTTATTATCAATAACCATGGGTTCAACGTCAGCATCTAAAACACTAAGTGCTAATTCAACCCACTCATAATGCACCAATTCTTTGATAAAAATTGGGTCATTTTTAAGATCGCGCTCATTATCAAGATATGCCATAAACTCACGTGATATTTCATGGAATAAGGGTGTTTTACAATGATGTTTCACCATGAAATCACGCACCATAGCGTGCCAGCTTTCGTCAGTAGTAATTTGTCTTAAAACCGGAAAACCATTGGCGATAAAACCCTCAATATTATTATAAAAAAGCTCACGATAAATAGTCATTCGACGTGGTTCAATATTATCAGGCGCAGGGTTATTTTCTGGATCGCGAATACTGCTGGCAAATTGATACTGAGTGTCTTTGAAACTTTGAGGGCTAGGCTGTCGCGACATTAGCGTGTTCCTGCTTTAATTGATAATGGCGAATTTGGTCAATTTCTTCAATCAGATCATTTACGGAAGGAATATTAAAATCACGTTCTAATAAGGTCGGAATAACACCATGATGCTGATAGGTTTTTTCTAATAATTGCCATACAGGATCAATGATATCAGCCCCATGAGTATCCACTTTAAGATCGTCAGCTTCATCATAATGGCCCGCAATATGAAGATAGGCTATACGCTTGCTATCAACAGACTTCATATAGCTTTCAGCATCATAATTATGGTTTATGCTATTCACATAAATATTATTTACATCGAGTAACACATCACAACCCGCTTGCTCGATTACCGCATTGAAAAAGTCAATCTCGGTCATTTGTTGTCCCGGTGCTGCGTAATAAGACACGTTTTCCATCACAATACGCCGCTCCAAAATATCTTGCACACGCTGAATGCGTTTGGCAACGTAGCTAGCAGCCTCTTCAGTGAACGGTATAGGCATCAAATCATAAAGATGCCCTTCATCACTACAATAGCTTAAATGTTCGCTGTAACAACGTACATTATGTTTATCTAGGAATTTTTTGAGCTGAATTAGAAAATGTTCATCTAAAGGGGCTGGGCTACCAATGGATAAGGATAAACCATGACAAATCATTGGGTAACGTTCTGCGGCTTGGGCAAATTTCTTGCCTAAAGCACCGCCCATTTTCATCCAGTTTTCAGGCGCAACTTCAAGAAAATCAGCAGGATCATGGTCTAAAGCCATAAACTCATCCATAAAACTACGGCGTAATCCTAAACCAGCACCTGATACGGGGCAAGAAGTTGTGTTCATCATTTAATCTCTACAATTACTTTGTCATACTGTGACTACTAATAAGGAGAAATGTTACATACTAATGTGTTGAATTTTGCTATTTTTAATTGATTTCAAATATTGTTCGAGCTACACCAACATTGCCTGTTTTTTCATCGAATAGATAAGCTATCACTTTATAATGACCAGACTGATCGAGTGTTGTTTTCCCTGAGAAAATAGCAACAGGGCCGGTGAAATCTAAATTAACTTCGGTGATTTTTTCACCATCAAGCATAATAATTGCTTTTGCCTCAAAATTTTTCGGCTTCCATTCAGTATTAGGTGATATTTTACAGCCGCATAACATAGCTGCTTCGACAAAGATATCAACGATACCTCCTTCCATTACACTCGCCCATGTATCCACAATAAAGCCGGGAATATCTAAGATAATCCCATCTCCCATAATATGCTTGCCAGGGATGATCCATGAAGTCACACTAGCTTCCTGCAAAGATTGACGGTGTGCATAGGGTCCTATTACGGTAAATTTTAATAAACGAGGGCTAGAAATATCGACATGGGCAACAAAGCTAGCTGTTTTATCATCAGTAATCTGCTGGCCTCTTGCAATCGGGTTTACAATGAGAGTATCAGTGCTTCCCGTGTCGCCGCGGATCCAGCCAGAGTCTAAGATCTCACCCGTTTCAGCATCGGTAACAATGGCACGTAATCCGCCAACACTAGTGCCAATAAACTTAGCATCAACTGATTTTGCTCGAAGTGTTATCTTAGTTTCAACGGCAAATATATGGGCACTAAAAAAAATGCTCAGTAATGCAGGTAAAAGCAGTTTGAATAAATTCATTATGAAAGTCCTCAGCTGATAATTTAAGCTTGTGTTTGTGGTGGAATATCAGAACCTTTACTCCATTCGTCAAAGCCACCCAACATAGATTGGACATTGCTAAAGCCTAATTGTTGCAAGGTTGCCGTTGCTAATGCAGAGCGACCGCCGCTTTTGCAATAGACCACGATAGATATACTTTTATCTTGAAAATCAGGGTGATTGCCGATCATAAATTCAAGCATTCCACGAGAAATGTGGCGAGCATTAGCAATGTGGCCTGTTTCATATTCTAATAATTCACGCACATCCATCGCAATACTGCCTTTTGCCAGCATATCATTAGCTTGTTGAATATTAATTTCAGTGATTACAGATTTTGCTGCTTGCACCAAATCCATTGTTGTTTTAGCCATTATTTTGTCCTCAGTAGATAAAAGATTTATGACTATTCTATATTAGAATTAACTGATTAAGTGAAAACAGTTTTATAATTACACTATGTTTGCCTATATTGTAAGAAGAGTTTTATACGCATTTCCCATTTTGATCGGGGTCAATGCCTTAACCTTTGCCCTATTTTTTATGGTTAATACGCCGGATGATATGGCGCGGATGAACTTGGGTGATAAATATATTACCCAAGAGTCTATGGATGCGTGGAAGCAGGAACACGGTTATGACAAAGCGCTGTTATGGAATAGCCAAGGCGAAGGTGCTGCTAAAGTAACAAATACCCTCTTTTTTGATAAATCATTACGTTTATTTGTGTTTGATTTTGGTCAAGCCGATGATGGTCGTGATATTGCCGCGGATATTAAAGTAAGAATGTGGCCTAGTTTAGCGATTGCTGTGCCCGTTTTTATTGTTGGATTGTTGGTCAACATTACCTTTGCCATGTTAATGGTTTTTTTCAGAGCGACCTACGTTGATCTTGCCGGTGTGGTAATTTGCGTGGTTATTATGTCAATTTCAAGCTTGTTTTATATTATCGGTGGACAATTTCTTATCGGAAAATTAATGCAATTAGTGCCTATTTCTGGTTATGGTGAAGGGCTAAGTGCCATTAAATTTCTTATCCTGCCGGTGTTGATTGGAATTGTTTCTGGCATAGGGGCTGGTTCGCGGTGGTATCGCACCTTATTCTTAGAAGAAGTATCGAAAGACTATGTGCGCACAGCGCGTGCTAAAGGGCTATCTGAAACACAGGTGTTATTTCGGCATGTGCTAAAAAATACCATGATCCCCATTTTAACGGGTGCAGTGGTGATAATCCCTACATTATTTATGGGTAGCTTAATATTAGAGGCTTTTTTTGGTATTCCGGGGCTGGGAAGCTACACCATTGATGCGATCCGCGCCCAAGATTTTGCTATTGTTCGGGCAATGGTGTTTTTAGGCTCGGTGCTTTATATACTAGGCCTTGTCCTTACCGATATATCTTATACTTTGGTTGATCCGCGGGTACGATTAGATGGATGACTTACGAGCGCTTGCTTTAGAATGTTTATTAATAAATGATCCACTTGAAAAAGTGCAACAGACACAAGCACTTTATCAACGTCATTTGGCAGATGAGTTAACTGTTTCAAATGATGATTTTGCTGTCCCAGATGAACCGGGAAGGCCTGATAAACCAGAACTGGTTGTACCAAAAGACTTACCTCGCCGCCGTAATAGTGCTAAAAGTGGCAATGCATCGCTGATCCATGCGGTCTGTCATATTGAATTTAATGCCATTAATTTAGGTTTGGATGCGGTAGCGCGTTTTGCTGGCTTGCCACAGCCGTTTTATGATGACTGGATAAGAGTAGCATTTGAAGAATCACAACACTTTATGTTACTGCGTGATCATTTGCTGTCATTAGGCTATGATTACGGTGATTTTTTCGCCCATAACGGTATGTGGGAAATGGCTCGAAAAACCCACCATGACCCATTGATTCGTATGGCATTAGTGCCTCGTGTTTTAGAAGCACGCGGCTTAGATGTTACCCCTAAAATGATGAATAAATTACGCGGCAGTGGCGATCATCGAGCGGTCGAAATATTGGAAATTATTTTAGAAGAAGAAATTGGCCATGTGAAAATTGGCAGCCGATGGTTTAATTATCTCTGTGAACAACGTGACGTAGATCCCTTAGCAACCTTTAAAGATTTATTAGATAACTACTTTTCCGGTGAACTACGCGGTCCGTTTAATACCGAAGCACGTAAACTGGCTGGTTTTACTAATGCTGAAATGGCACTGCTTGAGGGACGCTGATATTATTTTAAATCTTGGTATCTTTGCCAAATATTCAATACGGCATAACAAATAAAGAAATTGATAACTAGGTAAAACAGTCCCACACCCCAAGCCATGGTATTAACAACAGTAAACAATGCCGCATTAGGTAAAGCGATAATAAACTCACCATGCGCCGGCACCAATGCAGGCAGTAATAATGATCCAAAAAAGCTCAAAATAAATACAAAATAAGGTTTTGAACGGTGGTTTTTTGCTAATATCCAGACTAACACCAGTAGCATAATGCAGAACAGAAATGTTGCTCCATGAAATTCTAGTCGCATAGTTATTGTTTTTTAGTAGCTGCTTGAAGCGCTTTTTTACGATCCATCTCTGCTTTTTGCCGGCGAGATTCTTTAGGATCAGCGGTTAGCTTTCGATAAATTTCTATACGATCCTTATTGCGCAAGGTCGCATTAAGTTTACACATTTTACCAAACACACCCACTTTATCAGTTTCAAGATCTATTTGATCATAGATTTCTAAAATACCGGAACGTTTAATCGCTTCCTCAACGGTGCAATCCTCAGCCACTTCTAAAGATAAAATAACTTGCTCATCTNGTAGAGCGTAAGCRACTTCAATATTAATGTGTTTATTCTGTTCCWTATACTTCTTGTGCTCGCTTACAAAAGGCTTCAACTAATGAGCCGGATATTTGAGTGAAAATAGGGCCAAGTGCCATGCTGATAATCCTATTAGAGAATTCAAAATTCATATCCAACTGAATACGACAGCCTTGGTTATCGCCAATCATCACAAACTGCCAATGGCCTTCAAGATGTTGAAAAGGGCCATCAATTAATGAAATATCAATTGATTTACCATGCACTAGCTTATTTCGAGTTGAGAATACATGGTGAATGCCCCCTTTTGCTAAATCTAAGGAAGCATCAACACTATCCTCAGTTTTACTGATAATTTTGCTAGAACGGCACCAAGGCAAAAAGGCTGGGTAATCCTCAATATCATTGACTAGCTTAAACATTTGTTCGGGTGTAAAGAGCACTAGCGAACTGCGGGTAATGGTGGTCATAGTTTATTTAAACAGTCCTATCGCATTCAAAAACACAATAATAACGGCGGCAGGCGTTACGAAGCGAATAAGAATAAGCCATATTTGATAGAAGATAGGGCGCTTCATGGCAAACTCTTGCTGGCTACTTGAACGAGGCATCACCCAGCCAGCAAAAATAGCAATTAACAAGCCGCCCAGAGGCAGCATTAAATTTGCTGTTAGATAATCAAGCAACTGAAACATGTTTTTACCAAAGAGCAACCAAGTCTGACCGATATTAAATGAAGCCACCGTTAACAAGCCTAATGACCAAGCCGCAAAGCCAGTATAAACACTGGCTCTTCGTCGGCTGACGTTTTTATTTTCAACTAACCATGCAACCGCAGGTTCGATTAATGAAATAGCAGAACTCCACGCGGCAAAGACTAATAATAAGAAGAATAAGCCACCAAACAGTGCGCCGCCCGCCATGTGGCCAAAGGCAATAGGCAATGTCTCAAATATAAGTCCGGGCCCAGCCCCCATCGACAGATCATTTGCAAAAACGAGTGGAAAAATTGCCAAGCCTGCCAACAGTGCAATAGCCGTATCGGCTGCGGCAATAGCAAAGGTTACTTTTGCAATAGAAGCGCCTTTAGGTAAATAAGAGCCATAAACCATAATGGCCCCCATACCTAAACTCAATGTGAAAAAGGCGTGCCCCATTGCAGTCAGAATAGCTTCATCACTTAATTTCGAAAAATCAGCTTTAAATAAGAAATTAACAGCCTGAGTGAAATGCTCACCAGTATTAGCCGCAAAACCAACCAGTAAAATAAGAATGCCAAATAATGCCGGCATAATAAAGCGCACTAATTTTTCAATGCCGCCACGCACACCACGCGCCACCACCACCATCGTCAATACCATAAACACGGTATGCCAAGCCAATAATCGTTCGGGATCACTGGTTAATGACTTATATATATGCACCGCCCCCTCAGCGGTAACACCATCAAATGTACCGCTGAATGTGCGAAACACATAAGCAATAGCTTGGCCGGCAATCACACTGTAATACGATAAAATAATAAAACCTGCCACCACGCCACTCCAACCAAGATAGCGCCAAAATGGACTTTTATTTTCTTCTTCAGCAATTGATTTCAAGCTGTTAACGGGGTTCTGACGACCACGACGGCCAATCATAACCTCAGCCATCATTACCGGAATGCCGATACAGGCAATGCACAACAAATAAACTAAAACAAAAGCGCCGCCGCCATTTTCACCGGTAATATAAGGAAACTTCCAAATATTTCCCAAACCAACAGCACTACCCGTAGCGGCAAGAATAAATGCCCAGCGTGACGACCATTGGCCGTGAATAGATTTGTCAGGTCTGCTCATAATGTTCTCAGATTATTCAAAGTTTTTCTCAATCGAACAATATACCACTATATAATAGAAGAATGGCAACGAAAAAAAGCAAAAAAAATACTCCTAGCAACAACATTGCCCAAAATCGTCGTGCGCGCCATGATTATTTTTTAGAAGATAAATTCGAAGCAGGGCTAGTGCTAGAAGGCTGGGAAGTGAAAAGCATGCGCGATGGCAGAGCGCAACTTAATGAAAGCTATGTAGTGATTGATAAATCAGAAGCATGGCTACACGGTGCGCATATTTCACCGTTATTATCAGCTTCAACCCATATTCACCCAGAAAATGTAAGACGACGCAAACTATTACTCAATCGTGTTGAGCTTAATCGTTTGATCGGCGCAGTAGATCGCAAAGGCTATACCATCGTACCTGTTTCGTTATATTGGAAAAAGGGCAGGGCAAAGCTAGAAATTGCGCTAGCAAAAGGCAAACAGCATCACGATAAACGTGCAGCCGCTAAAGATGCAGACTGGGCAAGAGAAAAAGCCCGAATTTTTAGAAATAAATAATCAGTTCCACTTAAGAGGTTTATCCCAAAATAATATTTCTTTATTTTAAAAAAAAGAGTATATTTATATACTTCAATCAATACGAATAATTATCATTTATATTTAAGTATTGATTTATTGTAAGTATAAGGTGGAAATATTTTATGAAAATTTTATGTGTTTTATATGATGATCCCAAAGACGGTATGCCAGGTTCGTATGCGTTAAATGAACTACCCAAAATAGATACATATCCAGATGGGATGACGCTACCAAACCCCAAGGCGATTGATTTTAATCCAGGAGAGTTACTTGGTTGTGTTTCGGGTGAATTAGGCTTAAGAAAATTTTTGGAAGACAGAGGCCATACCTTGGTTGTCACATCAGACAAAGATGGGGAAAACTCACAGGCGGATAAGGAATTGGTCGATGCTGATATTGTTATCTCACAACCATTTTGGCCATATTACCTGACGCGAGAAAAAATGGAAAAAGCGCCTAAGCTAAAAATGGCAATCACCGCAGGGATTGGTTCTGATCATGTGGACTTACAAGCAGCCATGGATCATAAGATTGATGTCGTAGAGGTGACATACTGTAACTCAATTTCTGTCTCAGAACATATTGTGATGATGATCTTGTCATTAGTTAGGGATTATCATAACCAACATGCCATCGCAAAATCGGGCGGATGGAATATTGCCGATGCAGTCAAGCGTTCTTATGATGTTGAAGGTATGCATATTGGTACGGTAGCGGCGGGACGAATTGGTCTGGCTGCACTTAGAAGAATGCAACCATTTGATGTTCATTTACATTACCATGATCGCCATAGATTGCCGGAATCTGTTGAACAAGAATTAAACTTAAGCTTCCACGAAACGGTAGAATCAATGGTTGCAGTTTGTGACGTAGTAACAATTAACTGCCCGCTACACCCAGAAACAGAAAACTTATTTGATGAAACCATGATTAATAAGATGAAGAAGGGCGCTTATATCGTTAATACGGCAAGAGGCAAAATATGCAATAAAGAAGCCATTGCCGCTGCTCTAGAATCTGGTCAATTAAGTGGTTATGCGGGAGATGTATGGTTCCCTCAACCTGCGCCTAATGACCATATTTGGAGAACAATGCCACATCACGGCATGACACCACATACATCCGGCACCTCATTAACAGCTCAAGCAAGATATGCAGCAGGCACTAGAGAAATACTGGAATGTTTTTTTGATAATCAAGCAATCAGAGATGAGTACCTAATTGTTCAAAATGGTGAGCTTGCAGGTGTGGGTGCGCATTCTTATAGCAAAGGTAGTGCAACCAGTGGTTCTGAAGAAGCAGCAGAATATAAAAAGTAGAAACAACTAGCAACGAAACAATCAGTCATTTATACTGTCTGAACAATAACACTGTTAAATATCGTATTAACAGAAACTTTAGGGGACGACCTGGCTTCGACGTGGGTTACAAAACTTAAGGTGCATGTCGAGTATGTTGGTTCTTCTCGTAAAACAGACTGACAAAATGATAGTTGCAAACGATAACAACTACGCCCTAGCAGCCTAGGCTTGCTAGCCTCTGACTAAAGCCGTGCTTATGCGTTTGGTATCAGGGGTCAATTCTCATAAGACAAGCTTGAAGCATGCTTGGTGCTGATAGACTGAAATTTCACAAGATCGCTTTAGGTTTTCCCTGTTTGCCGGGTAGCTTATAGTTAAATTAATAGACAAAATAAACATGTAGATCCGAAAGCGGAGGATTTGCGGACGCGGGTTCGATTCCCGCCGTCTCCACCATTGCAAGGTTCACCAAGAACCGATAAAGACCTGTAAAGCCAATTAAACAAAGGTTTTATGGGTTTTTTATTGCCTGTAACATCCTAGCTGTTCCTATAAAATACTGGTTTTTTAGTAACACTGATAGTAACATCACCTCAGTGTTACTAAAACTGGTGTTACTAAAATGGCTAGAATTACAAAACCCCTTACCCATACAGAAGTAAAACAAGCAAAGCCTAAAAACAAAGAATTTAACTTAGTTGACGGTAGTGGATTAGCCCTTAGAATAAAACCTAATGGATCAAAGCTATGGTTATTCAATTATGTTAGACCCTATACAAAAAAGCGCACATCTTTAAGTTTTGGCTCTTTTCCTGAAGTATCTTTGGCTGAAGCGAGAGATAAACGAAAGGTGGCGCGAGAATTACTTGCCAGGGACATTGATCCAAAAGAACACCGTGATGAGCAAAGCCGCTTAAAAGATATAGCGCATAATAATACATTAGAATATATAGCCGCAAAATGGTTAGAGGTAAAGAAAACAACCGTGTCAGCTGATCATGCTATAGATACATGGCGATCACTTGAATTGCATCTGTTTCCAACTCTTGGGAAGATACCAATTCATAAAATAACAGCAGTAAAAACTATAGAGGTTATTGAACCAATAGCTGCTAGCGGAAGTTTAGAAACGGTTAAGCGTCTATGCCAACGGATCAATGAAATAATGGTTTATGCCGTTAATTCAGGCATTATTTCGAGTAACCCATTAGCAGGGTTCAGGAATGCTTTTCAACATCCTAAAAAGCAACATCTACCTACACTAGAACCTAGCCAGCTACCTACTTTGATGGCAACCTTATCTCAAGCCAGCATTAAAATTACAACTCGATGCCTCATTGAATGGCAGTTGCACACAATGGTAAGACCTAGTGAAGCGGCGGGTACACGGTGGGATGAAATTGATTTTGATAATAGTCTTTGGAATATACCAGCGGAACGGATGAAAACCAAAAAAGCACATACCCTGCCTTTAACACCGCAATCCTTAGCATTATTGGAAGTGATGAACGCAATAAGCTCTAAAAGTGAATTTATTTTCCCATCAGATCGAAACATCAGAAAACATTCACACCCACAAACAGCCAATACAGCATTAAAACGAATGGGCTTTGATAAAAAGCTGGTGGCTCATGGAATGCGTTCAATGGCCAGCACTGCATTAAATGAACAAGGCTTTGATGGCGATGTGATTGAAGCGGCATTAGCGCATGTCGGTAAAAATGAAGTACGCAATGCGTATAATCGTACTGATTACCTTGAACGTAGAAAACCTGTAATGATCTGGTGGAGCGAGTACATTGAAAAGGCATCAACAGGAAATTTAAGTGTAGCCAGCAAAAAAGGACTTCAGTTAGTCAATCACGGTTAAGGATTATTTTGATGTGCCATTTCAACAGCCAGAGCCTTGGCTAATTCAATTACATTGTGATTGGTGGATGATCGTGGTTTTCCTAATTGCTTAATAATTTCACTTTGCCGTGATTGTTGCACCTCACCATAATTGTAATATGTTGTCATAACGGCATCATGTCCTAAATTCTGACTCCAAGCTTTCACTTCTTCAGGTGATTGGCAGATCGTTTGACTCAGAACTACAAGCGTATTACGAAAACTATGAGGGTTAAAATAAGGCAAACCAGCCGTTTCAAACGCATCTTTAAAAATATCGCGTATTGATGAAGCTGTACTCCAATGTTCTTTTTTAAAGCCTGACGCTTTGAAAACTCTATTTTCACCATTAATGACATTAGTTTTGGGAAATAATGGATCATCATTGCTATAAAGCAATTCTTCCCTAAGATAAGAAATCCAATCCACTACAATTTTCTGAATATCATCACCCACAGGGAAAAAATAAGTCGTAAATGTTTTACTAAATTTAGTCTTAACTTCTCTAGCATCCTGAAATACGCTATTAGCAATTAGATCAACGTGCTTTAATTTCATCGAAGCAATAGCACTATCCCTAGCTCCTGTTAAAAGCGTAAACGCGATCAAAGCACGGTTGCGTTGTTCAATATCAGTCGAATAGGGCATTACTTCAATTACATGTTTAATTTGCTCTATGGTCGGTACAGGCTTTTGTCGTTTAGCGGTAGCAACACGAGTTTCTTTTTCTGACAAATTGAAATACTCCATCTCAGTAAAATTAAGCCATGATTTATAACCTGACTGCATAGACAGCCATTCAAAAAATACCTTCAAAGATCTCAATGTAGAATTGAGCGTAGACTTACTTAGCTTTTTCCCTGTTAGTTTATTTTCTTGATTAGCCAAATGCTTTTTAAAGGCGATTGCTTGCTCAAAATGAAAAGCCTTAAAGTCTTTAAATTTAGTGTGATTTTCAAAGCGGTTTAATGCTTTGGCAACACCATCAATAGAACTATCATCTTGACGTTTAGCCTCCTTAAGAAATATAAAATATTGTCGTTTAATACGTTCATTATTTGCATTGTGTTTTAACATGGTTTTACCTCACTTATTAAAGTCACTGTGGAGTGTCAACACTATTTCGTACCTAGAGTATTGTCAATCTGAGCCACCTCGTCCAGCCTGATCTGTTCAAACTGATTCGGTGATAAATAGTCGTTCGAACTATGAGGTCTATCATGATTGTAATGACCGATAAACTCACTGACTAACCAGCACATATTATTCATATCTACGTGTTTAGGAAGTTGATAAATAAGCTCTGTTTTTAATGTTTTAAAAAAGCTCTCTATAACCGCATTATCCCAACAATTTCCTCGACGACTCATGCTTTGCTTGAGTCTCCAACCCCAGTAATATGCGATAATTATTACTGATAAATTGGCTTCCTTGATCGGTATGCACCATCAGTCCTTTAGGTGGTTTTCTACACCACAAGGCACGTTTTAACGCCCTTTCTACTAGTTCTGAACGCATGTGTTTGTCGATAGCCCATCCCACCTGTCAACACCACCTCAAAACTGACCCCCTTAGCGATTAAACCACCACTTGAAAATTGACCCCTCTGGGCACAAAAAATAAGCTTAGGATGTGCTTGGAGCTATTCCTATCTTACGTTTATCTTTCACCAACTCCTCTAGCGCCTTAACGATTACGGCAGTCTTAGTGCCAGTATGGGTCACCTTCATTGCCTCATTAAGTAATTTTTCAGGTAAATCTAGAGTTGTTCTCATATTCGCCTCCTTCAGCTATGCATACGATATTAAACTATCATGCATATATTTTCAAGAGGCTAACGTCGAGTTAACCGGCCGTTTTATACAGAGTAGAGCGAAGCGGAACGGCATACAAACACCTCATCTTAGTTAGGTTTTGGTGTCCACTTTAGCGGGGGAAGATTACGGTCAGCTACATGCGATTGTTATGTGTTTTGTTGTAATTAACAGAGCCAACTTTAAGCAACTTCTGCTAGAAGGCTTTCATAAGGAATATGTAATTCCTTATGAAGGCGTTTTATCATTCTTAAACTTAAAGGACGTTTACGGTTTAGTATTTCTGAAACTCTTCCGCTACTTCCAATAAAAGCCTCTAGGTCTCGAGCCGTTAATCCCTGTTGTTCCATTCTAAACTTGATGGCTTCAATTGGGTCAGGTGGTGTGATTGGGTGGTTTTTGTTTTCGTAAGCTTCAATTAGGGTAACGAGTATTTCCATTTCATCAGCTTCTTGCGTGCCTTCTTTTGCTTGAAATACTCCTTCAAGGCGATGAAAGGATTTTTGTAAATCGTCATCATTACGGATTGGCTTAATATTCATTGACATCCCCTACATTAATTTTGTCGTATTGAGTATGTGTACCTATAAACTTTACCCAAACAATTCCTGCTTGATACTGAATTTCGACAACTAATCGGTATTTGTTACCACCGATATTAAAAACAACACGATTATTGCTACAAATACTCGCGTTACCGTATTGAGCCTTTACTTCCTGCGGAGTCTGCCAATTTGCTTTCACAGCTTCTTCGTACCAACTTTCTATTGATCCTTTTGCATCATTATAAGCAGGCTTTTCCCAGAATTTTTTCAACGTACTTTTTGCAATTACTCGCATAACTCAATTATTCTCCCTAATTGGGAATAATTGTAAGCAAAGATGCTTTTTTAATCAAGTTAAATTAACTTGTTTTAAAAACACATAACGCTCAGCATAACCCGGCGGCGCTTTTTGCCGTCCGCGTTTATGCACTTGTTAGCTGTTTTGTTTATTTCCCCATTCATCGTTACGAATTTTTCTTCGTATTTCTCTTTCAACACTACTCACAGCATAATACTTATCACCTTTTAATGTGCATTTAGTTGAGCCGCAGTTTTCACATATAAATTCTGTTTTGGCCTCTAAATTATCTTGGGTGTAATCATATCTATTTGGTGTGAATTCTGAATAAACAAGTTCGCCGTTGCATGATGGGCATAGGCACCATAAATTGGTGATGTCTTTGCCAGAATAATGCCAATGCCATTTAGCTCCAAAGAGATTGTCAGATTTGTACTGTGTTAAATATTCATCTTGTTCTTTTTTAAACAGCAGTATTATTAGCTGAACACATGCTGTTATTGATATAGCAATGAGAGTTATTAACAACCAACCATTTATCTCATGTGAAGATGTTAACCATATCCAAATTGACTCCAGAATGCTCAAAAACCATGAGAGCAATGAAATCATGAAATCTTTGAATGGTTTCCAAAAAGACAAAAGAATTCCGCCGACTAGGGTAGCTATAATGCCGTTACGAATTGGATGAGACTCTTTGCTTTTCAATATTTTTCCTTTATACAGCTAACGCTTTAAATTGTCCGCTGGAGCATTTTGTTAGGGGTTTTATACCAGCCCCCACTCTTGGTGTGCTTCACGCGTATAATAACCATACCCGCCTGTTGGGTAGTTAGTATTATTTATATCAAATTGGCTTAGAGCATCAAGTACGGGTGATTTTTTGAATGGTATATGAATTGCCCTAGCTGTTCTATTTTCAATGCGTGATTTTAGTGCCTGTGGCCAGTAACTTGAAAGCTCATTTGGAGCTATTATTGAGTTAAAATCTGGATAAGCTAAAATAAGGGGAAGCTTGCAATCATCAATTGCATATGAAATCTCAAAAGGAACCCAGTCAGTATCATTCTTAGTGGTTTTAGTAAGAATTAATAAAAATTGCTTTGAATTTCTCAGCCTAGTTACTAAGTTTCGCCTTAGAGTCTCCTTTCGTGAACTGTCACGTACAGAAGCAGTTTTTTCATGGCTATCACATAGTTTAAAATCTATATGCTTGTGTGCATCCCACATTTTCATAGTATTGTAATATTTAATATCTGCTTTTGTTGGATCGCTAGTTCCACCAGCATGAAATGCTACATATGTGCCATTTCTGTAAGCCATATTACACCCACTGTCTTTTTATTGTTTCCAAGTCTATCTCATCGAACCTTGATTTATGCAACACTAAATCAATTACTTTGCATATTTGTTTCTTTTTTGTTTCATCAATGATTGATAAAATTATAAGTTGTAATAACTGTGTAGCTGGTAAGCCTACACCGGATATTCCGCTACCTATAAGAGGGATATTTAACTTTTCTCCACCCGTACTCTCACGAGAGCGTTTAAATAAACCATGTAATGCAATAATCATTGTTGATAAGTCAGAGCTTGCTTTTAATGTTTGAATATCAGTGTAGCTCAATGCAAAAAGTAAAAATTTATGTTCGTTAGCCGTTACCTTGGCGGTTGTACCTATAGAATATTTTTTCTTATTTCCACGTGTTCGCTCGACTTCCTCGTAGCTATAGTTTTGCAGATCAGTTTGAACAGCGCTATCAAATGATTCTGGGTGACCACCAAAATACTTTTTTATCACCATTCCGTGCAAAGTATGCTCTGATACAGGTTCACCTAGCTCACTATCAAAATATTCATTTACTGAAATAGCTGTATATCCTTTTTGTTCAAATATGTCGCCATAGTAAATATTTAATGTTGTATCTGATGTATTAACTTTAATGGATATATGACAGCTATCAGCTAGTTTTGCTTGGTTCGCTAACATCGTTTTTGTTCCTTCGTCATGGTCAATGTCAAAGCTAATAAAAACTCTTTTTTTGTTGCCATACATATTTCTCCTTATTGGGGCTAACGCCGCAAATCACCGGCGTGGAACGAAGCGCAGCGTAGTGGAACGTCCGCGTGAATTTGCATTGTTATGTGCTTTTTGACTTGAGCGGAAAACGACCTGGATGCTCAATCATCTCCCCTGTTAAATCAACATCAATATCAGGCCAGTAAAAATGGTCAGATGACTGTTCTTTTACATTTATGATTGATTTTACCGTCTGGTCTTTAAACCAAGGGAAATCTTCATATGACATGAATAACTCTTTTTTATGAGCTAAGAGCCATACCCCATGTGCTGAAATATTTGTAACCTCAACAGCTAAAGTGTTTTTTCCATGCGCCAATGATTTCATTGTAATGAACCTCTATAAGTGATTCGATTTCTCTCAATTGTTTTCTTGAATAATGATAGTTTTTTGCAAGTTCAATTTCTGGTTCTAGCCAGAATTTTGCCTCTCCATTGCCAGATAATATATGAACGTGCATTCGTTCTTCTTCCCTCGAAAAGAAGAAGAACCTGTATCCATGTTCTTTAAATACTGTTGGACTCATATTTTTTCCTGCACATAACGCCTAAATCAGCGCGCAGTTTAAAGGGGCGCGCTTTTTTGCTTAGCAAAAAACGTGACGCTTTAAACTGTCCGCTGGATTTTTTTGTTATGCTTTTTAATATATACGAATCTCAATATTTTTTCCTAAAGAACTTGCAAACTTTTCAAGTGTTGAAAGTTTTACATCTTCTGCATGGTTTTCTATTCTTGAGATTGCTGATTTTTTTGTACTTAGTCTAATGGCTAATTCTTCTTGAGTTATACCAGCATTTTCTCTTGCTTCTTTTAGCATAAGTCCAATTTTAAAGGCTTGATAGCCCTCATCAAAATTTAAAGAAAAGCCTTCATCAGATTTTTTTCTTTTATTAATATACTTTTTTAAATCACTCATTACCATTCCTCTCCAGATAGTCTTGTTTTCGTTGTTCTGAGAGAAGAATTTCAGATTTAGGTGTCTTTTGTGTTTTCTTTTGAAAACCATTTGTTAACACTATAAAATTCCCTTGATTGAAGAAGCCTAAAAACCTGAAAATATTATTTCCCATTTGTACTCGGATTTCCCAAATACCCTTGGTGCTTACAAGTTTCTTGAGATATGTTGTCGGAACTTGTTCTAGTTCCTCAACTACTTGCATTACCCAAGCTACTTTTTGTGCTTGTTTACCATCCAAAGTATCAAGAAAACCTTCTACAGGGCATTCACCCGATTTAGTTCTATAAAATAATATTTCTCTCATATGAGAAATGTTAACTCATAAGTGAACTTTTTTCAAGTTGTCAAGGCTCTTCTTTTTGCATAACGGCGAGTTAAGCGTCATCCTTTGTTTTTAGATTGATGTTGAAATTGTGATTTCATCATTCAATCTTAACAAAGGGCGTTAAGCTTTGCACGGCRAAGTGTACGCTTGAACGATTTGTTCTCATCCCCTTCGGGGGTGAAACAAACCG
>NVVW01000033.1 GCA_002733505.1 Methylophaga sp. | reverse complement strand
CTACATTGCCCGAAATAGCAGACTCATTAAACAGTACAATTAATGATAACTTTCAACGGCTAGAATCTGCAAATTGAAGGATTACGGGTATATACCCAAAATACTTGAAAATGCATTTAATTAGTTAACTTCTGTGACTGATATGCTTTTCTAATGATAACAACACCTAAAATGATCATCGGCAACGATAAAACTTGCCCCATTGTTAGCCAGTCTAAGGCCAAGTAACCGATATGTTGATCGGGTATCCGTACAAACTCAACAATAAACCTAAACACGCCATAGCCCAGCAAAAACAAACCTGATACGGCACCCAGCGGTTTTGGTGAAGCCGAATACCACCACAAAATTATAAATAAAACCAAGCCTTCTAAGCCAGCTTGATAAAGTTGTGAAGGATGACGTGCTAACGAACCACCCGCAGGAAACACCATTGCCCAAGGCACATCACTGACTTTGCCCCATAGCTCTCCGTTTATAAAATTACCAATACGACCAAAAAATAAACCTATAGGCACCATCGGTGCAATAAAGTCACTGATTGTAAAATAGGATTTCCCCGTTTTTCTGGCAAAAAACCAAAATGCGACCAATACACCTAATAAGCCGCCATGAAATGACATGCCGCCCTGCCATACCTTAAATACATTCAAAGGTTGTGCTAGCGTATCTGCAAAATCATAAAATAGAATCGATCCCATGCGACCACCTACGATCACGCCAATCGCACCATAGAACAATAAATCTTCTACTTGCTCTGCCGTCCAACCATAGCGCTTCGCTCTAACTCGACCCAGCCACCATGCGCCTGCAAAGCCGAACAGGTACATTAAACCGTACCAATGAATTTGTAATGGGCCTAGCGATATCGCTACTGGATCAATTGTGGGATAAACCATCTTGTCTACCTTAAAATTACTTATCAATACTCACTATGATAACAAGCAATTTATAAAAGTGAAAAACTCTAATATTTTGCACCATCATGAAACATTTGCACGCTTATCGCACCAATAGGGTGCATTAATAGGTGGAATTTAACCTTTTTCCTTTGCGAACCCTTTATTTGCGACGCATTTCACACTTGGCATATATCCTGCTCTGTATCTTCTTGTTGCTGATTGCATACAAGATGTTGTATCAAAACAACACAACGCAATCATAACTGAATTTATTTTAAATGTTACGGGGGAGTAACTCAAATGAAATTGAACAAATTATCAGCACTTTTAGCTGCTAGCACATTACTTGCTGCTTCAACATCAGCAGTGGCATGGGAAAGTGAAAATGGTGCACATTCAACCAGTGCAAGCGTTGCACTAGGTACAGACTACATGTGGCGTGGTTATTCACAAACTGATAACGATCCTGCTATCTCTGGTAGCTTCGATTACGCGCATAGCAGTGGTTTTTACTTGGGCACTTGGGCTTCTAACGTAGATTTTGGTGACGATGCAAGCGTTGAAATCGATGTTTATGCGGGTTTTGGTGGTGATATCGGCGAGTCAGGCTTAAGCTACGATGTCGGTGTGCTTCGTTATTTCTACGATGGTGAAGACTATGACTGGACTGAAGTTTACGGTTCTATCGGCTACAGCTTCTTCAGCTTTAGCATCGCTCACTCAAGCAATGTTTATGACTCTGATGAAACCGGCACATATTACAGTTTAGGCTTCGATTATGATTTACCTATGGACATCGCATTAAGTGCAGGTGTAGGTTTCTACGACTACGATGATGATGTTTCTGATGATAATCACACTGACTACCGCGTCGGTGTTTCTAAAGAATTCGCTGGTTTCGGTTGGGATCTAACATACACCGGTATGGACAGTGATGGTGAAGATGCTTATAGCCGTAAAAATGGCGGCAGAGATCAAGGTGATAGCCGTCTAGTTTTCACCATCTCTAAATCATTGTAGAGAACTCCTCAACTGACCACCCAGCTCTCTCGGGTGGTCACTTTTTTTATTGAAGGAAAAACTTATGAAACAAGTAGTAGCGATAATCAAGCCGTTTAAGCTTGATGATGTACGTGAATCACTTTCTGATCTCGGTGTGCAAGGCATGACCGTTTCTGAAGTGAAAGGTTTTGGTCGCCAAAAAGGGCATACTGAACTGTATCGTGGCGCGGAATATGTAGTTGATTTTCTACCGAAACTCAAACTGGATATTGCGATTGATGATGATATGGTAGAAAAAGTAACTGAAGCTATTATTAAGGGGGCTAACACTGGCAAAATCGGTGATGGCAAAATTTTCGTTTATCCATTAGAGCAAGTGATCCGGATCCGCACAGGCGAAACCGGTTCTGAAGCGCTTTAAGTTTGGGGAGTAATCTAGAATGGAAAATGTAACAAATCAAATCTTCGAACTGCAATATGCTATCGATACCTTTTACTTCTTAGTAATGGGTGCGTTGGTTATGTGGATGGCAGCTGGCTTCTCAATGTTAGAAGCGGGCCTAGTTCGTGCAAAAAACACCGCTGAAATTTTAACTAAAAATGTTATCTTGTTTGCTATTGCCTGTACTGCTTATATGGTAGTGGGTTATGACATTATGTACGGCGGCGGTATCTTTTTAGACGGTATTGCAGGCGGTGATTCACTAACTGCTGATGCACTAGCAGCTTCTGCTGAAGCAGGTTTTCATGGTGGCTCTGTTTATTCTGCAGCTTCTGACTTCTTCTTCCAAGTAGTGTTTGTAGCTACGGCGATGTCGATTGTTTCAGGTGCGGTGGCTGAGCGGATGAAACTTTGGGCTTTTGCTGCGTTCGCTGTGGTAATGACTGCATTCATCTACCCATTAGAAGGTAGCTGGACATGGGGTGGTAATGATGTCTTTGGCATGTATAACCTTGGCGATGACTTCGGTTTCCTTGATTTTGCGGGTTCAGGTATCGTCCATATGGCCGGTGGTGCTGCTGCATTAGCAGGTATTATCTTATTAGGCGCACGTCGTGGTAAATATGGTGCTGATGGCTCAGTTCGCCCCATTCCTGGTGCAAACTTACCTTTAGCCACATTAGGTACATTCATTTTATGGATGGGTTGGTTCGGCTTTAACGGTGGTAGCGTATTAAAACTAGGCGATATGGCTAGTGCTAATGCGGTTGCAATGGTATTCCTTAACACTAACGCGGCGGCTGCCGGTGGTGTTATTGCGGCATTAATTGCTGCAAAACTATTCTATGGTAAAGCGGATTTAACCATGATATTAAACGGCGCATTAGCGGGTCTAGTTGCAATTACTGCGGGTCCTGATACACCGACACCGTTGATCGCTACTATGATCGGTGCTGTTGGTGGTGTTATTGTTGTGTTCTCTATCGTGACATTAGATAAGCTAAAACTGGATGATCCAGTCGGTGCCATTTCTGTTCATGGTGTGGTGGGTTTATGGGGGCTATTAGCCGTGCCGTTAACTAACCCTGATGCATCGCTTGTCGGGCAATTAGTAGGTGCAGCGACTATCTTCGTTTGGGTATTTGGAGCAAGTTTCGCAACTTGGTATGTACTGAAAATGATGATGGGCATTCGTGTTACTGCTGAAGAAGAAGATGAAGGTGTTGATATTAGTGAATGTGGAATGGAAGCCTATCCAGAGTTTACTGATAGATAAAACTAACATCCTATCTGTTTGATAAAAGGGCGTAGCTTTTGGGTTACGCCCTTTTTCATTGCTGGTGCATTAAAATTGAAATTTGCCCCAATCTAGTGCGGAAATTTAATATCACGTTTTAATTGTTGTCGCATTCACTCTTTTCTTGTTCATAAAATAGATTTCTTTTGCTTAATTTTAACCCTGCATAAAATTAGCCATTTCAACCACTTAAAAGCTGAATGATTGCTATTGTTATTTGCCTAAGCCTATATTTTCTAATAAATATTTCTATTAAAGCAGAACTTGATAAGTTTGGCATAGACCCTGCAATTCCCACACATTAGAGTAGAACAAAAGTAGTATTGAGGTTTATATGAGCAACAAACAAACATTGGTCGTTATCGGTAACGGTATGGTAGGCCAAAATTTCTTAATGAGCTTGATGGCGAGTGACATTAAAGAAAACTATAATGTTGTTACTTTCTGCGAAGAGCTCCTGCCTGCCTACGATCGCGTACATCTAACGGAGTATTTCGCGGGTAAATCAGCGGCTGATTTATCTCTGGTTGAACAAGGCTTTTTTGAAGATAACAACATTACTATCCATATGGGTGACAAAGCATCCCATATTGATCGCGATACACAAACTGTAACCTCTGATAAGGGTGTTGTGATTGATTATGACATCTTAGTTTTAGCAACAGGTTCCTATGCGTTTGTGCCCCCTATCCCCGGCAATGATCGGGAAGGCTGTATTGCTTATCGCACCATTGATGATTTAGATGAAATGATCGAATTTGCTAAACACCATAAAATTGGTGCCGTTGTCGGTGGTGGTTTATTAGGCCTTGAAGCGGCAAAAGCATTACAAAATCTCAACTTAGAAACCTATGTGGTGCAATTTGGTTCTACACTAATGAGTGCGCAATTAGATGATGGTGGGGCTGGTTTATTAAAAAGTAAAATAGAAGATTTAGGTGTGACGGTGCTAACAAGCAAAAACACCATCGAGATTGTTGATGGTGAAACCGCTAAGAATAAAATGGTCTTTGCGGATGGCACAGAGTTAGAAACCGATATGATTTTATATTCTGCAGGCATTCGTCCACGGGATGAAATTGCAGATGCCTGTGGCTTAAAAATTGCTGATCGTGGTGGTATTGTGATTAATAATCACTGCCAAACTTCTGATAATAATATTTATGCCATTGGTGAATGTGCATCGTGGAATAATCAAACCTTTGGCCTAGTTGCACCAGGTTATGCGATGGCGCGTGTGGTGGTTGATCAGTTGGCTGGCAATAACACCTTAGTGTTTGAAGGTGCCGATATGAGCACCAAGCTTAAATTAAATGGTGTTGATGTTGCCAATGTCGGTAATCCACATCTCTCTGCTGATGAATCCATCCATTATACTTACCAAAATGGCGGCAAAGGTGTCTATAAACGCCTGCTTGTTAGCCAAGACAATAAGAAATTATTAGGTGCTGTTTTAGTTGGAGATGCAGATGATTATCCTAACTTATTGCAATATTACCTCAATGATATGGATTTGCCCGAAGATCCTGATGCACTGATTTTACCTGCTAGCTCTGGTCAGCCCGTCGGAATGGGGCCGGATGCACTGCCTGATTCAGCCACTATTTGTTCGTGTTTTGATGTCTCTAAAGGCGCTGTCTGTGCCTCTATTGCTGGCGGCTGTACCGCATTAGGCGCTTTAAAAGGCGATACCAAAGCAGGAACAGGTTGCGGTGGTTGTGTCGCATTGCTTAAATCCGTCCTGGATTGTGAATTAGCAAAAGCCGGCATTGAGGTCAATACTGATCTGTGTGAGCATTTCGCCTATACCCGCCAAGATCTCTATAACTTAGTGATGGTTGAAGAAATAAAAACCTTTCACGGCATGCTGACTCAACATGGCTCCGGTAAAGGCTGTGAAATTTGTAAACAAGCCATTGGTTCTATCTTGGCTTCCTATTGGAATGATTACGTCTTAGAAGACGAGCATGTCAGTGTGCAAGATACCAATGATGCCTTTTTGGCCAACACCCAAAAAGACGGCACTTATTCTGTTGTKCCKCGYRTKGCSGGYGGTGAAGTCACGCCTGATGGCTTAATTGCTGTCGGTGCCGTCGCCAAGAAATATGGGCTTTATACCAAAATAACGGGCGGACAACGTGTTGATTTATTCGGTGCACGGATCGACCAATTACCGCCTATCTGGCAAGAGTTAATTGATGCCGGTTTTGAAAGTGGTCATGCCTATGGCAAATCACTTCGCACCGTAAAATCATGCGTCGGTAGCACATGGTGTCGCTTTGGTGTTGATGACAGCGTGGGACTTGCGATTGAACTTGAAAATCGTTACAAAGGCTTGCGTTCACCCCATAAAATTAAATTTGCTGTTTCGGGTTGCACCCGTGAATGTGCCGAGGCTCAAAGCAAAGATATTGGCATTATCGCGGTTGAAGGCGGTTGGAATTTATATGTCTGTGGTAATGGCGGCATGAAGCCACGCCACGGTGATTTATTTGCCACTAACCTTGATAAAGAAACATTGATTAAATATATCGACAGAGTGTTAACATTCTACATTCGCACAGCAGATAAACTGCAACGTACTTCGGTATGGATGGATAATATGGAAGGTGGCTTAAAATACCTTCAATCGGTTGTTATTGATGATAAATTAGATATTTGTGAGCAATTAGAAACGCAGATGCAACACGTGGAAGACACGTATCAGTGTGAATGGAAAACAACGATTGAAGATGAAAACAAATTAAAACGCTTCCGCCATTTTGTGAACAGTGACAAAACCGATGAAAATATTATTTTTGTAGAAGAGCGCGGTCAAATTCGCCCCGCCAATATTGAAGAGCGCCAGCTGGCATTAGCGGAGGAAGCATAATGTCTAAAAACAATAATCCCGCTTGCCCTGAGCTCGTCGAAGGGTGGATCGATATTTGTAGTGTAGATGATTTAGTGCCCAATTCTGGCGTATGTGCTTTAGTTGAAGAGACGCAAGTCGCCATCTTCTATATGCCTGAAGATAATGCTATCTATGCCATAAATAACTATGACCCCTTTAGCCTTATCAACATTCTTTCTCGTGGACTAACGGGCGATATAAAAGGTGAGCCGATGGTCTCGTCACCTATTTATAAACAGCATTTTAGTCTTAAAACAGGTGTCTGCTTAGAAGATGAAACGGTCAAAGTAGGTTCATACGGTGTCCGTATCGAAGATGGACGAATAGCTGTTAATTTAGCCGGAGAAAAATAATGACGCTTAACTATTATATTGCTGATGTCTTTACTCACGAAATGTTTGCCGGTGCTCAACTTGCTGTCTTCCCAAATGCCGATGAGCTGAATGATCACCAAATGGCATTGATTGCTAGAGAAATGAACTTATCTGAAACAGTGTTTGTATCAACACCGAATGACAGTAACAACACTAAGAGAATGCGTGTTTTTTCTCCTCTGGCTGAAATTGAGTTTGCTGGTCACCCTATTGTTGCAGCAGCATTTGTTCTCGGTGAATCTGGTGATCTGCAACTTTCTGAGGGCGTTACATCATTAAGCTTCATTCTAAATGCAGGTGAAGTTGAAGTTAATATCTCAGCAAATAACGGCAAAGTAAGCTTTGTTCAATATACCAAAAAGGTCACCTCTGTTATTGACCGATTTACACCTACAGTTACCGAATTAGCAGAGTTGTTATCGATTAAACCAAACGAAATTGACCAAAAGAAATATTCATCTCGCTTGGTATCATGTGGTTTCCCTTATCTGATCGTGCCCGTGTGGAAATATGAAAGCGTTAGAAAAGCAAAATTTAACTTTACCGCCTGGAGTCATTCAACTGCACCCCAAACTTCTGCCCAAGAAATTTTATTATTTTCACCTAAAACGCCCTTTAAAGATGCTAATTTTAATGCCCGACTATTAGGCCCAAATATTGGTGTTCATGCCGATCCTGCTGTGGGTAGTGCAATGTCTGCTTTCACTTCTTATTTATGTTCTTTTGATTTCACCCAACAAGGCACGCATACCTTTGCCGTTGATCGTGGTGATGCAGAAAGTCGCCGTAGTGTAATCAATATCGAAATGGATCATAAGCCAGGGACAGCACTAACGCTAAGGATTGGTGGTGAAGCAGTGATGGTTGCAGAAGGTAAAATGTTTATCCCAAACTAAGGTAACACTGACAGCCCCAACTATTCACTCTGCGTTCTGGGCTATTCCACCTCGTCATTCCGGCAGGGCTTGTAGCCGGAATCTAAACACTAACAGACTCCCGCTAAGCCACATGCGAGAGTGACAAAGAAGAAAAACCTGCAAAATGATATACCGCATAAAACAAAATAGTATTCTCGAAATATGAAAGAAAAATTAGTGCTTATAGGCAACGGTATGGCAGGCATGAGAACGGTTGATGAACTGTTAAAACTGTCTTCCGATAAGTTTGATATCACCGTATTCGGTGCCGAACCACATGGCAATTACAATCGTATTATGCTGTCACCCGTGCTTGCTGGCGATAAAAAACTTAGCGATATCATTATCCATGATTTGCAATGGTATAAAGACAACAACATAAGTCTGCATATTGGCAAAACAGTCACCGCCATTGATCGTGTCAATCGACAAGTGCTTACCGATGATGGTCTCAAAGCAGATTATGATCGTCTGATCTTGGCAACCGGCTCCGTGCCCGTGATGTTAGATCTCCCCGGAAAAGACCTTGAAGGCGTAATCAGTTTTCGTGATATTAATGATGTCAATGTCATGGTTGAAACAGCAAAAACCCATAAAAATGCCGTTATTATTGGTGCTGGATTGTTGGGGCTAGAAGCCGCTCACGGCCTAATGGCACTGGGGATGAATGTCACCGTTGTACACCGCAATAATATATTAATGAGCCAACAGCTAGACCAAACGGCAGCGGATCTAATGCGCGCCGAGCTAGAACAAAAAGGCATGCACTTTTTGATGAACCATCATACAGAATCACTGCTTGGAACAGAGCGTGTTGAAAAAGTCCGCTTTAAAGAGGGCACTGAAATTGATGCTGATTTGGTTGTTATGGCTATTGGTGTACGACCCAACATCAAACTAGCAAAGGCATCAGGCATTCAATGTGATCGCGGCATTTTAGTGGATGATACTTTGCAAACATACACACCTAGTATCTATGCCGTGGGTGAATGCGTTCAACATCGAACCAAGACCTTTGGTTTGGTGGCTCCGCTATTTGAACAGGCAAAAGTATGTGCCAATCACTTGGTCGATATGGGCATTGCCAGCTATGTCAATAGCGTGACATCTACCAAATTAAAAGTAACGGGCATTAACCTTTTTTCTGCTGGTGATTACATCGGCGAAGCAGGCACGGAAGCCATCGTATTTAAAGATCCAGCGCGACATATTTATAAAAAACTGGTCATCAACGACAATAAAATTGTCGGCATTATTCTTTATGGTGAAACCAGTGATGGTAATTGGTATTTCTCTCTACTCACTGACAAACAAGATATATCTCACATGCGAGAAAATCTATTGTTTGGCCAACATCATAATGAAGACATGCAGGACAAAAACGGATGAGTAACTCAGCAACTATTGCAACAACCTGCCCCTACTGTGGTGTTGGCTGTGGTGTATTGGCCACGCCGAACCATGACGGCACGGTTACTATTACAGGCGATACCTCACACCCTGCAAACTTTGGTCGTTTATGCTCAAAAGGTTCTGCACTTGGCGACACGGTTGGCTTAGAAGGTCGCGTACTCCATCCTTATATTAAAGGCAAACAAACATCGTGGGATACTGCGCTAGATGCAGTGGCAAATGGTTTGCAAAAAGTCATTGATCAGTACGGTGCTGATGCCATAGCCTTTTACGTCTCAGGTCAATTGCTGACCGAAGATTATTATGTGGCTAATAAGCTAATGAAAGGCTTTATTGGTAGTGGCAATATCGATACCAATTCACGTTTGTGCATGTCATCTGCCGTAGCTGGTTATAAACGTGCTTTTGGTAGTGACACCGTGCCGTGTAATTATGAAGATCTTGAACAAGCCGACCTAATTGTAATTACAGGTTCAAATACCGCATGGTGTCATCCCATCGTGTTTCAACGCATCAGCAAAGCAAAACAAGATAATCCCAATCTAAAAATCATCGTTATCGATCCACGCAAAACAGCCACCTGCGATATTGCCGATCTACATCTGCCGCTCAAACCCGGCAGTGATGCGATTTTATTCAATGGTTTATTAAACTACTTAAATCAAAATGAACACATCGATTGGGATTTTGTAAACCAACATACCGAAGGCTTTGCCGGAGCCGTAGCATCAGCTCAAACATCTGGCGATATTGTACAAATAGCCGAAGATTGCGAATTATCGCGACATGATGTCACCACGTTCTTCCAATTGTTTGCTGAAACAGAGAAAACCATTTCACTCTACTCCCAAGGTGTGAATCAATCATCATCCGGAACTGACAAATCAAACAGCATCATTAATTGCCACCTCGCCGTCGGCGGCATAGGCAAACCAGCAATGGGGCCTTTTTCTATCACTGGTCAACCCAATGCTATGGGCGGGCGTGAAGTGGGCGCGTTAAGCAACCAACTTGCCGCCCATATGGAAATCAACAACCCTGAACATCACGATTTAGTCTCTCGATTTTGGCAAACAGATACGTTGACAACAAAAGCAGGCGCCCAAGCGGTAGACATGTTTGAAGATATCGCCAGTGGCAAAATAAAAGCCATTTGGATCATGGCCACCAATCCTGTTGTCACCCTACCCAATGCCGATAAAGTGCGTGAGGCCATAGAACAATGCGAGCTTGTTATTGTTTCTGAAAACGAACACAAAACAGGCACATCGGCACGCGCTGATATTTTATTACCTGCCCTCGCGTGGGGTGAAAAATGCGGCACCGTGACCAACTCTGAACGGCGTATTTCACATCAACGCAACTTCTTAGCTCATCCCGGTGAAGCCGAAGAAGACTGGTGGATCATGTCACAAGTCGCCAAGCGTATGGGCTTTGGTGAAGCGTTTAACTATCAGTCCTCAGCTGATATTTTTAGAGAACACGCGGCTTTATCCGGCTTTGAAAATAACGGCAAACGTGATTTTGATATTAGCGGTTTAGCCACTATTACCGATCAACATTATGATGACCTAAAACCCATCCAATGGCCAGTGACCAAAAACACACCCAACGGCACCGAGCGCATGTTTGAAGACAAACGGTTCTTCACACCATCAGGCAAAGCCCAGTTTATTGCCATCATACCTCGCCCTCCCGTTAATGCCACCAGCAAAGAATATCCACTAATTTTAAACACAGGACGTGTGCGTGACCAATGGCACACCATGACACGAACCGCACGTTCAGCACGATTAAATGCCCACATTCCCGAACCCATAGTCCAAATTCATCCGCAAGATGCCACAAAAGAACAGTTAGAAAATGGTAGCCTAGCTCGGCTTGATAGCCAATGGGGTGACATGTTAGCGCGTATAGTCATAACAGAAGAACAACGTTTAGGCAGTGTATTTGTCCCCATGCACTGGAATGATTTTGTCGCCTCAAAGGGGCGAGTAAATGCACTGGTGAATCCCGTAGTCGATCCCATTTCAGGGCAACCCGAATCAAAACACACGCCCATAAAAGTGGCCGCCTACCAACCCGCATGGCATGGCTTTATTCTCTCTCGCCCGCCTTTATCAAACCTTGATACCGACTATTGGGTAGCCATAAAAGGCAAGCACTTTTGGCGTTATGAGTTAGCCGGGGAATCGTTAATGGACGATCCTTCTGTTTGGGCACAGCAGCAGCTAGGTGAGGGTGAATGGTTAGAGTTTACCGATACGGCGAAACAACAATTTCGTGCCGGCAAGATAGTGAATGGTATCTTAGAAAGCATTATCTTTATTGCGCCCGACCACCATCTTCCCGCCCGAACATGGCTTAGCCAATTATTTGCAGAACCGACGTTAAGTGACGAAGCACGCATGAGTTTGCTAGCTGGCAAAGCCGGAGCAGGTCAGCCCGACACCGGCCCTATGATCTGCGTCTGTTTTGATGTGGGTGAAAATACTATTAAAGACGCCATCAGTTGTGGCAAAGCCAAAACGGTAGCTGATATTGGCGAACAACTAAAAGCGGGCACTAATTGTGGCTCTTGTATTCCGGAATTAAAAAAACTACTTGTTTAAATTTAGCGTTCAAAAGACCTAAATTTATACCCAAGCATAAAACCGATTGACAATCGGTTTTATGCTTGTTAACATTGCTCTGTCACGTGGCAATAACTAGGAACAATAACAGCATGAATTTAGGTGAACTTGAAAAATTAGTGTTGAACTACTTCTGGCGGGTCGAGATTGCAGATACCAAGCAGGTTTATGCTTATTTTGAAAAACAGCGGGGCGGATCGCTTAACACGATTCAAAGCACACTCGATCGCTTGTTTAAAAAAGGGCTTTTAAAACGTCATAAAGAAGGTCATGCATTTCAGTATCGCGCCGCCACTCAACGCAAAGCGTTTATTGGACAACTCCTTAAAGAGGTTACCGAAGATTTTACCCTAGCTGATGAAGATAGCTTGTTAACTGCCTTTGTCTCCTTGTCTACTGGATTAAATCAGCGCCAATTAGATAAAATGGAAAAAATGATTCAAGACTATCGCCAAAAAATGATAGCAAAAGATGCACCTAGCAATGCCCTAGAGGATAAAAAGTGATCTTTGGTGAGACTGCAGTCGTCCTGAACCTGTTATCCATCGTCGCTTTCAGTGTGCTGTTGATGATTGTGGTTGTTTCTGCTTTTATTCACCTCAAAGGCGATTCTCTGTCTCGTTATTCGGCCTCTTCGCGGCGACAATTTTATTGGTTACTGGCTTTATCTCCCTGGTTTGTTGGACTACTTGCTGTCACTTTGCTGTTGTTCTCAGGCAGTCAATATTTTCCTCTTCTAGGTGTCTTTGAGTTATTACACTGGCATCATCCTGAAGAATTTGTGTTCAGCAGCTGGCATAGTTTGTCATTGGGTGTTGCTGTTGCTTATGGCAGTTTTCTGATTATGCGAAGTGTCAAAAAATTAATCGTTAACCATTGTCGAGTTAAACAGCTTCATGCACTGGCAGAACCGGATAAAAACAATTTTTTTCAATTAGATGCGAATGCACCCATGGCATTTACTGCGGGTTATTTTCGACCGCAATGCTATATGACTTCGACATTGCATAGCCAGTTAACCGCGGAAGAATATACCATTGTTCGCTTACACGAAAATGAGCATGCCAGATGCGCAGATCCCTTTAAAAAATGGTTTTTTCAGTTACTGACTGCTTTTTTTCCGCTTGCCATAGCGCGCCAGTTGAATCACGCTATGTCACTTGCCATGGAGCAAAATGCAGATGCAGCCGTGGTTCGAGTCATCACTGACAAGGCAAAAATTGCCATGACCTTACTCAAGGTCAAACGTCTGTCACTGGGTATTCACGATCATTATAGATTAGAGCAGGATGCCCTGTGTCACTTTGGGCAACCCGATAGGGAGCAGGATACGATTTCTGAACGCATTCACTATTTGCTGTCGGATGAAAAAGAAAGCGTATTACCTATCTATTTTATTATGTTAGCTGCTATTCCCCTGTCTTTGGTTTGCGCACTGTCGGCTGATCTTTTTCATCACGTTATCGAATACTCACTCTCTCATTAGGAATCTATGATTAAGAACGACAGACTTTTTTGGCATAAAAAACCGATTCATCATCGGTTTTTGCCCTTTTCCTGCGCAGGGATAACTTCACCTTTTTAATGAGACACATCATGACAAAAAGTTTACCCAATATTGGAATCAGCTCGCTCCTTTGCGTGCTGATCAGTATTTTCAGCTATAGCAATGTAGCACTTTCATTTGAGAATCCAGATACACAACAAGCAGAAGAACCCGAAAAAGGCCCGCATCGGGGTCGGCTGTTAAAGGACGATAATTTTGCGCTTGAACTCGCCATTTTTGAAACAGGTGTGCCACCAGAGTTTCGTGTCTGGATAACCGATGAAGGACAGCCCGTTAAACCATCTGATGTGTCATTAAACATCACCTTGACCCGTCTGGGCGGTGTTGAAGACAATATCAAATTTAAACCGCAAGGTGATTTTCTGCGTGGTGATACCGTTATTTATGAGCCGCATTCCTTTGTGGTGACAGTAACCGCAGACTATCAAGGCAAGTCGCATCGCTGGCAATATGATAATTTTGAAGGTCGCACCCTGATTGAAGCTGAGGTCGCCAAAGCACTGGAGATAGGTACGTCGATTGCCGGATCGGCGACACTGAAAGAAAGCATCGCTGTTTTTGGCAAGTTAAACACGCATCCTGAATATAGGCGTGACATCAGTGCCCGCTTTGCTGGCACGGTTAAAAGCGTGGATGTGGCTTTGGGGCAACGTGTCAACAAGGGGCAGTCCCTGCTCACCATTATCAGCAATGAAACGCTCAAAGCCTACACGCTTTTTGCCCCCATTGATGGCGTTGTTGTGAGCCGTCAGGCGAACCCTGGCGAACAAACCCATGCCAGAGTGTTGTTATCCATCAGCAATAATACGGCTCTGGTGGCTGAACTGGCGGTATTTGCTGCGGATCGTCACCGCGTCTCTTTAGGTCAAACAGTCAGGTTATCTGCTAAAGGCAGCAAGCAACCGGTGATAGCGGTAATTAAACAAATTGATCACCGCCTCCAGCCGAATCAGTCAGTCATTGTACGTGCCGAGCTGAGTAACAACAAGGCTCAACAGGCTGGGCAATTCGTGGCAGGCTCCTTTGTGAAGGCTGAAATAGAAGTCGCCGAACATCCCGTATCACTGGCTGTTAAACGTTCTGGACTACAAGCCTTTAGAGATTTTACCGTGGTGTTCGTAAAGATCGGCAATCAATACGAAGTCCGTATGCTGGATTTGGGACGCGAGGCAGGTGAGTGGGTTGAAGTGCTGGGTGGTTTAAAGTCAGGTGCTGAATATGTTTCTGAAAACAGTTACATCATCAAGGCCGATATTGAAAAATCTGGCGCATCACATGACCACTAAGGCAGCACTCAAAACTGAAAAAGAAAAACTGCACCAACAGAAAAAACAACAAGTAACGGATAAGAATATGAATTTTAACAATAATTTAAAAAAATGGGGCTGTACTCATGAAATATTCAGGTTAAGGACGACACGACATGCTTGACTCCATCCTACGTTTTTCCATACAACGTCGCTTTCTGGTACTGGTCGCCGTTGCTATTGTCAGTGCTCTCGGCTTGTGGAATTTCACCAAATTACCCATTGATGCAGTTCCTGATATCACCAATATTCAGGTGGTGATTAATACAGAAGCACCTGGATATACGCCACTTGAAGTCGAGCAACGGGTGAGTTATCCCATTGAAAATGCGATGGCGGGTCTGCCCAACTTGCAGCATACGCGCTCAGTCTCCCGCTATGGACTATCCCAGATCACCGTCATTTTTGCCGATGGTACGGATATTTACTTTGCCAGACAACTGGTCAGTGAACGGTTAAATGCTGCCAGAAGTAGCATTCCTGCTGCGCTTGAACCTGCATTGGGACCTATCGCAACGGGTTTAGGTGAAATCTTTATGTTCACCATTGATGCCGAACCTGGCGCAGTCAACCCCGATGGTTCGATCATTACGCCCACCGATCTTCGCTCTGTGCATGACTGGATTATCCGCCCCCAGTTATTACGTGTCCCCGGCGTGGTAGAGGTGAACCCGATTGGCGGTTATAAACGGGAAATACTGGTTGCAGTTGAGCCACAAGACTTATTGGCTTACGGCATTAGCCATCGTGATCTGGTCACAGCCATCGAAGCCAATAATCAAAATAGGGGCGTTGGATTTATTGAACATAATGGTCAACAGTGGTTATTGCGCGTACTCGGACAGGCAGAGAGTCTGAAAATGCTAGGTGAAATACTGGTGACCGAGACCAATGGTATGCCCGTGCGACTAAAAGATGTCGCTACCATCAGTGAAGGCAAGGAATTACGCTCAGGTGCTGCTACCCAAAATGGTCGGGAAGTGGTGATGAGTACCGTGTTTATGCTGATTGGTGAAAATAGCCGAACCGTGGCGAAAGCAGTAGGTGAAAAACTGGAAGCCATAAAATCAAGCATTCCGGCAGGGATTACGGTCACGGCAGTTTATGACCGCACCACTCTAGTGGATAAGACCCTAAAGACGGTGCAAAAAAATCTGCTGGAAGGTGCCTTGCTGGTGATTGTGGTGCTGTTTTTGTTTCTGGGGAATATGCGTGCTGCCCTGATCACCGCACTGGTGATTCCATTCGCCATGTTAATGACCATTACCGGTATGGTACAGACCAAAGTCAGTGCCAATCTGATGAGCTTGGGGGCTTTGGACTTTGGTCTGCTGGTGGATGGTGCCATTATTATTGTCGAAAACTGTATACGTCGATTAAGTGAGGCAAGTGGCAAGTCTGTCACGGATGATAATGGTGAGAATGCGGGTCAAAATAAAGCATTTCCGTTAAACGAACGCTTTAACATTGTCTTTGAGGCGACCCGAGAGGTGATTCGCCCCGCCCTATTTGGCGTATTTATCATTACCGTCGTCTATTTGCCCATTTTTGCACTCACTGGAGTGGAAGGAAAAATGTTCCATCCGATGGCGATAACCGTTGTGATTGCCCTGCTGAGCGCGATGCTCCTGTCGATTACCTTTGTACCTGCTGCCATTGCCTTGATGTTTAAAAACCCCATTGCCATAGGCACTGAAAAACAAAATAAGCTAATGAAATACGCACATTTGCTTTATCGACCCGTACTGATGCTTGCCCTTAAAAGACGTTGGGTCGTGGTGACTACAGCACTTGCAATCCTGCTGGTCAGCGGTTTGAGCGCAACCAGATTGGGTAGCGAGTTTATGCCAAATCTGGATGAAGGCGATATTGCCATGCATGCCTTGCGGATTCCGGGAACCTCGTTGCAACAAGCGATCCAGCTACAAGAAATACTGGAAGCCAAAATAAAGGAGTTGCCTGAGGTCGAGCGTGTGTTTACCAAAATTGGTACAGCAGAAGTCGCTACCGATGCAGTGCCACCGAGTGTGGCCGATAACTTCATTATCTTAAAACCCAGAGAAGAATGGCCAGACCCTAGCAAATCCAAAGCCCAGTTGGTTGATGAACTGGCGGCATTGGTAGAGCCCATACCCGGTAGCCGTTACGAGTTTTTACAACCCATTCAAATGCGCTTCAATGAATTATTGGCAGGGGTACGAGCCGAACTTGCCATCAAGGTGTTTGGCGATGATTTTGATCAGTTAATCGCACTGGGTAATGAAGTCGAAAAAGCCATTACCGGTGTAGAGGGTATTGTGGATATCGCCGTCGAACAAACGACTGGACTGCCAATTATGACGATTATCCCCAAACGAGATATGCTATTGCAATTCGGCATCAGTATTGATGAGATTCAGCAGCAGCTCAGTGCGGCACTCGGTGGCAAGGTGGCAGGTCAGTTTTATAAAGGGGATCGGCGCACCGATATTGTGGTGCGATTACCTGAACACCTGCGTAACAATGTGGATGGACTGGCGAAATTGCCCATCTTACGATCTCAGGGTGATTATGTGCCTTTGGAAGAACTGGCAGAGCTGAAACTGGTGATGGGCTATAACCAGATTTACCGGGAAAATGGTAAACGCCGGGTAGTGGTCACCGCTAACGTGCGCGGTCGGGATCTGGGCAGTTTTGTCAAAGAGGTGCAACAAGCCGTCGCCCAAAATGTAGACATACCCGCTGGCTATTGGGTTGAATATGGTGGAACCTATCAAAAACTGCAATCCGCCGCTGCACGACTGTCGATTGTTGTGCCTATGACACTGGTACTTATTATTGGCTTGTTGCTATTGGCATTAGGTTCGATGAAAGATGCCATGATCATTTTTTCTGGTGTGCCATTGGCATTGACGGGTGGCATATTGGCTCTACTGTTACGCGACATTCCGTTTTCTATTTCAGCCGCAGTGGGTTTTATCGCCCTGTCTGGTATCGCCATACTCAATGGTCTGGTGATGGTCACTTTTATTCAAGACCTGCGTAACAAGGGATTAATGCTGGATGCGGCTATTGTCAAGGGCGCATTAACACGTCTGCGCCCCGTGCTGACAACGGCATTAGTGGCTTCACTGGGGTTCATTCCCATGGCACTGAATACGGGTATTGGCTCAGAAGTACAGCGTCCTTTGGCAACGGTGGTGATTGGCGGTATTCTGTCATCAACACTGCTTACGCTGGTGGTGCTACCCGCATTATATCGCCTGTTACATTCCTCTGCCGAAAACAAACCCGATACCCCGCCAACGGAGCATCCTATGGAGGCTACACGATAATGTTTACTGCCAAATACCTTTCCATTGCGTTGTTTTTTCTATTGCTGAGCATAGCTGACCCACAAATTCATGCGGCTCCTGCAAAAGCGGTTTCCAGCAACACAGGTCATACTGCACAGCACCAGCCTTTAGTAATGAAAACAGCAGTACTGGCTGCCTTAAAGAAACACCCCATGTCATCGTTGGGCGTGGCGCACCGACAAGTGGGTGAAGCCTACCGTTCTCAGGCGAACGCCCTGTTTGCAGGAGATCCTTCTTATAATATTAGTTACCGCAGTGACCAGATAGACAGTGATCAGGGCTATCGTGAGTTTGCAGGCAGTCTGGATTTCCCCATCTGGCTATTTGGGCAAAAAAATGCACGGTATCAACTGGCAAACCGGCTTATTTCAAAGGCTGATGCGGAACAGTTGTTACTAGCTTGGCAAGTCTCTGGCGTGGTGTTGGAGCGCGCCTGGGACTTACGCATTGCACAGATGGAAGTCGAACAGGCTCGCGTCCAGCAACAAGCCACAAAAAAGCTTGAAGCCGATGTAAAACGCCGTGTGCAAGCGGGCGAAATTGCCCGTGCGGATTTGCTATTGGCTCAGCAAAGCACCGTGCAAAGAAAACTGGCCTTTCAGCAAGCGGTTGCCAAACTCGCCAAGGCGCGTAATGCCTGGAAAGCCTATACCGGCTTCAACCAGCTACCCGTGGATTTACTCAAACAGAGCCACGTCAAGCGTTCCACACACGATAAACACCCTCACAATATTGCCGCTCAAGCCCGCATTAAAGCGGCACAGGCGAGGCGTGAAGATGTGGGCAAACAACGCCGTGCCAACCCTGTTTTATCGTTCTATGTAAAACGGGACAGAGCCATTGACAGAGATCCTTTTAATAACTCTCTGGGGCTCGGAATTTCAATTCCCTTTGGCACAAAAACCAGTTCGGCACCGCGACTGGCTGAAGCCAATGCAAGGGTGGCTGAACTGATGGCAAAAGAAGCCGAGCGGGAACGTGAACACGAACTGGAAACCAGTCAAGCAAAACTAGCGGTGCAACAGACCCGTAAAACACTATCACTTGCCAAGACACAACATCAGTTGGCACAACAACGCTGGAAGCTTTCCAAGCGCGCCTTCGAGTTAGGCGAAAGTGACTTGTTTCAACTGATTCTGGCGCGTGAACAGGCCGATATCCAGTCCCGCCACCTAAGGCGTAGTCAACTCGAACTAAGCCTATCGCAGGCAAGGTTAAATCATATTCTTGGAGCAATGCCGTTATGAACACCAACCTCACCCCATCCCTTTTACTGTTGTTTCTGCTGGTTGTCAGCCCCTTGCTACAGGCGGAATCCGAGCCAGTCCAGCAGCTCAGTGAGCAATCTGCCACGCCCTATTCCGCTGAGGTAAAAGTACCCAATGCACAATTACAGGTGATCAGTGCGCCATTAAGTGGCTTGCTCAGCGCTTTACTCGTTGCCGAAGGTGATAGTATCAGCAAAGGACAAATATTGGCGGTTATTCATAGCCCCCAATTACTGCAAAAGCAAAGCGCCTATCTGGCAGCATTAACCGAAATGAAGCTCGCAGGTACTGAAAAAAAGCGTGATCAGGATTTATTTAAAGAAGGCATTATTGCCGAGCGTCGTTTTTTGGAATCCAGCGCCAAATACACATTGATCAACACGCGCGTCCAGCAATATCGCCAAGCCTTAAAACTTTCAGGAATGAATAATGCCAGCCTTGCCAAGCTGAATCGCACCCACAACCTGACAGCCACATTAACCATCAAAGCCCCCTTGAGTGGCATCGTACTGGAACAGCTCGCCACACCCGGCATACAAGTCGATGTGCTTACGCCTATCTATAAAGTGGCCCACTTAAAGCCTTTGTGGTTAGAGATTCAAGTGCCACTTGAACAACTTGGCACGATTAAAGAGGGCACGCCGATCAACATAGTGGGATCTGAGATTACAGGGAAAGTCATTACCGTTGGGCAACGGGTTCAGGGTGTGGATCAAAGTGTATTAGTCCGTGCCGAGGTCACAAAAGGCGCGGAACAATTGCGCCCCGGTCAATTTGTGCAGGTGTTCATAAGATAGTATCTGCTCATACGTTGGTACACTGGTTTTCACCATTTTGCCAAATGGAATAACAGTACAAGACAAACTTGGGCTAAATAAAAATCAATGAGGTATTTATGTTACACGTTATAAAACAATCACGATGGCTTCTAGCCGTCTTTATTACACTGTTTGCGAGCTTGGCTTTTGGGCATGGCATGTCTGATGCTGAAAAACAACTTATTATTGAGGGTGGTAACCTACGCTATATTTGGATCGGTGCAACTCATATGCTATCGGGTTATGACCATTTAGCATTTGTGTTCGGCATTATCTTTTTCTTAACAAAGTTTAAGGATATTGTTAAATACATCACTGCATTCACTGTTGGGCACAGTATCACCCTTATCTATGCAACTTTTAATGCGATTCAGATTAATTATTTCTTAATTGATGCGATTATTGCATTAAGTGTTTGCTATATAGCCTTTCACAATCTTGATGGTTTTAAAAAATATCTAAATGTCAAAGCGCCGAATATGTTGGCAATGATTTTTAGTTTAGGGTTGATACATGGTCTTGGTTTATCGACCCGCTTGCAGCAGTTGCCACTGAATGAAGATCAATTATTAATGAATATTATTTCATTTAATGTGGGAATAGAGATTGGTCAAATCTCCGCTCTAGCATTAATGTTAGTACTGATTGCTGCCTTTCGCAAAAGCCACCATTTTCCTACCTTTAGCAAGATTTCAAACTATTTTTTAATTCTTGTTGGTGCTTTTTTATTCCTTATGCAAATGCACGGCTATGAGCATAGCGCCAATGCAGATGAGTTTGTAGTTAGCACAAAACCAGTGCAACAACAAGCGAGCCTTGAGCCAGTTCAACAAGCTGATTGGAAGGATGAGATAAGCATCACTATTCCAGCCAGAGGAGAAAAAGAATATAAATTACAACTTGCTAAAGGCGCAATGCTTGAATACGCATGGAAAACCGATAAAGGGGGGTTGTTTTTTGATTTTCATGGTGAACCCAAAGGGGATACAACGGGTTATTTCAAGAGCTTTAAAAAAGGCACGGAATCTCGTGTAAGCGGGAGGTTAACCACGACATTTGAAGGAACACACGGCTGGTACTGGAAAAACAATAATGCTTCTGCCGTGGTTATTACGTTAAAAGTAGCAGGCGAATACCAGCTTCTGAATTTAGAGAATAGTAAGAAAACACCCTCTGCACAAATCCCTAATAAACCAACTCGCGATACCATTGATTAACAGGATAATAATATGAAACAAACAAAACTATTACCGCTATTACTATCAGCCTTTTTTATTCTTATGGTGGCTGGATGTTCGGATGGCGGACACTCGCATGATGGCAATTCACACAACCATACACCAAGCAAACACGATTCAATTGACTAAACTATTTGGAGAATATTTATGAAAACTTTAAAAACATTACTCGTATTATTATTACTTTTGGGTTCATCCGTTATGGCTGGCTCTGAACATGATCATGGTCACAGCCATGCGCCAGCACCAGTCAATCAAGCAACGGCTGAAAAAAATGCTGATAAAGTGATTGCCTCACTTCTTGAAAGAGACAAAATTGATAAAAGTTGGTCAACTATAAAAGTAAGCTCTATTGAGGAAAAAGAGCTTAATGGCCGCCCTGAATGGGTCGTAATTTATATCAATGAAAAAATTACCAACACAGACAAACAAAAACTTTATGTGTTTATGACAATAGGTGGAGAATATATTGCAGTAAATTACACGGGGAATTAAAATCACGTAACAAAAACGTCCAGTGGACAGTTTAAAGCAGGGTGTAGCGTAGCGAAACGCCGCTTTAAACTGCCACTGATGTTAAGGCGTTAGCATTCAATAATCAAAACCTGCTTTATGAGTAATTTAGGTATATATTTTACTCATGCATGATTTTGAATATGACAATAATAAAAGCACTTCAAATCTCAAAAAGCATGGTATTGATTTTGTTGCATCTCAAGAGCTATGGGCTGACCCTGAGCTTATTGAGATACAAGTAAAATCAAAAGATGAGCCACGCTTTTTAGTAATTGGTCTCATTGCTAATAAGCTGTGGTCAGCAGTAATAACTTATCGTGGTAGCGCCATCAGAATAATTTCAGTCAGGCGCTCCCGTAAAAAAGAGGTGGAACTTTATGAAAGCTAAAGACTTTGATAAAAAATTTGATGACAACAAACAAGACATTATGGATGATCTTGATTTATCTACTATCAAACGCCCAAATCAAAAACAAAAACGAATCAACGTTGACTTTCCTTCTTGGGTAATCGATTCACTAGATAGAGAAGCTGGTCGTATTGGTGTAACTCGTCAATCTATAATTAAACTTTGGCTTGTTGAACGGCTTGAACAAAAAACTGCTAACAAGTGACTGTGGTTAAAAGTCAAGTATTCATGCTAAATTTTCATCCCAACATTGTTCCTTTTTCACCAAAGTATTGAGGATAGTAATTAGGCGCCTCATACAGGCAATAATGGCAACTTTTTTGGGTTTTCCTGCTGCGACCATGCGTGTATAAATACCTTTAAATTTAGGGTTGGATTGAATCGCTGACATCATCGCCATAAATAACACGGTTCGGATCTTGGCGCGACCGCCTCGGATCCTCCGTTTGCCACAATAGGCGCCACTTTCTCTATTCATCGGGGCAACGCCTATCAGGGCGGCGATTTCTTTGCGGTTAAGTTGCCCTAGTTCGGGTAACTCACTTAATAGGGTATAAGCGACTATTTTCCCCACGCCTTTAACGCTGAGTAATATAGTCATTATTTGTTGCCATTGTGGGGTCTTTTCTATCAGACCATCTAGCTGTTGTTCGATGCGTTTTATTTCATTTTCAAGCGTTTTGTTTACTTTATTCATCGAGCGATGTAGTTCTACAGGTAAAATGGAGAGCCGGTTCTTTTCCATGGTTCTCATTTCGACTAGCTGGCCACGTCTTATGAGTAAGTCACTGATCTGTTTTATGTTATCGGCTTTCAATTCTGTTAGTTTGGGCTGCATGGCTTGGCCATAGTGCGCTATCATTTTGGCATCTAACTTGTCAGTTTTAGCGAGCTTTCCCGTGGCGACAGCAAAGTTATGGACGTGATAACTATTGGCGATGACTATCGGTAATTTCGCTTTAGCCGCTGCACAGGCAAAGGGGTATTCTAATCGGCCTGTTGCTTCGATGATGATTCGAGTCGGTGAATGCTTTTTAATGCGTTTAATCGCTTGTTTGATCCCTTGTTGTGTATTATCAACGGCGAAGTATTCACCCAGGGGGCGTATATAAATATCCAGTTGGTGTTTACCTGTGTCAATACCCACATTGATTTCGTCTGTTATTTTCATGATATGATGACTCCTACTTGCTATACGGGTTCTGAGACCCCAATGACTGTTCGAGTTAAATCAAATTGAGTTATGCAACGCTCACACTTGTTATCGGTGTTACCTAATTAATCAGGTATAGCCTTCGCTCCATCGAGCTATTGCATAAAGGCCTTTAGTTGCAGCTAAAGGTGGGTCTCAGTTTACCCGTTTTTTTGCTTGAGTTTAATCATACAAATAGCTCCAGCGGACAMYWWMWNAGSNGGCAMWWSYYWYSCWRYMGMRRWRWWKMRKGACAACGAAACGAAGAGAATTTAATCAGGAGTTCAAACGCGAAGCAGCTCAATTAGTGCTTGATCAATCTTATAGTATTTCACAAGCCAGTTAATCATTAGGCGTTGGGCCAACAGCATTAAGACGCTGGGTTAAACAGTTAAAGCAAGAACGGCAAGGATTCACACCTACAGCAAAAGCTCTCACGGCAGAGCAGCAGCAGATCCAAGCACTTGAAAAGCGTATTAAACGATTAGAGCTGGAGAAAAAAAT
>NVVW01000032.1 GCA_002733505.1 Methylophaga sp. | reverse complement strand
AGCTGGCTGMYCYCYWGMTKDMYBTGSSRYDHWWKKCSYWSATMWRGCTGGCNNTNGACCCCTTGATTTACTTTGTCTATTGTGGCTTCAACCCACTGTTCAAATTGACTAATATCAGGCACATCATCTTCACATACATTTTGCAGATCAACAATCACCGTCATGAAGTAGAGCGTTCCGCATTTTCATAAGCCACCACCACTTTTTGCACTAGCGCATGGCGCACCACATCTTCGGCTTGAAAAAAGGTAAAGCCAATGCCTTCTACGCCTTTTAATACCTCAATCGCATGGCGCAAGCCCGACATCTGCGAATTCGGCAAATCGATCTGAGTAATATCACCGGTGATAACAGCCGTTGAGTTATAACCCAAACGTGTTAAAAACATCTTCATTTGCTCTCTAGTGGTATTTTGCGCTTCATCTAAAATGATAAAAGATTCATTTAAGGTGCGACCGCGCATATAAGCTAATGGCGCAATTTCAATGACGTTCTTTTCTATTAATTTAGCAACACGCTCAAAACCTAACATTTCGTACAAGGCATCATAAAGTGGCCGTAAATAAGGATCGACTTTTTGTGTCAAATCACCCGGCAAGAATCCTAGTTTCTCACCGGCCTCTACGGCGGGGCGTACCAACACAATACGTCGTGCAAAATCGCGTTCTAGCGCTTCTACTGCGCAGGCAACCGCTAAATAAGTTTTACCCGTGCCCGCAGGCCCGACACCAAAACTAATATCATCGGTCATCACTTGTCTTAGGTAGGCTTGCTGATTTTTACCGCGCGCTTTCACTAAACCACGTTTGGTTTTAATCATCACTTCTTTTTGTTCGGGTTCCACAATCGTAGCTAAGCCGCCCGTTTGTCTGATCGCTAGGTGAACGTGTTCTGGCACTAAAATTGTTTGTGCTGTTTCAGCATAAAGCTGATGGATCACCTCTTGCACTTTTGGCAAAACATCCGCTTTGCCGATGATCTGAAACTTGATGCCGCGGTTATTCACTTCCACCCCAAAACCGCGCTCTAACATGCGTAAGTGCTCATCAAGGTGACCACAAAGATTGGCTAAACGGGGATTGTCGGCAGGACTAAGTTCAAAGCTAATGCTATCTAATGAAGCAGTTTGTGTTGTCAAAATATAAAATTCTCTTTTTTAAAAAACAATGCTATCTGCCAGCATCACGCCACGCAATGAGTTACTGTAAGCCTCCGTGATATTTACATCAACAAATTTACCTAATAATGCCTTACTGCCCTCAAACACAACTGAACGATTATTTTCAGTACGTCCTTTCATCTCACCTTCAACACGCTCAGCAACACGTTCAACTAAAATGCGCTGTGTGGTGCCTAACATGGCTTGGCTATGCTGCGTCTCTTGCTCTAACAATCGCTGTTGTACTTGCTTCAAGCGTTGTTTTTTTTCCTCATCAGATACCGAATCCGAAAATTCTGAGGCCGGTGTACCGGGGCGAGCACTATAAATAAAGCTAAAGGAATGATCAAAGTTCACCTCATTAATAATTTTCATTGTTGCTTGAAAATCAAAATCACTTTCACCAGGAAAGCCAATAATAAAGTCGCTTGAAATACTGATATTTGAACGAACCTTACGCAGCCGGCGTATTTTTGCTTTGTATTCTAATGCCATATGTCCTCGCTTCATTAAAGCAAGAATACGATCCGATCCCGACTGGATCGGCAAATGTAAGTGGCTGACCAGTTCAGGCACTTCGGCATAAGCCTCAATCAGACTATCTGAAAACTCAACAGGATGCGATGTGGTGAAGCGAATTCGGTCAATACCGTCAATGGCTGCGACATAATGAATCAACAGAGCAAGATCGATTGACTCATCAACATCGATCTCTCCTTGATATGCATTCACATTTTGACCCAAAAGATTAATCTCTCGTACCCCTTGCGCTGCTAATTGTTGGATCTCAGCAAGCACACCATCAACAGGTCGACTTACCTCTTCGCCACGGGTATACGGCACCACGCAAAAAGTACAATATTTACTACAGCCTTCCATAATCGATACAAATGCTGTTGGACCATCGGCTTTTGGCTCAGGTAAATTATCGAATTTTTCTATTTCAGGGAAAGAGATATCAATGCTAGGCTGATGACTCTTTTTCACATCATCCAACATAGTCGGCAAACGATGCAATGTCTGTGGACCAAAAATAAGATCAACATAAGGTGCACGGCGGCGAATGGCATCACCCTCTTGGCTGGCGACACAGCCGCCCACACCAATCACCAAATTAGGTTTATCGTCTTTCCAACGCTTCCAGCGCCCTAATTGATGAAATACTTTTTCTTGTGCTTTTTCACGGATCGAACACGTGTTAAGCAAGAGCACATCTGCATCTTCTGCCACGTCTGTTATTTCTAACTGGTGCGAATCTGCTAATACTTCTGCCATTTTTGATGAATCGTATTCATTCATCTGACAACCAAAGGTTCTAATAAAAAGTTTACCGGCCATGAAATCTAATCATATAATAAAGGTCTGATATAATACCATTTATACCCGTAATCATTCAATGTGTGAAGATTCAGGGCAAAAATAGGAAAGTCAGAACAAGGCGCAATGCGCAGGTAATGGCTAGCCCTTATCAAGCATTGTAACGAAGGGCTGGTTTTCTAGCTTTTGGTCTGAAATTTACAGATTGAATGATTACGGGTACATATAAATGCTTGTTTTAGAAAGGATGCAATAAATGGCAATCAAGGACTGGCCAGCAGATGAACGGCCTAGAGAGAAGCTATTACAACGCGGTGCACACGCACTATCTGACGCTGAATTATTAGCCATTTTTTTGCGAACCGGTGTCACCGGGATTTCTGCCGTCGATCTCGCTAGAAAATTGCTGATAACTTTTGGTAGCTTACGGGCTCTACTTGAAGCCGACCAAAAACAATTCTGCCAACAACATGGTCTCGGTTCAGCCAAATATGCTCAATTACAAGCAGTGTTAGAAATGAGTCATCGTCATCTCGAATCAACACTTGCTCGAGGAATATCACTTAACGATGCCAGTGATACTAAGCGCTATTTGCAACAGCGGCTTCGCCACTACAATCATGAAGTTTTTGCTTGTCTATTTCTTGATAATAAGCATCGCTTAATTGCATTTGCTGAATTATTTCATGGCACCATTGATGGTGCTAGCGTTTATCCAAGAGAAGTGGTTAAACAAGCGTTAGCGCACAATGCCTCAGCGGTTATTTTTAGCCACAATCACCCATCAGGAATTGCTGAACCCAGTCAAGCCGACAAACACATTACCCAACGACTAAAGTCTGCGCTAGAGCTAGTCGATATTCGCGTTTTAGATCACATCATCATCGGTGATGGGGAAAGCCTGTCTTTTGCAGAGCAAGGCTTGCTGTAAGCTTATACTTTAAAGTGTGATACTAACTCTTGTAAGCTTTCTGCTTGCGCGGCCAACTCTGCCGAAGCTTGTGATGCCTGATTTGAACCCTCTGTTGTTTGCTCAGTCAGTTGGCTAATTCTAATCACGCTTTGACTCACTTCTTCCGCAACCGTACACTGCTCTCTCGCCGCAGTAGCAATAAGTGCATTCATATCATCAATATCAGCTACTTTACTGGCAATATCATTTAAAGCCACACCTGCTGCCGCTGCTTTCTCAACACCACTATTTGCTTTTTCACACCCAGTCGTGACCACTGCAACCGCTTCTTTTGAGCGAGCTTGTAATTGATCAATAATCGTTTTAATTTCTTCTGTTGCATCTTGAGTGCGGCCTGCAAGCGTTCTAACCTCGTCTGCAACCACAGCAAATCCACGGCCATATTCGCCCGCACGGGCAGCTTCAATCGCTGCATTTAAGGCTAATAAATTAGTTTGTTCAGCAATGCCTTGAATTACCGATAGAACTGAGCCTATGCTGTCACTATCTGATTCTAAACTGTTAATTACGCTTGATACATCGGTCAGATTGCCCGCTAACTCTCTTATTGTTGTAACGGCCTCATTAACAATAAGCGCCCCTTTTTGCGCCTCATTATCCGCCACTTTTGTGGCATCAGCACCTAATTGTGCATTGCGTGACACTTCTTGCGCTGAGGCTGATAATTCTGTGATGGCCGTTGCCACTTGATCCGTTTCTGTTCGTTGAGTGATCATATTTGCACTTGATTCACTTACTAAGCGACTCACCGTTTGTGTTGATGTTGAAATATTATTAGTGGATTCACTGAATTGTCTTAAAGTATTAGAAAACTCACTCAACATAGCATTGGCAGCTTTGCCTAGCGCTGATCCCATCTTAGTTTTGCTAGGAGGGCTAAGGGGCTGCGTTAAATCAACATCGCCTTTTTTAATATCTTTAGCAATAAAAGTTAATGAACCAATCACATAATTAAGTGGATCCATTATTATTTTAACCAACGCTAAACAAATAAATACGGTGGCAGCAAGAATGACCATGACTCCGCCAGCTAGGATATACATTTGTTTTGATACTAGTAGCGATGCATTCTCACCACTCATTAATATCCATGTAAAAAATAGCGTCATTAACAGTGCGGGCACTAAACCCAATAATAATAATATTGTCGTAAATTGTTTTTTCATTTTTTATTGCCTGTATTATTGAATGTAACTTATTTCTTCAAATCACACTTTTACTAGCGGCATTTAATGACTTTTCTTAAATCAACTTAACATTACACTGCCCATCTTGTGTGACAAAGATATTCAATATCAAGCACGTTATGTGCCAACATCTTTCGTACCATTTCAACTCAACAGCTTAGTCTTTAAAATAATACTTATTACCGTAAACATCGCCACAACCACGCCATTACGCTGTTTAAGATCGGCAATATAGTCTATTACTCAACCCGGATTTGTCTAGCAAACGGCAAGATCGTCCATATGTATTTAACCTGAAATCTGGATAAGGAAAACCGCCAACACTATAAATAATGGTGGTTTTACAGGTTTTCTTTTGGCTTTCCTTATCCAAAGTGCAGGTTATTTAAGAATTACAGAGAATTTTTTACTTTCGTTGTTACCTATAGCCATTATACCGAAAACGGATATTTAATCGCCTCATGACTTTGATACCCCATCACTTCAAAATCAGCCATTGTCACCCATGTTTCTAGATCTTTTAGTGATTTAATATCGGGATTTATGATTAATTGTGGTGAAGGAAAAGGCTCACGTTTAACTTGCACATCTCGCATCAATTCAAGCTGATCTTCATAAATATGGGCGTTAATGATTTTATGATAGGCCATACCTGCTTTGTGTCCCGTTATCTGTGCCATTATTGCTAGAAAGGTGAACACTTGTACCTGATTAAAATTAAGCCCCAAAGGTACATCGCACGAACGTTGGTAAGATGTTAAATATAGTGTATCTTCCAGTAATGAAAAGGTATGAGTATGCATGCAAGGTCGCAGGCAACCCATATCAAATTCACCGGGATTATAAAATGTTAGAATTTCGCCTCGGTCATCAATGCCTTGCGACAAATTATCTACTATTTTTTTAAGTTGATCTAAATGACTGCCATCGGGCTTTGCCCACGAACGACCTTGCACACCATATACCCGCCCCATATCATCTTCACCTTGGCGAAAAGGGTTATTTAGCCATTGCTCGTTTTCATTAGCATTAGCATCCCATGTTTTGGTGCCTAAGGCACGAAAATCAGCCGCATTATCATAAGCTCGGATATAGCCCAATATTTCAGCAATAGCTGATTTCCAATAACTTTTCCTAGTCGTAATTAAGGGAAACTGGTTATTACCAACATCATAATTTAGATCGGCATTAATAACGGTAAGACAACGCTTGCCTGTGCGCTTATTTTCAACCCAATGACCTTGTTCAATAATCCGTTGACACAAATCCAAATACTGTTTCATAACGAGTCTTCACTAATCTAAATTAAGGCTATTATAGCAGATTATAATGAGTATTTCTGCATTCTATAGAGCAGGGTATCCCTACTAATACCTAATAATCGAGCGGCCTTAGAACGATTTCCTGCAGCCAGATCTAATGCTTGTTCAATCAAGTCTAATTCAACTTGTGCTAAATTTATGCCCGTAGCTGGGAGGGTAAAAGCGTGCTGACTAGCAGCATGTTCAGGCATCATTTCTGCAGGCAAATCTTCGGGCTGAAGCACCTTACCTGGATTGAGTAAAGCCATACGTTGACAGAAATTAATTAATTCACGAATATTGCCCGGCCATGCATAGGTTAATAAACAATGTTCGGCATGTTTTGAATAGCGCACTACTGCATTATTACCTGAAAATTGCCGCCCAAAGTGGCGCAATAATAATTCAATATCTCCGCTACGTTCTTTTAATGGCGGTAATGAAATAGGCACAACTTGCAAGCGATAAAACAGATCCGCTCTAAAGCGTCCATCAAGCACCTCTTGTTGCAAATTTAAACTGGTCGCCGCCAAAATACGTACATCCGCTAGCTGTAATTTATGACTGCCTTGTAACTGACACTCACCCGCTTCCAAAAAGCGTAATACTTTTGCCTGTATAGCCAAAGGCAAGGCATTCACTTCATCAAGAAAAACTGTGCCCCCATCGGCTGCCAATAAGCGACCACGGTGCTCAATGCCACCTTCAGCATTGCATCGACCAAACAAATCAGTTTCAATACCTTCAAGTTGGAGTGCTGCACAGTTTATTATGGTTAACGGCTTGGTTTTACGCCCACTCTCGGCGTATAAGGCGTGAGCGAGTAACTCTTTACCTGAACCTGTTTCACCATGAATTAAAACACTGGCATCACTCGCCGCAATCATTGGTACTGTGCGCAGTATATGGGTAATTTGAGGAGATTGACCTAGGATCGTGCTCATCATCTCATCCACCTGACATGTCATGGGGTACATGAGGATCATGACTGTTGTGATCCCCATGTTCACTATGATCCATTGGCCATAATGCCGTTGCCAAAGCCATGGAAATAATGAGCACACCAGCAATTTTTCTCAAGTTTTTTACCCGTGCCATTGCCGATAAAAACCCAGTAAAAAGCCCCGCACCCATCACTGCTGGCAAGGTGCCCGCACCAAATGCCAACATAACAAAAGCACCCTTAACGGGGTCGCCAGCCGTTGCCGCCACTGCTAATGCGGCATAGACCAATCCACAAGGTAGCCAGCCCCAAACAATGCCTAGAAAAAAAGCTTGTGAGAGTTTACGCACCGGCAATAATTTTTGACCTATGGGTTGTAACCACCGCCAAATAGGTGCGCCCATTCGTTCCATATAGGCAAACCTCGGAAACCAGCCCGCCAGATATAAACCCATAGCAACCATAATAATAACGGAGAGATAATGCAGCACACTATGGCCGTTAACAATGACCAGCGACAAACTTAATAGCCCCATAAACGCGCCCGCAGCACCGTAACTTAGTAGCCGACCTAAGTTATAATTAAATACAAAAGGCAACATTTTTGTCTGACTTTCCCGTATTTCATTTGGCAAGCTCAACGTCAACGCACCAATCACTGAACCACACATGGCAATACAGTGCACTGTACTAAAAAGTCCTAACAAAAATGCAGTGGCATACGAACCTGCAATCCCTTCAATCATTTAACACCCTAAAACAGTTTATCGCAGAAAACAGCAGAATATCATGTCTCAAAATTAAAAAATGGGTCATTTCACACACTTTATCATCATAAAACACACTTCACACAACTAATCACCCTATAAAATGATGGTAATTATTATGGAGTCAGCACAATGCACTATGTCAAATTATTACCTTTGCCGTTGTTAATGTTCGGTATCAATAGTACAGTTCATGCAGAACATATTCACCTACCTACAATTTCAGTTGAGGGTGTTTCTACTGAAGAAGTTCCGTATGCCTTGCCTAATACAATTATTAGCGTTCCCGATGCCGGTGAGTTATTAAAAAGGCTACCTGGCGCTAATATCAACCGTAATGGACCGCTGACCAGTCTTGCCCAATATCGTGGGCTATTTGGTGATCGTGTTAATGTATTAATTGATGGTGTGAAAATCCATAAGGCGGGACCTAACTCGATGGATGCACCGTTAAGTTACTTGCCCGCAGCACGGCTTGGAAGTGTGTCACTTTATCGTGGTATTGCACCTGTTAGATCCGGTATCGAAACAATGGGTGGCACCATTCTAGCCACCTCTAGAAAAGCTGATTTTGGTCAGAGTGATAGCTTTGAATTTAAAGGTAATGCAAATGCGGGTTATGCTGAAAATGGTGATAGTTATTACAGCTCATTATTAGCTGGCGTTGCCAATAATCGTCACAATTTCCATGTGACAGGAAGCGTTGAACGTGGCGATGACCTCGCGTTTGATGGCGGCGAAATTTTGCCTTCTGAACATAAGCGCGACACCTTTGGCACGGGTTACGCTTTTCAAAATGGCACCCAAGCCCTCAGCCTTCATGCTGAGCATCATGATACCGGTGAAACCGGGACTCCCGCACTGCCTATGGATATTATCTATGCCAGAGGAGAGCATTATAATGGTAGCTTCAACAATGCTTTTGCTAATGGTGGCACATTAACAGCTAAACTTTCTTATCAAGATTCTGAACATTGGATGTCTAACTATGTACTCAGGACACCTCCATCAATGATGATGCGTCGCCATGCGATAACTGATGTGGAGTCACACGGTTTTGGTCTGGCTTATGATATTTCAGGTTGGATCGTGGGTGTTGATCTAGATGAGGCAGAACATAATGCCACAATATACAATCCCGGTAATGCTCTATTTTTTATTGATAATTACAATGATGTTGAGCGTAACCGCTATAGCATCTTTGGTGAAAAAGAGTTTACGCTTAATAACTGGAAAGTTGAAACCGGATTACGCTATACTCGTGTTGAAATGGATGCAGACGAAGTGAATACAAGTATGGGAATGCCAGCTGTTACTATGCTTAAAAATGCATTCAACAATGCTGAGCGTGAGCAGAATGAAAACTTAATTGATATTGTATTCAATACCAGCTATGAACTTTCATCTGAATTAGACTTGATTGTGGGCTTAGCACGAAAAGAACGCGCGCCCAGCTACCAAGAACGCTATTTATGGCTACCATTAGAATCAACTGCGGGGCTAGCTGACGGCAATAATTACATTGGTAAAATTGATCTTGATACTGAAGTCGCTTATCAAGTAGAACTAGGCTTCGATTGGCACACGCCCCGAGCTACATTTTCGCCACATATCTTTTATCACCACATCAATGATTATATTCAAGGTACGCCAAACACCAATGCCGCCGCCACAATGGTCAGCACGATGATGGCAGGATCTGGAAAATTAGTGCTGGAATACGATAATGTCGATGCCAAACTATATGGTTTAGATGCCAACTGGTCTTTTGCCATCACACCAATATGGCAACTAGATGGTGTGGTCAGTTATGTTCGTGGAAAACGTCGTGATACTAGCGATGACCTTTATCGTATCGCACCGCTGACTGCTCGCACTATGCTAAGTTATGTACAAACGGACTGGACCGTTGGTTTTGAAGCCGAAACGGTTTCATCACAAAATAACGTATCGGAGGAAAACCGCGAGAAAAAAACGGGTGGCTACGCAGTATTTAACCTTTCAGGCAACTACCAGCCAACACAAAACATGGTGTTAACAGCCGGTATTAACAATCTATTGGATCGCGGTTATGAAAATCATTTAGGTGGCTACAATCGCATTAGTGATAACCCTGATATTGCAAAAGGTGATCGTATTCCTGGAGTGGGTCGTAGCGCTTATGTAGGCGTTAACGTAAGTTGGTAAACTTAAAATAGCTGTTCCTGCTAACGCATTAGTTAGTGGGAACAAGCTAATCAGAAATTTTTAATCTGCTGGTGTTTAGATGTTAAATCAAATATCGCCTCACGTGGCTCATCTGCATCAGTAGTATAACGAAATATCACCCTTTCACCTTGCTGAAACTGTTGCCATAGAGAGTCCAAAGCTAATGCAGCCTGTATGGGGAAATCAACAACTTCTGGTCGGCGATCGGACTTCATGTGGTGATAAAACTCTTTATCCCAACCCGTTACTTTTAGAAAATTAGTCTGCGCCGGTTCGACTTGGCTAAATTGCCATTGTTGATCCGTCGCTTGCTCTGTCTGAAAAACATAATCTACTTTCTGTTGTTTTCCTGCTGGCGTATTACATCGTTTTTCGTGATCTAATTTAATGGGTTTGTACTGATCAACTTGTAGAACAATAAGTTCATATTTAGCAAAACTATCGGACACGCGATCAGTGATAATCAAGCTACCCCAAATTTCGCCATTATTTAAGCGGTGGATCATTAATGTGTCACCGGTGTCGCTTGGCAAAGAAATAGACTCGCTCGCCTGCACAGATGAAACACTCAGTAATAGCAATAAACTGATAAGTTTTAATGATTTCATAACGTTTCCCCTTATACTTGAAGATACAGGTTTACCTTTTTCGTCACTCCCGTATGTTTTAAGTGGGAGTCTAGTGTTTCCGCTAGAGATCCCCGATAAAAGATCTCGGGGATGACGATATTTCTACAAGAACATCTGCAACTTGAATGATCACGGGTATATTAATGCGACATATTAAAACTTAATTAGTTCTATGATTTAATTTTTAACCTTAAATTGATTGCTTCAAGATACTCGACTTCTTGCAATAAATCAGCTTCTGTTAGTGGATGTTCAATTAACCAACCTTTTGGCAATTTCAAACGTAATCCTTTTTTAGTCACTTTCAGTTTAACAAAAGTATCGGTTATTTCACTTCGACCTCGATTAAATACTATTGCTAAGCGTAGTAAAATCATTAGTTTTCTACTTGATTTTTGTAGATCATCGGGTAAATCATTTATATCTTTTAGAGGGATTTTCTTTCGTTGGCTCCCTACTATTGCAGATAAGGCATGTTGTTCTTCTCGTGAAAATCCGGGCAACGCTGAATGCGCTACTAAATAAGCAGAATGCTTGTGAAATTGATCATGTGAAATTGATAGCCCCACTTCGTGTAACTTAGCCGCCCACTGCAAGCGATCCAAATAATCTTCATTATCTATCTTCCAATTAGTTGAAACTTGTTCAAATAATTGCGTTGCCATCGTACTCACACGATCGGCATGATCTTCATCGACTTGGTAACGGCGCGCTAATGCCGACACAGTTCGCTTACGTTCATCATCATGTTGGATACGGCCTAATAAGTCATATAATAAACCTTCGCGTAACGCACCATCAGACACGATCATTCGATCAATTTTCAAACGATCAAATGCTGCTTTTAATACGGCAACACCGCCAGCCAGAACAGTCTTCCGTTCTTCACTTAAGCCATCTAACTCAAGCTCATCTACATGACCCGCATCAACCAAAAAATCGATTAATTTGTCTAACGATTTAGGGGTGATCACACCATCATCCGACCAACCATTTTCTTTGACAATAGTAGCAACGGTACGAATAGTGCCTGATGCGCCAATCGCTTCTACCCAGCCTTTTTTTCGATAAGGCCGTTGAATAGATCTTAATCGCGTACCGGCAGCAATTAACGCTGTTTTCATTCGGGCTGGTGAAATCTTGCCATCACCAAAGAAGCGTTGAGAAAAGCTAACACAGCCCATTTCTAGACTTTCGCGCATTAATCCAGTGAAACCTTCGCCAATGATAAACTCGGTACTACCTCCACCAATATCCATCACCAGTCGTGATTCTTCATCAAATGCTAGCGCATGTGCTACACCTAAGTAGATAAGCCGCGCTTCTTCTTCACCGGCAATAATTTCAATAGGATGTCCCAACGCTAACCGTGCTTTGCGTAAAAAAAGTTGGCTGTTTTTAGCAACACGCAAGGTATTGGTACCGACCACGCGAACGCTGCCTGCAGGCAATTCTTTAATCCGCTGCCCAAATCGTTGTAAACAGGCTATAGCACGTAGTTGTGCCTCTTCAGATAAATAGCCATTTTCACCTAATCCTGCTCGCAGTTGCACCATCTCTCGTAATTTATCAACTACTTGAAAATGCCCATCTCGCAACCGCGAAATAATCATGTGGAAACTATTGGATCCTAAATCAATGGCGGCTAATACATCATCATTATGCTGTGTCATGGCTATCTTTTAGTTAAGGAGGCTCTGATCAAGTCCAATTATAACCGACTTAATCAGCGACTCCTTAATAAGATATGTCTATTTTGCATCACATTGAACAAAAGCAACAACTAATAAAAAAGCCCGCACTAAAAAGTACGGGCTTTAACTCGGTGGCACGTATGCAACAATACTATTTAATCACGCTGTAATACCTTCTCCATATGTTCAATACTTAAGTGGCGTACATCTTTACCCTCGACGAGGTAAATCACGTATTCACATAAGTTACGTGCATGATCGCCAATGCGTTCTAGCGCACGAGCAGCCCACATTAAATCTAATACACGTGAGATTGTGCGCGGATCTTCCATCATATAGGTAATCATAGTGCGGGTGAAACTTTCATATTCTTCATCCACTTCTTGATCTTGACGAGCAACCTCTATCGCCGCATCAACATCTAATCGAGCAAAGGCATCTAACGCATCACGCAGCATACCTCGAACATGATTTCCCATCGTTGATAATTCACGATAACTTTTTTTAGGATGTTCTTTATCAGCCAAATTTAACGCTTTTCTAGCGATACTTGTCGCTTCATCACCAATACGCTCCAGATCGGTCAGTGTTTTCAAAATAACACTGACTAACCTTAAATCACTCGCCGTTGGTTGGCGTAGCGCAATAATTTGAATGCATTCTTCATCAATGCTCATTTCAAGATTATTGACTTCATTATCATCAATTATAACTTGACGAGCTAATTCAAGATCCGCTTTTTTTAACGCTTTTAATGCCCTGCCCACTTGTTGCTCAACTAAGCCGCCCATCGCTAATACGCGGGATCGAATATCTTGCAAGTCCGCTTCAAACTGCTGTGAAATATGTTGTGACTTATTATCTACCATTTTCTTCTCCTAGGTCTTATCCGTAGCGACCTGTAATATAATCTTCGGTTTTCTTCTCTGTTGGATTGGTGAATAAGGTATCCGTTGCTCCAAACTCTATCAACTCTCCCATATACATAAAGGCGGTATAATCCGATACCCGTGCCGCTTGCTGCATATTATGGGTCACTATTATAATCGTATATTTTTCCTTTAGTTCATGGATCAGTTCTTCAATTTTCAATGTTGAAAGTGGATCAAGTGCTGATGCAGGCTCGTCTAACAATAGCACTTCTGGTTCAATCGCAATCGCTCGCGCAATAACCAAACGCTGTTGCTGACCACCCGACAAACCCATTGCTGACTCAGTTAGCCGATCCTTCACCTCATCCCATAATGCTGCATCCTTCAACGATTTCTCAACCACTTTATCTAAGGTTGCTCGGTCATAGACACCTTGTAATCGCAAGCCATACGCCACATTTTCATAAATTGATTTGGGGAAAGGATTAGGTTTTTGAAATACCATACCCACTTGACGGCGTAAATCCGCCACATTGACCGAGGGTGCGTTCAAATCATCGCCCTCAAGAAATATTTGGCCATTCATTGTCACACTATCAATCAAGTCATTCATTCGGTTAAAGCAGCGTAATAAGGTCGATTTGCCACAGCCACTTGGGCCGATAAAAGCGGTAACCCGATTTTTAGCGATGGTCATATTGATATTATGTAAGGCCTGTTTATTACCATAAAACAGGTTAAAGTCTTTAACTTCAAGCGTCGTAATCTCTTCTGCTATATCAAGCTTTAATACGCCGCGCTCCATCGCACCTAGATCAATTTCTCTGGCTATATTTCTTGCTTGTTGTTTTGCTGATAATTCCATCCAAAGGATACCTCTATTAACTAAATTCTCACCCTATTCAAGGCTTAGCTCTCAGTTGATTTAAAATTCTCACGCAGACGATTACGAATACTAATCGCCGTCATGTTTAATACGATAATAATTAATACCAATAACAATGCGGTGGCATAGACTAAGGGTCTCGCCGCTTCTACATTCGGGCTTTGGAAGCCCACATCATAAATATGGAAGCCTAAGTGCATAAATTGACGATCTAAATGTAAATACGGCGCAACAGTATCAATAGCAAGTGCTGGTGCAAGCTTCACCACGCCCACCATCATCAACGGTGCTACTTCACCTGCAGCCCGTGCTACCGCTAAAATCAGCCCGGTCATCATCGCAGGAGCCGCCATTGGCAACACCGTTCGCCATAAGGTTTCAGCCTTGGTCGCACCCAGCGCCAAACTGCCCTCGCGAATAGCGCGAGGAATACGTGATAAACCTTCCTCTGTAGCCACAATCACCACAGGCACCGTTAATAGCGCTAAGGTTAATGATGCCCATAATAGTCCTGGTGTACCAAAAGTGGGCGTTGGCAGACTGGCTGAAAAGAAGATCTCATCAATATTACCGCCTAAGAAATAAACAAAAAAACCAAGTCCAAATACCCCATAAACAATCGAAGGTACACCCGCTAAATTATTCACTGCAATACGAATCAAGCGAATTATCGGCCCTTGTTTGGCATATTCTTTTAAGTAGATCGCTGCCACCACCCCAAATGGTGTAACAAATACCGCCATGATCATTACCATCAATACTGTACCAAAAATCGCGGGGAAAATACCACCCTCAGTATTGGCTTCACGTGGATCACCTGACACAAATTTCCACACTTCACGACCATACGTTGCTATTTTCTGCCCTACACCCATTGCATTGGGTCGCATGATGTCGACAACTTTTGCTAAAGGGATCTCAACTTCACGTCCATCAGATATTTGAATCACCATCTGATCTCTATTTACTGCGGCATTTAACACCGCTAATTGTTTGGTTATATCCGCATAACGTAAATTCCATTGCTTACGCTCCTGCTCAATCTGTTGATGTTGTACTGATCCTGCCACAACGCCTTCTAATTCAAGCTTCCTATCCTTAAGACGAAGCCCTTCTAAACCATGGTTGATGGTACCAATATCTGATTTTTCAAGCTGTTTTATTTGCGCAATGAGCTTATTACTACGGTCTAGCCGTTGCTGCAATTCTGCCCAAGCATCATCGCCACTGGCAATCGTTTGTCCCTGCTGCCTAATTTCAAGCAGGTAACCAAAAAAGTCGCCCCACTCACGGCGCTCAACCGCCACTATCTTTTCGGGGTAGCTAGCCTCACCTGCCCAAGAACCGTTTATCCAGCGAAAATCTAAACCAAAATAATCACGATTACCGACCTTTAGTAAATGGCGTTCACCCGTTGTTTGACCACTAGGTAAGTCGACCCCTGTGCTCTTTAAACGCAAAGCAGTTACGACTTCCGTATCAACCAGTTCACCAATCAGCGTGATAGGCTCACCACCAGGCTCTTGATAGCTTAACGCCATAATATCGGCGGGCCAAAAATGGCTAAGACCGCGCACTGCAATCAATAGTAGCAAACCTACCACCATCACAATGCTAATGCTAACGGCTCCTGCATTTAGCCAAATCCATGGGCTGCCGCTTTTAAACCAAGTAGAAACGGATTGTTTTGACATTGAATTACTCATTTATAAGCTACTGTATTTATTGCGTAAGCGCTGACGAACAATTTCAGCGATGGTATTTAAAATAAAGGTGGCACCAAATAAAACTAGGGCAGTCAGGAATAAGATCCGGTAATGGGTGCTGGCCACTGCAGCCTCTGGCATTTCAACCGCAATATTGGCAGATAAAGCACGGAATCCTTCAAAAATATTAAAGTCCATTATCGGTGTATTACCCGTTGCCATTAACACGATCATAGTTTCACCGACAGCGCGACCCAAACCAATCATCACCGCCGAAAATATACCGGGGCTTGCTGTCAGCAGAACCACTCGTGTCAATGTTTGCCACGGTGTTGCACCCAATGCTAACGAGCCAATTGTTAAATGCTTGGGCACACCAAAAATAGCATCTTCTGTGATTGAAAAAATGGTAGGTATAACGGCAAAGCCCATCGCTAATCCCACAACCATTGAGTTGCGTTGATCAAAATCAATCCCTGCCTCATTCAGCCATCTCGGCATGTCTCCGCCAAATAACCATAGCTCAAGCGTTGGACTTGCCATCATAGAAAACATGCCAACCGCAATAACAATAGGCACTAAAACAGCGGCTTCCCAACCGTCAGGAATACGTTTTCGCCATGCGCTCGGTAGTTTAGTCCACGCCCAAGCCGTGAGAATGGTCATGATAGGCAACATGATTAGTATGGTAAAAATCCCAGGTAAATTAGCTTCTACCAATGGTGCTAGCCATAAACCGGCAAGAAAACCTAAAACAACCGTCGGTAATGCCTCCATAATTTCAATGGTTGGCTTGACGACTCTACGCATTGTTGGCGACATAAAGTACGCGGTATAAATAGCGCCCATAATCGCTAACGGCACCGCTACCAACATTGCGTAAAATGCCGCTTTTATCGTGCCAAGTGTAAGGGGTTGCATACTAAACTTAGGTTCAAAATCATCACTGGCTGATGATGATTGCCACACATATCCTGGCTGATCACGACTTTCATACCACACCTCTTGCCACAATGAGTGCCAAGAGACTTCTGGGTGTTCGTTATCAATCAGTGTTAACTTGGCCTGTCCATCGGCCGTTAAACTAAGCAAGCCATTAGCGCGTGGTGAAACTGCAATAATGGCACTGCCACCTTCGACTAACGGTTCAACTAATAGGGTACGGTGTGCGGTCGTGTGATAAATACCTATCTGACCTTTTTCATCTAAAGCCAAAAAGCCTTTACGTGCATGTTCAGGGGCAATGGCTACAATCGCTGCAGCTTGATCATGAAAGCTACGCACATTATGCAATCTATAATTATTGTCTTGATCACGCACTGGGAACCACTGATCAATTTGACCATCACTTCGCCCCACTAATATTGAAATTCCGCCTGTCAGAAACTCCATAGATGTTATATCAACGCCTGTCGGCACTGCTTTAATGCGTTGTATTAGTCTCGGTGATTGCGGATCTTCGATATTGTAATAAGCAATAAAACCATCGACATCAGCCAAATAGAGTTCACGCTGATCGATATCAATCCGTAACAGTGTTACCTGTAAATTTTCAGCCAACACAATTTCTGCTGATGTCTGTTCAATGGTGAACACATCTTCATCCATAAAATCTTGTTCTCGTACTAAACTGTTTAATACCAGACGATTATCTGCTGTTACTCCCGCCAGCATGGTTTGCTGTTCACTGCTTTGTACGCTCAATAACTGTAATGCTTTGCCTTGTGGATCAACTCGCACTAACTCCTTACCTGCAGGGAATTCAATTAACGGTGTGATTTTACGTTTATCATTGGGAAAGCTGATTTTATAGTCTTTTTTAAATATCAATGCACGACCATCTGCAAAACCATAGGCAAATACACCCGTTGACGAAGCGCCTTTGGCAAAGCTTGAAATGTGACTATCAGCTGGCAATGGCAAGTCTGCTTCTACTATTACTTCGCCATTATTAGCATTGAAAAAACGAGCTTGACCTTGCATCGTCAGCATTAAACCGATGTCATTATATTCGTTCAGTGTCACATGAGTCACATTTTGAGAATGGGTGTTGTATTCCGCATGTGTTGCTATCTCAGCATTGTTGAATAATGGAAATACCACATAAAACAAATAGAAGAAGATCAGCACAATGGCCAAAATAACCATCATTCCACCGGTAGCCACACCATATCGAGCTGCACGATCTTTGAATTCACGCCATGCCCGGCGACGACGTGCAACAGGCGAGCCTGGCGCGGGTAATACACTCGCTTGAGAGGGTTGTTCAACCATAAATTTAGCTACCTTTATACCCGTGATCATTCAATCTGTAAATTTCAGACCAAAACAAAACGCCCCACACAATGTGCGAGGCGTTTCAACTCATTACTTCAAAATCTATTGAAGTTTTGCAAGCTCCTTTGCTGCCACTGAAGCAGACAATGGAACATAACTGTTTTTAACCACGACTTGTTGACCTATTTTTGATAAAATCATCGTCATAAATTCACGATCAAGTGGTGCTAAAGGTTGATTCGGTGCTTTATTCACATACACATATAGATAACGCGATAATGGGTATGTACCATTTGCCGCATTTTCTTTAGTCGTAGCAATAAATGGCTGATCGGCTTTTTTCGCTATTGCTATCGCTTTAACACCTGATGTTTTATAACCAATGCCAGAATAACCAATGCCATTTAATGACATAGTGACACCTTGAACCACTGATGCGGAACCTGGCTGCTCATTCACCGTGTCTTTAAAATCACCTTTACACAATGCTTTTTTCTTAAAATAACCATAGGTGCCTGACACTGAGTTGCGACCGAAAATCTGGATATTACCTAAATCAGCACCAAGCTGCTTCCAGCTAGTAATATCTTCAGCATAATTACATTTGCGTGTTGCAGAAAAAATCGCATCAATTTGTGGAATAACTAACTCATTGACTGGATTATCTTTATGTACATAAACCGCTAAAGCATCAATTGCCACACGAATAAGCGTGGGTTTATAACCATGCCTAGACTCAAACGAAGCTATTTCTTTATCTTTCATTTTACGACTCATTGGACCGAAACTTGACGTACCTTCAGTCAGCGCAGGCGGAGCCGTTGATGAACCTGCTGCTTGTATTTGAATAGTTACATTGGGATAGACACGTTTAAACTCCTCAGCCCAAAGCGTCATCAAATTAGATAAAGTATCAGATCCTACGCTAGATATACTGCCTGAAACACCACTGACTTTTTCGTAATCAGGCAATTCTTTAGCAAATGTTGTGGCAGAAAATGCCAACGTTGCCGCAGCCCCTAATAGTGCAAGTTTTTTGTTGAACATGTGTTCATCCCCTAAATAAAAAGTTAACGTAATTAAATTACACGAAGCAGTATCGCGTTAACGTGTTACAAGGATATGAATAAAACATTACACTTTTATGACAGTTGAATGAAAATTTTAATTTTTATTTGTAGTCACTTGTTTATGCAGGGAAATTTAATATATGCCCGTAATCATAAATTTATGACTTCATCATAATTTTAAGGTGAAATAGAATCAATTTTTGATGCTTTAACCAACTTCAATTTGGGAAAACAACAATGGAACTGAGAACCCACACCAATCTCACTACTAATATTAAGTTTGGCATCATGGCGTTTTAGAATATGTTTTACAATGGCTAGACCAAGACCCGTACCACCTGTCTCTTGTGCACGACCACTATCAACACGATAAAACCGTTCGGTTAGGCGAGCAAGGTGGTGCTCTTCTATGCCCATGCCATTATCATTGACTTCAATACATGCATTATTGTTGTTAACTTTCCAGCACAGCGTAATTTGTGCTTTTTCTGGCGTATATTTAATGGCATTAAACACTAAATTAGATAGTGCGCTACGTAATTCACTTGCATCAGCCAATAGCCAATCATCGCTCTCAAAATCTAATTGAATCTGATGTTGTTTATATTCTTTTAATTGCTTAGCATCTTCAGCAATAGCCGTTAATAAAGCATTAACATCCACCGGTTTATGCTGCCGTTTCTTCTCGCCCATCTCTAATTGTGACAGCACTAATAAATCGTTAATCATTAAATTCATTCGTTGGGTCTGTTCACGCATAACGGGTAATGCCGAGCCCCACATTTCTGCCGGACTATCTTGATCAAATGTTTCTAAATAACCATGCAATACCGTTAATGGTGTTCTTAACTCATGTGATACATTGGCCACAAAATCACGCCGCATTTTTTGTAATTTAACCGTTTGGCTCATATCTCGAGCAATTAATAAGCGACCATCGCCCATATAATTGACAATTTTCATTTCTAAATACAAATCAGCACTGACTGGAGAAACAACAATCTTAGCTTTCTTTTTGGGTGGTGAGGCAGTAAGCAACTGCTGAAAAACAGGATCGCGAATCAAATTATGCACGCGGACATGACTATCACGCGGCCAAATAATACCCAATAACTGTTTCGATGCAATGTTCGCCCAAGCTACCTGACCTTGCGGCCCTAATACCACTACCGCATCAGGCAGTGCGGCGGTAGCGGCTTGAAATTGTTTTAAATAATCCGCCAGCCTTTTTTTGCGTGATTTATTTTGTAGGCGCACACTTTCAATACGCCGACAAATATCATCAATCGCACCTTCAGCAGAAGGCGGAGGGTTTTTCTTGGGGTTTTGAAGCCAAAGCCATAATTGATTCCATTTCGCCTGTATCCAAAATGCATATAAAAATGAACTAACAAATAAAAATAGCACCATTTGATCAAACAGCAAGCCGACAAAGCCCGCTAAGCTAACAATGGTTAACAGTCTCCAATAATCCCAGCTCATATTATTTACTATTCATCAGAAAAACGATAACCTACACCACGCACTGTTTGGATCAAGCGATCATGTTTTGATGGCTCTAATGCTTGACGTAATCGACGAATATGCACATCAACCGTGCGCTCTTCAATATAAACCATATCACCCCACACTTGATCAAGTAATTGGCCACGGCTATAAGCACGCTCAGGATGTTTCATAAAAAAATGTAGTAAACGAAACTCGGTAGGCCCCAAGTCAATTCGCCCGCCATCAACGCTGGCACGGTGACTTTTAAGATCTAATAACAAGCCTGCAAACTCAAGCTGATCATCCTGATCTGCTTCCGGAGGGGCACATCGGCGCAACAACGATTTAATTCTAGCCACCAGCTCTGCTGGCGCAAAGGGTTTTTTTACATAATCATCCGCGCCTACGCTTAAGCCTTTGACCATGTCTTCACTCTCACCCTTGGCAGTCAACATAATAACCGGAATAACCGCCAAAAATTCATTAGCACGCAGTCGACGAATAAACTCAATACCATTAATACCCGGTAACATCCAATCAAGCAAAATCAAATCGGGTTGTTGCTTTTTTAACCACGCTAAACCTGTCTCACCATCACTAACAGGCTCACACACAAAACCTGAGTGCCTCAGCGTAAAACACAACATATCGCGGATCGCCTTATCATCTTCTACTACTAAAATAGTTGTTGCCATGAGGTTACCTTAATTACTCCAATCCATTCATCATACTGGCGCTATATTACAGTTTTATAACAATCCCTTATGAGATCGTCTGCGTCTGTGAATATTCCTTATCTCGACCAATTAATAACATAATATGAGGCTTCAAAATCCTAGCAATTTCCTTAACCACCGGTACTGCCACAGAATTACCAAACTGCTTATAGGCTTGCGTATCTGATACGGGGATATCAAAGCTGTCAGGATACCCCATCAGACGAGCGCATTCTCTTGGTGTTAACCTACGAGGATTGTTGCCTTTTCCTCTACTGACCAGTATTTCAGATCCATCTTTATAGTACCGAGCTGACAATGTTCGAGAAACACAACTTTCTGTCACCAGCCCATAACCAAAACCATTTCCTTTTGCTTTATGCTTTGCAGCATAGTCGTATAAATACTTCCATAATTTATCACTAAGAATATACTTATCATTTACTATCCCTTCTTCTCCAAGAGTATAATTCTTCACGTAATCGTTACCGCTCTGCTCTGTTCCATTTTGCGAATGAAGTATATCTTTCATCGTCTTCGCATCTATTTTCTGGTCCTGAAAATCATCCCAAGAAAAATCTGTCTCTTCACGAAAACCAACGATATATATTCTTTCACGGTTTTGAGGAACGAAACCTTTGGCATTAATTACTTTTGAATAAATCTTATAACCCAATTCATTTTCAAGAGTCTCTTTTATTACCTGAAATGTACGGCCTTTATCATGACTCATCAAATTTTTAACATTCTCAAGAAGAAATGCTCTCGGCTGTTTTTTTTTAATTATCCGCGCCACATCAAAAAATAATGTGCCTTGTGTTTTATCCTCAAAACCATGAGCCCTTCCTAATGAGTTCTTCTTCGATACTCCTGCAATGGAAAATGGCTGGCAAGGAAAGCCTGCCAATAAAATATCATGATCAGGAATATCAGCTAAATCAACTTTTGTAATATCACCCATTACAGGGTGATCTGTACTGTAATTTTCACAATAAGTCTGAACTGCATATTTATCCCACTCACTAGTAAAGATACAACGTCCCCCATTTTCCTCAAAGCCCATGCGAATACCACCGATACCTGCAAAGAGGTCTATAAAAGTAAATTCATCGCGTTGCATCTCTGTTTTATGGCTTTCGTTACCGAACAGAAGACCTTGTAATTGATACAGTCTATATTCAGGGGGACCTTCTTCTTTAACCTGCCAATTTTTAACAGTTTTGGGGGTAACATTTAGTTTTCTAGCAACATCTGCGAACGTATATCGTTCAAGTGCTTGAGAGAGAAGTTCGCCTGTAGTAACCTTAGTATCCATTAAGCCGTCCATAAAGGGAGATAATAAGATAATTGTTTCTCTTTTATGTCCCTTTTGCAAGTTTTTTCTATATTAGCAAAAGATCTATATTTTCTTGATCATCATATAAGTGTTCCAATAACCTAGATTTAACCCTAAACTGGCTTCTTCGTTTAGTTTTTGGTCTTTTTGTGCTGGCATTTTCTAATTTAATTCCCGGATCATAATAAACATGAGATTTTGATATTGCGGACAATAATTTTATAAATTTTGTGCCTTCAAATAGTCGAATATTATTGCAATAATTATAGGATTTACTACTATCAAGCTCTTTTCTTGATCGAGAAGGAATGTAGACAGCGTGCGCATGTTTCCGCTGCCAATGTTCCATTATCTTTTTGAATGACCATGTAGAGGCAAGGTTTCCATCTGCATCACGCAATGCAATACAACCCGATGCGTCTGTAATAATACTTGCTTGCTCATCAAACCCATCAAGCACAAGCTCAAGACTTGTTTTAGGGCAAAGAACACCTGATAAATGTCGCCCCGTGAAATCAAATCGATCTGCAATATTAGGGTTTGAATATCCATATTTTCGTACAAAAGCTTCAACACCTTGTTCGACATAATAACCGCCATCAGGTTCCGGTGTCATTAAAGTCAAAGCCTTGCTATTCATTAGATCGCATCGCGTCACACTAAATTGTTTCACTTCCCAACCTAAAAAGTCTGGATCTGAATATCCATTAGGGGTTATTCCCAGTTCAGCTTCTAATGTATATCCGCCTCCATTTTGTGCTAAATATCTTGCTGCCGTACCATCCTTGGCAAGTTTTTTACTTTCAATCCACTCTTTATCATGAACTTCTCTTAACTTTTGAAGAAGAATCTCTTTTGAAGATCGATTATCCCTATCACCAACATTCAACTGATTCAAAATACCTGTAACAGCTATAGAATTAGCTTCATTAATTTCTTCTGATAATCTCGTTCCTGGAATTGCAAGGTAAGCAATAATTTTCTTGTTCTCTGTTACACCCAAAAAAGTACTCGTCCTAATTCTCGACCTTTTTTAACAGGATCCATCCATCCTCCCATATCAAAATCGCACCTAGTAACAAAACCTGAAAGCCGAACCTCGGGGTATTGTGGATAATATATTAGCTTTGCTTCTGATGCAGGGTAAACAATGCCTTCAGAAGACATCCATGAATAGTTAAGCTCAACTAAATACTTAATTTTTCTTTTCCCCCGATCTTTTTTTGAATCTGAAACTGACTCAGTTATGGTTCCCGTTGGAATAAAACTAAGATCGGTAAGATGTCCCGCTATGTATGGCTGATTCTTACTGTTATCATTCGGCGACAACCGTTTAAAATAAATATTCGTAACATTTTTATCTTTAAAGCCAGTGAGTCGCTATTTTTGCGATAGCTTGTTTTGGGCATCCGAGCCCAAGCAAGCGGCAAAAACTTAACGCGACCATTAATGCCTGCGGCCCCCAGCCGTCCTGCGTTCATGACGCTTTCACACTTCGCTCTGCTGAGCGAACCGCAAAACCACCATTACCTCAAATGACTTTACGGCAACAGAAAGCCTTTGCTAACATTATTCTCCACTGTTCGCTAACGCTCTCTATTACGAAAATGCACAAAGGCGTTGCCTACTGGCGACTAATCGACTCCGCTTCGCTCTCCTGTCGATCAGCGAATGCGCTAAAAAAAAGCATAACCATCTTATGATAGCTATGCTTTTAAAATGAGACTTAATTCGTGGGAATGATTATTCTTTTTTTGGCTCCGTTACCACTATTTGGTTAGCAAATTTGGCTAATTTTTTATCGCCAATYCCCTTAACATTAGTTATTTCATCCACAGTCTTAAAACTACCCACCTGATCACGATGCTCTATGATCGCTGTTGCCGTTGCTGGTCCAACACCGTTAAGCGTTTCAAGCTGTGCTTGAGTTGCAGTATTGATATTAATCGCATCTGCTGCAAAAATACTATTCGCAGATAAAAAGAACAACCCAACAAATAAAGTTAACCATAATTTTTTCAACATCTTTCCTTACTCCTTGTTAATACCATCCACCATGGACAGTTCAACAACAAAAATACTGTATCAACGTGTATGTTGTCAACTGAGATTCTCCTTAAATTATCACCGTAACAGCGCTTGTTGTGCGCGTGTAATCCCACCTGATTATTTTATTCATTTAAGAAATGGGAATAATGATAACTGGATTTATCAAAGCACGTAACGTATTGTTGAGCATGTTTTTCCCAAAAACGTTACCTGGGCTAACGCCCGCATCACGAACTGTGTATGCGATTGTTGGGTTTTTATACGCTCAACACCAGCTGTAATCCAACATCCAGTAGATTTAATTGTTTTGTACTAAGCCGCCCTACTTTTTCAGTTAAGAATGTTTTATCCAAGGTAACAATTTGGGAAACATTAACAGCAGAGTCACGATTTAACCCACTTTTCGATTTTGTTAATTTAAAATTTAAAGACTCTATACAAGATCCAGATCAATAAAATCCACCTAAACTTAATTTTCAAACCAAAATCAGAGCTTCAGTTTCGTTAAATGCCTTTAGAAGCCAGATTATTTGCCTGTAGTCAGAGTGGCCTATCATGTCTCAGACACC
>NVVW01000031.1 GCA_002733505.1 Methylophaga sp. | reverse complement strand
TTTTTCACTCCTCCATCACTCCCACATGTGGTTAGTGGGAGTCTTGCTTATACTCAGATCCCGGCTACAAGCCTACCGGGATGACGAAGCGGTAAAAATTACAATTTCAATGATAACCTATATAGCCGTGACTATTGAAATTGCGGTTTTTTTATACCGTCACTCCCGCATCTTACCCAGTCAAGCTGAGCACAAACTTAATCGGAAGTCTAGCCTCCTAACCATAAGATCCCGGCTACAAGCATACCGGGATGACGATGGGTGAATTGAATGATTATGGGGATATACCCGTAATCATTCAATCTACACATTTTTCACTCCTCCGTCACTCCCACATGTGGTTAGTGGGAGTCTTGCTTATACTCAGATCCCGGCTACAAGCCTACCGGGATGACGATGGGTGAATTGAATGTTTATGGGGATATACCCGTATATCATTCAATCTACACATTTTTCACTCCTCCATCACTCCCACATGTGGTTAGTGGGAGTCTTGCTTATACTCAGATCCCGGCTACAAGCCTACCGGGATGACGAAGCGGTAAAAGCTGCAAGTCCAATGGTCACGGGTATAGTTACAATAAACTTATTTTTCGTAAAAGTTTAAACCAAAACACTTCAAGATCCATCACCCAGTAATGGAAACCAGCGACACATAGTCCTAGCAGTATAATAGCTGCCACCATTATTTTCAGCCTACCCCTTGTCCGTTTTTGGAGATCTTGCACGGTTGTTATCATAGGAATAACGACTAATGGTGCCTTGCCAAGGATACGGGTCATTTGATTGTAGCCTCGGACACCGCCAAATAGCATCTCAATCAATAATGCTAAACCCAGACCCGCTCCAATGGAAACTACTACGCCCATTACAAACAGTTTCACACGATCTGGTTTTTCTGCCTTACTGGGCACTAAAGGAGGTTCAATTAATGTAAAGCTTTCACCTTTATTCTCAGATTCCAGATTTTGTGCCAATTCTGCTTCAAGCTGTTTGGCTCTCAATTCTTCATATTTTCTGAGCTTATTTTCATGGTCACGTGTTAGATCGTCATAGGCACGTTTAACCTGATGGGTCCGAACAATACGTTCATCATAATTCGCTATTTTTTGTGTTATCAGTTCATTACGTTGTTGTAAGCGAAGAACTTCTCGTTCAGATGCATTTACTTTTGCACTGAGTTGCCCATAAATAGGGTTACGTGTTCGTGTGAAGCGGCCATTGGATGAAGGCTTATCTAGCGATTTAGCTTCTTCTTCAACTTGCTGTTCCAGGTCAGAAATTTGGTTGTTTAATGCTTTTATATCAGGGTGGTTCTCTGAATATCTGGCCGACAGTCGATCATGTTCTGCTTGCGTTTGTAATAATTTTTGCGCTGCTGTTAATACCGGTATTTGATTACCCGCCCCCGGTATTTGTTGTGTAATATAGGGGTTAATATTTACTAGTTCCAAACGTAGTGTCGTTGCAAGATCTTTTAGCGCGTGAATTTGATTTTGGTTATAGGCCAATTCAGTTTGTGAGCGTTCTGTTATTGATAAATTATGATCTAATAACTCTGGCAGACTATCGCTGTATTTATCTTTAAATTCAGCGATTTTATTTTCTGTAAACTGTATCTGTTTTTGGAATTTATTGGCTTCTGCTTCTAAAAATTTAGTTGTTTCACTTGCTCGTTCAGTTCGTACCCGTGTATTTTCAACCAAAAACTCCGTCACTAAATCATTGGCTACTTTTTGAGCTAATTGTGGTGACTTATCCATAAAGGACACTCTAAAAGCAATGGTTGCACGGCGAGTACGACCACTATTAGGATCGGTCACATTTGCTTCGACCATTGTTACTGCAATATTTTCACGAAATAAGCCCACTATTTCTGAAATAGGCGCTTTCTTGCGTAAATCCGGATAAAGATTATGTTTTCTTACCAAAACCATGACTTTGCTAGTTGTCATAATACGCTGTTTAATCACCTCAATACGCTGATCAGCATAGCTGGTAACCGTTGATCTCACTAAATCATTAGGGATTTCTTGCGATTCAATCAGAATCAAACCTTCTGATTTATAGGTTGCCGGTAGCAAATAAGCAACTAATCCGCTTAAAGCAATTAATATAACCGCAGGAATAAGCACCCAATATTTATGACGTCGTATTATATCTAGATAATCGCCTAGCTCTTTAACTTCTTCTTCCATTTTGTTCCTATAATATTACATGTTAGCTTAGACAAGGGAGTAATATACTCATAACCATTCAAACTACAGGTTTTTCTACTCCGTCATCCCCGAGAGCTTTTATCGGGGATCTATTTCATTCGGCTAGAGATTCCGGCTACAAACCTGCCGGAATGACGTTCTAAATATGTGGCTGTAAGATGTCTACAACTTACTACCGTGAGACTCGAATGCCATCCCAGTTATAATTTAATGTCACACTCACCGCATTACTATCGGCAGAACTGCCTGACTGTTGAGTTTGCTTGCGATAATTATAGCTAAAATTCAGGCTCATATTTTCTTCAAGTTGCCAGCGTAGTGAGGGAGAAAAATTAATATTTTCTCGTTTTTCGTTGTTGCCTTCTAGCACCGAAATACTTTCCTGATAACTTGTAGCTAGGTTTGCAGTCAACCGATCGGACAAATGATGGGACCAAGAGGCACTCACCCGATCAATTTCATTGACTTCTCCTGTACCAGACGGAGATAGCGATCTTGATAAAGCTATCGTATAAACATTAATATCATCTGTTCGTATTGCAGAGAAATCAAGGGTAGAACCTGTGCTCTCGTCGCTATCAGTAATCCCTGTTAATAATACCCGTCTCTCAGTATTTAGTCTGCGTAGACCTATAGCGCCTGCGACATTCCATAACTCTGACCACGCATAGCTAAAGGATGTAGATAAACTATAGTTGTCATCGTCTGTAGTAAGCGTTAGCCCTTCAGACTCATAATTTGAGATTGTGCCATTTAAGCCAGCACTTAACCTTTCATTAAACTGACGCTGCCAACCGGCTGTTATTGATTTTGTTTCCGTATCATCAAAACTAGTTGTTGAAGACAGTCTCTCTGAATACGAGCCATTTAATGATAACGAATCACGCTCTGATAATTGATAGCTATATGAAGGATTAATCGATCGTGTTCGATTAATAGATTGCGAGGTAAAATCACCCGTATCTTCAAGAGCGGTAGAGCGAGAAGTAGCCTCGGTATAGTTAGCAGATAATCCATACTGACTGCGCTCAGTATTATATGAACCATTAAATCTGACAAATGGGTTTTCAGTATCATTATCAGAGGATAATGATGAATATCTATCGATTCGGTAGCCCACGCTTAAACTTGTCTGCATGTTGTCAACAGCACGCGTCAGCATAACCGTCGGCGTTATGGCATAGTGCATGCTACTCTCAGCATCTTCACTTAAAAACACATTGTCATCATATTCGGCCGATGGGTTTAGTGTTGATGTCAGCGACCACTCTGCCGCATGCACTGAAGACACACAAAGCAGTATTATCGAGATATAATGAAAAGTTCTTTTTATCATGATCAATTTAAGGGACAACAATTACATCACCGCTTTTTAGCATGATGTTGCTATCTAAATCACGGCCTTTTTTAATCGATGCGTAGCGAACAGGAATCACTTGTTGTTTAGCGCCGTTGCGTCGCAATACAATGATATTATTCTCTTCTGCATAGGGCGATAATCCACCTGCCAAACTCAAAGCTTGCATTACATCTATTCTTTGGCTCATTACAAATGAGCCGGGGGTATTCACCTTGCCCATTATGTGGATGCTATTGCCTACAACATTGATTACTGAAACCGTTACTACTGGATCTGATAAATATTCTGTTAATTTTTCTTTTAGGGTGTTTTGTACATCAGTAACCGATTTACCTTGCGCCATCAGTTGACCTGCTAAAGGAAAGGAAATCATGCCATCAGGCAAAATAATCACTTGTTTTTGCAAGGTTTCTTCATTCCAAACTGAAACTTCTAACACATCGCCCGCGTTTAATAAATAGCGTTCTTGTGCAACAGCCACACCGGTTAAAACAAAAAATAGTGCTAGCACTAAACTGCTTCGTAATATCTTTGAAAACATCTATTTACATCCTTATTTAAAAGTTAAACATATCATAGCATTAATTAAAACAAAAAAGGGAGCCGAAGCTCCCCTTTTGTTAAACAAACAATATTGTTAGCTCAAATTTCTGAACTTATGCCGCTAATTTAGCTGCTCTACGACGTAAACCTAAGAAACCTAATAGCGCTGGTGCAAATAAGAACAATGCCGCTGGAATTGGAACAGCATTAATAGTCAGGGTAGCCGTCAATGGATTACCTGATGATACACCAATGATGTCAAAAAAGTAGTTCTGTCCAGCTAATAATTGCATTACCCAACTATAACCAAGTCCTGTTACCGCTTGAACCATAACAAAGCTCCCGCCTTTTGATATATCCGCACTTGCAAGGTTGGGTTGTTGATTGAATGACCATTCAATATTAACCGTTTGATCAACAGCTGCTACTATATGGTGACCAATACTGAAGTCTCCTGCAGAACCAACAGTGTTAAATGAGATAGCTTCTACGGCATCATTACTGGCGAAATTATGTGTAAAATTACCGTATGGACCAGGGACATCCTGGTTAAATGTTGATAAATTCAATGTGGCAGCATTAACACTTACTGCAAACATCATGCTAGTAATAAATAACATTACTTTTTTCATAATAATATTCCTTTTTTTAGAAAAATAAAACAAACTAAAATTAAGTAATGTAGCTCAGCCATCTTAAAAAAGCTTTAAGACCTGAAACTTTCCGACCCTGCCTCACGACAGGTTTGGCTTTTTAACTAAATTTCAAAAAATACTATAAAACAATCTTTCCGATTTATAGCGATTACTATCATATAAAATACACATGACAATAAGATTACATCTACTTTATAAAACCAAAATATCTCGGTAGATGTGTTAAGAATATAATAAGGCAAAACTAATATCTATTGTACTTTGGTACTAGTCGGTAAAAATCGCCTCTATACCCCTTAACAACCTTGCTGACAATTATACGACATAAAGGTTTAGAGTAATACCCCCTAATTCTAGGGGTGGAGAGTTAGTAATATTAACTACCCGTGATCATTCAATGTGTGGATTTTCGCTCTTTCGTCACTCCGGTATGCTTGTAGCCGGAGTCTTATTTGTGCGGAGATCCCGGCTAAAAGCCTGCCGAAACGAAGTAACCGTAGGATCAATGACGGTGCGGGGAAGGTTGCTGGGATGAATTGTGCTTCATGTCAGGCATGTTATCATCAAGCGAACTGATTAAAAATAAGGAATGACGGTTTATTTAATAGGCATTTTTGTGAGTAAATCCCTTAAATATCGTTAAAAAGATAATCTTTAAATCTAACCATAACGACCACGACTGAATATATTGCAAATCATAATGGATCCGGCCTTCCATTTTATCTAAAGTGTCGGTTTCACCTCTAAAGCCATTAATTTGAGCTAAGCCGGTAATCCCTGGCTTCACTTTATGTCTCAGCATATAGCCTTGTATTTTCGTTCTATACTCTTCATTATGTGCCACGGCATGGGGTCTAGGGCCTACTATCGACATATCTCCGCTCAAGGCATTAAAAAATTGTGGGAACTCATCTAGTGAGGTCCTCCTTAAAAAAGCGCCAAACGGGGTAATACGACTATCACCTTTGGTAGCTTGCACTATTTCATTGCCATCATCAGCAACGGCCATCGAGCGGAATTTCCACACTCTAATCTTTTCGCCATCAATACCATAGCGGTTTTGCTTAAACAGCACTGGGCCTTTTGAAGTTAATTTTATTGCTATGGCAATCATTATCATCGGTAGTGCAACGATACATAAAATAACAATACTTAATATAATGTCTTCAAGCCTTTTTATGGTGCTGTCTAAGCCTGTAAACGGCGAATCATAGATGCTAACCGCGGTGATGCCTTGGTGGTCTATCCAACGAGAATTCAACAAGTTAAAGGTAAAGAAATCTGGCACAAAATAGACAGAGACTGTGCTGTCCGCTAATTTTTCCACTAAGCCTTTAATTCGATGTTCCGCTGCCATCGCTAAGGTTATGTAGACAGAATCCACCTTTCCCTGTTTGCAGTCCATTATCAGCTGCTCAATATTACCTTTAATATTGACGGGTTCAAACCGCGATTCACCCTCGGTGCTTTTTATTTTTCTATCATCGTAATAACCCACAAAACGATAACCCGACCAATCCATTTGATTAAAGGCAAATTCTAAACGTTTTCCTAAAGGCGTTGCGCCTACAATCGCTATCTTACGGGTGTTGTAGCCTTTCGAACGTAAGATACCTAATGCCATCCTGACCATTGCATGCCATGCTATTAACTCAATAGGTGTAGCTATAATCCATACCACAACAAAAGGCTCTGAATAAACATAGGATTGAATAACAAAGATATCTAATAAAACTAATACAAAAATTGCCGTAGCCCATGAGATGAGCACTATTTCAATCTCTTCTCTTAGATTTGCACCTCGCCATGAACGGTATGCGTCTTGGGATTCGGCAAAGAAATTAAAAAATAGAACGGAGAAAAGCAAACCCCAGACATAAACAGCTTGCCACTCCTGTTGAAAAATATCAATTAACGCTAGAAAGGTTAGTAATATAATTCCGCTATCAATAAGCCGAGAAATTGCATTTATTTTTGAGTCGTAACGTCTAATTTTGCCTTGACGAGCCATTTGTTTTTCCATCCTTAATTTGTGTTTCTTTCAAAGTATATTCCCATTCAATCGGTGACTTTTCGCTCCTCCGTCACTCCGGCAGGTTTTTAGCCGGAGTCTTGTTGGTGCGGAGATCCCGGCTAAGCTTGTGCTCAGCTTGACTGGGTAAGCATACCGGGATGACGAGGTTTTTTTTGCAAATTTAATGATCACGGGCATATTCCCGTGATTATTCAAGTTGCAGAATTTATACGTCATTTAGGAACGATTATAAACATCATCAAATCGGACAATATCATCTTCACCTAAATAAGCGCCCGATTGCACTTCAATAATTTCTACTGGCACACGTCCAGGGTTATGCAATCTGTGTTTTACACCTAATGGAATAAATGTGGATTCATTTTCACTCAATAGCATAACCTTATCACCACAGGTCACTTCAGCCACACCTTTAACCACAACCCAATGCTCAGCGCGATGGTGATGCATTTGCAAAGATAAAGATGCACCGGGATTCACCGAGATACGTTTAACCTGAAACCGTTCACCGCTATCAATAGAGTCATAATAACCCCATGGTCGGTAGCCCTTGCGATGCAAACTTGCTTCATCGCGGTTTTGTTTGTTTAGTTTTTCTACTACTAATTTTATGTTTTCAGCTTGGTCTTTGCTTGCCACCATCACTACATCAGGGGTTTCAACAACAATGATATTATCTACCCCTAAAACACTGACCAATCGATGTTCGCTGTGAATATATGAATTAGTTACATTTTCAAGGGTCACATCGCCAATACTGACGTTATTATCCTGATCCTTATTGTGGTTTTCCCATAGTGATGGCCATGAGCCGACATCGCTCCACCCCGCATCTAACGGAATAACCACCGCTTTATCTGTTTTTTCCATTACCGCATAATCTAATGAATCTGACGGGCAGGTTTCAAATTCTTTTTTGTCTAGTCGAATGAAATCAAGATCAGTTTTTGACTGTGTTAATGCCTGTTGGCAGCTTACTAAAATTTCAGGTGCGAGACGTTCTAATTCTTCTATGATTGTTGATGCTTTAAACATAAACATACCACTATTCCAGTAGTAATTTCCCGAATCGACATAGCGTTTAGCTGTTTCAGCATCAGGCTTTTCTACAAAACCTTTAACCTTACTTGTTATATTTTTTTCTTGCGCTTCAATATAGCCAAAACCGGTGTGGGCGCTAGTGGGAATAATACCGAATGTGACTAAACTGCCCTGCTCTGCTGCTGCTTTTGCTTGAGATATGGCAGCATGAAACGCCTGCTGATCGTGAATAATATGATCTGCCGCTAGCACCAAAATAATAGGATCATCACCTTGTAATTGGGCTTGCAATGCCGCTACAGCAATTGCGGGTGCGGTATTTCTAGCACAAGGTTCAAGAATAATTTTAGCGTTCTCAATATTAATTTCGTGTAACTGTTCTGCCACCATAAATCGATGGTCTTCATTGCAAACCACGATAGGTTTTTCGAGTTCAGCTACGCCATCAAGTCGGCTTAAGGTATTTTGAAACAAAGATGAATCGCCAAACAAATTCAAAAATTGTTTGGGTTTGTTTTTGCGTGACAATGGCCACAGCCGTGTGCCACTGCCACCTGACATGATGACCGGGATCATTATTTATCCTTAGAATTTTTCATTTTGATGCCACTGCCATGCCGTTGCGATAATATCTGTTATGTCCGTGTACTTCGGTTGCCAGCCCAGTTGTTTAATAGCCAGTGAAGCATCTGCTACCAGTATAGCAGGATCGCCCTGTCTTCTTGCTTCTATATCAAAGGCAATATCCTCGCCCACCACAGCCATGGCTGCGTTAATCACCTGCAACACACTAAAGCCATTACCGTTGCCTAAATTAAAGGCATAAGCACCGTCATGATTGTCTAAATAAAGCCCTGCTTTTATATGCGCCGTAGCTAAGTCATTAATATGTATATAATCCCGAACACAGGTGCCATCGGCTGTAGGATAGTCATTGCCAAACACTTTGAGCTTGGCAGACGACGCATTATTAACTGACTTTAAAACATTAGGAATTAAATGCGTTTCTGGTTGATGGCACTCGCCAACTTCACATTCAGGATCAGCGCCACACGCATTAAAGTAACGTAAACACACCGATTTCAAACCGTAAGCCTGATGATAGTCTTGCAGAATATCTTCTACCATTTTCTTAGTCTGACCGTAAGGATTTATAGGTCGGCGCGGTTGTTTTTCATCAATCAAATTGACCTGCGGCATACCAAAAACGGCAGCAGTAGATGAAAACACTAATTTGTCATGACCCGTTTTAACCATGGTGTCTAACACATTAAGTGTGCCTACAACATTGTTTTTATAGTAGATCGCAGGTTGTTGAACAGACTCACCCACCAATGATTTAGCGCAAAAGTGCATAATGAGATCAAATCTGCCGTGTATCTCAAAAAGCATATCTAAATCAGCTTGGTTTAAAATATCACCTTTAACGAGCACTCCCCACTTTACAGCTTCAGCATGACCAGTACTCAAATTATCAAACACGACCACTTCATGTCCCTGCTCTGATAAATACTTACACATATGTGAGCCTATGTAGCCAGCGCCACCCAAAACTAGAACCTTCACTATTTGTCTCCTATGTTAAAAGTTGCACGGGTAAATTTTACTTGAGTTATATGCGTAATTCATTTAATTTCTAGCTTTTGGTCTAAATCTTCACACATTGAATAATCACGGGTATATTTACTTATCGGTAAGCATTATCTTAACTTTAATCTACAAAGGATAACACTCAATTATGGCAAGTTCTCCCCTTATTCGTAAATGTCTATTTCCAGCTGCAGGCTATGGTACACGGTTCTTGCCAGCTACTAAGGCCATGCCTAAAGAAATGCTACCTATTGTTAATAAACCGCTGATTCAATATGGTGTAGAAGAAGCGCTAGAAGCGGGAATGACTCAAATTGGTTTTATTGTAGGTCGCGGCAAGCGCGCAATAGCTGACCATTTTGATAACAATTATGAGCTAGAGCACGAAATAAAAGGCACATCGAAAGAAAAATATTTAAAAGATATTCGTCAGCTTATGGACTCGTGTGATTTTATATTTATGCGCCAACGTGAAATGCTGGGCTTAGGCCATGCTATTTTAACGGGCGAACCGATGATTGGTACTGAGCCTTTTGCAGTGGTGTTAGCCGATGACTTGTGCGCCGCACCGACTGATGGTGATGATATGCGTGCCTTAGGTCAATTAGCTAAGTTATACGCACGTTATCAATGTAGCATTATTGCTATTGAAGAAGTGCCAATGGCAGACACGGCAAGTTATGGCATTATCTCTGGTGATGAAATTGCTGATGGCATTTATCATGTGCATGATATGGTCGAGAAACCAAAACCTGAAGATGCGCCCACCAATATGGCGATTATTGGACGCTATATCTTAACACCTGAAATTTTTGACTATTTACGTAAAACAAAACCCGGTGCCAATGGTGAAATTCAAATCACTGATGCCTTAAGGGAGTTGGCAAAAGATCGCCAAGTGCTTGCTGTTAAGTTCAAAGGTCGACGTTTTGATTGTGGTAGTGTGGAAGGCTTTATTGAAGCTACCAATCACTATTATGAAACATCTTATAAGAAATAGCGCTTGACCCGTAATTAATGAAAATAGGTGGGAACGGCTTTAGCCGTGAATGGGATTCGTATGGTTCTCAGTCTGTTCGCGGCTGAAGCCGCTCCTACTCATCATCTAAGGCAAAATCTAAGCCTGCGATACTGTCTAACATCGGTAACGATGTCGCTGATATGCCTTGTAGCTCACCACAAACAGATAACATTTGATCGGAAATTCGACTAATTTGGGTTTCACGTTTTTTCCACAGTCGTTGCATAGCGGCTTTTTCTTTGTCAAGATCGCTGCGCATCAGTTCATAGTTTTCAACTACACTGCGAATACGCTGGGCAAATTGATTGCTGGTAATGTAATCAAATAACGCTTCCATTTGCTCGCCTTTACCATCACTCACCGATTTTTGCCGTTGTGATTCTATCAACACCGTGCGTAATACGGCAGACAAGCCCTGCACTAATTCAGGCCGAACCAGCCACACACCTTCATGCTGTATCATCGGTTCGCTAATATCCGCAGGGAAAGCCGTGCTGACCAATACGGCAATATCACCATTTTCACGTTGCAAGTCTTCTTTGAGTTTCGGTATCCAGTTATTAGACCAATTCTCTGCCCGCTTGGTCTCCCAGATGATTTTGCCGCATAGTGTGCCGGAACGGAGTTTTACATGATGGATCACATCAGCACCACGCGCACCTTTTTTTACGGGTTCAATAATATCTAGCGGATAGGCTTGCTGCAGTAATGATTCAACTTCCAGCTCTAATACCTCACCTTGCAACTGTTGAGAGCCCTGCTCAAGCTTGCGAGTGAGTTCTTCATTTGATTTTTGAGCATCAGATATTTTTTTCCTATATTCAGCTTCTTTTAAACTGAATGATTCGTTTATTTTTGCTTCTATAATGCGTCGTTCAGCTTCAAGTTTTCGCTCTACTTCCACCGCTAAGTCGGCTTTTTGCTGTTCCAGTAATTTTTTGTCTTTGCGTAAGTTCAGTTCTGCTGCTCTAAACTCAGTTAAACGTTTTTCTTTACTCGCCACTTCATCTTTTAATGCCATGACTTCAAGCAAGGCATCTTCCCGTGCATCTTGTGCCGCTTTCTTTTTGGCGGTTTCAATTTGAGATTTAGCTTTAACTTGTGCTTGCTTGCTATCGTCTAGTTGCTCTTTTAAATCAGCTAGTTTTGATTGAAATTGTTTGGATAATTTGCGCTGTTGCTCTTTGGCCACTTGTTGCTCTAGATCGGCACGTTCTTTGGTCAGCATCGCGTCATATTCTGATTCATATTGTTCAATAAGATGTTGAGATAGCCCTTCACGCAAAGCAAATGATTGCTCACATTTCGGGCAGTTTATCGTATCTTCTGAGTTTAAAATGATTTTCTGACTCAATGTTTATTCTCCTAGAACACCGTCAACTTTCGTATTATAAATAACACCACAAATCCCAAAGCAAGCGGCAAAAATACAAATACTAAAACAAACTCTGACAAAATATAAATAGCGGCTTCAATCGCTTGTTCAGCTTGTTGCTTAACCGCTTCAAGACTAGCTTTAATATCCAAACTATTCTTAACACCTTCGAACCAACTTTGATCGTCATTATTGCTTTGATTCAGTACTTTCACTTCTTGTTGTGTATCTACCAGCACAGTAATAGCCTGCTCGCGGTCATCCGACAACCATTCTTGCATGCCATTAGACACCAGTACCATAATGGGTACAACACAACGTAGTAATGTAGCAAACAGCACCACTTTAATTAGAACACGTTGTGCTTTTATCGGTGGGCTTTTGAACAATAAGGATGCTAAGCCCACTAAGGATAAAGCAATAAGAAGCCAGCGAAAGGTATTGATATCACCCATTGCAACCACAATTTTTTGCATACCGACTGAGGCTGAGGCAATTAAAAGCACCGTAGAAACTTGTTCAATTAAATCATTCAGCGGATCAAGAATTTCGCCCGGCGCTAAGGTAACGCCCACGCCCAATGGTTCAATTGAAAGCTCCGTACCTTGAGCCATAGACACAACGGCATTTAAGCCTCGAGCCACCGCATAAACAGACAATGTCACCGTTAACATATGCGTTAATTGGGCATTAATTTTATCTTCAAATGGCACTAAAGCTAATAGAATACATATTAACAAAAGACCAATAAATGTGTAGCGGTGTAATTTAGTCATGTCACAATATACCCGTTATCATTTGAAGTTGCGATTTTTTACATTTTTCATCACTTCCGCATGTTTAAGCAGGAGTCTAGTATTGTAACCATAGATCCCCGATAAAAGATCTCGAGGATGACGATGTTTATACCCGTGGTCATTCAGTTTGCGGTTTTTTATTTGTCATTGCGAACGCAGTGCGGCAATCCAGCTCTGCCCTGCCTAGATTGCTTCGCGTTGCTCGCAATGACGAGCTACCTGCAATTTACTGACGTTACTTCGTTTCAATGATTACGGGTATATCTCAAGAAAAATGAGATAGAGCCGACATATCTATTTAACACACTCGTTTAAACTGTTGATAACTCTATATGAATAAGGAAACACACCATGAAAACATCCGATCTTTTTGTTAAGGCGCTAGAAAATGAAGGGGTCGAATATATTTTCGGTATTCCCGGTGAAGAAAACCTAGATTTTCTTGATTCTATGCAAGGCTCTTCTATTAAACTGATCCTCACCCGCCATGAACAAGGTGCAGGTTTTATGGCGGCAACCTATGGACGACTGACAGGAAAACCCGGCGTATGTTTAGCAACGCTTGGCCCCGGTGCGACTAATCTTGTCACCCCCGCCGCTTATGCACAACTTGGCGGCATGCCAATGTTGATGATTACCGGTCAGAAACCGATTAAAGAGAGCAAACAAGGTCAGTTTCAAATTGTTGATGTGGTCAATATGATGCGACCTATCACCAAATACACTAAACAAATTGTACACGGCAATACTACCGCATCAACCGTACGGGAAGCCTTTCGTCTTGCCATGGAAGAGCGCCCCGGTGCTGTGCATATTGAGTTGCCTGAAGATATTGCGGCAGAAGAGGCTGATGAATTAGTATATAAAGTAGCCACCACTCGCCGACCCGATGCCGATAGCCATGCTATTGAAACAGCCGTTGAAATGATCAAAAAAGCTAAAATGCCTTTATTACTTATTGGTGCGGGTGCTAACCGCAAACGTTCGAGTAAAGCGTTGTTGGAATTTATCGAAAAAACCAGTATTCCGTTTTTCAATACACAAATGGGTAAAGGCGTAATTGATGAACGCCACGATGCTTACCTCGGCACAGCAGCATTATCTGATAATGATTTTTTACATTGCGCTGTTGATCGTGCTGATTTAATCATCAATGTCGGTCATGATGTGATTGAAAAACCGCCTTTCTTTATGAAAGAGAGTGGTCAAGATGTGATCCATGTGAATTTCTCACCCGCTCAAATTGATGCAGTTTATTTCCCTCAATTAGATGTGGTGGGTGATATTGCTACATCGGTTAATCGTCTAAGTGATGCATTAAGCCCACAAGATAGTTGGGACTTTGATTATTTCTACCGTGTAAAAGACGAAATAAAAACGTGCTTATCTCTATACAGTAACGATAAACGCTTTCCCTTATTACCGCAGAGTGCTGTGCAAGTTATTCGTGAAGAGCTTGATGAAGATGGTATCGTAACGCTTGATAACGGTGTCTATAAAGTATGGTTTGCCCGCAATTATCCTTGTTATCAAAATAACTCTCTGTTGCTTGATAATGCTTTAGCCACCATGGGGGCAGGTTTGCCGTCAGCTATGTTGACCAAACTGATTAATCCTGATCGCAAAGTGATCAGCGTCTGTGGTGATGGTGGCTTTATGATGAATTCACAAGAAATGGAAACTGCAGTTCGTCTAGATTTGGATATGGTGGTGATTATTCTTAACGACAGCGCTTATGGCATGATCAAATGGAAACAAGAAGGTATGGGCTTTAATAACTTTGGTTTAGATTACAATAATCCAGACTTTGTGAAATATGCTGAGAGTTATGGCGCAACAGGCCATCGTCCAACAAGTTATGCTGATTTTAGAACAACACTAGCAAAAGCCTTAGATTCTAAAGGCGTGCATTTAATTGATTTAGCCGTAGATTATTCGCTTAATCATGCTATCTTGAATGAAGGGTTAAAAGAAAAGATCTGTATCGTATGAGTCGTCTTTTCCGCCATGCCTGCGTTAAAAATAGTCTCAAAATGCTCATTTACACTAGTAAACTCCGCTTTTGATACTATTTTTGCCTTGTCCTGACGAAAAATACTTATCATATAACGTTCTTTGTCTATAAGGATAAGATATATGCAACATTTTCCACTATTAATAGCTGGACGCAATAAAAAAAACGGTCATTCATTGGATGTTACCTCACCCTTCGATGATAGTTTAATTGCCACAGTTGAAACCGCTACCATCGAAGATATCGAGCAGGCACTGAATACCGCCAGCAACCTATTTGCTGATCGTGACAAATGGTTGCCCACGTCAGAGCGTATTGCTATTCTCGATCGTGCTGTTGCAATTATGGAAGATCGAGCAGAAGAGTTAGCGTTAGAATCTGCTCGTGAAGGTGGTAAACCACTCATTGATTCTCGTATTGAAATGGCACGCTGCATTGATAGTCTTCAAACCTGTGTAGACACATTGCGAAGTGATTGTAGTAAACCTGTCCCTATGGGCATAAATGCTGCATCACTACATCGTTTAACGATGATGAAAAAAGAACCTATCGGTGTAGTTGTTGCGGTGAGTGCGTTTAATCACCCGCTTAATTTAATTGCTCATCAGGTTGGGCCCGCCATTGCGACCGGTTGCCCGGTGATAGTTAAACCAGCTGAAAATACACCTTTGTCTTGCTATCGTTTGGTGAAAATATTCCATGAAGCTGGCTTGCCTGCACAGTGGTGCCAGGCAGTATTACCAATAGATCATACCGTGGCTGAAAAATTAGTCACCGATCCTCGCGTTGCTTTTTTTAGCTTTATTGGCAGTGCAAAAGTAGGATGGTATTTACGTTCTAAATTAGCGCCCGGCACACGTTGCGCTTTAGAACATGGCGGCGTCGCACCTGTAATTATGACTGCTGATGCTGACTTATCAATTGCCATTGCTGGGCTAGCGAAAGGTGGTTTTTATCATGCGGGACAGGTCTGCGTATCTGTACAACGAATTTTTGCTGATGAATCCATTGCCAGAGATGTCGCACAGCAATTGAGTGATGCAGCAAATAAACTGAATGTCGGCGATCCCTTATCTGATCAAACAGAAGTAGGCCCAATTATTCGTCAAGCTGAAGTTGAGCGCATTGATTCTTGGGTGCAAGAAGCGATTAGTGAAGGTGCTGAACTATTATCTGGTGGTAAAACATTGCCTAATCATTGTTACACCCCTACCGTACTTTACAGTCCATCTAAAGACAGTAAAGTATCCAATACGGAGATTTTTGGCCCCGTTGTCTGCATCTATCCTTTCACTGATTTAGATCAGGCTATCGCCGCCGCTAATTCATTAGATGTCGCTTTCCAAGCCTCGGTTTATAGCCAAGATATTGATACAGCAATGTATATTTCTAATCGTTTAGCTGCATCAGCTGTGATGGTAAACGAGCATACCGCTTTCCGCGTTGATTGGATGCCGTTTTCCGGCTTAAAACATTCAGGGCTTGGCACCGGCGGCATTAGCTACACCATGGAAGATATGCAAATTGATAAAATGATTGTTATTACATCTAAAGGTCTTTAGTATGACGGCATTATGTTTAATATCGCCCTTTTCGAACCTCGCATCGCCCCCAACACAGGCAATATAATTCGCTTAGCAGCCAATAATGGCTGCCGCTTACACTTGATTGAACCCTTAGGTTTTGATTTTGAAGAAAAAGCACTTCGCCGTGCTGGCTTGGATTATCACGATCTAACCAATGTGACGCGCTATAGCAATTACGAAGAATTTGCCGAGGCAATGCAAGACAGTAGAATTATCGCCTGCACAACCAAAGCAAAACAATTTCACCACCAGATCCAATATCAGCAAAACGATGTATTACTTTTTGGTTCAGAAACATCCGGTCTGCCTGATTATGTGCATGCAAGTATTAATGATGTTCTAAAAATACGCATCCCTATGCAAGAAAACAATCGCAGCTTAAACCTCTCTAATTCGGTTGCTATTATTAGCTATGAAGCCTGGCGCCAACTTGGGTTTTCAGGCGGTTCTTAAGAAGATTTTATATATTACTGTGTTGCTCGGTAACATCAATATATAATTTCAAATGCTGTCCCGGCTGTAAGATAGCTTTTGTATTAAGCTCGTTCCATTGCCTAACTTGTGCGATACTGACATTAAACTTCTGTGATATTTTCCACAGCGAATCACCGCTACGAATTTTATAATTTACCGAGCGCACTGCATCACTACTTTGTAATGATGCTTGTTGACTCCATACCACTAAGCTCTGTCCTGGCTGTAAGTAGTCACTCGGCACTTTGTTGTTCCAAGTAGTTAGCTTTTTCACGCTTACCTTATGCAGTTGAGCAATATCCCACCATGAGTCGCCTTGCTTCACTATATGGGTCTTTTTATTACCTTTTTGTGGCGTATCTTGTTTGCTAGCTAAACCTTGGCTAGCGGGTAATGGTATTTCAGCCAACTCACCTGATGCAACGGGGATCAATAAATATTTCCCTGCTCGGATATTAGTGCCCTTTATCCCATTCGCCTTTTTAATCGCTGATATGGCCACTTTATATTGCTGTGCAATTTTGCCTAGCGAATCACCACTTTTAATTTTATAGCGCGCCCATTGAACCTGTTTATCCGCTGGTAGCGCTGCCAATGCCTGTATAAAAACATTCGTTTTTTCTATGGGAATAGCTAAATGATGCGGTCCATCTGGTGCGGTGGCCCATTGATTAAAGCCAGGGTTTAATTGATAAATATGCTCAACTTCCAGCCCTGCTAATTCTGCTGCTAACGATAAATCAATTTGCCCCTTCACATCAACAACAGCAAAATAAGGTTCATTTGCAATAGGTTTAAGTGTTATTTGATATTGTGCCGGCTCTGCAATTAGTTGTGTAATCGCCATCAGTTTAGGCACGTAGGCCTTTGTTTCTCTGGGTAAAGCTAAAGACCAAAAGTCAGTGGTTTTGCCTGCTTTTATATTACGTTTTATAGCTCTACCAACGCATCCTTCACCACAATTATAGGCCGCTAACGCTAACTGCCAATCACCAAAATCATTGTATAGCTTTTGCAAATAATTTAATGCCGCATCTGTCGAGGCAATCACATCGCGCCGCCCGTCATACCACCAATTCTGCTTCAAGCCATAATTCTTGCCCGTGCTAGGAATAAACTGCCACAAGCCTGCAGCACTTGCCGAGGAATAGGCATGCGGTTGAAATGCACTTTCAACCACGGGTAATAAGGCAAGCTCCAGCGGCATATTGCGTTGTTCTAGCTGTTCAACAATATGATACAAATAAGGCTCCGCTCTATCGGCAACCCTAGCAATATATTCAGGATGGCGAACAAACCAAGCTAATTGTTTTTCTGTATTTGCATGAAGTGTATGATGAGGAATTTTATATCCTTGCCGGATACGTTGCCATAAATCAATGGGCGCAATAACAACCGCTTTCACCTCACCTACGGGCAGTTTATTTTGTTTTGTCTCCTGTGTTTCACCATAAGCTTCTTGCCAAGAAGATTGTTCCGAGGCAACCAACTGTTGTTGAGATACTGGCTCTTGTGCGGTATTTTTCACAGTATTGAAGGTGCTGTTACATGCTGTAATCAGCAAGAATGATGATACTAAGCTGTATCGTAATAATCGTTTTAACATATAATCCCTAGTGCTAATCTAATTTAAAGGGTGGATGTTGCAAATGCTTTTCACCCATTTCATATATGGTATCGGCAGTGCCAACAATTAGTTTATCGGGCGCACATGCCACTTTATGATCTTTATTCGGATAATCGGCTTCATGCAACACATGACGAATGGCATTTAACCTTGCCCGTTTTTTGCAATCTGATTTCACCACCGTCCATGGCGAGTCTTTGGTATCAGTATAAAAAAACATCGCCTCTTTTGCTTCGGCATAATTGTCCCATTTATCCAATGATGCTAAATCTATATCACTAATCTTCCATAGTTTAAGGGGATCATTTTGGCGAGAATGCAAACGGCGAAATTGCTCATTGCGACTAATTGAAAACCAAAACTTAATCAGCTTAATGCCACTTCGTGAAATCATCCGTTCAAAGTCAGGGCATTGGCGCATAAATTCCAAATACTCTCTTGCCGTGCAAAATCCCATGACCCGCTCAACACCGGCACGATTATACCATGAGCGATCAAAAAACAAAATTTCACCCTCCGTTGGCAAATGTTGCACATAACGCTGAAAATACCACTGTCCTTGTTCACGATCATCGGGTTTTTCTAATGCGACCACTTGTGCGCCGCGAGGGTTAAGGTGCTCGGTAAAACGTTTAATCGTTCCCCCTTTACCCGCTGCATCACGACCTTCGAAAATAATTAGATATTTTTGTCCCGTTTCTTTTACCCAATGTTGAAATTTGGCCAACTCAATTTGCAATAATTTTTTCTCTCTTTCATATTTAACCTTGCCCATCTTTTTTTCATACGGATAATTTGCTGTGGGGAAAATAGCATCCTTAGGCAAGCTATTAATTTCATCTTCTGTCGCTAAATGATTAGCATCAGGGGGAGAAAGAGAAACATGTAATGCATCTTCTGTTTTCGTCATAATTTTATGATTCACTTATTAATGATTTAATAACAATTATATTTCTTGAAAAAGTATGATTCCGGTATTATAGCCACAACATAGAATAAAAGTACCTGATTTAGGTCAAACTGGGGAAAATACAGTGAATGAAAAGCAAGGACAATTATCTAAAATGATTGCCTCTTTATCAGCAGATGAATCGTTAGCTACGTATCAAATGGCTTTGGACGATCAACGACTAGATCTAAACCCACTTATTGGCCAAAAAATACAACTTTCTTTTTTAGGCGCTATTAATTGCCAAAACTGCAATCGTTTAATCAAAAAAAGCTACAGTGGCGGATTTTGTTTCCCCTGCGCTCAAAAACTAGCCCAATGCGACTTGTGTATTATGAAACCCGAAACCTGTCATTATGATGCAGGCACCTGTCGTGAACCAGAGTGGGGTGAACAGTTTTGCATGCAGGATCATATCGTTTATTTGGCAAATAGTGCAGCGGTTAAAGTGGGTATCACCCGGCACACTCAAGTACCTACTCGTTGGATAGATCAAGGGGCAACACAGGCATTGCCTATCTTTAGAGTTAAAACACGCTATCAATCTGGTCTAGTGGAAGTCATGTTTAAAGCACATGTATCCGATCGTACTGATTGGCGAAAAATGCTAAAAGGGCAACACGATGCGCCTATTGATTTAGCTGCAAAACGTGACCAGTTAATGGCTGAATGTGCCGATGAAATAGCAGCGTTACAACAACGCTTTGGTGGCGGTACCATCACCCCTTTACCTAATGAAACGATTGTTGAAATTAATTATCCGGTGCAGCAATATCCTGACAAGGTAACATCATTAAACTTTGATAAAACACCTAATATTAGCGGCACATTGCAGGGCATAAAAGGTCAGTATTTGATCTTAGATATAGGTGTACTAAATATTCGCAAGTTTAGTGCTTATCAAATAAATTTAGGATTCTAAAATGCTTTATAGCTTAATGCGCGCCCTATTATTTCAACTTGATGCAGAAAAAGCACATCATCTTGGCTTAAAAGGGCTGAATGCACTCAACAAATCCGGCTTATCATCACTGTTATACCGAAAAATGCCATCAACACCCACCACGGTAATGGGGCTAACATTTCCTAATGCTGTCGGCTTGGCTGCGGGACTCGATAAAAATGGTGATTATATCGACGCACTCGCTGCGGTGGGCTTCGGCTTTATTGAAATTGGCACGGTGACACCACGCCCACAAGATGGCAACCCCAAACCACGATTATTTCGGCTACCGGAAGCACAGGCGATCATCAACCGGATGGGCTTCAATAATTTAGGTGTTGATCATTTAATTGAGCAGGTAAAACAAGCAAAAACAGATGTAATTATCGGCATCAATATCGGCAAAAATTTTGATACGCCCGTTGAAAAGGCGGTAGATGATTACTTAATTGGTTTAAACAAAGTCTACGCCCATGCGGATTATGTCACTATCAATATTTCCTCCCCCAATACACCTGGATTAAGAACCCTACAATTTGGCGAATCACTCAATGAATTACTAAGTGCACTAAAAGAACAACAAGCCAAATTGCAGCAACAACATAAGCGTTATGTGCCGATGGCAGTAAAAGTAGCACCTGACCTAACAGGCGATGAAGTACAGCAACTAGCAGAAGCCTTTAGCCAATTCGAAATTGATGGCATTATTGCCACCAATACCACCATGTCACGCGCTGGTGTTGAAGATCTCAACCATGCCGATGAAGCTGGCGGATTAAGTGGTCAGCCTGTGCTTGAACAGTCAACAAAAGTAGTGCAACAATTTAGACAAGCATTGCCCACAAAAACCCCTATTATTGCTGCCGGTGGAATTTTATCTGGTGATGATGCAGTGAAAAAACTAGAKGCSGGWGCAGATCTAGTGCAAATTTATAGTGGCTTCATATATAAAGGGCCAGCGTTAGTGCGTGAAATTATTAAAACAATAGAAAATAGGACATAAAAATGGAAGTAGAAACAGGTTTAATCGCACAATGGTTGATGAATCTTGCAATCGCTATAGCGATAGTTGTTATTGGTCGTATCATAGTGAAGTGGCTAGTAAAATTAATTCGCAAATTAATGGTGCGCTCAGAGCTAGACCCTATTTTAATTAATTTTTCTGGCTCCATTGCCAATGCCGTATTACTGCTATTTGTATTTATCGCCGCATTAGATCAGTTAGGCGTTAATACCACTTCATTTATCGCCTTACTAGGTGCCGCGGGCTTAGCCGTTGGTCTTGCCTTAAAAGATTCTTTACAGAATTTTGCCGCTGGCGTAATGATGATTATTTTCCGTCCATTTAAACTCGGTGACTTTATCGACGCAGGTGGTGTAACAGGTGTTGTTGAAAAAATTAGTATCTTTAGCACCCTTATGAAAACAGGTGACAACCGTGAAGTGACCATCCCCAATGGACAAATTTATGCTGGAGCCATCACCAATTTTTCTGCGCGTGAAACGCGACGCATTGATATGGTTTTTGGTATTGGTTATGACGACGATATGTTAAAAGCCAAGAATATTATGGAAGATATTCTAAGAAATCATGACTTAGTTTTAGATGAGCCTGCTCCAAAAGTTGCCGTTGCTGAACTCGCTGACAGTAGTGTTAATTTTAATGTTCGCCCGTGGGTTAATAGTGAAGATTATTGGGGTGTTCGTTCTGATTTATTAGAACAAATTAAACTCACTTTTGATAAAGAAGGCATTTCAATTCCTTACCCACAAATGGATGTTCATACTGATAAATAGAGCTAAAATCGATCCTTCCATATTCTTAGCGCTCTAAAGATATCATTTGGGGTAGCTAATACTTGACCTGTATGTTTTTCAGTAGAAGAAATCACTGATCTCTGCTCGCAGCGCATAAACGGATTAGTCGCTAGTTCGAGCCCTAAGGTAAATGGAATACTTGGTTTGGCCTGTTGGCGTAATACAGCTGTATCTTTAATTCGCTGTTGTATCTCAGCATTATCAGGTTCAATCATCGCTGCAAAGCGCAAATTATTTTCGGTATATTCATGTGCACAATAGATTAGCGTCTCTTTGGGTAGTTGAGCAATCGTTTGTAAGGCTTTAAACAGTAAGGTTGCTGTGCCACTAAAAATCCGGCCACAGCCCGCACCAAATAAAGTATCTCCGCAAAATAAATTGCCGTCCATTAGAAAAGCAATATGACCTTGGGTATGACCGGGAATATCTAATACCTTGGTCATGGGAAACAAGGGATCGATAACTAAGTTTTCACATGCCGAAAGTGGGTGGGTGAGGCAAGGAACAAGCTCATTTTTTGACCCATAGACAGGTACGTCATAACGCTTCAGCAATTCATCAACGCCACCAACATGATCATGATGACCATGTGTAATCAGCACGGCAACTGGAGTCAACTTTTGCCTTTCAATAGCTTTAATAACGGGTTCCGCATCACCCGGATCAACAATGATCACTTTTTGAGATCCCTTCACTTGAATGAACCAGATATAATTATCCTTAAAAGCGGGAATAGCTTGTATAGTTAACATTAGTTTCACCATCTATCTGGTATTTGATATGGTTGATTATAAAACGAATAAAGAAAAAATGATGGCGGATTGGTGGCAAAGCCCGCTCGGACAAGCTGTATTATTGCAGCAACAAGATAAATTGCAGGTGCTTAGCCAGTATTTTCATGGCTATTATCAACTACAATTAGGCAGTAAACAGTCATTATCGCCTCCTTCTCCCCGCCCCAGTCAACAAAAGATCATGGCAAGTGGCGCAGATGTAGAAGGCCACAATGAAGCGCTCCCCTTTAAATGCCACAGCCTTGATCTGCTATTATTAAACCATGTGTTAGAGTTTTCTGCTGAGCCGCACCAAGTTCTGCGGGAAGCTGAGCAGGTACTCGTTGCTGATGGTACTTTGGTTGTATGTAGCTTTAATCCTTGGAGTTTATGGGGCTTACGCTGTTTATTATCTTGGCAAGATCAGCCACCATGGCAAGGTCAATTTTATCGGCAAGCAAGAATAAAAGATTGGTTAGCATTACTAAATTTTGAAATAATAGCATCAGAGAAATTATTATTTAGCCCGCCAATTCGATCATTAAAATGGTTTGCCCGATTTTCGTTTATGGAACGCTGGGGAAAGCGCTTGTGGCCATTTTGGGCGGGTGTTACCATTTTAGTAGCAACAAAACGAACCATCCCACTCACCCCTGTGACTAAGCGTTGGCAAGCTAGACAATTGTTTCCTTCCGGCTCATTTGTTAACAAACCCGCCACCAATAAGATCTTAAGAGAAAACAATGAATGATGTAGAAATTTTTACCGATGGTGCGTGTAGCGGCAATCCCGGCCCCGGTGGTTGGGGCGCAATTTTGCGATCTAAAGGCATCGAGAAAGAGTTGTCAGGCGGCGAACAAGATACCACCAATAACCGCATGGAAATGATGGCAGTGATTGCCGCACTTGAAGCATTAACTCAACCCTGCAAGATTAAAATTGTCACCGACTCGCAATATGTGATGAAAGGCATGTTGGAATGGCTGCCCGGCTGGAAAAAACGCGGTTGGAAAACAGCAGGCAAGAAGCCCGTCAAAAACGTTGATCTTTGGCAACGAATGGAAAAAGCCGCGCAGCAACACACATTAGAATGGGAATGGGTACGCGGTCACCAAGGTCATGAAGGAAATGAACGTGCCGATGCATTAGCCGTTGCCGCCCGTGAAAAAATAGCACGCTAATGCATAGCTTGCGTAATTACGCATTAATAACCGGTGGTTATTGGGCGTTTACCTTAACTGACGGCGCCATCAGAATGCTAGTGGTGCTCTATTTCCACCAGCTAGGTTATTCACCGCTTGCCATTGCCAGTCTGTTTGTCTTTTATGAATTTTTTGGCATTGTTACCAATTTAATCGGCGGCTGGCTAGGCGCACGATTTGGTTTAAACACCACTATGCTCTCTGGCATGGCATTGCAAATATTCGCCTTATTGATGCTGACCGTGCCAATAGAATACCTCAGCATTGCATTTGTGATGGTGGCACAAGCCTTATCCGGCATTGCCAAAGATCTTAATAAAATGAGCGCTAAAGCCAGCATCAAATACTTTGTGCCTAGTCAAACCAACGGTTCAAACACATTATTCAAGTGGATCGCTATTTTAACGGGCTCAAAAAACACCCTAAAAGGGATTGGCTTTTTCCTTGGCGGCTTGCTGTTAGCGAATTATGGTTTTAAAGGCGCGCTTTATATTCTGGCGGGAGGCTTGTTTATCATCTTCTGCCTGATGTACTTATTATTGCCACGTGATTTAGGAAAAACAAAAAACAAAGCAAAATTTTCACAGCTTTTTTCCAATACCGCAGCCATTAATTGGCTTTCTGCCGCCCGCTTTTTTCTATTTGGCTCACGCGATGTTTGGTTTGTTGTGGGTCTGCCCATCTATTTAGTGACCCAATTAGGCTGGCAATTCGATCAAGTCGGCGGCTTTTTTGCTTTATGGATCATCGGTTACGGCTTAGTACAAGTGGCTAGCCCCTCGTTACTCCGGCAACAGCACAGCCCCGACGGCAGAACAACACGCAATCTTGCACTCAGCTTAATGTTATTGCCGCTCGCCATTGCCGCCGCACTGTATTATGGCTTCAATGCCAATAGCGTCATTATTATTGGTCTAAGTCTGTTCGCCATTGTTTTTGCACTTAATTCAGCGGTACATTCTTATTTAATAGTCGAGTGGTCAGATCATGATAAAGTCGCCATGAATGTCGGCTTTTATTATATGGCCAATGCCGGTGGTAGATTAATCGGCACGCTTCTCTCAGGTCTATTATTTCAGTATTATGGGCTTTATGGTTGCCTGATCGCCTCCAGTTTATTTATTATGAGTGCTGCCCTACTCTCACAAAAATTACCGCACAGCAGACAGGAAGCACAATGATCGCACCCAAAAGACAAGTCGTATTAGATACTGAAACCACTGGTTTAAGCACCGCGGATGATCATCGTATTATTGAAATTGGCTGTGTCGAACTGATTAATCGCAAACTCACAGGTACCACCTTTCATCAATATATCAATCCCGAACGAACCATTGATGCTGGCGCGATGGAAGTGCATGGCATCAGCAATGAATCACTATTAGACAAACCTAAATTTGCCGAAATTGCCGAAGAATTTATGGCGTTTATCGATGGTGCAGAACTAATTATCCACAACGCCGCATTCGACGTAGGCTTTCTCAATCATGAATTAGCCAAAATAAAAATAGAAAAACGCCGTATTAACGATGTCAGCACTATATTAGATACGCTTAAACTCGCTCGCGACAAACATCCCGGCCAGAAAAACAATCTAGATGCTTTATGCCGCCGTTACGAAGTAGATAACTCAAACCGTGAACTCCATGGTGCCTTGCTCGATTCCGAGATCTTAGCGGACGTTTACCTAGCCATGACCGGCGGGCAAACAAGCTTGTTACTCGCGGCAGAAGAAGTGAAGCCAGCCAACAAAGGTTCAGCTGAAATAACAATAACAACTAAATCCCGTGGGTCATTACGCGTAATCAAAGCAACGGATGATGAATTACTGGCTCATGAAGCTACATTGCAACGCTTAGATAAAACCAGTGATGGGCAGTGTGTTTGGTTAAAAAACACATAAATACCTAGAGGCTTATTTTTTATGAACACAGATACATATTATGAAGAAAAATTATTAGAACACTTAAACTTTATTAAGCGATCAATAACACAATATTTAAAAGGTAACCCAGTGAGTCGCTATTTTTGCGATAGCTTGTTTTGGGCATCCGAGCCCAAGCAAGCGGCAAAAACTTAACGCGACCATTAATGCCTGCGGCCCCCAGCC
>NVVW01000030.1 GCA_002733505.1 Methylophaga sp. | reverse complement strand
GCGATTACATTCATCGCTCGGCTATATTACACCTGCACAAAAAATGGCACAATTGAAAAAAGTGGCTTAAATTTTCTGCATTAATACTTGACCACTTCAGGTAATAATGGCAATGCTGAAAATAACGGTTATGTGCGCCAACTTAGTAGCTTTACTCGTGAGTTAGATAAAGTATCTGAAGGTTTGTTTTCACTCACCACCAATGGCGGCGATGAATATTGTGGTTACGCCATTAAAACAGCCGTCAATGACTTGCAATGGAGCAGCTCTGATAACAATATTAAAACCATATTTATAGCGGGCAATGAGCCTTTTACCCAAGGTCCAGTAAACTATCAACACGCAATTGAACTGGCAAAAAAACGAGGCATATCAGTTAATACCATTCATGCAGGCGATCATCAAGAAGGCATCAGTAGTGGCTGGCAATCTGCGGCACTTCTTACCGGTGGCAACTATATGAGTATTGATAGCAATATCCAAGTGGTTCATATTGATGCACCGCAAGATAAAGAAATTGCAGAACTTAATGCCAAACTAAATGAAACATATATTCCTTATGGTGACCGTGGTGCCAAGAATAAAGAGCGCCAAATAGAGCAAGATGAAAATAGTAGCACCATCTCTGCTGCACTTATGTCAAAACGAGCCTTGGCTAAATCATCTTCTTTTTACAATAATAAAAGCTGGGATCTGGTTGATGCAATGGAAGAAGGAGAAGTGGACGAAGCTGCTTTAGCAGACATGGATCAAGCCTCACTGCCAGAGCCAATGAAAAATATGTCTCCCCAAGAGAAAAAAGACTATGTCATTGCCAAGTCTGAGCAACGTAAAGATATTCAACAACAAATAACAGATCTCAGTAAATCAAGAGATAGTTTCGTTGCAGAAAAACAGCGTGAACAAGTCGCCGCAGCACCTAGCATGAGTGATGCCTTAACGGGAGCAATTAGAAAACAAGCTGAACAAAAGAACTTTGTTTTTGATACATAATGTTAAAGTTCAAATCACCTTATGATATTATTTTGGGGAAATATCGTGGAAAACCTATTCTATTTTTACATGATCCGTCGTGCCACTGTAAGAGACTAAACAGTTAGGCATAAATGAAAGAAACAGGGCAACTGAAATGGGAATACTCAATCGTTCTACACTGATGAAAGCGCACGCGCTATTAGCAAGCCTTTATCTTGCCAGTTGCAATTATGTTTTTTGTGACAGGTGCTCTTTATACGTGGGGTATAAAAGGTGATTATAATACAACCGCCTATGAACTAGATTTAAAAAAACCTATTCAAGGAGAGCTTGCGGAACTTGTCGCACTAGCAACAAAAGAATTAAAAAGACAAAATATAGAGACGCCGTCAGGTCAGGCTAAAATTAAAAGAATTGGCACCTCTTTCAAACTAGAGTGGACAGGTTCAAAGATGGATATTGTTATTGAGACAACATCAAAACCATTAATTGCCACATTGCAAATAAAAAGAACAAGTTGGCACCGACAGTTTGTGCAATTACATAAAGCAAAAGGCGATGCTCCATTTAAGGTATATGCCGCTACATTCGCTATCGCCTTGCTACTATTGCTAATAACAGGTTTTATTATGGCATGGCAAACACCAAAGTTACGCAAACTAACATTAGCTTCAGCGTCATTGGGCATAGCAGTGTTTGTTGTAATGGTTGCATCTAGCTAAATTCTGATGCCAAATACCTAAGTCGGAATTTTTATAGAGCTAGGTGGTCGTTATTATCTCTTCATCTTTTTTCTTTTCGTTTTTTCCAACTATGTATAACCATTTGCCGCCAAATAAAATGTACGAAAAAGACACCAAGTAGCGCAGCAACGAGACCGCAAATAAAACTTCCTAGCAGCAATGGCTGCCAAATAATCAAGAACTCATGGGTGAGCCACTGCCATGAAACATTAAAAGAATGTTGTCCAACGGGGGGGGGGACTTGTAATATCCATGCGCCCAACTTGTAGGAAAAATAGAATATAGGTGCAAATGTAACAGGGTTACTGATCCAGCACCCCATTACAGCAACGGGTAAATTAACGCGCAAAATGATGGCTAATGTTGCCGCAATGACCATTTGACCAAAAATAGGCATAAAGCCAACGAATAAACCCAAAGCTAGACCACTCGCAACGGAATGCTTATTTAAATGCCATAATTTAGGTTCTATTAGACGTTGACCAAACTTTCTTAAATGCGGATGTTCGCGCATCGTTTTATGATCAGGCATGATACGTTTTAAAAATCTACGGGGCATTCACTGTAATCTTAGTTATTAGGTCAGTCATCATTATAGGGATATATGGTTAAAACTGCTATTTCATTTGCACTGGGTTGCTGGTTATTGCTACAGTTATCTAGTATACCTTCTACGCAATGGTTCTGGGCAATATTACCTGCTTTTTTATTATTACTCTATCGTAAAACACGGCTTTTATCCGTTATTATTTTAGGTGCATTATGGACTTTATTTTACGCTAGTAATGTTTTTAATGATCGTTTAGCCTCGGAGTTTATAGGTCAAGATATAACCATAACGGGTACGATTATCAGCCTTCCTGTTCAAGATGATAGGCGTTTATCGTTTGAATTTTCACCAGATATTACTTCATCTACCAAACTACCTACCAAATTACGGTTGAATTGGTATCGGCCTTTTCCTGACATAATTAATACTGATGAAACGTGGCAGCTAACTGTTCGCCTTAAACAAGCACGAGGCATGATGAATCCAGGTACATTTGATTATGAAGGCTGGTTGTTTCAACGAAACATTGGCGCCACAGGTTATGTTAGAACCCATCCAGAAAATAAACGTCTTTCCACAGCCTCAGTGCTTTCAACTAATGCTCTTCGTCAATCACTTATCGAGCGCATTGTTGTTCATTTTTCTGATAGTGAAAATCTAGGCCTAATCCAAGGGCTTACTACAGGTATCCGCCATAATATTAGCCATGAGCAATGGCAAACTCTTCGTCTGTCCGGCACCAGTCATTTATTGGCTATTTCTGGTCTGCATATTGGTTTGGCCGCAGCTATTGGTTTTTTTAGCTTTAAATGGCTTTGGTCTCGGCGTGCTAACAACTTATTGTTATTGGCCAGCAAAGAAGCGGGCGCTATCGGTGGCTTTATTACTGCATTATTTTATGCCGCAATGGCTGGGTTTTCTATCCCCAGTCAACGTGCATTAATTATGGTGACCACACTTATGCTCACCCTGATTATTCGCAAGCCCGCTGCCATAAGTTCTATTTTAGCGGTGAGTTTATTTGTTATTTTAGTGCATAATCCTCTGGCAATATTATCTGTTGGCTTCTGGTTATCTTTCTCAGCCGTAGCCATTATTTTGTTTATTTCCCAGAATAGGTTTCCAGCACCTAAATGGCAATGGGCAAAGATTCATACCCTAATTGCATTTGGCCTTACACCATTATTACTGTTGTTTTTTATGCAAACATCGGTGATAGCACCTATTGCAAATTTTGTTGCGGTGCCTGTTGTCAGTCTTTTGGTTGTGCCGTTATTATTACTAGGTAGCCTATTTCTATGGTTATTTGAGCCTATTGGTGTCGTATTATTTCAATGTGCTGATTTTTTACTGGGCTTACTTTGGCCGCTATTAGAGTTTTTAGCGGCATTACCGTTTGCACACTGGTCTAGCCTTGCTTTGCCGACACTTTATTGGTTATCAATAATGCTCGGCACCACACTTTTATTAACGCCAACAAAATTTCCAGCTAAATGGTTAGGGCTCATCGGTTTAATGCCTTTAGTGTTATACAGCCCCGACCAACCAGATAAAGATGAATTTTGGTTCACCCTGCTTGATGTTGGTCAAGGTTTATCCGCCGTTATTCAAACTCAAAACCACACTTTGGTTTTTGATACAGGCCCTAAGTTTAGTGATAACTTTGATACAGGATCCGCAGTGGTTAGCCCTTTTCTGCAACAACAAGGCATCAACCATATCGACACCTTAATTATTAGTCACGGTGATAATGACCATATTGGCGGTGCGGTTTCACTTATTGAGAAAGTAGCAATAAATTCTATTATCAGTAGCGTTCCTGAATTATTACCCTCCGCTGAACACTGTGTCGCAGGGCAATCATGGCAATGGGATGGTATTACGTTTTCATTTCTCCATCCACGTTCTGATGACCACGGCAGTGAGAATAATCTATCGTGTGTTTTAAAAGTATCAACCGGCAATAATAGTGTGCTTCTGACGGGGGATATTGAATCTAAAACAGAGAGTCTGCTAGTTCAGCGTTATCATTCACAGTTAGTATCCACACTTCTGGTCGCCCCTCATCATGGTAGTAAAACCTCTTCTACAGCTGCATTTATTGATGCTGTAAACCCTGAAATCGTATTATTTCCAGTAGGTTACCGTAATCGTTATGGTTTCCCTAAAGATGAGGTTGTAAATCGATATCGCACTAAAAATAGAATATTGTTCGATAGTGCTCAATCGGGTGCAATTCAATATAGATTTGAACCAAAAACCATTTCAAAACCCGTATTATGGCGACAACAAGCTAAACGGATCTGGACAGCGGTTAATTAGACTATTGGCTTGCTGATTTTTCACGTATCATGGGCATCTATTTAGTTATTGAGATAACGATATTATGTTAGAGTTTTTTAATGCTGGCGGCTGGATGATGTTTCCACTGCTCATTAGCTCCATCCTTGCTATAGGTATTGTTGCAGAACGCTTTTGGAGCCTGCAAAGCAAGCGTATATCCCCGCCAGAACTTATTACCCAAATATGGCAATGGCTACGCTTTGATCAAGTTGATAAACAACATGTTGTTGCACTGCAAAACAGTTCGCCTTTAGGTCAAATTCTGGCGGCCGGTTTGATAAGCCGTAATAGCTCACGTGAAATAACTAAAGAAAGCATTGAAGATATCGGGCGTCATATCACCTTATCTTTAGAAAAAAACCTCAATACATTGGGTACTATCGCAGCGATTGCACCGTTGATGGGTTTACTTGGAACTGTTATTGGAATGATCAAAGTCTTTGCTGTTATTACTACAGAAGGTGTCGGCAACCCTGAAACATTGGCAGGCGGTATTTCTGAAGCACTTATCACAACAGCAACAGGTTTGCTGATAGCGATCCCTACTTTAATTTTTTATCGTTACTTTAGAGGAAAAGTGAATCATCTAGTCGTCGATATGGAAGAACAAGCGATGAAGTTAATTGAAATTCTGCATGGTGATCGTGAATTTGATCCTGATGAGGGTTCTAAGCTGTGAATTTAGCACCACAATCTGTAGAAGAACCTGATGTAAATCTCACGCCGATGATCGATGTAGTATTTTTATTACTACTCTTTTTTATGGTTTCAACTAGCTTTATCCGTGAAAGCTCGTTAAAAGTTGATTTGCCTGAAGCATCAGGGCAAGTGCTCGCACAGCAAGAACAAGCCATTGATATCATTATTAATTTAAATGGAATATTTATTATTAATGGTACTACATTAGATAATCCTAGTAGCGAACAATTATCTGAACACTTAAAACAAGCCGTTGGCGATATTGAAGATCCGCATGTCATCATTAGTGCTGATGCTAAAGCAGAATATCAAAGCATTGTCACGGCCATGGATGTAGCACAGCAGCTTGGTTATTCACGTTTAACATTAGCAACACGTCAAACTACTTCCGATAATCCATGACACAAACCTCACCACTCACCATGAGTGCTAGCGATCTGTATAAGCGTTTATTGGTTTACGTTAAGCCTTATTGGCCGGTATTTATTCTTGCTATCGTCGCCATGTTAGTTTTTTCTGCTACTGAAATAGGCTTAGCTTACATGATGAAACCGTTGGTGGACGGTAGTTTTGTTGAGCGTGATCCTGAAACAATTAGACTGATCCCTATCGCGCTTATTGTCTTGTTTCTTGTCCGAGGAATAGCTAATTTTATTACCGCTTATGGTTTAGGCTGGATCGCCCGCAATGTAATTAAAAATTTGCGTTCAGAAATGTTTGAGCAACTGCTTACCCTCCCTACACGTTTTTATGATCAAAGTGTGCCGGGGCAACTTATGTCAAAACTACTTTATGACGTAGAGCAAGTTGCAAATGCGGTTACCGATGCCATTATTGTGCTTATTCGAGATAGCCTTACTATTATTGGTTTACTGGCATGGATGATTTATCTTAATGGTCTTCTAGCACTGATTATTTTATTAACTGTGCCGATCATTGCTCTTCTTGTTTATAAGATCAGTAGTCGTTTTCGCCGTATTAGTAAAATGATTCAAGACTCAATGGGCGATGTCAGTCATATCAGTAGTGAAGTTATAGAAGGTCATCGTGAAGTTAAAACCTTTGGTAGTCAAGAGTATGAAATAGCGCGTTTTGATAAGGTAAACCAGCAGAATCGACGCCAACGAATGAAAATGTTAGCAACCGATGCTATTAGCCAACCAATTATTCAATTAATTACCGTATTAGGACTTTCTGTTGTTATTTATTTAGCCACATTACCTGACATGCTAGAGCAAATTACCCCCGGTAGTTTTATTTCATTTGTGACCGCCATGTTCATGATTCTAACGCCTCTCAAACGGCTGACAAAAATAAATGGCAAGTTACAAGGAGGAATAGCAGCCGCACAAAGTATTTTTGGCTTACTTGATGAAAAAATAGAATCAGACACGGGTACCAAAACCGTCGATCGCGTTAAAGGTGATATTCAGTACAAACAGGTCGGATTTAGCTATACCGATAGTGAAAAAACACTTGGTAACATTTCTTTTCACGCCAAGCCGGGGCAAACCATCGCATTTGTAGGACATTCTGGTAGCGGAAAAACAACTCTAGTCAGTTTGTTAGCACGATTTTACCCCTTTACAGAAGGTCAAATTGAGATTGATGGTATTGATATTAATCAGCTAACACTCGCCAGTTTGCGTGACCAAATTGCACTGGTTAACCAACAAGTCATTCTGTTTAACGATACCATCGCCAACAATATCGCCTATGGTAAAAAAGAGGTTAGCAATGAGCAAATCATTACCGCAGCCAAAGCGGCGCATGCATGGGAATTTATTGAACGGCTACCCGATGGTCTCGCCACGCAAGTAGGACAAAATGGTGTGTTATTATCAGGTGGGCAACGCCAACGGATCGCGATTGCGCGTGCACTTTTGCGTGATGCGCCTATTCTTATATTAGATGAAGCAACCGCCTCTTTAGATACCGAAGCGGAACGCCATATTCAATCTGCATTAGAAACATTGATGGCACAGCGCACTACGCTCGTTATTGCGCACCGATTATCGACCATTGAAAAAGCCGATCAGATCATCGTAATGCATAACGGTAAGATTATTGAAGCTGGCACACACCCGCAACTCATTGCAAAAAACCAACATTATGCCGAACTGCACCGACTACAATTTCAAGAAAAATCTGTAAAAACAGATTTGAGCAAAACTACTTAACACCTTTAACTATGAAATGGCTACTCACTAGCTGGTATCAGCCTCACCCTATTCGCTGGTTATTATGGCCGCTTTCCGCCTTATATTGCAGTGTAATTTGGTGTCGAAAACAGGCGTATAATTTCGGCTTATTCAAACAAACTAAAATTTCAGTTCCCGTTATTATAGTCGGTAATATTAGCGTCGGTGGAACCGGTAAAACACCCTGTGTTATCTGGCTTGCTAGGCAATTAAAAAAGGCAGGATATCGACCAGGAATTATCAGCCGCGGCTATGGTAGCCAAGCGAAAACTTACCCTCAAAATGTCACACCGACTAGTGACCCTGTTATTGTTGGCGATGAACCAATTATTATTAGTCGCCATACACAATGCCCAATGGCTATTTCACCCAATCGTGTTGAAGCCGCTAACTATCTGATCCATCATTATAATTGTAATATTATTATTGCTGATGACGGTTTGCAGCATACCGCCTTGGGGCGTGATATTGAAATTGTAGTTGTCGATAACCAACGGCTTTTCGGCAATGGTTTATGTTTGCCTGCTGGCCCTTTGCGTGAACCTTTATCTCGGCTCAATACGGTTGACTTTATTGTTTATAATGGCGGAAAGTCAGATCAATTTAATATGAGCTTATCCCAAGGAAAAGCCATTAATTTGCTTGATTCATCCCTCACTAGAACACTTGATTATTTCAACAATAAAACAGTGCATGCTGTTGCTGGCATAGGTAATCCCGATCGTTTTTTTAGTGAGCTAGCAACATCAGGGCTTGTTATTCAGCGTCACCCATTTATCGATCATCATCACTTCCAAAAGGATGATTTAGCGTTTGGCGACGATGCCACTATTTTGATGACAGAGAAAGATGCCGTAAAATGCCAAGCATTTGCAACTAAAAACATGTGGTTTATCCCCATTGAAGCTACAATAAGCGGTAAACTTGAACATAATATTATTCAGAAATTAACAGAGATCGCCAACAATGGATAAAACCTTACTCGAAATTCTAGCCTGCCCCACTTGTAAAAGCAGTCTTAATTATCACAAAAAACAACAAGAGCTTATTTGCCCTGGCTGCCGTCTAGCCTATCCCATTCGTGATGATATTCCCGTTATGTTAGTTGATGAAGCACGTGAAATTGCCGCTGATGAAGAGAGCTAAATGTCGTTTAAAGTAGTTATTCCTGCACGCTATTCTTCAAGCAGACTCCCAGGCAAACCCTTACTGGATATTAGTGGTAAACCTATGATTCAGCACGTTTATCAGCGTGCTCAAGAAAGTCATGCTACCCACATAATTATTGCTACTGATGACGAGCGTATTGAACGTGTAGCCACCGCTTTTGGTGCCGATGTCTGCATGACACGAAACGACCATCTTTCCGGCACAGATCGTTTAGCTGAAGTAGTAGCTAAACGTCAGTTTGCAGACGAAGATATTATTATCAATATACAAGGTGATGAACCCTGCTTACCGGCATCTCTAATCAACCAAGTTGCCGATGATTTACAACAACATCCCGATGCTGATATGGCAAGCTTATATAATCAAATTACCCAAGAAAAACATGTGTTTGATCCTAATGCAGTAAAGGTCATTATGGATAAGCAGGGTTATGCACTGTATTTTAGCCGAGCACCTATCCCATGGATGCGGGATCATTTTGATCAGCAATCAACCTTGCCACCCGAGCTTCCTCATTACCGCCATATAGGATTATACGGCTATCGTGCTAGTTTTTTAAAGCACTATACCGATCTTGAACCTTGTGTATTGGAGCAAGAAGAATCACTGGAACAACTGCGTGTTTTATATAACGGTCACAACATTCATTTAACTCAAGCAATGATAAATCCTGGCCATGGTATTGATACCCAAGATGATTTAGATGAAGTTAGAAAGACATTAAATCTAGCGGTGAGCTGAGAAAAGCCCTCTGATCAAGTCATGAACTCATATCTCCCCCCAAACAACTTAAAACTGTAAGTTGTTTGGGGGGAATACCCTCGTAGCCATTGAGATCGTAATTATTTCAACGTTTCTTTGCCAGTTGGATCCATGTTTCAACAACGGTATCTGGATTGAGTGAAATACTCTCAATGCCTTCATCCATCAACCATTCTGCAAAATCAGGATGATCAGAAGGCCCTTGACCACAGATCCCTATATATTTTCCAGCATCTTTACAGGCCTTAATTGCCATACTGATCAGCATTGTTACAGCAGGATTTCGTTCATCAAATTTATCAGCAATTAATCCCGAATCACGATCCATGCCTAGTGTTAGCTGAGTCAGATCATTAGAACCAATCGAGAATCCATCAAAATGTTCGAGAAATTCTTTTGCCAGCAATGCATTTGATGGTAATTCACACATCATCACAATACGTAAGCCATTTTCGCCACGTTTCAAACCATTATCTGCCAATAGTTGGATAACCTGTGCAGCTTCAGCAACGGTACGCACAAAAGGTACCATTATTTGTACATTAGTTAGACCCATCTCTTCACGTACTTTGAGCAATGCCTGACATTCCAATTTAAAACATTCTCGAAAACCTTCAGAAACATAACGAGAAGCTCCGCGGAAACCTAACATTGGATTCTCTTCATGGGGCTCAAATAAATCCCCGCCAATAAGATTATAATATTCATTCGATTTAAAATCAGACAAGCGTACAATGATTGGGCTTGGATGAAATGCAGCGGCGAGTGTTGCGATCCCCTCTTTAAGTTTTTCAACAAAGTAATCAACAGGATCTGAATAGCCTGCTATTCTCTCGGTAATTTTTTGCTGAACATCCTTTGGCATTTGATCATATTCAAGAAATGCTTTTGGGTGAACGCCAATCATTTTATTAATAATAAATTCAAGACGCGCCAGTCCCACACCATGATTTGGATAGCTAGAAAAGTCGAAAGCACGATCCGGATTGCCGACATTCATCATTATCTTAAGTGGAATATCAGGCATTGAATCCAATTCAATTTTTTTAACTTTATAATCAAGTAGGCCTTCATAAACAAAACCCGTTCCGCCCTGTGCACATGACGCCGTCACTTCTTGACCTGTACTAAGATTATCGGTAGCAGTATTACAGCCTACAATAGCGGGTACGCCTAATTCTCGGGCGATAATCGCAGCATGACAAGTTCGCCCACCCCGATTAGTAATGATGGCAGAGGCGCGTTTCATCACCGGTTCCCAATCGGGATCCGTCATATCCGTGACCAGCACTTCACCTTCAAGCAGTTGATCCATATCTTTTACATCCTGAATCACATGCACTACGCCACTGCCAATTTTCTGGCCAATACTGCGCCCTTCAGCCAACACCTTAGATCGTTTCACTAGGCGATAACGCTCTATCGTTTTCCCTTCACGGCTTTTTACTGTTTCTGGCCGCGCTTGAAGAATATAAATTTTGCCATTATTACCATCTTTGCCCCATTCAATATCCATAGGACAGCCATAATGTTTTTCAATAATAAGTGCTTGTTGTGCCAAAACTTCAACATCTTCATCACAGAGGGAAAAGGTTTTGCTTTCAGCAGGTGGCACATCGACAATGATGGTCGGTGTTGATGCCTGATCATTGAAAATCATCTTTTCAGTCTTACTACCCATTGCACGTTTCAAAATGGCAGGCAGACCTTTTTTGAGGTTGGGTTTATAGACATAAAATTCATCTGGATTAACCGAACCTTGAACAATACACTCTCCAAGACCGAAAGAGGAAGTAATGAATATGACATCTTGAAAGCCAGACTCTGTGTCCAGTGTAAACATAACGCCACTGGATGCAAGATCGCTACGCACCATCTGTTGTATGCCCGCAGACAGCGCAACTTCACTATGTTCAAAGCCTTGATGGACACGATACGAAATGGCGCGATCGTTATAAAGTGAAGCAAATACTTCTTTTATACGAATAAGAACATTTTCAATACCGCAGATATTCAGGAAAGTCTCCTGTTGCCCAGCAAATGAAGCGTCCGGCAAATCCTCAGCAGTGGCAGATGAGCGAACAGCAACAGGCACTTCATCACCTGCATCTTGTTCCAGTGCAGCATAGGACTCCCGTATCGCTTTTTCTAATGCTTCAGGAAAGGGGGCAGCGAGCACCCACTGGCGAACCTCAGCGCCACATTGGGTCAATGCCGCTATATCATCAACGTCAAGCGCCTCTAATGTGCTGTCAATACGCCCTTTCAAGCCTTCAAATGCAAGAAATTCCAGAAAAGCATCTGCTGTGGTTGCAAAACCACCGGGAACCAGTACACCCGATCCAGATAAATTGGAAATCATTTCACCTAGTGACGCATTTTTACCACCAACACGGTCAACATCATTCATATTTAGCTGGTTTAAATTAATAACATATTCTTTCATATAAAATCCGATCTAATCAAATAATTTTGGGTTCAAATTATGAAACTAGAATAACCGCATAAACAGTTAGCCAAGTTTTATTAACATAATTTGATTCAGCTCCATTCTAGCAAGTTACAATACCGTTTGCTAAGAGAGTATCCAGCGCAACATCTACACTACCTTTTAACGCTATATTTTTCTTTTAACTCCCCCTAGTCAACCTTAGACTAGTGCAATAAAGCCATCATTGTCAATAATCAATATTCAAATTTAATTAATTTTTATGAATTATTGCATAGCCGTTTTAACAGATCACCAAGACCTGCACTTATGAGATCAGCATGTAAATTACCCTCACCATCAAAGATTGACAAAATATAAGTCGCTGGCACATTTCTGTGCCCTTCACCATATTGGGTTGCTTGTATGCTGGTGCCTTCTTCTAAGACCTGCAGCACCAACTCACAGCCATCCAGCAGCTCTATAATCTCGCATTTTTTGCTTTGATAAATCACCTGTTGACCCAATAAGGTCAACAGGATTTCACTGCTGTATTTATTATTCGTTGGCATCATCTTTTTGAGTAGTTTCTTCCTTAGCTTTTGGCTTAGGTTTTCTCGGTGCACGCTTCTTCACCTCAACCTTCTTTTCAACATTATCTGCTGACTGAGCTGGTTTTTCCACTTTTTCTGATACTGCTACCGTATTTTCAGGTTTATCTTTTACTACAGGACGGCGGCGAGGCCCTGAATTTCTAGAACGGTTTGGCTTCTTTACAGGCTTGTTTTCTGCTGTAGGTTTGTTACCATCAATTTCAGGCGTTGAGCTATTTGCTTTTGCCGGCACATTACCATTTTTTTCATCTGTAGTCTTATTGGGCACGGCATTGCCATCCACTTCTTTTTTCTCAACTATCGCTTTGTTACCTGCATCCTCGGCTACACTCTTATTCGGTTCATTTTCATTACGCGGACGACGACGACGGCCTCCTCGACGAGAGCGTTTCACATTAGCATTTCGGCTTTGTGACTGTTCATCACTTTGACCTTGTTGTGATTTGCTTATCTGTTCGCTGCCTTGCTCCTGCTTTTTCTGGTCTTGATCATTTTTATCTTGCTTAGGACGATTATTGCGTTGGACACGACGGTTATTATTGTTGCGATTACGCGGTGGACGACGATTCTGTTCATGCCTAGGCTTGTGTTCTGGTTTCTGCTCTACTACAGGCGCTTCATCTTCAACAGCTTGCCCTGTAAGCACAGCCAATAAACGTTTCAGTAAACTTGGTTTTTTCACCTCTTTTGGCACAGGTGCAGGTGCAGGTGCAGAGGGTGCAACACCTCTTACTGCCGCCTGTTCAACAACCGGTTTATCCTTCAATGCTTCTGGAGTTTCAATCTCAGGTTTCACCATCAAATGGTGACTTACTTTACCCTGTTTATTGCCATCCAGGATCCGCTCAATATCATAATGCGGTGTCTCCATATGCGGATTAGGAATGAGTAATAACTTCACCTCATGCCTGCGTTCAATGGCATCTAATTTAAGGCGTTTCTCATTGAGCATAAACGTTGCTACTGCAACAGGAAGTTGCACCACTAACTGAGTAACACGATCTTTAGTTGCTTCCTCTTCAAGTAATCGTAAGACTGCCAATCCTAATGATTCAACACCTCGTATATGACCTAAACCAGAACAGCGTGGACACACCTCTTCATGTGCATCGCCTAGTGATGGACGCAAGCGTTGACGCGACATTTCTAATAAACCAAAGCGTGAGATACGACCCACTTGAACGCGCGCACGATCAACTTTCAGATGGTCACGCAAACGGTTTTCTACTTCGCGTTGATGGCGGCTTGGTCCCATATCAATGAAGTCAATCACCACTAGACCACCGAGATCCCGCAAACGCAACTGCCGTGCAATTTCTTCTGCTGCTTCTAAGTTAGTATTAAAGGCCGTTTCTTCAATATCACCACCTTTGTTAGCGCGTGCCGAGTTCACATCAATAGCGATCAATGCTTCTGTCGGATCAATCACTAAGGCGCCACCTGAAGGCAATCGCACTTCATGGCGAAATGCCGTTTCAATTTGGCTTTCGATTCGGTAACGGGTAAATAAAGGTACTTTGTCTTGGTATAGCTTGAATTTATCTAGTTCGTGCGGCATCACCATGCTCATAAAATCATGGCCTGTTTTATACACTTCAGGCGAATCAACTAATATTTCACTGATGTCTTTGCGCAAATAATCGCGTAATGCCCGGATGATGATATTACTTTCTTGATATGCTAAGAAGGGCGCGCTACGCTCTTTGGTGACCTTGTCAATCGCAGTCCATAATTGAACGAGATATTCTAGATCCCACTGCAACTCTTCGGTTTGCTTGCCCACACCTGCAGTGCGAACAATCATCCCCATGCCTTCTGGCACTTCTAGCGAACGCAATGCTTCTTGTAATTGCGCGCGCTCATCACCTTCAATGCGACGTGAAATACCACCCGCACGTGGGCTATTAGGCATTAATACTAAATAACGACCTGCTAAGCTGATATACGTTGTTAATGCTGCACCTTTGTTACCGCGCTCTTCTTTCTCAACTTGAATAACTAACTCTTGGCCGACTTTAAGTACATCTTGCACATTGATGCGACCCGATGATTCGCCTTCTTTCTTCTGGCGCTCATTGTAGTACGTATTTGAAATTTCTTTGAGGGGTAAAAACCCTTGTCGCTCTGAACCGTATTCTACAAATACAGCTTCAAGACTGGGCTCAACTCGGGTGATTTTTCCTTTGTAGATATTGCCTTTTTTTTGTTCCCGCGATGGAACATCAATATCCAGATCAAACAAGCGTTGGCCGTCGACCATCGCTACACGCAACTCCTCATCGTGGGTTGCGTTAATTAAAATTCGCTTCATTTATAACCTCTTTTGAGCAATAGCTATTTAGCTTTGCTCGTTAATATCGAGGTTCACACGTTGTATTCTTACCCTTTGCAAGAATAATGCATAATCACATTGATCATGCTGGACGTCATATCGTTACGATATGCAATTAATAGTTACAATGCGTCTTACACATCTGCGCATTGCTTTCACTTACTTCGATGGCTTTATTCTTTAAGCCACGACCACTTTTATTGTGATCTTAATTCAATATCAGCGCTTTACCCCATGGTATAGATCGCCAGATATCTACATTTATTAATTACTTGCCTGTCCTGCCTGGTGTTACATTTTTATTATTGTCACCAAGACGTGGGAACCATTAAAATCTTCCCCTTAACATTTTGGGGAGCACCCTACCACATTCGACTAATGCCAAATGCCTTATCTAAAATTTTGGGCTTTGCCGCATCAACTTCTGTATATTTATTATCTTTAAACAAAAAGGAGCGACCTCGCTACTCGGTTAAATTGAAAAAAGTCGGTATACTTACTCGACTTAAATACAATAAAACCAACATCAGAATATAACACCCTATTGCTATATCAGCAAGTCTAAATTTTATGAATGCAGCCAATACTAAAACTAATCCTGTGCAATTTATCGATATTTCAGCGGCTCAAGCAGGCCAGAGAATTGATAATTTTTTGCTTACCTTAGAAAAAAGCGTACCTAAAAGTCGCATCTATAAAGCGATTCGCAAAGGTGAAGTGCGCGTTAATAAAGGCCGCATAAAACAAACTTATAAAATTCAGGCTGGGGATAAGATCCGAATTCCTCCCTTTCATACTAGCGAAAAAAATACTACTACATTTGTTGGTGACCGCCTGAAACAACAATTAACTGAGTGTGTTTTATTTGAAGATGATGATTTGCTTGTACTCAATAAACCGCCCGGTCTAGCCGTGCACGCAGGTACAAATATTCAGCAAGGTATTATTGAAGCACTGCGTATTATTCGAATAGATCAACCTTATCTTGAATTAGTTCATCGTCTTGATCGTGATACTTCGGGCTGTTTATTATTAGCAAAAAACCGCAATACCTTACTCAATCTGCAACAGCAAATGATTCAGCATGATTTAGATAAACATTACCTCACCTTATTAAAAGGTAGTTGGGATGATGGAGAAAAACTAGTCGAGCATCCTTTACTTAAAAATGTCGTTTCCTCTGGCGAACGAATGGTGCAACTAAACCCGCAAGGGAAATATGCAAAAACCGTATTTATTCCCATCGAGCGCTATTCCCAAGCTCAATTAACTGAAGTTGTACTGTTTACCGGTCGCACCCATCAAATTCGTGTTCATTCATTGTATCTAAATCATCCCGTTGCTGGTGATGATAAATATGGCCATCGCAATTTCAATCGAGATATGAAGAAACTAGGTTTAAAACGCTTGTTTTTACATGCCTGGAAATTAGGCATTACCCACCCATCATCATCTGAAAAATTACTTTTTGAAGCACCTTTACCGACACAATTACAAAATGTGATTGATAAGCTAAGAACACAAACATGAGTCAATATGAATTAATCGTATTTGATTGGGACGGCACACTGATGGATTCAACCGGCCATATTGTCAACTGCATGCAGCAAGCTATCAAACAATTATCAATGCCGCCATTAGCAGACAGCGCCATCAGTCATATTATTGGTTTAGGCTTAACCGAAGCCGCATTGACGCTTTATCCCGATGCCAGTGACAAAATAATTCAACAATTAGCCAATACCTATAAGCAAATTTGGCTAAATAGTTCTTTTGACCCAGTTTTATTTGATAACGCCTTCTCACTCATCCAACGGCTAAGCAAAAAAGAGTGTTTTCTTGGCGTAGCAACGGGTAAAAGCCGACGAGGTTTAGATAAGGTATTAAAAAGTACAACATTATCTGATTTTTTCCATGCAACGCGTTGCGCTGATGAATGCCATTCAAAACCGCATCCACAGATGTTGGAAGAGTTAATTGATTACTGTGGTGCTACCCCCAAAACAACGCTAATGATTGGTGACACCGAATACGACCTACAAATGGCACATAATGCAGGGGCTGATAGTTTAGGCATTAGTCATGGTGCTCATAGCACCAAATTATTGCAAGTTTGCAAGCCACTTGATATTGTAAATGACTTATTTCAAGCGCAGCAATGGCTAGATAACTTGTAGTCCAGTAGTACTTATGATTTACTTTATATCTTAACTATTCGGAATAAATAGATATGTCATCACTTGAAAACGAATCTAACACATGGGAACGTGGTGTTTTAGAAGACCTAGCCTTTGCGGCACTAAAAGAGCAACAAAAATCTCGTCGATGGGGTTATATTTTTAAAGGCTTTATCGCTTTATATCTGGTCGCGTTGCTAATCATAATGTTTTCATCGAATACTGCGCCTATTCATAATGAAACACATACCGCACTGGTTGATATTAATGGCGTTATTGCTGCTGATGCCGAAGCTAATGCGGATACCGTTATTACTGGTATACGTGATGCCTTTGATAATGAAAATGCAAAGGGATTAATTATTCGTTTAAACACGCCTGGGGGCAGCCCCGTTCAGGCAGGGATCATTAATGATGAAATCAATCGCCTAAAAGCTATGCGGCCTGATTTTCCTGTCTATGCTGTGATCCAAGATGTATGTGCCTCTGGAGGTTATTATATTGCTGTGGCTGCCCAAGAAATTTATGCTGACAAAGCCAGTATTGTCGGCTCAATTGGTGTACGTATGGATACGTTTGGCTTTACAGATGCGATAGAAAAACTGGGCATTGAACGCCGCTCAATCACTGCGGGCGACAATAAAGCCTTTCTTGATCCCTTCTTACCAGTGAGAGAGCAAGATATTCAACATGCTCACACTATGCTTGATAATATTCATCAACAATTTATCGATGTAGTAAAACAAGGTCGTGGTGATAGATTAGCCAATAATCCTGATCTATTTTCTGGCCTTTTTTGGTCTGGCGAACAAGCACTACCGTTAGGACTTATCGATGGTTTAGCCAATAGCAGTACCGTAGCTCGTGACATTATTGGCGCTGAAGATATTATTGACTACACATTGCGACCTAATTTTTTAGACCGATTTGCTGGCAAACTTGGTGCAAGTATTAGCCAGTTTTTGTCTAGCTCTTCGACTATAGTGCTTAATTAACATCTAACTAAAAATGACTCTCACACCTATAATGTTAGTCGAACGGACACCTGAACTGGCCTCTCCACCAACTGTTTATAATAAACTGGCTTCAATGTTGAATGATAAAAATAGTTCAGCTGAACATATTAGTGCTGTCATCAACACTGATCCCGCATTAGCAGCGCGATTACTCAAAATAGTAAATAGCGCCTTTTATGGTTTTCCATCCCAAATAGCCACTATTTCACGTGCCATTACCATTATTGGCACCACCGAGCTGACAAATTTGGTGCTTGCTACCTCTGTTATTAATACATTCAAAGATATTCCCGATAGTCTTATTAATGTAAATGAGTTTTGGCATCAAAGTCTCAGTTGCGCGATTGCCTCAACGTATATTGCCAAGCAATGTGGCCAACGCGCTACCGAACGTTTTTTTATTTTAGGTTTATTGCATAATATTGGTAGTTTGGTGTTATACCAAACTCTACCAGAGCTTTCTAAGCAAGTATTGATGGCTGCACGTTTTGATAATGAACCCGTACACCAAGCTGAGAAACGGATCATTGGCTTTGATCATTGTGAGGTAGGTTTGGCATTAAGCCAAGCATGGCGCTTACCACCATCAATAGGAGAGGTGATTCGTTATCACCTATTCCCCTCAGAAGCTAAAAACTATCCCACTGAAGCCGCTGTTGTTCATCTCGCTGATATTATTGTTGGAATAGCGCGACAAGGTGATGATTCAACTGTGCCAATAGAAGCAGAAGCATGGGCCTTATTACAATTAAATACCGACGTATTACCAGAAATTGTTCATCAAATGAACGAACAACTTGAAAACATTACTTCTGTAATGTTAGATTCATAGCCGTGATCATTCAATGTGTGAAGATTCAGGGCAAAAATAGGAAGCCAGAACAAGCGCGCAATGTGAAGGTAATGACTAGTCCTTATCAAACATTGCAACGAAGTGCTGGTTTTCTAGCTTTTGGTCTGAAATTTACAGATTGAATGATCACGGGTATATAACTTAAATACACATTTAGAGGTAAACATGAGAACAGTTTTATTAGGTGCGCCCGGTTCGGGAAAAGGCACGCAAAGCGTTGTACTTTCGGAAAAATATAATATCCCTCAAGTTTCTACAGGCGATTTATTACGTGCTGCTGTTAGCGCTGATTCTGAATTAGGCAAAAAAGCAAAAACGGCAATGGATGCCGGTGCATTGGTATCAGACGACATTGTAATTGGCTTGATAAAACAACGTTTAGCAGAAGATGATGCAAATAACGGTTATATTCTTGATGGCTTCCCTCGTAATATTGCACAGGCCGAAGCGTTAGATTCCATGCTTTCAGAGCTCAACCAACCCTTACAAGGCGTAGTATTACTTGATGTCGCCTTTGATGAATTATTACAGCGCTTAACGGGCCGCCGCACCTGCAAAGACTGTGGTGCAATTTATAATATTCATTTATCGCCCGCTAAAGTTGCAGGCCATTGCGATGCCTGTAATGGTGAATTATTCCAACGTGCTGACGATAACGAAGAAACCATCGGCAATCGTCTCAATGTGTATCAACAACAAACTGCGCCTTTGGTCGATTTTTATACTAAGCAAAACAAACTGCATAGTGTTGCTGGTGTAGGTGATGTGAATGAAATTACTCACGTTGTCAGCGCGGTTTTTGATTCACTGTAAAACATATTATGGCAAAAATTGTTGCTGTTGGTATCGCTACACTCGACATTATCAATACTGTCGAAACTTATCCATCAGAAGATACAGAAGTGCGCGCCCTCTCTCAGCGAAAAGTGCGAGGAGGCAACGCAACTAACACCTTAGTAGTATTAAGCCAATTAGGACATAAATGCTATTGGGCTGGCATCTTAATTGATGAAGCTGATAGTAGCATCATCAAACAAGAATTAGCCCACTTTAATATTGATAGTTCGGCTTGTCGTATTATAAGCAGTGGAAAAATGCCCACTTCGTATATCAGTGTCAGCCAGGAAACAGGTAGCCGCAGCATTGTCCACCATAGAGATTGCCCTGAATTCAGCTTTGCTGATTTTAAAAAAATTGATTTATCACAGTTTGATTGGGTTCATTTCGAAGGTCGGAATATTGAACAAACAGAGCTGATGCTGCACTATCTTAATCAACATCACCCCTCACTCCCCTGTTCGCTCGAAGTTGAAAAGCCCCGTATAGGGATTGAAACCTTATTTTCACTGCCTTCTATTGTACTATTTTCTAAAGATTATGCCGTCGCATATCACCATAAAACAGCTGAAGAATTATTAATTTCCTTGCCAAAAGAAATCGTCGCTAGCTGCACCTGGGGCAATCAAGGTGCATGGGCAATAAATGAAAAACAGCAGTTATTTCATAGTAAAACTTATGATCCGCCCAATGTGGTCGATACCTTAGGCGCAGGGGACACGTTTAATGCCGCATTTATTGACGGACTACTCAATAAATTAGAGTTATCTCAAGCGCTCACAAGGGCGTGTCAATTAGCAGGAAGAAAATGTGGTCAACAAGGTTTGACTAATTTAATTTAGAATAAAGAACACAACATGACTCATCATTTTTTATGCAATAAGCAAGAAATAACGCAAGGAAATCCGCGTGGTTTCAGCTTAGATTTTGAGCAGGGAAAATTTGAATTATTTCTAGTCAAACATGATGATGCTATACACGCTTATAAAAATCAGTGCCCTCATCTGGGTATTCCTTTAAATTGGCAAGCTAATGAATTTTTGTCACTCGAGCAATCACATATCCAATGTGCGACTCATGGTGCCCTATTTAATCTTAATGATGGTTATTGCATTTTAGGCCCTTGTGCAAGTGAGTCTTTAACTTCACTTACTATTGAACAACGCAATGATGAGCTATGGCTACATCTTGACTCAGCTGCATCCATAACTGAAAAAGTAGCTTAAGGAGCCTCTGAACAAGTTATGAACTCATATCTCACGCCCAAAATATCCAGTTTCTGCGTTAAAAAACTTGGCAATAACATGCTATTACCTGCGTTTTCAGCCTTGAAACTGAACATTTTTGACGCAAGCTACTTCGTCCAAACTTGTTCAGAGGCTCCTTAATGAATATTAAAAAACGCCTTCGAATTGGCGACCTGTTAGTTGAAAATAAGCTGATTTCTGAATCACAACTCACTGCAGCGCTTGAAGAACAAAAGAAAACACGTCGCAAATTAGGTCGAACGCTAATCGATTTGGGTTATATTGAAGAATCACAATTACTCAGGCTACTTTCTCAACAACTTAAAATTCCTTATCTTGACCTTCGTCAGCACCCTATTGACCTAGAAATATTCCACCTATTGCCAGAAATTTATGCACGCCGGTTTAGGGCTATTGCACTTAGCAAAGAAAATGAACATATTTTAGTCGGCATGGCGGATCCAACGGATATCTATGCCTACGATGAAATACAAAAAGTATTAAAAACACCCATTAACATTGCCGCTATTAGTGAAAGTGATCTGCTTAAACACATAGATGCTGACTATCGAAAAACAGATCAAATTGATTCGTTAGCAGAAGTGCTGGATGATGAACTGGCAGAAAGTGATTTTGATCTGCAATCTATTACTCAATCAACCTCTACCGCTGATGCACCCGTAGTAAAATTATTGCAAGCTATTTTTGAAGATGCGGTCGCAACACAAGCATCAGATATACATATTGAGCCAGATGCTACCGTACTCAGGATCCGCCAACGTATCGATGGCATTTTACAAGAACAAATTGTCGACGAGACCCGCATTGCCCCCGCACTGACTTCTCGCCTAAAACTAATGGCTGGGCTCAATATTTCTGAAAAACGTCTGCCGCAAGATGGGCGTTTTAATATTAAAGTAAAAGGTAGAAATATTGATGTCCGTTTATCAACGATGCCGATGGTGCATGGTGAATCCGTTGTTATGCGTTTGCTTGACCATTCTAAAGGTTTGCTCGATTTCAGTAAATTAGGGATCCCGGATGACATTTTATTACCATTACGCCAACTCATTAAAAAGCCACATGGCTTAGTGTTAGTTACTGGCCCTACCGGTAGCGGTAAAACCACCACACTTTATGCTGCGTTAAGTGAGATTAATTCAGCTGAAACTAAAATTATTACTGCTGAAGATCCAGTCGAATATTTACTACCACGTATCAATCAGGTACAAATTCACGAAAAAATAGGGCTCACTTTCCCTACCGTACTTCGCACCGCCTTACGCCAAGATCCCGATGTTATTCTTATTGGTGAAATGCGCGACCAAGAAACGGTTGAAATTGGTCTAAGAGCGGCGATGACAGGACATTTAGTGTTTTCTACGCTTCATACTAATGATGCCATTAGTACCGTCAGTCGTTTATTAGACATGGGAGCAGAAAGTTTTTTACTGGCATCATCATTGCGAGCAGTAATGGCGCAGCGACTTGTTCGTCGTTTATGCCCAGAATGTCATAAGCCACACACACTTGATGAGCAAGAACAGCATTGGTTGTCTCAATTACTCGATTCGCCTGAACAACTGCCTGATCTTCACCAAGCAGTTGGTTGTCAGCAGTGTAAAAATACGGGCTATAAAGGTCGGGTGGGTGTTTATGAATTATTAGTTATGACAGCTGAATTAACTGATGCTTTACAACAGGGTAATAATACTTCTTTCATTGCGCTGGCAACACAACAACAGCGCAACAAAACATTAGCCAGCAATGCAGTTGAACTAGCGAAACAAGGTATCACCAGCTTAGATGAAATTATTCGTATTGCTAGTGATCTTGATGTTAACGTACCCGCTACAACGGTAGAGTAGAAAATGCCTGCTTTTCAATACAAAGGTCGAAATTCACAAGGCGAATCAGTCTCTGGTGAGCTGGAGGCAAGTTCAAGCAACGATGCAGCCACTCACCTAATCAATATTGGCATTACGCCAATCGATATAATAACTCCCGAACTTAAACAGGCTAATACACTTGAAAAAATTCAAGATCTGCTTGATAACCCCATACCCGATGCAAACGAATTAATAATGTTCAGCCGCCAGATGGCGACACTACTCAAAGCGGGTATTTCGATTCTACCTACTTTAAAAGGTCTACAAACACATATGACCCATAAAGGTATGCGTAATGCTGTAGGTGAAATTGCCAGCGATCTTGAAGCAGGACGTTCATTAGCAGGAAGCATGCAGAAACATCCTCAGATTTTCTCCAACTTATTTATCAGCATGATGAGTGTGGGTGAAAATACCGGTCAACTCGATATCGCTTTTCAGCATATCTATAAATATTTAGAAATTGATAAAGAAACCAAAGATCGCGTTAAAGAAGCCTTACGTTATCCCATGTTTGTCATGATCGCAATGGCGATTGCGATAGGCATTATTAATTTAATGGTGATCCCCCAATTTGCCAAAGTATTTGAATCTTTTGGCAGTGAACTGCCCGGGGCAACAAAAATATTAATGGCAACATCACAATTTACAGTGAATTATTGGCAGTTTATCTTGGTCGGCTTAATTAGTGGTTTTATGGTAATCAAAGCTTATATCAACACCGATGAAGGCAAATATAAGTGGGATCGACAAAAACTACGATTACCTCTCGTCGGCAATATTGTCAATCGTGCTACGCTAGCCCGATTCTCACGTGCCTTTTCAATGGCTTTTCGTGCTGGCGTACCCATCACCCAAACCTTAGTTATTGTCAGTCGCGCGGTTGATAATAGCTATATTGAAAAAAGAATTTTAGCTATGCGCGATGGCCTAGAACACGGTGAATCCCTTACTCAGACTGCAGTTGCCAGCAATTTATTTACCCCTTTAGTGCTACAAATGATAAATGTAGGTGAAGAAACTGGCGCGGTGGACGATATGTTAGATGAAGTCGCCAATTTTTATGAACGCGAAGTCGAATATGATACAAAAAAGTTAAGCAGTGCCATTGAGCCGATCATGATAACAGTGATAGGTGTAATGGTATTAATTTTGGCCCTAGGAGTGTTCTTGCCAATGTGGGATTTAGGCAGTGCCGCTATGGGTCGTTAGACACTGGCAACTAAATAGAAGTTGTTGCTGAATTTATAAGGAAGAAAGATAATGAAAAAACAACAAGGTTTTACATTAATTGAACTGGTTATGGTAATTGTAATTTTGGGTATCTTAGCTGCTACAGCCTTGCCTAAGTTTGTAAACTTACAAAAAGATGCCAAAATTGCCAGCTTAAATAGCGTGAAAGCGGCGCTGCAATCTGCCTCACAAATGGTGTACGCCAAAGCTTTAATTCAAAGCGTAAGTCCAACCGACACCGCTGAATGGGTCGATATGAATAACAATGGCATCGCAACGCTAGTTGATGGTGATATTCGTGTTAGATATCTCTATCCACAACAAAATAATAATGGTCTAACAAACCTTCTTGTGCTAGATGGGTTCACTCGTGTCGGTAGGGAGTTTAGATTAAATAATGTCAATAATTGCGAAATTCAATACAGTCAGGCGGCTAACGTAGGAGACTCACCTACTTATACAATTATTGATACCGCCTGTTAACAAGGTAGATATTTGGTTATAGAATCAAGTTGTTAGCAAAACAAAATCAAGGGGTCAGTCAACTTTATTTTGGTTAAATTTTTAATTTTTCAAGCTGGCTGACCCCTTGATTTTTGATTTTCTGATTTTTTGAGGCTTAATTTAGGATACCCTAATATGTTATCACGCTCTTGCTATCATTTAGGTTTTACACTAATTGAGCTCATATTGGTAATTGTATTGCTAGGTATAGTCTCTGCGGTTGCATTGCCTCGTTTTATCGGTAGCTCCGGTTTTGACGAGCGTGTTTTATTTGATGACACCTTAAACGCGGTACGTTATGCCCAAAAGGTAGCGGTTGCTACAGGATGCAATATACGTTTTTCCATAAGTGCCAATAGTTATTCGGTGTTACGAGATAATAGCTGTGACAGCGGTAATTTTTCATCGGGCTTAACTATTCGTCATCCTGCGACAGGAGAAAGCAATTACACCGGCAAACAAGCTAATGTTAGCCTGACTGCCACACAAGCTAGTACAACATTCGATGCATTAGGCCGTGCTAATACTGACAATACAATTTCTGTTGGTTTTCGCCGAATATCCATTGTCGCTGCTACTGGATTTAGCTATGACAGTACTCCGTAATCAATCACACCACCATGTTCACCAATGTGGTGCGACATTAATTGAGCTGATTATCACTATTGTGATTATTAGCATCGCACTTTCCGGTATTTTAAGTGTGGTTCATATCACCACTAAATACAGTGCTGATCCTATTATCCAGTCTCAAGCGATTGCTATTGCAGAATCGTATCTTGAAGAAATTTTACTACTTCCTATAACCGATCCCAATGGTAGTAATGCAGGTGAAACACGGGCAACCTTTGATAATATTGATGATTACAGTGGCCTTGCAGATCCCGGCGCTATTGATCAGTCTGGTAGTGCTATTGCAGGGCTTGAAAATTACAATGTTACTATCACCGTGGCTGATAGCACTGTTTCTGGTGTCACAATGAAAGCCATCACTGTTTCTGTCACGCTACCCAGCATAACGACTATTGAGCTTGTCGGTTATCGAGCGAGTTATTAGTCATGTCTAATCGCAGAAAACAACAAGGTTTTACCTTAATTGAGCTGATTATCACCATCGTATTAGGTGGTATTGTTGCTGCAATAACATCCTCTATATTAACCCAACCTATTAATGCTTATATGGATAGTTCACGCCGTGCCACACTTACCGCAGCGGCTGATTCTGCCTTACAGCGTATGCAGCGTGATATTCGCCGTGCTCTACCTAATAGTATTCGTATCTCTGCTGACGGAAAAACATTAGAGCTACTTCATCTGGTCGATGGCGGGCGTTATCGTGCTCAATTAGCCAGTGATGCAAGTGGTGATATTTTAGATTTTTCAATAGCCGACACCCGCTTTGATTCGCTGGGTCCACTGCAAAATTTTTCTAATATCAGCTTAGGAAGTGACCGTGTTGTTATCTATCCACTCAACACAGTCGGTGCCAACCCTTATGCAGGAAATAACACATCAATTATAAGTAATTCATCTAGCGCTAATAGTATTGTATTTTCTGCTTTCCAATTCCCCTTTTCATCACCACAGCAACGATTTTTTATCATCGATACACCCGTCACTTACTCCTGTGATACCTCTGCTTCAGCCGCGAAGGATAAAGTGCTCATTCGCTATGATAGTTATGCCATTCAAGCAACACAACCTGTGCCACCCACCAGTGGTAATGCTATTCAGGCTAACTATATTTCAGCTTGTACATTCAGCTATAACGCGGGTTCCAGTGCTAGAGCAGGATTAGTCACAATTGAGCTCGTTCTTGCAGATGAAACAGGAGAGTCCATACGCCTATTACATCAAATACATGTAAATAATCAGCCATGAACAATCAGTCAGGCATCACATTAATCGGCGCTATTTTTGTATTAGTAATAGTGAGTTTATTAGGCCAATATCTTGTTAATATTGCCAGCGTTCAACAGCGGACTACGGTGTTGGCATTGCAAAGTGCTCGCGCTTATCAAACTGCAAATGCGGGCATTGAATGGGGGATCTCCCGAATCATAAATAATGGTGGGAGTTGCGTTACAAACACGATACTTTCTCCCAATATTAATAACTTTACGGTTACCGTTTCTTGCCAGTTACTGGGTAGCTATTCTGAAGATACAATTACCCAGAATGTATATCAAATCACAGCAAAAAGTGAGTTCAGCAGTTATGGTAATCCTGACTATATATCACGCACTATGCAAACGACTATTCATGATTAAGCTTCTATTTTTAATTCTTTATTTGGCTTCCAGTATCGGGATTGCCACGAATATTAAGGCAGATCCGATCAATGTGACTGAATCACCAGGAGGTATCAGAGATGTCGTTCCGCCTTCTAGCACATGGTCACCATCATATATTAATGATGGTGTTATTAACGGAGTTTGGGGAAAAGATTGGTTAAGCCGATCGAGCGATATGTCCAATACTTTTGAATTTACTTTTGACCGTATTCAAGAGGGTGTTACAGGTGAAGCTGGTGATGCTAATGATATCTACCAATTAGATTCTGTATCACTTTATGTGCCGGCCAGCAATCGTGCCCTTAAAGAATTCACCTTATTTAGCCAAAGCAATGGTGGTTCTTGGCAACAACTTTTTTCTACTCAAGCTGTGTCT